>NZ_CALRWL010000062.1:0-28885 GCF_943371865.1 Azorhizobium sp. AG788 | reverse complement strand
CCGTTTCTGGCGACCGGCCACCGGCGGTATTTTGGCCGGTAGCCAATGCCGATCCTTCGGCCCTGCGCAGGCGAACGCGGCTCAGCAAGCGCGGCTTCCTGCGCCCCCTCGCTTTCGCGCATGAGCGGCGAGGGTCTCATCCCGGCCGCCATCCGCGCCAGATCAAACACCCGGTTGTTCACCGCCTGGATATGGCCGTCGCGCTTCCTTGCGGCCGTTGCGCGCCCCTGTGAGCCGACATGCGCGCCACAGCCGCCCGCTCAGGCTCCCGCGCGGGATGCTTATGGCAAAAGAGCGCGCTGTTCCGCGGCCAGACGGGGAGCAGCCTCCAATGGCGCGCCCCAGCTGCGACGGCGGCGCCTTGGTTTCGGTGGGTGAAGTCCGTGCGGCAAGCGCAGGGCATCCGCATCGCAGCTATGGCCATCTTTCCCTCACCTCATCTCTCGTTGCAGCGCGGCGGAAGAGTTGTGTGTGAACATCAACGCCACTGCGCTTGTACGGTAACACAATTCACGGCGCTCTTCATGTCAATGCTTCGATTATACCTAGGTATGAGCAGAGTAGCCGTAAGCGCGGTCCAAATGGCCTTATGTTGGATAGATGTCTGGCGACCAAGGCAACATTCTTGATCCGAACGAGATTAAGGACGGAGCCCCGCAATGCTGACCGATCTTCCCCCACCCCAGACACAGGGCCATCCGGTGGCCCGGCTGTTTCCCCGGGCCGCGGCCAAGCCCAGCGTTGCGTTTGCCGGCGTCGCCGCGCGGGACCTTGAAGCCCCTGCCGAAGCCGGAGCGATGCCGGATCGAAGACCCGCAACCGCATTCGTCTTCCATTCTCACACGGTCCGTTTCGAATTCACCAGCCTCTCCCTGGTGCTCACGGGTCTTCCGGCGGTCCAGGACGGCCGGGAGGAGCTTCAGGCCCCGCTCGAAGTGACGCGGTGCAGGCTGACGCGGCAGGACCCCATGACGCGGCCAACGCTTCAGCTGTGGCTGCGGGGCGCCACATCGGCTCTGTTCGGAGCCGCGCCAGTCGGCGAGAGCGCAGACCGGGCAGGGGTCTGCGACCCGCGGCTGCAAAAGGATGCCGGGCTGGAGCGCCTGCTGCGCACCCTGACCGTGGGACAAGATGCGGAAGCCGAGCTTGGCGCGACGTGCGCAAACGCGGTTGGCCTGGCGATCGTCAGCCGCATCGCCACGCTATTGGCCGAGGCCGAAGACCATGCGCCGCGGCGCGTGAAGAGCGCATTGCCGAAGTGGCGGCTGAAGCGGGTGACGGAATTCGTCGATGCCCATCTGGCCGAAACGATCACGCTGGCTGATTTGGCTGAGGCGGCCGGGCTCACGCGCATGCATTTTGCCGCGCAGTTCCGGGTGGCTACGGGGGTGCGCCCGCATGAATATCTGCTGCGCCGCCGCATCGCCCGTGCGCAGGAATTACTTGCGGTCCCCGGCGCATCGCTGGTGGATGTGGCGCTGAGTGTCGGCTTCCAGACCCAGGCGCACTTCACCACCGTCTTCAAGCGCTTCACCGGGCAGACCCCACACCGCTGGCGCTGCGCGCACGACCTCGAGGTCTGCACCTGACGGCACCAGGCCTGCGCCCGCACGCCGCCGGAACATCCAGCCTCCCCCTCGCATCTTGCCCGAAATCTGCACCGGAGCCGGCCATGACCATCGTCAAGAGCATTCGCCCTTACCATGCCGCCGCCGGCGGCTGGGGCGCCCTGTTAGCCACCGGAAAAGCCCTCGCCGAACAGAGCGTGATGGTGAGCGGCGCCGAGACGCTGCTGCGCATGAACCAGCCCGAAGGCTTCGACTGCCCCGGTTGCGCCTGGCCTGATCCCAAGCACACCTCGGCGTTCGAATTCTGTGAAAACGGCGCCAAGGCGATGGCGTGGGAAGCCACGAAGATGCGCTGCACGCCGGAGTTCTTCGCGGCACACACGGTGAGCGAACTGGCGCGTTGGGGCGATTACGAGCTGGAAATGCAGGGCCGCCTGACCCACCCCATGGCCTATGACGCGGCCTCGGACTGCTACCTGCCGGTCAGTTGGGATGAGGCGTTCACACGCATCGCCGCCCACCTGCGGGCGTTGCCGGACAGGAATATGGCCGATTTCTACACATCGGGCCGGACCTCGAACGAAGCCGCCTTTCTCTATCAGCTGTTCGTGCGCGAGTTCGGCACCAACAATTTCCCCGACTGCTCCAACATGTGCCACGAGGCCACCAGCGTCGGCCTGCCCATGTCCATCGGCGTCGGCAAGGGAACCTGTCTGCTGGAGGATTTCGACCTGACGGACGCGATCTTCATCTTCGGCCAGAACCCCGGCACCAACAGCCCGCGCATGATGTCGAGCCTGCGGGATGCGTCCCGGCGCGGGGCGGCGATCATCTCCTTCAACCCTTTCCGCGAACGGGCGCTGGAACGCTTCCAGGCGCCCCAAAATCCCATCGAGATGGCGACGATGACGTCGACGCCCATCAGTTCGGCGCTCTATCAGGTCCGTGTCGGCGGTGATGCCGCGCTCATCAAGGGGATGATGAAGGTTCTGGTGGAGGCTGACGACAAAACGGCCGCGGAGGATGCCCAGCGTGTGCTCGACTGGGATTTCATCCACGGGCATACCGCTGGGATCGAACCCCTCCTCGCCGATCTGCGCGCCACCGCGTGGAGCGACATCGTGCGCAAGTCCGGCCTGAGCGAGCCGGAGATCCGCGCTGCCGCCCAGGTCTACATGCAGGCGGAGCGGGTGGTTCTTGTCTATGGCATGGGCATCACCCAGCATCGCCGCGGTGCCGAGACGGTGCAGCAGATCGCCAATCTGGCGCTGTTGCGCGGCAATCTGGGCCGCCCCGGCGCCGGCATCTGCCCGGTGCGCGGGCATTCCAACGTGCAGGGCGACCGCACGGTGGGCATCACCGAGGTGCCCGGCGCCGACTTCCTCGCCCGCCTGGAAAAGCGCTTCGGGTTCAAGCCACCGCAGGCCCCCGGCCACAATGTGGTGCAGGCGCTGGAAGCCATGCTCCGGGGCGAGGTGAAGGTGTTCTTCGCCATGGGCGGGAATTTCGCCGCCGCCATTCCGGATTGGCAGCAGACCCAGGCGGCCATGCGCCAGCTCGATCTCACCGTTCACGTCTCCACCAAGCTCAACCGCAGCCATCTGGTGCACGGGCGCGCGGCCTTGATCCTGCCCTGCCTGTCGCGCTCGGAGGTGGATGTGCAGGCGGGAGGGCCGCAATCCATCACCGTGGAGGACAGCATGTCCATGGTTCACGCATCTGCCGGGCGCAATACCCCGGCATCTGAGCACCTGCTCAGCGAGCCGGCCATCGTCGCCGGCCTGGCGCGCGCGACTCTGGGGGCGGCGTCCAAGGTGCCCTGGGAGGACATGGTCGCCAATTACGATCTGATCCGCGAGGCGATCGAGGACGTGTTCCCGATCTTTCAGGCCTATAACGCCCGGATCCGCCAGCCGGGCGGCTTCCACCTGGCCTCGCCGGCCCGCGAGCGCATCTGGGCGACCTCGTCCGGCCGCGCCAACTTCCTGGTGATGCGCGGGTTCGACGAAGACCCCACCGACCTCGATCCGCAGGTGCTGTGGCTCACCACCATGCGGAGCCATGACCAGTACAACACCACGCTCTATTCCCGCAGCGACCGCTATCGCGGCGTGTTCGGGCAGCGGGACGTGGTGTTCCTCAATGCGCGCGAACTGGCGCGCCGTGGCCTCATTGCCGGCGAGCGGGTCGACCTCGTCACCGACTCCACCGATGGGGTCGAGCGCGTGGTGCCGGGGCTGAAACTGGTGGAATACAACCTGCCAGATGGGTGCTGCGGGGCCTATTACCCGGAGACCAATCCGCTGGTGCCGCTCTATGCGCATGACCCGCTCAGTTTCACCCCCTCCTCGAAGTCGGTGCCGGTGCGGCTGATGAAATCCCGGGGCGCGGCCGCCGCCCTGCCTGCAGGGAGAATCTGACCATGGACGCGCTGCTGCTCTCCCGCATTCAATTCGCCTTCACCATCGGCTTTCATATCCTGTGGCCGACCTTCAGCATCGGCATCGCCTGCTACGTCGCCTGCCTCAGCGGCCTGTGGTGGCGCACCCAGCGCACCGTCTATCGCGACCTGATGCGGTTCTGGAGCCGCATCTTCGCCATGGGCTTCGGCATGGGCGTCATCACCGGCGTGGTGCTGAGCTACGAGATCGGCACCAACTGGGCGGGCTATTCCCGCGCGGTCAGCAACGTCATCGGCCCGCTGTTCATGTATGAAGTCTTGACCGCCTTCTTCCTGGAGGCGGGCTTCATCGGCATCATGCTGTTCGGCGAGGGCCGGGTCAGCCGCGGCGTGCATTTCTTCGCCTGCTGCATGGTCGCGCTTGGCACCTTGTTCAGCGCCACATGGATCATCGCCACCAATTCGTGGATGCAGACGCCGGCGGGCGCGGTGGCCGATGCCCAAGGCATCTTCCATGTCACCGACTGGTGGCAGGTGATCTTCACGCCGTCCTTCCCCTACCGGCTGATGCACATGGTGTGTGCGAGCTTCCTTACCGGGGCGTTCGTCGTCGCCGGCGTCTCCGCTTTCCACCTGTGGCAGCGCCGCCACCTGCGCACCGCGCGCACGGCGTTTTCCATGGCCATGTGGGCCGCGCTGGTGCTGGCGCCGGCCCAGATCATGATCGGCGATATGCACGGCCGCAACACGCTCGAATACCAGCCCACCAAGCTCGCTGCGATGGAGGGGTTGTGGGACACCGGAAAAGGCGTGCCGGCCGTGCTGTTCGCATGGCCCGACATGGACGAGGCGCGGAACCGCTTTGCTGTCGAGGTGCCGCATCTGGCAAGCCTTTACCTGACCCATTCCTGGGATGGGGAGGTCCAGGGCCTCAAGGCGGTGCCGGCGTCGGATCGGCCGTACGTGCCCATCGTGTTCTTCGCCTTCCGGATCATGGCGGGCATCGGCATCGCGCTGCTGGCCACCGCGATCACCGGGCTGGTGCTGCGCTTGCGGGGGCGGCTCTATGAAACGCGGTGGTTCCAGACGGTGGCGATGGCCGTCACCCCGCTGGGCTTCGTGGCGGTGATCGCCGGCTGGACGGTGACCGAGGCCGGGCGGCAGCCGTTCGTGGTCTATGGCCTCATGCGCACCGCGGACGCGGTGGCGCCGGTTTCGGCCGGTGCGGTGAGTGCGACCCTCATTGCCTTCTTCCTCATCTACAATGTCCTGCTTCTCACCTTCTTCTGGTTCGGGGCCCGCACGGTGCTCAAGGGGCCAGAGGGCGAACCGGCGCACGAGGCGTGGAGAGCGCGCCCCGGCCCGGATCGCTCCGCGGTGGGCCTCGCCACCAATCCGTCCCTTCAGACACCGCAGTCCGGCTTTCAGCCGGCTCCGGGGGAGTAGCGCCATGGACCTGCCCCTGTTGTTTGCACTCGTCGCTGCCGGCGCGGTGGTGATCTATGTCCTCGCCGATGGGTTTGATCTGGGCGTCGGGATCCTGTTCCTGTTCGCCCCGCGCGATGCCGACCGCGACATGATGATGGCCAGCGTCGAGCCGGTGTGGGATGGCAACGAGACTTGGCTGGTGATGGGCGGCACCCTGCTGCTCGCGGCCTTTCCCGCCGCGTATTATGTGCTGCTGCCGGCTTTGTACCTGCCGGTGGTGTTCATGCTGTTCGCCTTGATCGGGCGGGGCATCGCCTTCGCGTTCCGGCTGCAGACCGTGCGCTTCCGCGTGGTCTGGGATGTGGTCTTTGCCGGTGGATCTGCGCTGGCGGTGTTTTGCCAGGGCCTCATTCTGGGCGGGCTGATCGGTGGCATCCCCATGCAGGACGGCATGTATGCAGGCGGTGCGTTCAGCTGCCTGACGTTCCTCGGGGTGTTGTGCGGTGCGGGCCTCGTGGGTGGCTATGCCTTGCTCGGCGCCGGCTGGCTGATCTGGAAGACCGACGGCGCCACACAGGTGTTCGCGCGGGAGATCGCCCACGCGGCGCTGATCCTGACCATGGGCATGATGGTGCTTGTCAGCGGCTGGACCGCATTGACCGAGCCGGAAGTGGCGCGGCGGTGGTTCGAGGGATGGCATCTCCTGTATCTGGCACCCATCCCCCTGCTCACGCTCGGCGTCGCCGCCGGCCTCTGGAAGAGCCTGTGGAGCGAATGGGAGGTGGGCCCGTTCCTGCTGGCCATCGCCCTGTTCCTGCTGGGCTTCTCCGGCCTGGTGATCAGCCTGTGGCCCTATGTGGTACCGTGGCAGGTGACACTGTGGGATGGCGCCAGCGATCCACAGACCCTGGGCTTCGCCGTCTTCGGCGTGGTCTTGGTGCTGCCCATGGTTCTGGCCTATCAGGCCCACGCTTATTGGGTGTTCCGCGGCAAGACGCGGCACCTGGACGCTTACGGAACCCAATGAGATCGCAGCGCTTTGGCATTTCGCCCCGCCGCAGCGACAGAGATGTGCGACCGGGAGACGAGGGGCATCCGCATCAGGTGTCACCCGGCGGAACGCTCACTCGAAGCAATAATGAGCCATCGATGAAGAGGGCTGCGAAGGGGAGGTCTCCTTCGCACCACAGGCAACGGTTCAGGAGCAGGCAATGCAGATCGATCTTTCCGGAAGAACCGCGCTCGTCACAGGGTCCACTGAAGGCATAGGCTTTGCAATCGCCACGGGCCTCCAGCAGGCGGGGGCGTCCGTCGTCATCAATGGTCGCACCGCAGCGAAGGTCGATGCGGCCCTGGCCCGCCTCGGTGGGACGGCACGCGGTGTTGCGATCGACCTCGGCTCGGCGGACGGCGCCAGGGCGCTCGTCGCCGCAGAACCTGCGTTCGACATCGTCGTCAACAATCTCGGCATCTTCCAGCCGTCCGATTTCTTCGACACCGAGGACGCGGTCTGGGATCTGCACTGGGAGGTCAACGTCATGTCCGGCGTGCGCCTCGCCCGCGCCTATCTGCCGGGAATGGCGCAGCAGGGCTGGGGCCGCATGCTGTTCCTCGGCTCGGAATCCGCCTTCAACATTCCCGTCGAGATGATCCATTACGGGGTCAGCAAGACCGCGGATGTCTCCCTCGCCCGGGGCCTGGCCAAGCGCATGGCCGGGACGGGCGTGACCGTGAACTCCATCCTGCCGGGGCCGACGCTGTCGGAAGGCGTCGCCGTGATGCTGAAGGCCGAGGTGTCCGCCGGGAAGACGGTGGAACAGGCCGGCGCCGAATTCGTGAAGGCCCATCGACCATCCTCGATCATTGGACGGCTGGCCACGGTCGAGGAGGTGGCCAACATGGCGGTCTATCTTGCCTCGCCGCTCGCCTCCGCCACCACAGGCGCCGCTCTGCGGGTCGATGGCGGAGTGATCGACTTCATCGTCTGAGCTCGCACAAGGAGATGGCCATGACCCCACGCATCCTCATCGTCGGCGGTTCGATCGGCGGCCTGTTCGCCGCCGTGCTGCTGCACCGGGCCGGCTTCGACGTCACCGTGACCGAGCGCTCGGTCAAAGGCCTGGAAGGGCGTGGTGCCGGTCTGGTCGCGCAGCAGGAGGTGTTTGCCATCCTGCGCGAGGTGGGGGTGGAGCATGTGGCCCAGATCGGCGTGGTGGCCCACGAGCGGATCTATCTTGACCGCGAGGGGGATATCATCCAACGGCAGCGGACGCCGCAGATGCAGTTGTCCTGGGACGTGCTGTTCCGCACCTTCCGCGATCTGCTGCCTGACGACCGCTACCAGACCGGGCGGCGCGCCATCGGCGTGGTCCGTGAGGCGCACGGTGCCCGCGTGCGATATGCGGACGGAGGGGAGGAGCGCGCAGATCTGGTGGTCGGTGCCGACGGCATTGGCTCGGCGGTGCGGGCCGCTGTCGCCGGGCCGCACTCCGTGCCGGACTATGTCGGCTACGCAACGTGGCGCGGGCTGGTCCCCGAGGGCGCGGTGCCAGCGGCCGCCGCCGGCCAGTTGTTCGAACGCTTCGCCTTCTACGAGATGGCCGGATCGCACATCCTGGGTTATCTGGTTGCCGGACCGGATGGCGCGACCGCTCCCGGGCGTCGCCGCTACAACTGGGTCTGGTACCGCCGCTATGCCCCCGAGGCGCTTGATGCGGTGCTCACCGATATCGAGGGCAAACGCTTGCCGTTCTCGCTCGCGCCGGGCCGTGTGCGGCCCGACGATGTCGCCGCCCTGCGGGCGGACGCCGGACGTCTGTTGCCACCTTCATTCGCCGACGCCGTGGCAGCCGAGCCGCGCCCCTTCGTTCATGCCATCTTCGACTATGTGCCTGCGCGGATGGTGTTGGGGCGGATCGCGCTCATGGGCGACGCCGCCTTTGTGGCGCGCCCACACACGGCCATGGGTGTCGCCAAGGCGGCGGGAGATGCCTTCGCCCTGCGAAATGCCCTGCGCAACGGCCCCGATCTCGACGCTGCGCTCGTCGCTTATGAGGCTGACCGCATGCCGGTGGGGCGCTCCATCGTGGCTTATGGACAGAGGCTGGGGCAATCCCTGGGCTGAGCCGCCGGCGTAAAGCCGCGGCCGTCGGCATCAAAGGCCCCGTGATCGACGGCCGAGGCACGCCGCGATGTCATGCCGTCCCCACACTCGGGTCAGGGCGCGGCCGCGATGGCTGGTGAAGCACTCATCGCGGCGTCATTTCCTCGCAAAGACGCTCCTTGCAAAGGCCATAGGCACGACGAACGGTCGCTCCTGCCGAGCCGACCAGGCAACCGCCGCCGATGTCGCATCCGCCTGGTGGTATCGCAGCTTACCTATGCCATCTGTTCGTCCAGGTCCCGACCAGGGCGGCGGCCAGGCAGGCGGCGGCGCCTGTCATCAGGGCCAGCCTCGGATTGACGCTGTCGATGTAGCCGATGATGGTGGCGCCGATGGGCGTCGAGCCGATAAAGGCGGTCGACCACAGCGCCATGACCCGCCCCCGGAACCGGGGTTCCGCGACCAGTTGGAGGGTACTGTTGCCCGTGGTGATGAACATGATGCTGGCAAAGCCCACCAGGATCAGCAGCGGCACCGCGACGGCAGTGGACGACGTCATTGCGGTGGCAGACATGCCGGCGGCATAGATCAGGGCCGCGCGGACCATCCGCGGCAGGCCGGTTTCGGGCCGGACCACGCAGTAGATGCCGCCGAGGACGGACCCTGCGCCGAACGCGCCGATCAGCCAGCTATATGTGGTTGCTTCCCCATGAAGGGTGACATGGGCGAACAGGGGAAGGCTGACTTCGAACTCATAGGTGAAGGTGCCGATCAGCGCCATCATGGCGATCGGCCCGATGATCTCGGGCACCGTCAGCGCGTAGCGCAGGCCTTGCAGCAACTGTCCGCGGGCTGATTGCGTGGGCGCAACGGGATGAAGGTCAGCGACCCGCATCGTGGCAAGCGCGTAGAGCACGCACAGGAAGCTCCCCGCATTCACCAGGAAGCACCAGCTGATCCCGATGGTGGCGATGAGCCCGGCCGCCACAATGGGGCCGACGGCCCGGCCGACATTGACGAATGTGCTGTTCAGGGTGACCGCGTTGCGGATGAGGCCTGTGCCGACCATTTCCGGAATGAACGCCTGCCGCGCCGGATTATCCAGCGCGGACAGGACGCCAAAGGCTAAGGCGAACAGGAACATCGCCGGAAGCGTGATCGTCTGCGTGAGCACCATGGCTCCCTGCAGCAGCGAAACCATGGCGAGGCAGGTGGCTGTCAGGATCAGCACGCGGCGCTTGTCGGATCGGTCGACGATGAGGCCGGCATAGGGCGTCAGCAGCATGACGGGCAGATAGCGCGCGGCAGTGACAAAGCCGACCGCTTTTGCTGAATTGGTGAGCTGGAGCACAAGAACGGCCTGGGCCACGGTCTCCGTCCAGGAGCCCACCAGGCTGATACCTTGACCGGAGACGAACCGCTTGAAGTTCGGCACGGCGAAGGCCGCGAACAGGCGTTGGCGCGCCTCGGCGGTGAACGGGCGGGGGGCGCTGGTCACCTGCCGGGAGGCAGAGTGGGAGACGCCGACAGGGTCAGGCCCGCGCGCTTGCGATGCGTCCCCCACGATGACAATTCCCTTGCTTTGACGCCGGCGGGCGATCGGCTGATGTCGTCGGGATGGCGGGTGTGTCCGCGGCCGGATCCACAAGGGATCCGGCCGCGCCGTGGGGGCCTATCGCAGCAGCGGGTGATCTCCGGTCGGGATCTTTTCGAGGTCGGCGCGCGACAGGTTGGTGTGAGCCATCGCCGCTTGCTCGGGCAGAGCGCGCAGCCACCGGTTGAGCGAGATCTCCTGGAATTCGCCCGCCACGAACATCTCAAGGAACACGAGATCCTCGTCGCCGGTGTTCTCGATATAATGCCCCGCCATGTTGGAGACGAAGCCGACATCATTGGCGGTGAAGTCCATGGTCCGGGCCGCTTCCTGGCCGGGGAACACCGTCATGCGGCCCTTGCCCTTGATCCAGTATTGCCATTCGCTGCCATTGGGGTGCCAGTGCAGCTCACGCATGCAGCCTGGCTTCACCGTTACAATGGCGGAGGCGATCTTCTGCGAGGCGGGGAAGTTCCGCGAATCGATGATCTTCACGTTGCCGGCGTCGCTCTCCTTCGTCGGCTTCATCGTGCTGGCCTTGAAGGTGTAGGACATCTTCGGCTTGGCGGCATGCTGGGCGACCTCGGCGATCTCCTGCTCCAGCGACTTTTCCGGCTCATCGCTCGGGAAGATGTAGAGCGGCTCGCCCTTCGGCAGTTTCGCGATCGCCTCGGCGCTCAGGCCAAAATTGCGCTGAAGGATTTCCGGCGGGGTATGCTTCAGCCAGTCGGACAGCAGGAGCGTGCTCTCCTCGGAGAAGTCGCCTTGGTTGAAGACGAGCAGGAATTCACATCCATCCTCGCCCAGCGCCTGGATGGAGTGGGGCGCGCCGGCCGGGAACAGCCACAAATCGCCGGCGGAGACATCATCGACGAACATGGCGCCATCGGGCGTGAACACCGTCACCCGCGCCTTGCCGGACAACATGATCGCCCACTCATCGGCGAGGTGCCAGTGCAGCTCCCGGAAGCTGCCCTTGGTCAGGCGCATGTTGACGCCGGCAATATCCTTGGAGACCGGGAGCTCGCGCGTCGTGACCTGGTGCGTCCAGCCGCCTTCCTGAACCCGGCGATGGGTGAGGTCGTAGGAATACCAGAACGGCTCGACCACGCCGTGATCGGTGGGGGGCGGCACGTCGGCGTTGGGATTGAGTTTCACCAGGCCGAGATTCTGCGGGCCGGGGTTGCTGGCGGAGGTGTCCCGCTCCGCCTTATCGGTTTCGCGAGCAAGGCTGCCGAGGAGCTCGGTGGGATCTGAAGACGAGGACATGCGTATTTCCTTCCATAGCGAGGTTCGGTGCTTGGGCGAGACGAGAGGCCGACCGCTTTCGGGGTGGGCGCAAAACCCGCATCAGCCAACGCGATGAGCATCGGATCTGGAGGCGCGAAGGAAAATTATACTCATGTATTCTTGGGTATATTTAGATGTAAGGATCTAAACCAATGTATGCGGCGGGCGCATCCCCTCATCGTTCGCTGACGGGACGAGGCGCTGCCGCCGGCCGCTCGGGCGGGAGCGCCGTGGCGGGGTCGCGCGGCGGGCGATCGCCGACGACCGAGACGGTGGCGGTCATGCCGGCGGCCAGCGTGATCGCCGGCGGCACATGATCCAGCACGACCCGCACGGGAACGCGTTGCGCGAGGCGCACCCAGGTGAAAATCGGGTTCACCGTCGCCAGCCCCGAGGCATCGGGCTGGGCGTTGGAGATGGCAATGCCGCGGCCAATGCCGACGATGCGGCCCGCAAGCTTGTCGGGATAGGCCATCAGCGAGACCTCCGCCGCATCGCCCAGATGCACGCCGCTCAGCACGGTCTCTTCGAAATAGCCGTCGACCCAGAAGCTGTCGCTGTCCACGATCGAAAGCGCGCGCTGCCCGGACGTCGCATAATCCCCCGGCTGGACGAGCAGATTGCTGATGTAGCCATTCACCGGCGACACGATCCGCGTGCGGCTGAGATCGAGCTTGGCCTTGTCGCGCACGGCGAGGGCCTCCTGGTAGGCCGCTGCGGCCATGGTCGCGGTGGCTGCAAAGCTCTCCTGCTCTTCCTTGGAGACAGCCAGTGAATTCAGCTCGGCCCGCCGTTGCGATTGGGCCTCCTTGTTCTGGAGATCCGCCTTGGCCCGCGCCGCCGCCGCCTCGGCATTGGCGAGCGCGATCTGATAATCGTCCTGCTCGATGACCATCAGCAGGTCGCCCTTATGCACCATCTGGTCGGCCTTGACCGCGAGCTCGACGATGCGCCCCGACACTTGCGGCGTGACGGTGACAACATAGGCGCGGACGGTGCCGTCGCGTGTCCATGGGGTCTCCATGTAGGCATGCCACATCCACCAGCCCAGGACACTTGCGGCAGCGAGCGCGCAGAGCGTGAAGACGACAGGCAATAGTCTGTGCGGGGCGGACGGGCGGTCTTCAGTCGGATGAATGGCGGTCATGGACGGGCTCCCACAACAAGGACGATGACGGAAAGGACGATGATGTAGATG
The DNA here is from genome assembly GCF_943371865.1 of Azorhizobium sp. AG788. Classification (GTDB taxonomy): domain Bacteria; phylum Pseudomonadota; class Alphaproteobacteria; order Rhizobiales; family Xanthobacteraceae; genus Azorhizobium. The sequence continues at coordinate 16,303 of NZ_CALRWL010000062.1, read as the reverse complement.
CAGAGATTGAACAGGCCGGCGTGCCAGACCTTGCGCGAGAGACCGGAGCGATTGGCGAGCATGTTCAGCGGGAAGGTCGCGATCCAGGCCGCGAGCATCATCACCGCGAACGGAGCGACGTAGACCCCCAGGATGTTGATCTCGGTGTACACGGTTCAGGCTTCCTTACCGGAGGAACGACAGGGGCAGGCGATGGCTGTTGGCGGGTGCGCTCAGCAGCGCGGCATGGGCATCCGTGGCATCCACGATCACCGCCACAGCTGCACGCAGACGCACGAATGGTGACGTTGGCAGGTCCGGTGCGAGAACCGGTTCTGCCTCGCCGACGGGATTGATCTGTTCCAGCGCCTCCCGCGCGGGGGAGAGGCGCCCTGCCGCGAGGTGGTCAAGCGCCTGCAGCAGCAGCCGGCGCTTTGGCTCGCTGGGCACCACCGCCCTGAGATAGAGGGCCGCTTGCCCAAGCGCGAGCAGCGCGGTGAGCCGGCCAGCGATCTCCAGCGTGGTCTGCGGCGGCAGCGCCTCGATGCGTCGGGTCAGCAGGTCCGTCCAACCGGCCTGATCTGCATGCCAGGACCCGTCAGCCAAGCTGCGAAAATCACGCAGCGACAACGCCACCAGACGCTGAGCGCGTCGTCCTGGATCCACCACCGGTATGACGATGAAGAACATCGTGCCGACGACAGTGCCGGCGACGATCGCCAGCGCCAGATTGAAGTAATCCGATGCGCTATAGATGATCGGGTTTCCCACGCCCAAAAGGGGCAGTGACACGATCGACATGGCGAGAAACACCACACTGTGCCAGGTGCCAGCCTGCAGGATGCCGATGGGCAGGAAGAGAAGAGTGAGCACGATCGCGAGCGCCGGAAAGGTCGAGAGCGCCGGCAGAACTGCGAAATAGAGCCCGCCGCCGAGCACGGCCATCAGGACGGCGCCGATGGCATAGTCTTTCGCAAGCGCATGAGCCTGATCGCCGAACGACCCGAATATGAGCGTGCCGATGGCTGCGAAGACGACGGCGAACGAGCCGTTCGGCCAGGCGGTTTCAACCCAAAAACAGGCCATGGCGAGGACGGCGACGAAGACCCGGACGCCGTTCAGGATGGCGGGCAGGGGATCTGTCACCACCAGCGGCGAAGGCCGCCAGGACATACGCTCCCCCTCCCGGTCCCTCAGCAGGATCACACAGTCGATCGTCGCGGCAAGGCTGATCGCCACATCGCGGGACGCGTCGACGATCATGCAGCCGGTGGCATTGCTGCTCGGGATGGTGCGGATTTGCGCGATAACCTCCCGGCAGCTGCGCTGGAGGCCCGTCGGGTCGCGGCCAAGCTGTGAGAGGTCAATGCGCTGCAGGAGAGGAACCACGATCCCGATGATCGCGGCGCCGTCTTCCTCTTGGCGTGCCAGGTGGTTGCCCACATTGCGCCAGGCCACCAGGGCGCTGACCAGCGCTGCGACCATCTGCTTCAGATTACCGGTACGGGAGCGAAAGAATGCGGATTCGCCGATCGTTGCATCGACCTGGGCATCGATGGCACCGAGGCTCCGCGCCAGATCCCGGCGCGCCGCTTGCAACGCCGGCGTGTCGTCCCCTGCGGTCAGTGTTCCAAGAAAGCCGCTCGCGATGCGCGCGGCGGTCTGCTGCAACGTATTCGCCAGTTGCCGGCTGGCGGTGCCGAAATCGGTGAGGAGCATCACGAACCCCGCCGCCCCGATGCCGATGCAGATCTCCCCCACGCGGATTACCGACAGCAAGAACGCGTTGGCGGGGTCCGTGAGCGAGTCGGCGAAGACGATGGTGGCGGTTATTCCGGCCAGTGCTGCAGCATAGGACCCGAAATTGCGGAACATGATCGTGGCGACGCCGCACAGTCCGCACCATAGCGCCAGGCACAGGATCAAGGTGTTGCGCGACTGGGGAAACAGCATCAGGAGCTGAACCATGGCCAAGGCCCCGACCACCGTGCCGAGGACGCGGTATCGCGCCTTCTGCAGCGAGGCCCCGAGGTTTGGCTGGCAAACAATGGCGGCCGTCGTCGCCGCCCAGAACGAATTCTCCAGTTCCAGAAAATAAGTGACGTAAAGCGCCAGGCACACCGAGGCCGCGAGACGCACGCCGAACAGCACACGCGGGTAGAACGTGACGAGGCGTCCCATGACCGCATCGATCTGAGCCGTCGTGCCGCGCACGACATCGGAACGATAAATGGGACTGTTGCTCATGACCTGCCGCCGGATTTGGACCCATGAATTCCGGCTCAAGCCTACGCAGGCGGCGCAGGGAAGAAATCATACGCTCGTGTTCGTCCATCCCCCTTTGGTTTGTATGGTCCGGTTTCGGCCAGCCGAGGCGTCACCCCGCGGTGCCGATCGGCTGATCGGCTTCGAGGACATCGTCATGGTGCGCCTCAGAGCGACGGCCCGCCGATTTCGGTAGCGGACGGGTTCTCGGCCTCCGCTGCACAAGGAGATTTGTCCAGGCCTGAGACAACGTCAGTTGAATTCACGGTTGTGGCGCCTTATGCGTGAGCCCATGGATACCCTGGCCCTCGCTGAAAAACCCTCGACGTCCTTGTCCTGCCACCGGCCGCCGCGGGGCAAGGCGGCGCCGTTCCTGCCCATGAGCCGCGCCGAGATGACGGCGCTCGGTTGGGACAACTGCGACATCGTCCTGATCACCGGCGACGCCTATGTGGATCATCCCAGCTTCGGCATGGCGATCATCGGCCGGCTGCTGGAATCCCAGGGCTTCAGGGTCGGCATCATCGCGCAGCCCGACTGGCAGTCGGCGGAGCCGTTCAAGGCGCTGGGCAAGCCGAATGTGTTCTTCGGCGTCACCGGCGGCAATCTGGACTCGATGGTCAACCGCTACACCTCGGATCGTCGGCTGCGCCACGACGACGCCTATACCGCCGGTGGCGAGGGCGGCAAGCGGCCGGACCGCTGCACCATCGTCTATACCCAGCGCTGCCGCGAAGCCTACAAGGATGTGCCGATCGTGCTCGGCGGCATCGAGGCCTCGCTGCGCCGCATCGCCCATTACGACTATTGGTCGGACAAGGTGCGCCGCTCGATCCTGGCCGACGCCAAGGCGGACCTGCTGATCTACGGCAATGCCGAGCGCGCCGTGGTCGAGGTGGCCAAGCGCATCGCCGCCGGAGAGGCGCCGCGCGAGCTGGAGTCCATCCGCGGCGTGGCGCTGTTCCGCAAGGTGCCCGAGCATTATACGGAATTGCATGCGGACGATCTGGATTCCGCCGACGAGGCCGCCGCCCGCGTCCCCGGCGATACGGTGATCCGGCTGCCGTCCTACGAGACGGTGGAGCAGGACAAGGAAGCCTATGCCCGCGCCTCGCGCGTGCTGCACCGGGAGGCCAATCCCGGCAATGCGCGCCCCCTGGTCCAGCGCCACGGCGACCGCGATCTGTGGCTGAACCCGCCGCCGATCCCGCTGACCTCCGACGAGATGGACGCGGTCTACGACCTGCCCTACGCCCGCGCGCCGCATCCCGCCTATGGCGATGCGAAGATCCCGGCCTGGGACATGATCAAGTTCTCGGTGACGGTGATGCGCGGCTGCTTCGGCGGCTGCACCTTCTGCTCCATCACCGAGCACGAGGGCCGCATCATCCAGAACCGCTCGGAAGGGTCGATCCTGCGCGAGATCGAGCATATCCGGGACAAGACACCGGGGTTCACCGGCGTGATCTCGGACATCGGCGGGCCGACCGCCAATATGTACCGGATGGCTTGCAAGGATCCCAAGATCGAGGCCGCCTGCCGGCTGCCGTCCTGCGTCTTCCCCGACATCTGCCCGAACCTGAACACCTCCCATGACGACCTGATCCGGCTCTATCGCAAGGTCCGCGAAGTGAAGGGCGTCAAGAAGGTGATGGTCGCCTCCGGTGTGCGCTATGACCTGGCGGTGACCAGCCCGGAATATATCAAGGAGCTGGTGACCCATCACGTCGGCGGCTATCTGAAGATCGCGCCCGAACATACCGAGCGCGGCCCGCTCGACAAGATGATGAAGCCGGGCATCGGCACCTACGACCGCTTCAAAGAGATGTTCGATGCGGCGGTGAAGCAGGCCGGCAAGAAATACTATCTCATTCCGTATTTCATTGCGGCGCATCCGGGCACGACCGACGAGGACATGATGAACCTCGCCCTCTGGCTCAAGAAGAACCGCTATCGCGCCGATCAGGTGCAGACCTTCCTGCCCTCGCCCATGGCGACGGCCACCGCCATGTATCATACCGGCATCAATACGCTGCGGGGCGTCCGGCGTGGGGCCAGCGACGAGGTGGAGACCATCACCGGGCTCCGGCAGCGCCGGCTGCACAAGGCGTTCCTGCGCTACCACGATCCGGACAATTGGCCGGTGCTGCGCGAGGCGCTGAAGGCCATGGGCCGCGCCGACCTCATCGGCTCGCGCCCGGACCAACTCGTGCCGGCGGTCCAGCCGCCCGGAACCGGCAAGGCTGCCGGGACGAAACGGCCCATACGCCCCAATAGCCGGGCGCAACGCTTCACCACGAAGGGCATTCCCCTGACCAAATGAACGGTCCGCACGGGCAGGGAGCGATCCCTGCGCGTGCGGTCCCCCTCAGCCCGCCGCCGGCTGCTCCGCCGATGGCGTGGTCTGGCGCTGCATCACGGCGGCAAAAAAGCCGTCGGTATCGTGCCGTGCGGGCGTCAGCGACAGATAGTCCGGATGGGCGGAGAAGGTCAGCTGCGGCGCGGCCTCGCGCAGCGGCATGACGTGAAAGGCCGGATGCGCCGCCAGGAAAGCGGCCACCTGCTCTTCATTCTCCTCCGCGAGCAGGGAGCAGGTGGCATAGACGAGCCGGCCACCGGGCTTCACCAGCCGCGCGGCGCTGGCCAGAATGTCCGCCTGCAGCGGCAGGAGATTATCCAGCCCCGGCCCCAGCGCCCGCCAGCGGGCATCGGGATTGCGCCGCCACGTGCCCGTGCCGCTGCACGGGGCATCCACCAGCACGCGATCGAATGAGCCCTTGTGGCGTTTCACCCAGCGATCCTTTTCGCTGGCCAACAGCCTGGTCTCGATATTGTGCAGGCCCGCGCGCCGGAACCGCTCCGTGCTGCGCTTCAGGCGGCTGGCCGAGACGTCGCAGGCGATCACGTGCCCCTTGTTTGCCATCTGCGCGGCGATCGCCAGGGTCTTGCCGCCGGCCCCGGCGCAGAAATCCACCACCCGTTCGCCCGGTCCCGCGTCCACCAGCAGGGCAACAAGCTGCGAGCCCTCATCCTGAATCTCGACCTCGCCGCTTTTCAACATCGGCAGGCTGGCCAATGAGGGCCGCTCTTTCACGCGGATCCCGAACGGCGCCATGCGGGAGGGTTCCGCCCGCAGCCCGAGATCCCGCAGCGCCGGCAATACGGCGTCGCGGGTGGACTTGAGCGGATTGACCCGCAGATCCAGCGGGGCGGCGGTCAGGAGCGCGGCCATCTCGCGCCCGAACGCGTCGTTAAAGCGGCGCCGCAACGGATCGACGGCCCAGGACGGGCATTCAAGGCGCACCTCGTCCGGCATGGCGGGATGGTCGATGGTGCCGCCCTGCAATTTGACCACCAGCGCGCGCTCGTGATCCAGCAGAGTGGCAGGCGCGAATTTGCCGCCGTTGAACAGGGCCTGGACCTGATCCCGCGTCTTGCCGCCATCCAGCGCCAGCCAGGCCAGCAGCCGGTTGCGCGGCACATCCTGGCGTCCGTGCTTGGCCAGCCACCAGCCCAGCCGGGCGTGATGCCGCAGCAACGCATAGAGCAAATCGGAAATCTGGCCGCGATCCGTGTCGCCGATATAGCGCCGGGCGCGAAACCACGCCGAGACCACAGCATCGGCGGGACGCGCGACACTATCGACGTCTTGCATCAGTTCGAGCGTGGCTTGCAGACGGGCGGCGGGTGTCACGGCGAGGGCATCAGGCTGGAAAAACGGCGGCACCATAAACGAGAGCGGGGCCGTTGGCCATTGGCGCCCGTGCGATGCGGCCCGCCGCGTATGAAGGGGGTGGTTGCGGCCGGAAAGCGGCCCGCCGCCCGCGTATTTTGCTTCCCCGATGCCGGCCGAATGCCGAGGAGCCTTGAAGACGATGGGGCGCCGGAACCCCCGTCCGCCGCGCCGGTTGTCGGCGACGCTCCTCGTGCCCATCTATGCCGCAACACGGGACGACGACACCAGAAGGTTCGGTCATGACAATTGCGTTCGAAAGCACCTTCAGTTCGCTTCCGGAGAGCCTCTTTTCACCTGTGCATCCGAGCGCGGTGCGGCAGCCGGCCCTGATCCGGCTGAATGACGCCCTCGCCGCCGAACTGGGCCTGGACGCACAGTGGCTGGGGAGCGCCGAAGGGCTCGCGGCCCTGTCCGGAAATGCGGTGCCGGACGCCTCCACGCCGATCGCGCTCGCTTATGCCGGACATCAGTTCGGCAATTTCGTTCCCCGCCTCGGGGACGGCCGCGCCATTCTTCTGGGCGAGGTGGTGGACCGGAACGGCAACCGGCGCGACATCCAATTGAAGGGCGCCGGGCGCACGCCCTATTCCCGACGGGGCGACGGGCGCGCTGCGCTGGGGCCGGTCCTGCGCGAATACATCGTCAGCGAGGCCATGGCTGCCCTCGGCGTCCCCACGACACGCGCCTTGGCGGCGGTCGCCACCGGCGACCGGGTCCAGCGCGAGACGGGGCTCCCCGGCGCGGTTCTCACCCGCGTGGCCGCCAGCCATATCCGGGTGGGGACGTTCCAGTATGCGGCCGTGCAGGGGGATGTGGCGGCCCTGCGGCGTCTCGCGGACTATGTGATTGCACGGCATTATCCCGATGCCGCCGCGGCGGACAATCCTTACCTGGCGTTGCTCGATCATGTGGTCCGCGCTCAGGCCCGCCTGATTGCGCACTGGATGGCGCTCGGCTTCATCCACGGCGTGATGAACACCGACAACATGGCCATCTCGGGCGAGACCATCGACTACGGCCCATGTGCCTTCCTCGACGCCTACGACCCGGCCAAGGTGTTCAGTTCCATCGACGAAATGGGTCGATATGCCTTCGGCAACCAACCCCGCATCGCGGTGTGGAACCTGGCCCGGCTGGCGGAGGCCCTGTTGCCCCTCATCGACGAGACCCCGGACGCGGCGATAACGAAGGCCGAGGAGGTGCTCAGGGGGTTCGCACCGCTGTTTGAGGAGACCCACCTGCAGCGGCTGCGGGCGAAGCTCGGGCTCAGCACCCCCATGCCGGAGGACGCCGGCCTCATCGAGGATCTCCTGCGCACCATGCACGAGGGACAGGCGGACTTCACCCTCACGTTCCGAGCGCTGTCGCAGCTTCCGTCAGACGAAACCGCGCCGACCGACCTGGCCGACCTGTTCTCCGATCCGGACCGTCTCACCGCCTGGTATGTCCGCTATAGGGACCGCTTGCGGCAGGAGCCGGCCTCCCCGGAGGAACGGGCGCGCGCGATGACGGCGACCAACCCGCGGGTCATCCCGCGCAATCATCGGATCGAAGCCGTCATCCGCGCGGCCGTAGAGGACGGCGACTACGCGCCATTTCACGCCCTCGTCACCGTGCTTGCCACACCTTATGCAGACCAGCCGGCGCACGATGCCTATGCCGCACCGCCCGCGCCCGATGAAGCGGTGCTGCGGACCTTCTGTGGCACCTAAGGCGGTTCTCGCCCGCCGCGGAGCGCTGCGCGGTTTTACGCCGGGCTGCCGTCAAATATAGTCGACGAAGGCGGCGAGCGGGTCCTGCCGCAGGTCGCGCATCTGGGTGAGGGTATAGGTGTCCAGCACGGTGCCCATGGCATCGCGCACCTTGACCATGAGCCTGCGCACTTCACAGGCGGCCAGATTGCAGTCCTCGCAGGGCACGAAGGCGTTGCGGCTGGCGCAGGGGAGGGGGGCGAGCGGGCCGTCCAGCGCCCGGATCAAATCGCCGACGATGATCTCCTCCGGCGGGCGGGCGAGCTTGTAGCCGCCGCTCTTGCCCTTCTTGGAGGTGAGGAAGCCGGCATTGCGCAATTCGCCCAGGATCACGTCCAGGAACTTCTTGGGGATCTGATTGGCGTCGGCGATTTCGGCGACCTGATTGGTCTCCCCCGGCGCCAGACGCGCCAGATGTACCGCAGCCTTCAGGCCATACTTGCCCTTTTTGGTCAGCATTTCACGCCCCTCGCCGGGGATATGGGCGATGGACGCAGCAAGGTCAATCTCTGCACCTCTGACGACCGCGGCGTGATCCTGGCGCGGAGGGCCGAAAGCCTGCGGGGAACGCCGCTTTCCCGTCTGCGCTTTGCTCATGGTCGACGCCGGGAGTCCCACCGATGGGCTCTCTTGGGTCGGGTTCGCTCCCCAAAAGGCGTTGAGGCGCTTTCCCCTCCCATCCGGCGCCGGGCCGAGGGCGACGGGCGCGGGGCGGTCGGATGCGGCGCATCTGCCTTTCAACCGACCGATTGCCGCATCGGCAGTTGATTGCGGACCGGCCACAGCGGATGTTCTATACCCGCAGCATGTGATGACCTGGTGGTGCCGTTCGTGACCCGCGCTGTCCCCGCAACTCCCGGCATGAGGAGATGGAAGGCCTGCACCGCGCTTGTGGTGGCGTATCTGCTTGTCTTCCAGTTGCTCATCCTGGGTGTTGCGGTGGGGGCGCAGGCGTCGGTCGTCGGGTCGGCCGGCGCCGATGGCATCCTGTGCACCGCGGCGGGCGCCCATTCCAGCGACGCGCCGACCGAGGATGACCGCGGCCATATCGGCCAATGCTGCACGGTCGGCTGTCCCATGCTGGGCGGGCTGGGGCTCGCGCCGCCGCTCCTCGGTCCTGGGGGGCCTGCGGACTTCGCCTTTGTCACCCGCCTCGCCGTGCCGCAGGCCGCATGCCCCGACCCCAAGCGGGCGGGATCATCCTTCAGTGCCCGGGCGCCACCGGCGGTGATCTGACCGGCTTCGCCCCGCATCGTTCGACCTGACCTCTCGCCCTTGCCGCATCGGCACGCCTGTCCCAGGCTGCCCGGCCAGTGCGCCATGGCCAGGCGGCGATGTCGATTGCCTGACGATCCCATTGCACTGGAAGAACCCCCGCTATGACTTCCGCTTTCCTGCCGTGCCGCCTCGTGCGGCGCGCGGGCGTGGCGCTGCTGCTTGCCAGCACCGCCATCCTGCCCGCACATGCCCAGCAGACCACGCGATCCGCGACCTCCTCCTCCAGCGAGACCGGGGCGGTGGAACTGCCGACCGTGACTGTCCAGTCCGTCTCGCCCGCCGAGGCGCTGATCCTGCCGGACATCGCCAAGTTGAACCTGAAGAACGAGACCGGCAGCCTGGTGGGGCTGACGCCGTTCGAGACGCCTGCCAGCGTCGATATCGTCACCCAGCCGGAGATGCAGGATCGCGGCCTGCGCACCCTGACCGAGGTCTACAACACCGTGCCCGGCGTCATGGCCGGCACGCTGCCGGGCGAGCCCGGCGTGACCTCGATCCGCGGCTTCTCCCGCGGCGCGGTGGGCTATTCGGTGGATGGCATGTCGGTGCCGGACCCGCTGCTGATGTCGCGCAATTACGACAGCTTCACCTATGACCGGGTGGAGGTGCTCAAGGGCCCGGCCTCGGTGATCTCCGGCAATGGCGCGCTGGCCGGCACCATCAATCTGGTGACCAAGCAGCCGGAGCTGAACAGGAATTTCGGCCAGGCGCTGGTCAGCTACGGCAGCTTCGATACCGTGCGCACCGGGGTGGATTACAATCTCGCTTTGGGCCAGAACGCCGCCGTGCGCGCCAGCGTGCTCTACAACCAGTCCAACGGCTATATCAACGACACCGGCTCGGAGCAGGTGGCGGTGACCACCGCCGCCACCATCGCCCTGTCGGATCGCCTGACCACCACCGCGGCCATCGACTATTTCCACGACGCCTATAACACCCCCTACCAGGGGGCGCCGCTGATCGCCCGCTCGGCGGCGATCTCGCCCTCCAGCCTGGTCTCGGCACCGGGCGGCCTGGTGATCGACAAGGCGCTGCGCAACCAGAACTACAATGTGAACAATGGCGAGATGAATTCCGACGCGGTGTGGGTCCGCGACCGCACCGAGTATGAGCTGACCGACAATTGGACCCTGCGCAACGACGTCGGTTATTATTCCTCCGACCGGCTGTGGGCCAATTCCGAGGACTTCACCTACAATAACGCCACCCGCCTGCTGGATCGCAGCACCACGAAGATCACCCATGATCAGCAGGTGTGGTCGGAGCGGGCCACCGCCCTGTTCGACGGCACTATCTGGAACATGCGGCACCGCTTTGCGGCGGGGCTGGAATATGTGTCCACGACATTGGATTCCGAACGGCGCTTCGGCACCACCACCTCGGTGAGCCCCTATGCTCCCAACCGGGGCTATTTCCCCGCTTTGGACACCGCGGCCAATTTTTCCACCCGGCAGAATTACAACAGCCAGGTGGATACCACCGCGGTGTTCGCCGAAGACGCCATTAATCTCACGCCCAACTGGCTGGTGGTGGGCGGCATCCGCTATGAGAACATTCAGCTGGATCGCCAGATCTCCAATCTGAATACCTTCACGCTCCAGAATTTCGGCAATAATTATGAGAGCGTGTCTTGGCGGATCGGGACGGTCTACGACATCCTGCCGGGTACGGCGCTGTTCGCCCAGTACAATCAGGCGACAGTGCCGGTGACCTCGCTGCTGCTCAGCAATCTGGCCAATTCGAAGTTCGAATTGTCTACGGGCAATTCGGTCGAGGCCGGCATCAAGTCCACCTTCTGGAATAACCGCGTGGTGACCACCGCTTCGGTCTATCAGATCGAGGAATACAACATCCTCACCCGCGATCCGAACAACCCGGCCTTGACCGTGCAGGGCGGCAGCCAGCGCTCGCGCGGCTTCGAGGCGGAGGTGGCTGTGGCCCTCACCGACCAACTGAAGCTGACGGCCAACACCTCCTACATCAATGCGGAGTTCACTAACCTGTGGTCCGCGGGCGCCAATCTGGCGGGCAACCGCCCGACCAATGTCCCCGAATGGACCTATCTGTTCCTGGCCAGCTATCGGTTCGACCAGATCCCGCTGACCCTGAATGCCCAGGTTCAGTACGTCAGCTCGTTCTACACCGACAATGCCAATACCATCGAGGTTCAGGGCCGCACTTTGCTGGATGCCTGGATCGCCTATGACATCGGTAAGGGAACGCTGCGGTTGCGCGGGCGCAACCTGACCAATGAATTCTATGCCGATTGGTCCGGCTACAGCTCGACGCAAGTGTTCCTGGGTGCGCCGCGCAGTTATGAACTCTCCTACACGACCAAGTTCTGATCGGGACGGGCGGGGGCAACCCCGCCCGTCATGCTTTGGCCCCGTGGTCTTCGGAGGTTGTCGTGACCCCTACGCTCTGGTCGTCCGCCGCGCTCTATCGCGCCGTGTGGCGCTGGCATTTCTATGCCGGCCTGTTCTGCGCCCCGTTCCTGCTGATCCTGGCGGTGACCGGGGCGATCTATCTGTTCAACGACGAATTGAACGATCTGATCTATCCCGAGCAGCGGCTGGTGGCGCTCTCGCAGGCGTCCGTTCCGCTCAGCGCGATGACGGCGGCGGCTGCGGCCGCCTTTCCCGGCGGGGTGGTGACGCGCATCGACACGCCCACCGCGCCGGGCCGCAGCGCGCAGGTGTTCGTCACCCCGAAAGCCGGCGAGCCGGTGCGGGTGTTCGTCGATCCCGGCACCGGGCGGGTGCTGGGCTCCTATATCTATACCCACACCCTGGTGGGGTTTGCCGATGTGGCCCACGGCTCGCTGATGCTGGGCGCGTTCGGCAATGGCGTGCTGGAACTGGCGGCGTGCTGGGGCTTCATCCTCACCGTCACCGGGCTCTATCTGTGGTGGCCGCGCAGCGGCAAGGGCGGGGTGGTCCTGCCGCGTTGGGGCCTGCGCGGGCGCGCCTTCTGGAAGGAATGGCACGCGGCCATCGGCCTGTGGACCGGGGCGCTGGTGCTGTTCCTGATCCTCACCGGCCTGCCCTGGGCCCATGTGTGGGGCGATCTGCTGCGGGCAGGCACCAATCTGGCCGGCATCGGCTATCCCACCAGCCATCGCGGCCATGGGGCGCCGGCAGTCTCCACGCCGACCCTCAAGGAGGAGACCCAGGGCGCCGCCCCCTGGACCCTGGAGGCGGCGCCGGCGCCGCAGTCGGACCTGCACGCGCATCACGCCACCGCCACGCCGGCGAACGGAAATATGCAACCGATCAGTATCGACCAGGTCGGCGCGGTCCTCGCCGCCCACGGCATGGCCTCGCCCTATCGGCTGAGCCTGCCGAAGGACGCCGCCGGCGCCTTCATCGCCCTGGTCTATCCCGATCAGCCCGAAGGCCAGCGCACGCTCTATATCGACCAATATTCCGGCGCGGTGATCGATGACGTGGGCTATGGGGACTATGGCCCCGCGGCCAAGGCGGTGGAACTGGGCGTGCAGATCCACATGGGCAATTATTTCGGGCGGCTCAACCAGATCCTGATGCTGCTGCCGTGCATCGGCATCGTGGTGCTGTGCATCAGCGGTCCCTACATGTGGTGGCGCCGCCGCCCCAAGGGCCAGATGGGTGCGCCGCGCGCCCTGGCGCGGCCCGCGCCGGGGGTGGTGGTGGCGATCATTCTCGGCCTTGCGGTGGTGTTTCCGCTGGCCGGCGCGTCTCTCCTGGTGGTGATGGCGGGCGATCTGATCGTCCGCCGCCTGCGGCTGAAGGCCCGGCCCGCATGAGCCGGCCAAGGGGACGCGGGGTCGGCGCACCGCGCACCATCCACCAACCCACAGGGAGGCAGTCATGACCGAGGCGACACCGCGGAACCCCATGGCCGCTGCTCATCCGGTGCGCTCCGTTGCGGTGGTGGGCGATCGGATCGAGAGCAAGGACCTGTTCGGCGCGGTCCGGGTGATCCAGATCGTCCATGGCGAGCAGGTCTATCAATTGCGGGTCACCGCCAACGACAAGCTCATCCTGGTCAAATAGGCCGGCGCCGCGCCCCGGTGCTGGGCGCGCCGGCGCGCGCGTGCTACAAGCGCGTTCCGTCTTCGTTCTCATGAGGCGCCCCGTGGGCCAGAGAGCCGGCAGTGCTGATCTGCCTCTGCATAATGGCCGCGTGCCGGCCTGGCTCGGCCAGCGCATGGCGCGGCTGGGCGGGGTGATCACGCAGGCCATCGTCCACCATTATGGCCGCGACGATTTCCTGCGCCGGCTGTCGCATCCGTTCTGGTTCCAGTCGTTCGGCGCCGTCATGGGCATGGACTGGCATTCCTCGGGCATCACCACTTCGGTGATCGGCGCGCTGAAGCGCGGGCTGGGGCCGATGTCGGGGGAATTGGGCCTGCATGTGTGCGGCGGGCGTGGCAGCCATTCGCGCAAGACCCCGGACGAACTCATGGCCATCGGCATGCGGGTGGGCCTGGATGGCGCCGACCTGGCGCGCACCAGCCGGCTGGTGGCGAAGGTGGACAGCGCCGCGGTGCAGGATGGCTTCGATCTCTATCTGCACGGCTTCATCGTCGCCGACGACGGCAAATGGGTGGTGGTGCAGCAGGGCATGAACGGCGCCAGCCGGCTGGCGCGGCGCTATCACTGGTTGTCGGAAGATCTGAAAAGCTTCGTCGAGGCGCCCCACACCGCCATCGATGGCCGGAACCAGGGCAACATCGTCAATCTCACCGACCGCCGCGCGGCGGCCTCGCGGGGCGGGCAGCTCGATCTGCTGAGCAGCCTCGGGCCGGATCGCATCGCCGACGAGATGCTCAAGCTGGAAGGTGGGCCGCGGCCGGAGCCGGTGGAGCCGGCGCAGGCGATGCTGCCGCATCTGGTGATGCCGGCCCATCACGACGTGCGGCCCAAGGATGTGATGATCCGCCGCCTGCACGGCGCGCTGCAGGCGGCGGCGGAATGCGGCCCGCAGGACTTTTCCGAGCTTTTGCTGGTGCCTGGCGTGGGCGCGCGGACGGTGCGGGCGCTGGCATTGGTGGCGGAGGTGGTGCACGGCGCCCCTTGCCGCTTCGCCGATCCCGCCCGCTTCTCGCTCGCCCATGGCGGCAAGGATCGCCATCCGTTTCCGGTCCCCACCCAGGTCTATGACGAGACCATTCAGGTGATGCGCACCGCCATGGCCAAGGCCCGGCTGGGCAATGAGGAACGCCTCGACGCCATCCGCCGCCTGGACGCGCAGTCACGCCATCTGGAGCGCACCGCCACCGGCCCCAGCCTGCCGGACTTCCTGGATGAGGAGCGCGCGCGATCCGTGGACTATGGCGGCCGCAGCGTGTTCGGCTGGGAGCCGGCCCCCACGCCGGGCAAGGGCAAGGCGCCGTCGCAGGGCTGAGGCCGCAGTTCAGCTGAAGGCCACGCGATTGCGGCCGCTGCGCTTGGCCAGGTAGAGGGCGGCGTCCGCAAGCGCGATGGCCTGGTTGACCGTCTGCCGCTCCGGTCCCGGCATCAGGATGTGCACGCCGACGCTGACGGTGGTGGGCTCGCGCATCTCCCGGCACTGGGCGATGTTCAAGCGCAGGCGCTCCGCCACGGTGCGCGCCGCGTGGGCCGTGGTGTCGGGCAGCACGACCAGGAACTCCTCGCCGCCGAACCGTCCCACCACATCGCTGGCGCGGCAGGCGGCAGTGATGTGGGCAGCGATGATCCGCAGCGCCTGATCCCCGTCCAGATGGCCGAAGCGGTCGTTGTAGGACTTGAAGTGATCCACATCGACCATGAGGAAGGCCAGCGGCCAGGCCTGTGCCGCGGCCTCCCCGTCGAGGTCGTCCAGCTTCTGGCGCAGGGCGCGGCGATTGAGAACCTCCGTGAGCGGATCCACCGAGGCCAGCAATGTGAGCTTCTGATTGGCCGCCTCCAGTTCCTGCTGCTGGCGCTCCCAGGCGGCGATGAGCATCTTCTGCGCGTCGATGCTCTGGATTTGCGAGACGAAGCAGCGCGGGCAGCCATCCTGCTCGCGCACCAGGGCGACCCGGCGGGCCACCCAGACCGCATGGCCATCCTTGTGCAGGAGCCGCTTTTCGACACTGCAGTTCAGGCTGGTCCCGTCCAGGAGGGTGCGAAGCTGGTCCCGGTCCGGCCCCGCGTCCGCCGGATGGGTGACGCTCTGGCAATCCAGCGCCAGAAGCTCGTCTTCCGTATATCCCAGCAGCTGACACAGGGCCTGGTTCACTTGCAGCCAGCGGCCGTCCATGCCCACCAGGCCCATGCCGATGGGGGCGGACTCGAACGCGGTCTGCAACAGCCGGCTGGCGGCCCAGCGCTGGCTGTCGGCCTCGCGCCGCTTCTGCTCCAGATGATCGCGTTCCACCAGATTGCCGAGCGCCTGGCCCATGAGTTCGAGCAATGCGATTTCCGCCGGATCGAACGGCTCCGGGCGCGGCGTGGTCGCCATCATGCTGATCACGCCGAACAGGTGGTGACCAATGAGGATCGGCGATCCCAGATAGGCCTGCGGCCGGGTCGGGCCGAGATAGGGATGGTCGCGGAACGCAGGATCGTTCTGCACATCATGGCTGAAGGCGCTGGCGCCGGTGGTCTGCACCTGGTGGGCAAAGGTGGCGGTGAGCGGCACCGTATCGCCCACGGTGAGGCCGTTCCGCGGCGGCGCGCCATGGGTGGCCAGCACGGTGAAATGGGTGCCGTCAATCCGCAGCGCGGTGCAGAAATCCGCTTCGAACTGGTCTGCGGCCATGGCCAGGAAGTTGCTGAGCTGCCGCCCCAAGCTCTCGGTATCGTCGGCGATCAGGGCCTGAAAGGCCTGAAGACGCGCCGCCCATCCGTACTGGCGCGGCAAGGAACCGGCATTGAGCTGTGCCTGCGACATGAGTCCACCACCTCAAAAGTTCCGCCGGGTCGTTTCAGGAGAGTTTGCCGGCGAATAATATCGTCATGTAAATGGTAGTATAATAACGAGAATTAAACACCGAAATCCGCGACAAAATGTCGCTAAAATAAATAGTTCGTCGCTCAAATCAAGTGAAGCGGATGCTTGGTGCTGATGATGCGGGGAATTTTGCATGCGCGTGCTCTGGCGCGCGTCCAAAGAACGGGCGTTCATTTCAGAAGCGATGCTGCGACCGCGCCAAATCAGGTGGATTGGTCGCCAGGAGCCGCCAGGGCCGCAAACGGTGGCAAGGGGCGGCGCTCCACTATGTTCGCAATATCGACCCGTTCCCCAAGGGCGTCATTGACGGAAGTCATAAAGCGCGGCGGGTCCCGCCCAGCCCCACCCCACGGCA
>NZ_CALRWL010000061.1:0-29778 GCF_943371865.1 Azorhizobium sp. AG788 | reverse complement strand
GCCAGCGCCGCCTCCGATCAGGCTCTGCTGCCCCGCGCCGCCCGTTGTCGTTTCACACCTCTGGAAGGGGCCGCTCGCCCCGATCACCAGAGGGCGGGCGAGCCGCTGTGCGCGGGGCCCGAATGGGCATCGCCATTATCGAACGGGCCGACCACGCCCGGCACGCGGAAGGTGGGCTGTGCGGGCTGGGCCGGCTGATGCCGGGTGGCGGCGGTGGCCTGCGCGCTCAGCGGCAGCAAGGCGTGCTCGGAGGCGGCGCTGGCGGCGGCCACCGCATAGTTCTCGCGGTTGGACGCGCTGATATATTCGTCCGCCTGGGCGGCGCCCGAGAGGGCAAGGCCGGCAGCAAGGGCGAGGGCGGCATAAGAGAGATTACGCATGGTCGTGGTCTTTCATGGCTGTGACGGTTCGCGCCGTCGGTTCATCTGGGGATGAGTCCCGGACAGGATGGGGAAGGCCGGGCCTTCCCCTCCCGTGGTCCGGGCCGCGATCAGTTGTGGGCCGGGCCGGAATGGGCGTCGCCGCTGCTGAACGGGCCGACGATGACGACGGGCTGGGCGGTCCAGGCCAGGGGGGTGGCCATGGGGCGGGCGGCGCGGGGCAGCAGAGCCTGATCGGAGGCGGCGCTGGCGGCGGCCACCGCATAGTTCGCGCGGTTGGCGGCGCTGATATATTCGTCCGCCTGGGCGGCGCCCGAAAGGGCAAGGCCGGCAGCAAGGGCGAGAGCGGCATAAGAGAGATTACGCATTGTCTTGGTCTTTCAGGTGTTTGACGGTTCGCGCCGTCACTGTCTTTGGGTGATCATTCGTTGGCAGGCGAGGGGAAGGCTGCGCCTTCCCCTCGCTGCGACACAGCCGGATCAGTTGTGGGCCGGGCCGGAATGGGCATCGCCATTATCGAACGGGCCGACGATCTGGGAGGTCGGTGCGCTGGGGCGGACGGTCGCGAGCCGCGCGGTGGCATTGGCGAAGGCCGGCAGCAGGCTCTGCTCGGAGGCGGCGCTGGCGGCGGCCACCGCATAGTTCTCGCGGTTGGCGGCGCTGATATATTCGTCCGCCTGCGCTGCGCCCGAAAGGGCAAGGCCGGCAGCAAGGGCGAGGGCGGCATAAGAGAGATTGCGCATGGGAGTCTTTCCTCAATTCGAAGGGCGGTGGGTGCCGCCCCGTTTCGAGTGAAGAGATAGACCCTCGCGTCCTCCGGGATAATCACCAGAATGCGCGGAAGATTAAACCGGATTTAGCAGCAATCGTGCGGGAACCGAGGCTGTGGCCCCGGTGTTCAGTCCGCCCGCCCGTGGGCCAGCACCTTGCGCATCAGGCTGGGCAGGGCCTCGCGGTCGAAGTCGTCCGGGCGCACCCAGCGGTGGCCGTCCGGGGCCGGCGTGCGCAAAGGCAGGTCGGCGCGGCGCACCGCCAGCGTCAAGGCGAAATGGGTGAAGACGTGCTCCACGCTGCCCGGCAGATTGCGCCATGTGGCGGGCAAAGGGGCATGGCTCTCGGGATTGGCGGGCGCGGCCCCCCAGGGGGTGGAGGGCACCTCGGTCATCTTGGCCAGGAGGCCCTTGTCGGGCCGGGTGCGCATCAGCACCGCGCCATCGGCCCGCACCGCCAGGAAGGCGATGCCGGCGCGGGCGGGCTTGGCGGTCTTCGGCGCCTTTACCGGATAACGGGCGGGATCGCCCTCGGCGCGGGCGGTGCACGGCTCCATCCACGGGCACAGCGGGCAGGCGGGGGAGCGCGGGGTGCAGATGGTGGCGCCCAGATCCATCATCGCCTGAGCGAAATCGCCGGGGCGGCGGGCCGGGGTCAAGGCGGCGGCCAGCGCCTTGATGCGCACCTTGCCCTTGGGCAAAGGCTCGTCCACCGCATAGAGCCGGCTCACCACCCGCTCGATATTGCCATCCACGGGGCTCGCCTTGCGGTCGAAGGCGATGGCGGCGATGGCGGCGGCGGTATAGGGGCCGATGCCGGGTAGGTCCAGGAGCGCCGCCTCGTCATCGGGAAACTGTCCGCCATGGCGGTCCACCACCGCCTTGGCGCAGGCGTGCAGATTGCGGGCGCGGGCATAATAGCCCAGCCCCGCCCAGGCGGAGAGCACCTGCTCCAGCGGCGCGGCGGCCAGATCCGCCACCGTGGGCCAGCGGGCCAGGAAAGTGCCGAAATAGGGGCCGACCGCCTTCACCGTGGTCTGCTGCAGCATGATCTCGGACAGGAACACATGATAGGGATCGGCCCTGTGCCCGGCCTCCGCCCGCCACGGCAGGCGGCGGCGATGGCGATCATACCAGGCCAGCAGAGCGGCGGGCTTTGGGGCGCTGGCGGGGCGGGCGGAAGCGGAGGCGGTCGAAGCGGAGGCGGTCATGGCGCCACCGTGCCCAGGGCCGACGCGCCGGGCAAGGGCCGGGATGCGCGACAGCTTGCCGGGGGCGATGCGCCGGCGGGGGCGATGTGCGAAGGTGGGGCCGGCGGCATCGTGCGTCGCACAGGACCCAGGAGACCGATGTCCCGATGAGGATGTCCCGATGAGAAAGCCGCGGCCCGTTCGCCTGCTCGCCGATCTGGTGGGCCCCAGCATCGCCGATGCCTTGGGCCGCGCGGGCTTTTCCGTGGTGGAGATCGTCACCAACTGGGATGAGATCGTCGGGCCGGATCTGGCCCCGCGCACCATGCCGGTGAAGATGCAGTGGCCCAGCCGGCAGAATAACGAGCCCGCCACTTTGGTGGTGCGGGTGGAAGGCGCCTACGCCATCGAGCTGCAATATGCCGCCCCCATCGTGGTGGAGCGCATCAATGCCTATTTCGGCTGGCGCTGCGTCGGCAAGCTGGCCTTGCGCCAGGGGCCGGTGCCCGCCCGCCATGGGCCGCCGCCCAAGCCGCAGGAGCCCGATCCGCTGCATGTGGCGGCCATCCGCCACAATCTCGGGCCGATGGAGGACGAGGCGCTGGGGGCATCGCTGGCGCGCCTCGGGGCGCTGGTGCAGCGCGAGCGGGGCGGCTGAGGCCGACGTTTTTGCCCCGGGGAAGAGGGCTGCGCCGGAAAAGGTGATCGCTTGGGGTTTGCCGCCCTATCCTCGCCATGGTAGCGCGATGGTGTCTGCGCCGTTCCGTTCCGGAGACTTTCATGTTGCTTCATCGTCGCCGCTTCCTCACCGGCATCGGCCTGCTCGCTCTGGCCGGCGGCGTCGGCGCGCCCTTGGCGCGCCTGCTCGGCTTTTCGCCCGACTTCATCTCCAGCGCCGCCGCGCAGACCGCCGATCAGGCCAAGCTGATGGCGCCGGGCGCCAGCCCGCTGCCGGCCAAGACCCTGGGCGATCCCAAGGCCCCGGTGACCATCGTCGAATATGCCTCGATGACCTGCAGCCACTGCGCCACGTTCAACCAGCAGACCTGGCCGACGCTGAAGTCCAAATATGTGGACACCGGCAAGGTCTATTTCGTGTTCCGCGAATTCCCGTTCGACCCGGTGGCCACCGCCGCCTTCATGCTGGCGCGCTGCGTGCCGGACGACAAGTATTTCCCCATGGTGGACACTTTGTTCGAAACCCAGCGCGCCTGGGCCTTCAGCAACGATCCCGCCGGCGGCCTGCTCAAGATCGCCAAGCAGGCGGGCATGAGCGAAGCCGATTTCGAGAAGTGCCTGTCGGACAAGGATCTGGCGGACAAGGTCCAGGCCAGCGCCCAGTATGGCAACAAGGAACTGGCGATCGATTCGACGCCGACCTTCTTCGTCAATGGCAAGAAGATCTCCGGCGCCCTGACCGTGGCCGATTTGGAAAAGGAACTGGCCCCGCTGCTGCAGGGCAAGTGAGCTTTCGTCCCTGAGGCATGGGACCAGCGGGGTGAGGCGGATCGCCTCGCCCCGTTTGCGTTTGGCGCGCGGCTGCGGCTTACTCGCCGTCGGGATTGTTGGGGTCCGGGGCCAGCGGGCCGCGTGGGCGGGTGGGCGGCGGGGTGCCGATCTGCGATCCGCTGCCGATCAGCGATCCGCTCTCCACCACCGGCGGGCGCGGGGTGGTGGCCACCGGGCGGGAACTCACCACCTGGCCGGAATAGGCATCCACCGCCAGCAGCACCGGGCCGGCGGCCGAGGTGGCCTGGACATAATAGAAGCCCTGCGAGAATTGCGGCTTTTGCACCTGGGCATAGCCAGCGCTGCTGACGATGGCCTGGATCTGGTTCGCCGGAATCATGGGCGCGCCCTGCGGCATGGGCGTCTGGTCCGGGCTCAGGGGCACATTGACGAACGGCGCCACCACCACCGGCGCGCCGCCGCCGCCATTCCAGTTTCCGCCGCCGTTGTTGCCGCCACCATTCCAATTGCCGCCGCCATAGCCGCCATATCCGCCGGAGGATCCCCCCGACGAGGGCGGCGCGAAGGTCACGCCCCGTTCGGCGGCGCGGGCGGTGCCGATGCCGGCCAGAAGGGCGGCCAGCGCCAGCAGCAGGCCGAAGGCGAGCAGAAAGCGGATGGCCACCGCCGGCACCGCGAGGGCGCGGGCGCGGCCCCTGCGGGAAGGACGTTGCGGGCGCGATGTCATGGCTGGGTCCCGGGCTCCGTGCGAAGGCTCCGCCGCCGGCGCCCCGCGCAGCGGGTCGCGCTGGTGGGGGTCGGCTTCAGATCTGTGCCACTATGGCCGGCGAGGGTTGCCGCAGGCTGGCGCGGCGGATTGAGGCGCGGTGGGGGCGTCCCGCGCGTAGCATCGGATGATTGTGTCCGGCTTTCGTTTGTGGGCCGGGGGCCATGTTCGCAATAGGATTGCGCCGGGGTGCCGTCCGCCGTACCGTTGTTTCGTCAGAAAGCGCCCGCACGCAATATATGCAGCCTCGGCATGGCTCGTCCGCATCTGCCGGCTTGTGGATGTGCCGCTTTTCTGTCATCTTTCAAAAGATAGGGCAGGGGTGCTGCCCTATTAGCGTCCCCGCGATTGTATGGAGCGTGCGTTCTTGCGAGCGTGCGCCTCTGTGCGCGACGATGGGGTGGCGGACCGGCCCCGGCCGGCCATAGGGGAGAGTGGAGGATGACCAGCATGGATCGCAATGACGGTTTGACCGGACGTGTCGCTCAAGGCGCCGCCACCGCGAAAGACCCGGCGATCTTCGGTCGCCCGGAGGCGTTCGGCCTGTTCGACCCCGCCCATGAGAAGGATGCCTGCGGCGTCGGCTTCATCGCCGACATCAAGGGCCGCAAGTCGCACAAGGTGGTGCAGGACGGCATCCAGATCCTCCTGAACCTGGAGCATCGCGGCGCCGTGGGCGCCGACCCGCGCGCCGGCGACGGCGCCGGCATGCTGGTGCAGATCCCCCATCGCTTCTTCGCCAAGGAAGCCGCCAAGCTCGGCTTCACCTTGCCGGAAGCCGGCCATTATGCGGTCGGCCACATCTTCATGCCCCGCGATGCGGAAGGCCACGACATCGTCCGCGCCGCCTTCGAGCGGGTGGTGAAGGAAGAGGGCCTGGTGCTGCTGGGCTGGCGCACCGTGCCCACCGACAATTCCTCCCTGGGCGAGAGCGTGCTGCCCACCGAGCCCAATCACGAGCAGATCTTCATCGGCCGCGGCGAGCGCCACACCGACGAGGATGCGTTCGAGCGCCGGCTGTTCGTGCTGCGCAAGATCATTTCCAACGTGGTCTATGACGCCAAGGACCCGCGCACCGCCGGCTATTATCCGGTGTCGCTGTCCTGCCGCACCCTGGTCTACAAGGGCATGTTCCTGGCCGACCAGCTGGGCAAGTATTATCCCGACCTGCACGATCCCGATTTCGAGAGCGCGCTGGCTTTGGTGCATCAGCGCTTCTCCACCAACACCTTCCCGGCGTGGCCGCTAGCCCATCCCTACCGGATGGTGGCCCATAACGGCGAGATCAACACCCTGCGCGGCAACGTCAACTGGATGGCCGCCCGTCAGGCCTCGGTGGACTCTGAGCTGTTCGGCGCCGACATCTCCAAGCTGTGGCCGATCTCCTATGAGGGGCAGTCGGACACCGCCTGCTTCGACAATGCGCTCGAATTCCTGACCCAGGGCGGCTATGGCCTCGCCCATGCGGCCATGATGCTGGTGCCGGAAGCCTGGGCGGGCAACCCGCTCATGGATGAGGAGCGGCGCGCCTTCTACGAATATCACGCCGCCCTGATGGAGCCGTGGGACGGCCCCGCCGCCATCGTCGCCACCGACGGGCGCCAGATCATCGCCACGCTCGACCGCAACGGCCTGCGGCCGGCGCGCTATCTGGTGACCTCCGACGACACCATCGTGCTGGCCTCCGAAGCCGGCGTGCTGACCGTGCCGGAAGAGAAGATCGTCACCAAGTGGCGGCTCCAGCCCGGCAAGATGCTGGTGGTGGATCTGGAGCAGGGCCGCCTCGTCCCCGACGAGGAGATCAAGACCGAGCTGGCCCGCGCCCATCCCTACAAGGACTGGCTGAAGCACACCCAATTGGTGCTGGAAGATCTGCGCAAGGTGGAGGCGCGCGAGGTGCGCACCGACGTGGCGCTGCTCGATCGCCAGCAGGCATTCGGCTATACCCAGGAAGACATCAAGCTGTTGATGGCCCCCATGGCCATCACCGGCCAGGAAGCGGTCGGCTCCATGGGCACCGACACGCCCATTTCGGTGCTCTCCAACAAGTCGAAGCTGCTCTACAGCTATTTCCAGCAGAACTTCGCCCAGGTGACCAACCCGCCCATCGACCCGATCCGCGAGGAAATGGTCATGAGCCTGGTGTCGTTCATCGGGCCGCGGCCGAACATCTTCGATCTGGAAGGCAATGCCCGCCGCAAGCGGCTGGAAGTGCGCCAGCCGATCCTCACCAATGAGGATCTGGAGAAGATCCGCTCCATCGGCTTCATGGAGGAGCGGTTCGACACCCGCACCCTCGACATCACCTATCCCACCGACAAGGGCGCGGCGGGGATGGAAGGGGCCATCGAGCGTCTGTGCGAGCGCGCGGAAGCCGCCGTGCACGGCGGCTACAACATCATCATCCTGTCCGACCGCATGGTGGGGCCCGATCGCATCCCGATCCCGGCGCTGTTCGCCACCGCGGCGGTGCATCATCATCTGATCCGCAAGGGCCTGCGCACCTCGGTGGGCCTGGTGGTGGAGACCGGCGAAGCGCGCGAAGTGCATCATTTCGCTTGTCTGGCCGGCTATGGCGCCGAAGCCATCAACCCCTATCTCGCCTTCGAGACGCTGCTGGCCATGCCGGACGTGCCGGACGAGGTGGACGACTATGAAATCGTCAAGCGCTTCATCAAGTCCATCGACAAGGGCCTGCTGAAGGTGATGTCCAAGATGGGCATCTCCACCTACCAGTCCTATTGCGGCGCGCAGATCTTCGACGCGGTCGGCCTGTCGTCGGCGGTGGTGAACCGCTATTTCTCCGGCACCGCCACCACCATCGAGGGCGTGGGCCTGGCCGAGATCGCCGAGGAGACGGTGCGCCGTCACCATCTCGCCTTCTCCGATGCGCCGGTGTTCCGCATGTCGCTGGATGTGGGCGGCGAATATGCCTACCGCATGCGCGGCGAGGAGCATGCCTGGACCCCGGATTCCGTGGCGGCCCTGCAGCATGCGGTGCGCGGCAACGCCCAGGACCGCTATCGCGCCTTCGCCGACATGGTGAACGAGCAGGACAAGGGCCTGCTGACCATCCGCGCCCTGTTCCGCCTGCGCGAGCCGCAGGAGTTCGGCCGCACGGCGGTGGACCTGTCGGAAGTCGAGCCGGCGGTGGACATCGTCAAGCGCTTCTCCACCGGCGCCATGTCGTTCGGCTCCATCTCGCGGGAGGCGCACACCACCCTGGCCATCGCCATGAACCGGATCGGCGGCAAGTCGAACACCGGCGAGGGCGGCGAGGAGTCCGAGCGCTACAAGCCCCTGCCCAATGGCGACAGCGCCCGCTCCGCCATCAAGCAGGTGGCCTCCGGCCGCTTCGGCGTGACCGCGGAATATCTGGTCAATTCCGACGTGATGCAGATCAAGGTGGCGCAGGGTGCCAAGCCCGGCGAGGGCGGCCAATTGCCCGGCCACAAGGTGGATGCGGTGATCGCCAAGGTGCGCCACTCCACCCCCGGCGTCGGCCTGATCTCGCCGCCGCCGCACCATGACATCTATTCCATCGAGGATCTGGCGCAGCTCATCTATGACCTGAAGAACGTCAATCCCGATGCGGACGTGTCGGTGAAGCTGGTGTCCGAAGTGGGCGTCGGCACCGTGGCTGCGGGCGTGGCCAAGGCGCGCGCCGACCACATCACCATCTCCGGCTTCGAAGGCGGCACCGGCGCTTCGCCGCTCACCTCCATCAAGCATGCGGGTTCGCCCTGGGAGATGGGCCTTGCCGAGACCCAGCAGACCCTGGTGGCCAACCGGCTGCGCGGGCGCGTGGGCCTGCAGGTGGACGGCGGCCTGCGCACCGGCCGCGACGTGGTGATCGGCGCGCTTCTGGGCGCCGACGAGTTCGGCTTCTCCACCGCGCCTCTGATCGCGGCGGGCTGCATCATGATGCGCAAGTGCCATCTCAACACCTGCCCGGTGGGCGTCGCCACCCAGGATCCGGTGCTGCGCAAGCGCTTCAAGGGCACGCCCGAGCACATCATCAACTACTTCTTCTTCATCGCCGAGGACGTGCGCGAGATCATGGCGCGCCTGGGCTTCCGCACCGTGAACGAGATGGTGGGGCGCTCCGACGTGCTCGACCAGACCCCGGCCATCGACCATTGGAAGGCCAAGGGCCTGGACTTCAGCCGCATCTTCGCCCAGCCAAAGGTGCCGCCCACCGTCTCGGTGCGCCACACCGAGCGCCAGCATCACCCGATCGAGAACGTGCTGGACCGCACGCTGATCGCCCAGGCGATGCCGGCCCTGGAGCATGGCGAGAAGGTGAAGATCGAGAGCCCGATCCGCAGCGTGGACCGCTCCGTGGGCGCCATGCTCTCGGGCGCGGTGGCCAAGCGCTACGGTCAGGCCGGCCTACCGGACGACACCATCGACGTGCATCTGGCCGGCACCGCCGGCCAGGCGTTCGGCGCCTTCCTGGCGGCGGGCATCACCCTCAATCTGGTGGGCGAGGCCAACGACTATGTGGGCAAGGGCCTGTCGGGCGGCCGCATCATCATCCGCCCGCCGGACAACACCGCCATCGTCGCCGAGCACTCCATCATCGTCGGCAACACGGTGATGTATGGCGCCACCGAGGGCGAATGCTACTTCCGCGGCATCGCCGGGGAGCGCTTCGCGGTGCGCAATTCGGGGGCAATCGCCGTCGTTGAAGGCACTGGCGACCATGGCTGCGAGTACATGACCGGCGGCGTGGTGGTGGTGATCGGCCAGACCGGGCGCAATTTCGCGGCCGGCATGTCCGGCGGCGTCGCCTATGTGCTGGACGAAGACAACAGCTTCGCCAAGCGCTGCAACCTCTCCATGGTGGATCTGCAGCCGGTGGAAGAGGAAGAAGATCTCCTGGAGCGCCTGCACCATCACGGCGGCGACCTGGAGTTCAAGGGCCGCATCGACGTGCAGGGCGACATGTCCCGGCACGACGAGGAGCGTCTGCACCAGCTGATCGTCAAGCATCTGCACCACACCGGATCGCAGCGGGCCAAGACGATCCTCGACAATTGGGCCGATTACCGCTCCAAGTTCGTCAAGGTCATGCCGGTGGAATACCGGCGGGCGCTGCGTGAGATGGAGAAACGCAGCGGCTTGCAGGCGGCCGAATAAGGGCTCTTTTGAGAGCGGCCTTGAGCCCTCTCCCGCATGCGGGGGAGGGATGGGAGGGGGCGCCGCGGAGCGGCGGCTGCCGGTGTCCTCCCAGCTTTGCCGTCTCCGCTTCGCTCGGCCCCCTCCCCAGCCCTCCCCCGCACGCGGGAGAGGGGGTTAGGGCGCGCCCTGCAAAAGCAGAGTCCTCAAGCTGGAACAATTCTTGTAATGAGCTTCCGCGCGACGCGCGCGATGCGGCTCCGCGGAGGGGTGTCTGATGGGTAAGGTCACGGGGTTTCTGGAGATCGATCGGCACGATCAGAAGTATCAGCCGGCGTCCGATCGTATTCGCCATTTCCGCGAGTTCACCTTGCCGCTGCCGGAGACGGAGGTGGCCAACCAGGCCGCGCGCTGCATGGATTGCGGCATTCCGTTCTGTCATGGCGACACCGGCTGCCCGGTGCACAACCAGATCCCGGACTGGAACGACCTCGTCTATAATGGCGACTGGGAGGAGGCCGCGCGCAACCTCCACTCCACCAACAATTTCCCCGAATTCACCGGCCGCGTCTGCCCCGCCCCGTGCGAGGAAGCCTGCACGCTGAATCTCGAAGACGTGCCGGTGACCATCAAGACGGTGGAACAGGCCATCGCCGACAAGGCGTGGAAGATGGGCTGGATCAAGCCCGAATTGCCCGCCCAGCGCACTGGCCGCTCCGTGGCGGTGGTGGGCTCCGGCCCCGCCGGCATGGCCGCCGCCCAGCAACTGGCCCGCGCCGGCCATGATGTGCATGTGTTCGAGCGCGAGCCCAAGGCCGGTGGCCTGCTGCGCTACGGCATTCCCGACTTCAAGATGGAAAAGCACCACATCGACCGCCGCGTGGCGCAGATGGAGGCCGAGGGCGTCACCTTCCACTACGGTGTGAACGTGGGCGTCACCAAGCCGGTGCAGGAACTGCTGGACAATTACGAGGCCGTGCTGCTGGCCGGCGGCTCGGAAGCCCCGCGCGATCCCAAGCTGCCGGGCCAGGAACTGGAAGGCGTGCATTTCGCCATGCCGTATCTGGTGCAGCAGAACCGCCGCGTGGGCCATGAGGACACCGGTCGCGAGCATCCGCTGCTGGCCTCCGGCCGCCATGTGGTGGTGGTGGGCGGTGGCGACACCGCCTCCGACTGCGTGGGCACCGCCTTCCGCCAGGGCGCCTTGTCGGTGACGCAGCTGGACATCCGCCCGGTGCCGCCCATGAAGGAGAACAAGCTGGCGGTGTGGCCGTTCTGGCCCACCAAGTTCCGCACCTCCTCCTCCCAGGCGGAAGGGGCGGACCGCGAGTTCGCCTGCGCCACCTTGGGCATCGAGGGCCGCAACGGCCGGCTCACCGGGGTGAAGTGCGCCCGCGTCGACCATAACCGCCAGCCTATCCCCGGCACCGAATTCGTGCTGCGGGCGGATCTGGTGTTCCTGGCCATCGGCTTTGCCGCCCCTCTGCACGAGGGCATGGTGGAGCAGTCCGGCGCCGCCTTGGACAAGCGCGGCAACGTCGCGGCCAACGAGACCGACTATCTCACCTCCACCCCCAAGCTCTATGCGGCGGGCGACATGCGTCGCGGCCAGTCCCTGGTGGTGTGGGCGATCCGCGAGGGCCGCCAGGCCGCCCACGCCATCGACAAGGCGCTCATGGGCGCGAGCACGCTGCCGCGCTGAGGCGGCCGCACCGACCTGAATGCGAAACGCCCGGGCGCTTGCACCCGGGCGAGAACCTTTGACGGCGGCTGAACACCGCCCTGCGCGCGTTGACGCGCCGGCGGATGCCGGACCGGCCTCAGCGCAGCGGGCCGCCGATCTTCGCCTCGACCCGGCGCGCCGCCAGCCAGGCGCACAGGCCCGCCAGCACCACCATCACGCCCAGCAGCGGCAGGCAGTCGCGCACCGCGACCAGCATGCCCGGCCCGTCGAAGGACGGGCTCATCTGGGATGTGCCGCTGGGCATGCGCAGGTTCAGCGTCAGCAAAGCCGCGCTACCGGCAACCCCGAGGCTGGTGCCCAGCGCCCGCATCAGGTTCAACAGCGCCCCCGCCGCCCCGGACAGGGCCGCTGGCACGGCCGCGATGGCGACCCCGTTGTTGGGGGCGATGAACAGCCCGAGCCCGGTGCCGAACACCGCAAAGGCGAGGCTGTCGAACAGCCAATGGTGCCCCACCCGTCCCAGCGTGGCGAACAGCAGAACCACGGCGCTCAAGCTCAGCAGCATGGCGGCCATGCCCACACGGTGCCCGCCCAGCCGTTCCTGGACGGCGTGGCTGAACGGCGCGGACAGGCCGATGGCGAGCGGCACGATGGCCAGGTTCAGGCCCGCCATCAGGGGGCTCTCGCCGAAGCCGCGCGCTTCCGCGAACGACATCAGGAAGAACATGGCGGACACCTGCGCATAGCCCAGCATCGCCGCCGCCGCCGCGCTGCGGAAGGCAGGGCTCCGGAACAGAGCGGGATTGATCAGCGGCGCGCGGAAGCGGCGCTCGCGGCGCACCAGGAGCGCCAGCAGCAGCGCGGCGATCGCCACCATGCCGAGGTTGTAGCCGAGGTTGAAGTCCCGTCCGGCGGCATGGTTGAGCGCCGCCACGATCAGTACCAGGGCCGGGCCGATCAGCAATGCCCCGCCCCAGTCGAACACGCGCTCCGGCCGTGCGCCGGTGCTGCGGGGCAGGGTGAGCCAGCCGGCGATGACGGCGGCGGCCCCGAACGGCACCGTGAGCCAGAAGATCCAGCGCCAGCCCAGGGTCTCGATGAGCACGCCGCCGAATACCGGCCCGGCGCTCATGCCCACCGCCTGCGCCGCGGCGAACCAGCCCAGCGCCCGTCCCCGCTGCGCGGGCGAGACCGTATGCACCAGGATCGAGATGCTGTTGGCGCCGAGCAGTGCGCCGCCCAGCCCTTGCAGGAAGCGAAAGGCCAGCAATTGCCAGAACTCGCTCACCACGCCGCACAGCGCGCTGGCGCCGATGAAAATGAGATAGCCGATGATGTAGAGCGTCTTGCGCCCGAACATATCGCACAGCCGCCCGAAGATGGGCAGGAACGCCACGAAGGCCGCCAGATAGGACAGCGTGACCCAGCTCACATGATGGATCGGCTGGTCGAAATACCGCGCCAGGCTCGGCAGGGCCAGTTGCACCACCGTGGCGTCGAACTGGCCGAGGAAGGCGCCGGTCGAGACCAGGCCGACGATCAGCCACGGGTAGCAGGCCTGGCGCTCTAGCCAGGAGAGCGGCGCGGGCTCCGCCGTCAGTCGGGAGAGAAAGGACGACATGCAGGGACCGGAGACAGGGGATGGCGGGCGGGTTTCGGCAACGGCGGCAGACGCGCCGGACGGGGAGGCCACACAGGGCGGTCATCCCACGCCAGACTCACGGTGCGGGGTGCCGCACGCAGCATCGGCGTCCCTAACATGAGGGGCTGTACCAGAATAGGGCGGACGATCGGCCTCGCCATCAGCCCGCTCCACGCAGCGTCCGCCTGATGGCCGTCGGCGGGCGTTTGTAGACGTCCTGAAACACCGCGTTGAAGCGTCTGAGGCTGCCGAAGCCGGATTGCAGCGCCACATCCGTGATCGGCAGGTCCGTTTCCGTGAGCAGGCGCTTGGCTCGCTGCACGCGGGCGGTCTTGGCCACCTGGATCGGGCTCGCGCCCACGTGTTTGCGAAACAAGCGCGACAGATGGCGCGCGCCGACGCCCACGCGCTCCGCCAGTGTCTCCACGGTGGCGTCCGGCGCATCGAGCGCGCCGTCCTCGCGGATGAGCCGGGCGGCGCGTTCAACGATGGTCAGGCTGCCGTTCCAGGCGGGACAGAACGGGGCGGATTCCGGCCGGCAGCGCAGGCAGGGCCGGTAGCCGGCCCGTTCAGCGGCGGCCGCGCTCGGCAGGAACTCCACATTGCGGCGATAGGGCAGGCGCACCGGGCACACGCAGCGGCAATACACCCCCGTCGTGCGCACGCCGATGAAGAACCGGCCGTCGAAACCGGGGTCTCGCTTCAGCCAGGCCTGCTCGCAGATGGAATCGTCCAGACGCATGACCCCATCTTATCGCAACCCTGGGCCCGGAAGGGATGGAGTCCGATTCCGGCGAGCGCCCTGCGCGGTGACGGCCCATGCTGCCGCATGGCGTCAAGCAGGATGACAGGCCAAGGCAGGGTGACAGGATGCGTAAAGCCCCATTCATGAGTGCCGTCGATTGGGTTCTTCTCGTCGCCTTGTCGATGCTGTGGGGCGGCTCGTTCTTCTTCTCAAAGGTCGCGCTGGCAGAGGTGCCGCCCTTGACGGTGGTTCTCGCGCGGGTGGCGATTGCCGCGGTGGGTCTGTTCCTTTATCTGCGCGCCACCCGCCAAGCCCTCCCCGCGACGCTCACCATATGGGCGGCGTTCCTCGGCATGGGGGTGTTGAACAACCTGATCCCCTTCAGCCTGATCTTCTGGAGCCAGACGCAGATCCCCAGCGGCCTGGCCTCGATCCTCATCGCCACCACGCCGATCTTCTCGATCCTGGTGGCGCATGTGCTGACCACCGACGAGCGGATGACGCCCGCCAAGGGCGCGGGAATCCTTCTGGGCTTTGCGGGCGTGGCGCTGCTGATGGTCGGCAATCTGTTTCAGGCGGGGGCGATTCCCGTCCTCGCGGTGCTCGCCTGCCTTGGGGCGGCCTTGTCCTATGGCTTTGCCGGCGTGTTTGGCCGGCGGTTCCGCCGCATGGGCATCGCGCCCGCCACCGTCGCATTCGGGCAGGTCGCCGCAACCACAATCCTGATGCTACCGATCGCCGGACTCGTCGATGCCCCATGGCATCTGGCCATGCCGAGCCTGACCACCCTGGGCGCCCTGGTGGGATTGGGGCTGCTCTCGACGGCGCTGGCTTACATCATCTTCTTTCATATCCTCGCCGTGGGCGGGGCGATCAACAGTTCACTGGTGACCTTGCTGGTGCCGGTGAGCGCCATCCTTCTTGGATCCGTGTTTCTGGGCGAGACGCTGGCGCTCAATCATTTTGCCGGCATGGCCCTGATCTCCCTGGGCATGCTGTCCATCGACGGGCGGGTGTTCCGATGGCTGCGCAAGGGCAGGCCCGAGGGGGCTGCCGCTGCGCCCCGTCAGATCACATAGGCCGCCGCCAGCAGGCCCAGCACCACCACCGCAAAAAGGCCGAGGGTGACCAGGCCGAGACGCTTCTCGATGAAATTGCGCGCCGCCGGTCCGAAATTGCGCAGCAGTGCCGCCAGCAGGAAGAAGCGGGCGCCGCGGGTGATCACGGAGAGCACCACGAACCAGAACAGATTGTAGTCCGCAAACCCCGAGGTGATGGTCACCAGCTTGAACGGGATGGGGGTGAGGCCCTTCAGCAGGATCACCCAATGGCCGTAATGGGCATAAGCGGCGCGGAAGGTGTCCACCTTGGCGCCGTAGCCATAGAGGTTGATCAGCCACTGCCCGAGGCTGTCATAGAGCAGCGCGCCGATGGCATAGCCCACCAGCCCACCGGCCACCGAGCTCAAGGTGGCGATCAGCGCATATTCCCAGGCCTTCTCCGGCCGGGCCAGCGTCATGGGCACCTGGAGCACGTCGGGCGGGATCGGGAAGATCGAGCTTTCCGTGAACGCGACAATGCCGAGCGCCCATGGCGCCGAGGGGCGGGCCGAATAGGCGATCACCCAATCATAGAGCTTGCGAAGCATGGCCATCTTTGTGCTGGAGATGAGCGGATCTAGACGGGTGCCGACGGCATGTCCAGCGCGGCGGTGTGCCCGGCGGGCCACAGCGGCCGGGCACGTCACGTTTGATCAAGCTTAATGGCGGAAGCGTGGGAACACTGTGGCGGGCCTGAGCATTAACTCTCCCGAATGGCAGCCGCATTCCGCCGCATCTCTGAAGGCGGAATTAACGTCTTGCCAACGGTTCCATGGGACCTTGCCCCTCAAGCGCCGCGCCCCCAGAGCCGGCCTTAATCTGAAGAGACCCGCCATGTTGAAGCGTATCGCCGTGTTTGCTGTTCTGGTCCTGGGCTATGCGGTTAGCGGCGTTCTGCTCAGCTCGGGCAGCATCAATGCCGCCGGCCCGACCGCGGTCGCCGCATCGAAATGAGGCGCTGAGCCGGCCAAAAAAGTGCCGGCGTCCCGTCAGGGGCGCCGGCGCAGTTGGCTTGGAGGTCGTCACCTGTCCGGCGCCATGCCGGATCACCGCCGCCGAAGCGACGCTGATAGAAACCGCGCCCATCATCCCCTGAGGCTTGCAGCCGAGGGTTGCGGCGGCGCCGCGGGGCCTTCGCCGGTCCCGCGCCGCGCCATGACTGCATTCAGTGCCGCGCGGCGACCTTGGGGGCTTCCGCGTGCAGGTCCGCGGCGCGCAGGTCGGCGGCGGTCAGCGGCGGGGTCGCCAGATGATCGCCCAGGCCCGCCACGGCGGCGCGCTGGCGCACCAGAGCCAGCACCACGTCGAGGGTCGGGGTGGGTACATCCACCAGCCGCCCCATTTCCTGCACCACCGACACCAAGGGATCGATTTCCATGGGCCGGCTGCGCTCCAGGTCCTGGAGCATGGAGGTCTTGTGGGCGCCCACCGCGCCGGCGCCATTGATGCGGCGCTCCACATCCACCCGGAAGGTGACGCCGAGGCGGGTGGCGATGATCTGGGCTTCCAGCATCATGGCCTTGGCCACCGAGCGGGTGTCGGGATCGCTGGCGATCACATCCAGGGTGGCGTGGGTGAGGGCGCTGATGGGATTGAAGCAGAGGTTGCCCCACAGCTTCAGCCACATCTCGTCGCGGATATGCGGGGTGATGGGCGCGCGCAGGCCGGCGGAATTCATCAGGGCGCTGAGGCGCTCGATGCGCGTGGTGCTCTCGCCGGAGGGCTCGCCCAGGGGGAACTTGTCGCCATAGATGTGCTGGATCACGCCGGGCGCCACCACTTCGGTGGCCGGATAGACGATGCAGCCGATGGCGCGCTCGGGGCCGAGCACGTTCCACTGCTTGCCGCCCGGATCGATGCTCTCCAGGGTGCGGCCTTCCAGCGGGCCGCCGTGCTTGTAGAAATACCAGTAGGGCACGCCGTTCACGGCGGTGACGACGCTGGTGTCATTGCCCAGCAGCGGGCGCATCTGGTCCACCACGCCCGGCACCGAATGGGCTTTCAGCGAGATGAAGATGTAGTCCTGCGGGCCGAGGTCGGCGGGATTGTCACTGGCGCGCACCCGGGCGACGCGCTCTTCGCCATCGATGAGCAGCTTCACGCCATTGGCGCGCATGGCCTCCAGATGGGCGCCGCGCGCCACCAGGCTCACGTCCGCGCCCGCGAGGGCCATCTGCACGCCGAGGTATCCCCCGATGGCGCCCGCCCCGTAAATGCACACTTTCATTCTGGCGTCTCCTCGTATTCTGGATGGCGTATTATGTATGCCAGTGTTTAAGGCAGCCCGCGTCCTTGAGGACATCTGCGATCAGAATACATATGAGAAATGTTTCCGTAACGTGGAAAAATGTCACACGGGGCAAAAACCTATATTGCACGCCATGTTCCCGCCGGTGCGGGGGGCCAGGGCGCCGCATGGGGCGCGCCCGTCCCCTCATCTGGCCGCCGGGTTCGGCGGTGTGGACAGGTCCCCTTGAAATGCGCCGGTCCGGCCAAGATTTATGCGAGGATCGGTTGCTGAGCCGGAATCGGTCAGGGCAGCCGGGACTCTCGGAGGCGGGACATGGGGACGGACGGGCGCATGGTCGATACGGAATTCACCCCGCGCCGCCGCGGCCGGCCGGCGTCCACCTCGCCGGAGGGCGGCTCCGAGGTCCAGTCCCTGGACCGGGCCATCGCTTTGCTGCGGGTGCTGGCGGAAGCGGACGGCATGAGCTTGAGCGACATTGCCCGCACCGCCGAACTGCCCGCCTCCACGGTGCATCGCCTGCTGGCCACCTTGCAGAAGCGGCAACTGGTCAATCATGACGCGGAGAACGGCCTGTGGACCGTGGGCCTCGGCCTGTTCCGCATCGGCGCCGCTTACTTGCGCATCCGCAAATTGCCGGACATCGGCCGCCCGGTGATCCGCCGCCTGCTGCATGAGACCGACGAGACGGTGAATCTCACCATGTTCGACGGCAATGAACTGGTGGTGGTGGGGCAGGCGGAAGGCCATTCCAGCGTCCGCGCCTTCTTCCGCCTCGGCCTGCGCCTGCCGCTGCACGCCAGCGCCGCCGGCAAATGCGTGCTGGCCGCCGCCAGTCCGGCGTTTCGCGGCGGGCTGCTGGCCCAGGTGCGCTACGAGGCGTTCGCCGCCCGCACCCATCGCACCGAACGCGCGCTCATGGACGACGTCACCCTGACCGCCGAGCGCGGCTATGCGGTGGATGACGAGGAACACACCACTGGCATGCGGGCGGTGGCGGCGGCGATCTTCAATGAATGGCGCGAGCCCATCGGCGCGGTGTCGGTGTCCGGGCCGGCGGTGCGTCTCACCGACGACCGGCTGGAGCGGCTGGGGCGCCGCGTGGTGGCCGCCGCCGACCAGATGACCCGGCTCTATTCCGGCGCCGACGAAACCCTGCCGCCCGAGTTCGCCACTTATCGGTGACGCTGGTCGGTGAGGCGCGCGGGTCGGTGAGGCGCGCGGGTCGCGCGCCATGCGCATGCGGGCCTGCGCAGCGGCCCCGCTGCCGCTTCAGCCCGATTGCTTCAGCCGGACCGGGGAGCCGGTGTCACGCCTGGGGGCCGCGCGCCGCGCAACCGCCCGAACGGTGGGCCGGTTGGCGGCATTTGAAGGGACAGTTCTGCTGTCCTTCTTGCTCCTGAAATACTGAATTATGTATCTCAAGTAATGTAATGCAGCGCACAACATTCTTTACACCGAAATTCGTTGCGTCAGGTTAGCGCACATCATAGGTTGATCCCAGCATTCCTCAGCGGAATGGTGACCTTCGAGAGTCACGCTGACGAGAACGACCCGCAAAGCGAATACTCAAGCTGCGGGCGATGCCGGGAGGGACGATCACATGCACATGGCGTTTGCGCGCACACTGAAACATCTGGCCGCCAAACATCTGGCCCCCAAACAGTCCACCACCAAGCATTCGACCGCAAAACATTCGACCGCCAAACATCTGGCCGCCGGCCTGATGGCGGCGGCGGCCCTGGCGCCCGCGGCCATGCCGTCGTCGGCGGCTGCGGCCCCCTGGGAGCCCACCAAGACCGTGGAGTTCATCGTGCCCGCCGGCACCGGCGGCGGCGCCGACCAGATGGCCCGCATGGTCCAGGGCATCATCCAGAAGCAC
This sequence comes from Azorhizobium sp. AG788, assembly GCF_943371865.1. Taxonomy (GTDB): domain Bacteria; phylum Pseudomonadota; class Alphaproteobacteria; order Rhizobiales; family Xanthobacteraceae; genus Azorhizobium. The sequence continues at coordinate 10,780 of NZ_CALRWL010000061.1, read as the reverse complement.
AGCCTGATGAAGCAGTCGCTGGTGGTCATCAACAAGTCCGGTGGCGCCGGGGCCGAGGGCTTCCTCGACATGAAGGGCTCCAGCGGCAACCCGCACAAGATCGTCATCACCCTGTCCAACCTGTTCACCACGCCTTTGGCCACCGGCGTGCCGTTCAAATGGGACGAGCTCACCCCCATCTCCATGCTGGCGCTGGACGAATTCATCCTGTGGGTGAACGCCAAGGCGCCCTATGACGATGTGAAGGGCTATCTGGCCGCGCTCACCGCCGCCGGCCCCGGCAGCGAATTCAAGATGGGCGGCACCGGCTCCAAGCAGGAAGACCAGATCATCACCGCTGCCATTGAGCAGAAGACCAAGACCAAGTTCATCTACGTGCCCTACAAGGGCGGCGGCGACGTGGCGGCGCAACTGGTGGGTGGCCACGTCACCTCCAGCGTCAACAATCCCATCGAGGCGGTGTCGCAATGGCGGGCCGGCGAACTGAAGCCGCTGTGCGTGTTCGACACCGTGCGGCTGCCCTATCCCGAGCCCGTGGCCAGCGGCAAGTCCTGGGCCGATGTGCCCACCTGCAAGGAAGCCGGGCTGGACATCGAGTATCTGATGCTGCGCGGCATCTTCGGCGCCCCCCGCATCACCCCGGAGCAGGTGGCCTATTATGTGGAGCTGTTCCGCCGGGTGCGTGAGACGCCGGAGTGGAAGGACTTCATGCAGAAGGGCGCCTTCAACACCAGCGCGCTCACCGGCGCCGAATACAAGGCCTGGCTGGGCAAGGCGGCGGAGAGCCACCGCTCGCTGATGGAAACCGCCGGCTTCATCGCCAAATAGGCGTCGCCGGGCGGCGGGCCGCGGGCCGGCCCGCCAGCATTCGTGACCTGCGTCCGGCGGCGTGTCGCTCGCCGGACGCGCAGCGGCCTCAGGGGCCAGGCAAGGGCAAGGGCAAAGCGGCTCTGGACCTTCGCTGGACCGCGCGCGGGCCTTGCGTCCGCCGCGCCGCGCGCAGGGGCGGCGCGAGACTGCGGTCCCCCCTCTCGATTCCACCTTTCGCGGAGAGCACGCATGACGGCGGAGAACCCGGCGACCGAACATACGGTCACCCGCAGGACCATGGAGATCGTGGTGGCGCTGGCCCTGATGGGCGTGGCGGCCCTGGTGATGACCGATAGCTGGCGGGTCGGCGCCCGCTGGGCCAGCGATGGCCCGCAGGCCGGCTATTTCCCCTTCTACATCGGCCTCATCATGATGGTGGCGAGCGGCTGGACGGTGCTCCAGAACATCATCACCAAGCATCCTGACCGGGCCAACTTCGTGGATCGCACCCAGTTTCGTTCGGTGCTCCAGGTGCTGGTGCCCACCATCGTCTATGTGGGGGTGATTTCCCTGCTGGGCATCTATGTGGCCTCGGCGATCTTCATCGCCTTCTTCATGTGGTGGCTGGGCAAGTACAAGCTGCCGCTCATCCTGCCCGTGGCGCTGGGTGTGCCGCTGGTGTTGTTCGTGATGTTCGAGGTGTGGTTCCTGGTGCCACTGCCCAAGGGCCCGCTGGAGACCGCGTTCGGCTACTGACCGGCGCCCATCGCCGGCGCGTTCGTCCCACCGCCAGCCGGTGCCGTTTCACGGCCCGGCGGGACGCACCCGCCAGAGGCATCTGCGCCAGAGCACACGCACCGGGGGACATGCACCCGGTGCCGCAATCCAACGTCACGCAAGGCAAGGCGAGGGGCCGCTCGCAATACCGACGGCCACTCGTCCGGAACACCGGCAGTCCAAGACGCCGACAGTCCAAGACATCGAAAAGACACCGACAGTCATCGTGCGCGTGCCAGCAGACGCTCCAGACGTTGCGGCACAGGGGAGGGGTCCGTGGAAGCGCTTTCATCTTTGATCGCCGGATTTGGCGTCCTCGCTGATCCAATGAACATCGTCTATATGTTCGTCGGCATCATGCTCGGCGTGCTCATCGGCGTCTTGCCGGGGCTCGGGGGCGCCAATGGCGTCGCCATCCTGCTGCCGCTGACCTTCTCCATGTCGCCGGTGTCGGCGATCATCATGCTGTCCTCCATCTATTGGGGGGCGCTGTTCGGCGGCGCCATCACCTCCATCCTGTTCAATATTCCAGGGGAGCCATGGTCGGTGGCCACCACCTTCGACGGCCATCCCATGGCGCAGAAGGGCAAGGCGGGCGAGGCGCTGACCGGGGCCTTCACCGGCTCGTTCATCGGCGCCTTCATCGCGGTGCTGCTGATCACCTTCCTGGCGCCGGTGATCGCGCGGTTTGCGCTGCAATTCGGGCCGGCGGAATTCTTCGCGGTCTATCTTTTGACCTTCTGTTCGTTCGTGGGCATGGGCAAGGAAGCGCCCATGAAGGTGCTGGCGGCCATGACGCTGGGCTTTGCCCTGGCGGCGGTGGGCATCGACACCGTCACCGGCCAGCTGCGCATGACCTTCGGCTCGGTGGAACTGCTGCGCGGCTTCGACTTCCTGGTGGCGGTCATCGGCCTGTTCGGGGTCGGCGAGATCCTGCTGACCATGGAGGAGGGGCTGGCCTTCAAGGGCAAGAGCGCCGCCATCAACGCCCGCGTGGTGCTGGACACCTGGAAGAAGCTGCCGAAATTCTGGGTGGGCTGCCTGCGCTCGGCGGCGGTGGGCTGCTGGATGGGCATCACCCCCGGCGGCGCCACGCCCGCTTCCTTCATGAGCTATGGCCTCGCCAAGCGTTTCTCCAAGCGCGGCCATGAGTTCGGCAAGGGCGAACTGGAAGGGGTGGTGATGCCCGAGGTGGCGGCCCATGCGGCCGGCACCAGCGCCTTGCTGCCCATGCTGACGCTCGGCATTCCCGGCTCGCCCACGGCGGCGGTCCTGCTGGGCGGCCTGTTGATCTGGGGCCTGCAGCCCGGCCCGCTGCTGTTCGTGGAGCAGAAGGACTTCGTGTGGGGCCTCATCGCCTCGATCTATCTGGGCAATATCGCCGGCCTGATCGTGGTGCTGACCACCGTGCCTCTGTTCGCCGCCATCCTGCGGGTGCCGTTCAGCGTCATCGCCCCGATCATTTTGGTGATCTGCGCGGTGGGGGCCTACACCGTTCACAATGCCGCCATGGATATTGCGGTGATGCTGGTGTTCGGCGTGGTCGGCTATCTGTTCAAGAAGCTGGACTATCCCCTGGCGCCGCTGGTTCTGGCGCTGGTGCTGGGCGACATGGCGGAAAGCTCGTTCCGCCAGGCCATGCTGGTGTCCCAGGGCCATCTCGGCATCTTCTGGTCCAACCCGCTGGTGGGCACCATCGTCACCCTGGCTCTGGTGATGCTGTTCTGGCCGATCATCGCCAAGGTGATGAACCGCCTGTTCCCCGGCCGCGCCAAGGCCGCCGCGGCGGAATGATCCGGCCGGCGGCGCCTCGGGCGCCGCCGGCCACCGGCTACGCCAGCCCTGTTTTGGCGCCGTTCCGGCCCGGCTCGCGCCCCGCGCCCGGGCACCCCTGGCGGCAACCGACCCTTCGCAAAGCCGCACAGCAACACGGTTTTTGCTGCAATGCGCAATTTTTTCCGCCGGCGCCGGGGATTGCGTCCCCCTTCCGCATACAGTACACAGTATTTCACCGACGGCATGCGCCCGCTAGAAGGCGCTGCCACAGGGAAGGGAACAGGCCTCGTGGATCAGGTCGCAGAAACGCCAAAGCTCAATGTCGAGCCCCTCGGGGCGAGTTCGAGCCTGCGCGCCCTGGCTTACGATGCGCTCAAGCGAGCCATCACCGAAATGGACATCTACGGCAGCAATACCGATTTCCGGCTGGACGAGCGTCAGCTCTCCGAGGATCTCGGCGTGAGCCGCACCCCCATTCGGGAAGCCATGACCGTGCTGGAGCAGGAAGGCTTCGTGCGCTCGGTGCCCCGCCGCGGCATCTTCGTGGTGCGCAAGACCAAGCGCCAGCTGCTGGAGATGATCACCGTGTGGGCCGCGCTGGAGAGCATGGCCGCGCGCCTCGCCGCCACCCACGCCTCGCCGGCCGAACTGAAGGGCCTGCGGCGGCTGTTCAATGAATTCGAGCGCGAGCCTCTGGCCGCGCATGTGCACGAATATTCCCAAGCCAATATCGTGTTCCATCAGGCGGTGATCCGCATGGGCGGCAACGCCCTCATCGTCGATATGACCGAGAATCTGTTCCTGCACATGCGCGCCATCCGCGCGGTGTCGATCCGGCAGGAAAATCGGTTCGAAGCCTCCATGCGCGAGCACATGGCGATCATCGACGCGCTGGAGCGGCGCGATCCCGATCTCGCCGAGCGCCTGGTGCGCGAGCACACCATGGGCCTTGCGGCCCATGTGGAGAAGCACGGCGTGTTTCCAGAATAACCCTGGGGCCAGCGCACGCGTCGTGCGGCCCTGAGTTCGAAGAAAACTGCAACCACAACGGTACAGTCAAAGATTTTCCGGGAGGAAGCGGAATGTCCGCAGTAGCACAGAGAGTTGATGCCGAAGTCGCCGTGGAGCAGGAGCTGACCGATGGCTTCCATCTGGTCATCGATGCTCTCAAGCTGAACGGCATCGAGACCATCTACGGCGTTCCGGGCATTCCGATCACGGATCTCGGCCGCATGTGCCAGGCCGAGGGTATCCGCGTCATCTCCTTCCGCCACGAGCAGAATGCGGGCAATGCGGCCGCCATCGCCGGCTTCATCACCAAGAAGCCCGGCATCTGCCTCACGGTGTCCGCGCCCGGCTTCCTGAACGGCCTGACCGCGCTGGCCAACGCCACCACCAACTGCTTCCCGATGATCCTCATCTCGGGTTCGTCCGAGCGCGAGATCGTCGATCTCCAGCAGGGCGACTATGAGGAGATGGACCAGCTGGCCATCGCCAAGCCGCTGTGCAAGGCCGCCTTCCGCGTGCTGCACGCCGCCGACATCGGCATCGGCGTCGCCCGCGCCATCCGCGCCGCGGTCTCCGGCCGTCCGGGCGGCGTCTATCTCGATCTGCCCGCCAAATTGTTCTCCCAGGTGATGGACGCCGCCGCCGGCGAAAAGTCGCTGGTGAAGGTCATCGACGCCGCCCCCGAGCAGATCCCCGGCGCCGCCGCCGTGGACCGGGCCATCGAGCTGCTCAAGAGCGCCAAGCGCCCGCTGATCGTGCTCGGCAAAGGCGCGGCCTATGCCCAGGCCGATGACGCCATCCGCGCCTTGGTGGAAAAGAGCGGCATTCCCTTCCTGCCCATGTCCATGGCCAAGGGCCTGCTGCCGGACACCCATCCCCAGTCGGCGGGCGCGGCGCGCTCCACCGCGCTGAAGGACAGCGACGTGGTGCTGCTGCTCGGCGCCCGGCTCAACTGGCTGCTCTCCCACGGCAAGGGCAAGACCTGGGGCGAGCCCGGCTCGAAGAAGTTCATCCAGGTGGACATCGAGCCCAAGGAAATGGATAGCAACGTCGAGATCGCCGCGCCCCTGGTGGGCGACATCGGCTCGGTGGTGAATGCGCTGCTGGCCCGCATCGACGGCAACTGGACCCCGGCTCCGGCCGATTGGGTGGAGAGCATCCGCTCCAAGAAGGAAGCCAACATCGCCAAGATGGCGCCGAAGCTTCTGAAGAATTCCGCCCCCATGGACTTCCACAGCGCGCTCGGCGCCCTGAAGAACGTCATCAAGGAGCGGCCCGATGCCATGCTGGTGAATGAGGGCGCCAACACCCTCGATCTCGCCCGCGGCATCATCGACATGTACCAGCCGCGCAAGCGCCTGGACGTGGGCACCTGGGGCGTGATGGGCATCGGCATGGGCTTTGCCATCGCCGCGGCGGTGGAAACCGGCAAGCCGGTGCTGGCGGTGGAAGGCGACAGCGCCTTCGGCTTCTCCGGCATGGAGGTGGAGACCATCTGCCGCTACAATTTGCCGGTCTGCATCGTCATCTTCAACAATAACGGCATCTATCGCGGCCTCGACACCGACCCGACGGGTCGTGATCCCGGCACCACGGTGTTCGTGAAGAACGCCCGCTACGACAAGATGATGGAAGCCTTCGGCGGTGAGGGCGTCAACGTCACCACCCCGGACGAGCTCTATCGCGCGGTTTCCGCCGCCATGGATAGCGGTAAGCCGACGCTCATCAATGCCGAGATCGATCCTGCCGCCGGCAGCGAGAGCGGCAACATCGGCAGCTTGAACCCGCAAAGCGTGGTCAAGAAGAAGTAGGCCGAGCGACGAACCGGGCGGGGCTTTGGCCCCGCCCTCCTCTCCACCCGCGTCACCAACGAAGAGACCAAGCGTTGCTTAAGGCGCGTGCGGAAAGGACATGAGGATCCCATGGGCAAGGCATTAGACGGCGTCCGCATTCTGGACTTCACCCACGTGCAATCGGGGCCGACCTGCACCCAGCTGCTGGCCTGGTTCGGCGCCGACGTGATCAAGGTGGAACGCCCCGGCGAGGGGGATGTCACCCGCACCCAGCTGCGCGACATTCCCAATGCCGACAGCCTCTATTTCACCATGCTCAATTCCAACAAGCGCTCCATCACCCTCGACACCAAGAATCCCGAGGGGAAGAAGGTGCTCGAAGACCTGGTGAAGGTCTGCGACGTGCTGGTGGAGAATTTCGCTCCCGGTGCGCTGGATCGCATGGGATTTACCTGGGAGCATCTGCAAAGCCTCAATCCGCGCCTGATCCTGGCCTCGGTGAAGGGCTTCGGCGCCGGCCCGTTCGAGGACTGCAAGGTCTATGAGAATGTGGCCCAGTGCACCGGCGGCGCTGCCTCCACCACCGGCTTTCGCGACGGCCTGCCGCTGGTGAGCGGCGCGCAACTGGGCGACAGCGGCACCGGCCTGCATCTGGCGCTGGGCATCGTCACCGCTTTGTACCAGCGCGAACAGACCGGGCGCGGCCAGAAGGTGCTGGCGGCCATGCAGGACAGCGTGCTGAATCTGTGCCGGGTGAAGGTGCGCGACCAGCAGCGCCTGCAGCGCGGCCCGCTGCGCGAATACAGCCAGTATGGCGAAGGCATTCCGTTCGGCGACGCGGTGCCGCGCGCCGGCAACGATTCCGGCGGCGGCCAGCCGGGCCGCATCCTCAAATGCAAAGGCTGGGAGACCGATCCCAACGCCTACATCTATTTCATCACCCAGGCGCCGGTGTGGGACAAGATCTGCGACGTCATCCACGCACCCGAGTGGAAGACCGACCCGGACTACACCTCCGCTGCCGCGCGCCTGCCGCATCTCAATGAGATCTTCACCCGCGTCGAGGCGTGGACCATGGCCCACACCAAGTTCGAGGCCATGGAGATCCTCAACCGCTACGACATTCCGTGCGGGCCGATCCTCTCCATGAAGGAGATCATCACCGACGAATCCCTGTTCGCCACGGGGACGCTGGTGGAAGTGGATCATCCGGTGCGCGGCACCTACCTCACGGTGGGCAACCCCATCAAGCTCTCCGACAATGACGTGCCGGTGGAGCGCTCGCCGCTGCTGGGCGAGCATACCGACGAGGTGCTCGCCTCCGTGCTGGGCTTTGATGCCGACCGCATCGCCCAGGTGAAGAATTCCGGCGCCATTGGCGCGCAACCCGTGCGCCAAGCCGCCGAATGAGATCGCCCTTTGCGGACGATCCCTTCGGGATTGTCCGCGCCGCATCGGCCTTCGGGTCGGGCAGGGGCGTTGAGTGCGGGACACACAGTCCCGAGGGCACGGCCCGGCCGACCTGGATCTCCAGGCCGGTGGGCGGTTCGGCGGCTCTCCCGCAAGGGGCGGCCAACGGGCGGCGATCCGGCCCGGATGCGTGACGAGACCTTGAGTTCGGCTAAGCCAAAGGAAAGTGGGCCATGTCCGGTGCGATCGGTTCTCTTCTGCAAACGGGTGCGGTGGACGATGCCGCCGTCATGACGTGTCGTGACCACAGGTGTCGTGACCAGGCAATGCGCCGCGCGTGACCCCGCCATGAGGGGCGTACGCGGCAAGTTTCGTTGAAAGGGAGATCCACATGTCCAAGCCACTCGAGGGTATCAAGATCATCGACTTCACCCACGTGCAGGCGGGCCCCGCTTGCACGCAGCTGCTGGCGTGGTTTGGCGCCGACGTGATCAAGGTGGAACGTCCCGGCTCCGGCGACGTCACCCGTGGCCAGCTGCGCGACATCAGCAATGCCGATGCGCTCTATTTCACCATGCTGAACTCCAATAAGCGTTCGCTCACCCTCGACACCAAGACCGCCGAGGGCAAGGAAGTCCTGACCAAGCTCATCAAGGAAAGCGACGTCCTGGTGGAGAATTTCGGTCCGGGCGCGCTGGACCGCATGGGCTTCACCTGGGAGCACATCAAGGAGCTGAACCCGGGCATGATCGTCGCCTCGGTGAAGGGCTTCTCCGACGGCCATCACTATGAAGACCTGAAGGTCTATGAGAACGTGGCCCAGTGCGCCGGCGGCGCCGCCTCCACCACCGGCTTCTGGGACGGCCCCCCCACCGTATCGGCGGCCGCGCTGGGTGACTCGAACACCGGCATGCATCTGGCCATCGGCATCCTCACGGCGCTGCATGCCAAGAACAAGACCGGCAAGGGCCAGAAGGTCGCCGTGTCCATGCAGGACGCGGTCATCAATCTCTGCCGCGTCAAGCTGCGCGACCAGCAGCGCCTGGAGCGCGTGGGCTATCTGGAAGAATATCCCCAGTACCCCCACGGCACGTTCTCGGACGTGGTGCCGCGCGGCGGCAATGCGGGCGGCGGCGGTCAGCCGGGCTGGGTGCTGAAGTGCAAGGGCTGGGAGACCGATCCCAACGCTTATATCTACTTCACCATCCAGGGCCATGCCTGGGCGCCGATCTGCAAGGCGCTGGGCAAGGAAGAGTGGATTAACGATCCGGCCTACAACACCGCCGAAGCCCGCCAGGACAAGATCTTCGACATCTTCGCCACCATCGAAGCCTGGCTCGCCGACAAGACCAAGTTCGAGGCGGTGGATATCCTGCGCAAGTTCGATATCCCCTGCGCCCCGGTGCTCACCATGAAGGAGATCGCCAACGATCCGTCGCTGCGTGAGAGCGGCACCATCGTGGAAGTGGATCACAAGCAGCGCGGCAAGTATCTCACCGTCGGCTCGCCCATCAAGTTCTCGGACATGACGGTGGAAATCACCGGCTCGCCGCTGCTGGGTGAACACACCGACGAAGTGCTGGCCGACCTCGGCTATTCCGCCGACCAGATCAAGGCCCTGCACGAAGCTCGCGCGGTCTGATGTCTCCGCCGCCCGGTTGCGGGCGGCTCTCTTCGGCCCGGCGCGCGTCAGTGCGCCGGGCCTTCTTATCCTGACGCCGGGTCGCTCCGCGGCGTCATTGTCCAAGCCTGATGCCGGATGAGGCGTCTCCCTTGCGGGAGGGCCTGAGGCCTGCGCCGCACAGCGGCCCCGACCCTCATTCGCGAAGAGTTCTGCGCCGCTGCGGCGCACCCCGTGCGGTTCGCCCGGCACCCTGTGGCGACCCTGCTGTTCGCCTGCTCATCTTAGATCCGCCATGGCGTCACGCCGTCGGCATCCACCCGGTCGCGGTGGGCCGCGTGCGCCAATGAGCGTGCCGCCGCCCGTCCGCGCCAGCCAGACGGGGACGCCCCATGAACATCCACGAGTATCAGGCCAAAGCGCTGCTGAAGACCTACGGCGCGCCGGTGTCGCGCGGCGTGCCGGTGCTCAAAGCCGAAGATGCGGAAGCCGCCGCGCGGGATCTGGGCGGCCCCATCTGGGTGGTGAAATCCCAGATCCATGCAGGCGGTCGCGGCAAGGGCAAGTTCAAGGAGCAAGCCGCCGGTGAGAAGGGCGGCGTGCGCCTTGCCAAGTCGGTGGAGGAGGTGAAGACCTTCGTTGAACAGATGCTGGGCAACACCCTGGTGACGGTGCAGACGGGGCCGGCGGGCAAGCAGGTGAACCGGCTCTATATCGAGGACGGCTCGGCGATTGCGCGGGAGTTCTACCTCTCGCTGCTGGTGGATCGCACCACCGCGCGGGTCTCGTTTGTCGTGTCCACCGAAGGCGGCATGGACATTGAGGAGGTGGCCCACCATAGCCCGGAGAAGATCGTTTCCTTCTCGGTAGATCCGGCCACCGGCATCCAGCCGTTCCACGGGCGCAAAGTGGCCGACGCGCTCGGCCTGTCGGGCGACCCCGCCAAGCAGGCCGGCCAGCTGACGCAGGTGCTCTACACCGCGTTTGTCGACACCGACATGGCGATGCTGGAGATCAATCCCCTGATCCTCGGCACCAACGGAAAGCTCACCGTGCTGGACGCCAAGGTGACGTTCGATTCCAACGCGCTGTTCCGCCATCCACAGCTGCTGGACCTGCGCGACGAGACCGAGGAAGACGCCAAGGAAATCGAGGCCTCCAAGTACGACCTGGCCTACATCGCGCTCGACGGCACCATTGGCTGCATGGTGAACGGCGCCGGTCTCGCCATGGCGACGCTGGACATCATCAAGCTCTATGGCGAAGAGCCGGCCAACTTCCTCGACGTGGGCGGCGGCGCCACCGAGGAGAAGGTGACGGCGGCGTTCAAGATCATCACCTCGGACCCGTCCGTGAAGGGCATCCTGGTGAATATCTTCGGCGGCATCATGAAGTGCGACGTGATCGCCCGCGGCGTGATCGCGGCGGTCACCGCCGTGGGGCTGAAGGTGCCTTTGGTGGTGCGCCTGGAAGGCACCAATGTGGAGCAGGGCAAGCAGATCATCCGCGACAGCGGCCTGAACGTGATCCCCGCCGATGATCTGGATGATGCGGCGCAGAAGATCGTCGCGGCCGTGAAGAAGGA
>NZ_CALRWL010000060.1:0-33268 GCF_943371865.1 Azorhizobium sp. AG788 | reverse complement strand
CGCCGCCGACGATATGGCCGTCGCCTTCGCGGGCAAACAGCGAGATGTTGCCGAAGTCCTCCGGCTCGGCCACTTCCGCCTGGGTGAAGCTGACGATCTTGGTCATGGGGAGCCTTCAGAGCTTGCGGCGCGCCACATAGGCGCCGAGGTGGAGGGAACCATCGAGCGCAGGGCCATCGGCCAGCAGCAGCTCGCGGGCATGGCCGAAATCCACCCGGTACTCGGTCTCCGGGGACTTGGCGGCCACCAGGGCCGCCAGGCACCGGCGGCGGGGTTCGCGGCTGGGGGTCTTGAGCCGGGCGCGGCCCAGCACCGTGCGGCCGGCCACCAGGGCACGGGGCGGCCTTGTGGTGCGCACCCGCACCAGATAGCGGGCCAGCCAGGGCGGATGGCCGATGGGGGCGCGGCCGATGCGAGCGCGACCGAAGACGAAGCGGGCGGGATAGGCCACCGCATCGATCAGCGCGCCGTCCACATAGCCGAGGAAGGTCACCGCGCCCGGCCGCGTGCCCACCAGCCAGGCGGCGCGCGGGGCCTCGGCAATCACCTGCCGGCGGCGGGCCTCGCTCCAATCGGAATACCAGAGCCGCACGCCGTCATGAACAGCGAGCCAGGGCAGGAAGCGCAGCGGCGCGGTGGCCGGGTTCAGCGTCTCGCCCACCGGCACCGGCAAGGTGTCGGTCATGGCCTGGGCCAGGGCCTGTTCGAACGGGCGGGCATTATCCGGCAGCAGATCGGCCGCGGTGCTCATGACGCCACCTCCGCGGTGAGCGCCACGTCTGCGAGGACAGAGACCGTGTAGGGATGGGCCGGGATATCGGTGGCGGGCTCGGTGAGATCCACCCGCACCACCGACAAGCCATAGGCCCGTCCGCTCAGGAAGACGCTGGGCACCTCGGCACCGATGCGCATGCGCTCGGCCGCCGCCGCGGTGATGCGCGCCACCGCCTCCAGCCGCACGGTCTCCGCATCCGGGCCGGGCGGCAGAAGGATACGACCACGCACGGCATAAGTCCGGCGGGAGGCCCGCAACACCGAGACCGACGTGGCCTCCGGCTTCACCGAGGCGGCGGTGACCGCGGCGCGCACCAGCGCCATCTCCGCGTCCGTCGCATCACGCCCGCCGGGGCCGGCGATGACGATATCGGTGTCGCCGCGCCGGCCATGGATCGCCCGGCCGATCACCGCCGCATGCAGCAGCTGCGGCCAGGCGGTGTAGGCCTCGAACAGATAGCGCTCGGCACTGCCGGCGGCGGGGCGGGTGAAGGCCAGCAGGTAGCGCATAAGCAGCCGCTCATCGCTCTCCATCACCGCTGCCGTGCTGTCCGTGGCCGGCGTGACCGTGAGGCGCTGGACGCCGATGCGCACCACCACGCTGTCGAGGTCGGTGCCCTTGGCCAGCGGCGCCAGAACGGCGCGCACCGCATCATTCACCCGCGCCCGATCCAGCAGGCGCAGATAGGACCAGGCCTGGGAGGCGATCACCGCCGGATCGGTCTCCAGCGCGCCCACGTCCCAGGTAGGCAAGCTGGGATCGATCAGCCGGGCCGCCGCCCAGGCGGTCTCGAAGCGGGCGACGAAAGCCGCCTGCAAGGTCTCATAATCCAGCGCCTCGATGGCGTCCGGCGCCGGCAGGCGGGAGAGGTCGATGATCTGCGTCATGCGATCCGCCGCGCGATCTGCTGCGCCAGCACTATGGGGGCGCCATAGCCCACCGGAATGGCTTTGCCGTAATCACCGAACCGCCCTTCCGGGTAATAAGTGCCGGAATGGCGCAAGGCGAGGCTGCCGTCGCGGCCGGCATTGACGAACTGCAGCGCGGTGAGCCGGTACTCGGGTTCGAAGGTGTGGGCGGCCACCACCAGGTCCGCATAGATGCCGAGCGCGGTGGCGGGTGAAAGATCCTCCGCCAGCCAGGAGCGCAGCTCGGAGCCCACGGCCAGGCGCATCACCCGCTCGCGAAACCGGGTGGTCCAGATCACCGCCAAAGACTGCTGCACATGGGCCCAGCCGGTCAGCACCTGCCCGGTGCGCCGGTCCAGTCCCGTGCGATAGCGCACCGCCTGCGCCATGGGTTCAAGCTCCTTTGAAAGCCGGTTTCAACGGCGGCGGGCGGGCTTGTCGTCCGCCGGCACCTCGGCCACCGCCTCGGTCTCGGTGGCAGGGCGGATCACACCGGCCAGCAGCTCGCTGCGGGCCTCGAACTCAGTCAGCAGCAGGGTATCGCCGGGCTTCACCACGCGGCCGGCCACCTTGGGGCCGGCCGCGTCCGTGACCACGAAAGAGAGCTTGGAGAGATCGGGTGTCATGGGGAGCCTCAAACCGGGGGACCGGATGTGTTGTCGCCGCTCATCACCTTGTCGTGCATGTGCTCGGCGCCGATGGATTTGCCGTTGTGGGAGACGTCGCCGCCTGTGACCGTGAGGCCGGCGCCATCGATGCGGACGCTGACGCCGCCGCTGGCGATCTCCAGCGCGCCATCGGTGCGGGTGATGACCAGGCCGCCCACCTTCTCCACAACCGCGTCCTCAGCGGCCGAGGGAGCCGGCTGCGCGCCGGAATAGGCATCGCGCACGGCGATGGAGGCCGAACCCAAGGTGCCGGATGGGCTTTCCACCGTGACCAGATCACCTATGCGCATGGGCGTGTGGGTGGCGAGAAAGCCGTTGGCCGGCTCGCGCCATTCGATCCAGGGGGAAAGCACCGGCTTCCCCTCGGCCGTGGCGCCGATCTTGACGCGGCAGCGGCGCTTGTCCGCATCCACCTCGGCCACCGCGCCCTTGAGTTTGGTGCTGGCGAGGCGGCGCTCGGTCTGGTTGATCTTCCGGTGCAGGCGCCGGATCTCCTGCTCAAGCAGGGCCATCGGCGCTCTCCTGGGCCAGCAGCGCCAGCACCTCGGGCGGGATCTGGTCGGGGAACTGCACATCCGCGAAGGGCATCGTGCCGGTGCCGTCCAGCTCGGTCACGGTGGGACGGTCGGAGGCGAACAGGCTGCGGCCCAGATCGGCCACGCACTGGGTCCAGGTGACGGCATAATAAGCCGCGCCCGCTGCCGCATCGCGCACGGTGAACATGGGCTTCAGCTCGGGGGCCGGATCGGCCTCCGGCGGCAGCACATTGCCCAGCGCCCAGGTCTGCGCCTCCGCATCTTCCAGGATGGCCAGCAGCCGGTGGCCGATGGCGAGGCCCAGGGTCTCGCGCTCGACGCGGCGGCCGGCAATGACCGCATCCTCGGTCACCACATAAGCGGCGAACTCCACCGCCAGCCCATAGCCGCCGTCCAGCAGCCGCCGGGCACGGATGCGCGACCAGCCGACAGCGATGCCGGGGGCGGCCACCACGGATTTCGCCACCACGTCGGCGATATCGATGCGCCCCGGATGGGACACCACCTTGACGCCCGACAGCAGTGCAGCGAGGCGGGCCACCACCGCCACCTTGAGCGCCTGGACCGGATCGGCGGCGATGAGATCGGCCAGCGGAACCGGAGCGATGGGAGCGGGCGCGATCATGCCAGCAGCCCGCCGAATACATCGGTGACCAGATCGAGGATCTCGGTGCGGTTGTCGGCGGACAGGCCGATGAAGGGACGCGCCGGGACGGTGACCTGTTTGGCCAGCATCAGCTCGCCACCGGCCATGAAGGCCAGGGCCTTGGCCGTCTTGGGTTTGATGACGGCGCCGTCCTGGTGGACGTGGGCATATTGCCAGGAGGCGCCCCATTCCGCCTGATCGGCGGACGCGGTCCAAGCCACCGAACCCAGCAGATGCTGGCCAGTCTCCAGCAGGATGGAGCTGCCGTTATGGTTGGGCTTCCAGGGGGTGCCATCGGGGGCGGTCTTCTCGCTCTCGATGCGGCGGCGGGTCTGGCTCTCGCCCAGGGCGCCGATGGCCGACATCAGCTCGGTGCCGTCGAAGCGCGCCAGCTCCATGAGCTTGGCCACCACCGGGCCGAAGTCGGCCGCATCCACGGTGATGGAGATGCCGGCGCTCATGACCGGCCCCCGAAACTGGCACGGGAGAAGATGCGCGGCGGCACGTCGATGACCACGCCGTTCGGGCCGATCTCGCCGGCCTCGTCCGCATCGGTGGGCGCCGGGGCAACGGTGCCGGCGGCGATGGTTAGCGCGCCCTTGCCGGAGGCAATGGCCTCCAGGCGCTTCACCGCATTCTCATAGCCCTCCTTCAGCCGGTCGCTGGAGCGGGCAAACGACAGCGCCACCCGATAGAGCGCGATGTCCATGGTGTAGACGGCCAGGATCTCGGCCGAGCCCTCGTCCACATTGGCGATATCGGTCGGCGTGTAGCGGGCCTGAAGGATGCTGCGCACCTCCACCGAGGCATCGCGCAAGGCCGCATCCACCCGCCCATCATCCCGCAGGCCGGTGGTCTCATCCGCCGCCAGCAGCGTCAGTTCCGCCGGATGCCGGGCGGCCAACTGGTCAAGGGTGGCGAAGGGGGCGGCCATGGGGATCTCCGTGGGATCGGAAGATGGCCGGGGCGGCGAACCGTCCCGGCCGGGGATGCCAAGGGATGGCATCGGGGACCATGGCAGGTGGGGGCTTGGTCCCGCCGTCAGGCCTCAGGGGCGGCCTCAGGCGGGGGAACGGGACGACGATGGGGTGAGACCGCCAGCGCGGGGTCGGAGCGCAGCAGCTCCACCAGGGCCTCCGGCGTGAGGCCCTTGGCCTTGGCGGCGGCAATGATCTCCGCTTCGCCCAGATTCACCGGCTCGCGGCCGAACTGGAGGCCGGCCCGCCAGCGCGAGCCGCCCGGCGCCCGCACGCGCAGGCAGTCCTCGGTTTCGCCCGTGGTCTCCAGGCCGGCGTCCTTCAGGGTGGGTGTGCGCGCCATCACAGATCTCTCCTCACGCCGCCAGCTTCGGCGCGCGGATCAGCGTCACCAGATTGCGGTTGGTGTTGGTGGAGCCGTCGATGACCTCCTTTTCCAGGATGTCCTTGGCGGCGAAGAAATTGGTGTTGCCCACCACCAGATGGGTGGGCGAGACGCCCAGCGGCGTGCCGTTGTCGCTTTTGAAGCCGGTGATGGCATTCCAGGCGGTGCGCAGGTTTTCCGCCGTCACCGGCGCCCTGGAGCCAAAGGCCATCTGCCAGAAGCCGTAGCCGGCACCGACGCGGGCATCCGAGCCATAGACATATTCATCCCGCTCGAAGACGTGGTCGCTGGACTTGGCGTCCTCCTTGGCGACGAAATTGTAATCCCGCCGCTTCTGGAAAATGAACGGCTTCAGCGGCCGGCTGAGGTCCAGCAGCATCCAGGGCTCGCCGGTGCCGGCCTGGATGTTCGACACGGTCGTCTGGGCACCGGGCATCCCCACCGGATGGTCGGCATCAAAGAACGGCTGGCCGTCATAGCAGGGGGTAGACCAGGCCGCCGGGATCAGCTCGCCGAACACCAGGTCGTCGGGATGCTCGGCGGCGGCCTGGCCCAGCAGCTCGAAGCGCTGGGCATAGATGCCGAGCCTGTCGTCCTCGATGTCGTCGCGGCTGACCGAGACCGTGAGCTCGAACTTGCGGTTCTTGATGGCATAGCTGTGCGAGCGCAGGCCGTGCACCTGCCGGTCGCCGATCCATTCCCGCATCTTCGGGATGTCGCCCAGCCAGCCATAGGTCTCTTCCGAGGAGGTGGACGGCACCACGGTGCACAGGGTGGTGTAGAGCGCGGAAACGCCCGCAAAACCCTTCTGGAAATTGGTCTTGAAGCCCTTGTTGATGGCCGAGATCAGATCGGGCGTGACGACGCGGGGCATGGGGCTCTCGCTCTAGGTAGGGGGTGAGATCAGAAGCCGAGGCGGACCCAGACGCCCTGGGCGTCCAGGTCGATCACCGCGCCGGCTTGCGAGCGGGTGTTGCCGCCGTGGGTCTTCGCCACCGTCTGGTCATCCACCAGGAAGCAGGGCTTGCCGATATCGGCGGCGGTGACCGCATCGGTGGCGAGGTTGAACAGGCGGAAGGTGCCGCGCCGGGTGGTGATGCTGATGGCGCCATCGGCCCCGCCGGCATTGTCGGCGGTGGCATCGGCAATGCCGAGCACGATCAGGCCAAGGCCGGTCTTGCCCGGCTTGGCGAGGCCGCCCTCGCTGACGGTGACGGCGCCGCCATAAATCACCGCATCGGCGGCGACAGGGGCGGTGGAGGTGACGCCGGCCTTCTCGGACACGACGCGGGGGGCGGTGAGCGCGACCATGATGGGGGAGCCTTTCTAACGATCAGGCGGCCGGGAGGCCGTTGGCGGCGCGGAACTCGGCCTCGGTCAGGCCCAACTGGCGGATCACCTCGCGGTCCTCGGCGCTGAGCAGCGCCGGATCGCCGTCCGGCGGGGTCTTGCCGCCGAGGCCGGAGGCGCCCAGCAGTTCCGGAGCGTTGGCCAGCAGCTGCTCCACGGCGGCGAGGCCCGCATCGGTGGCGCAAAGGGCGGCGTAATGATCGCGCTGGGCCGGGAGGATCTTCTTGGCCTGCAACGCGCGCTCGATCACCGCCTCCACCTTGGCGGTGCGCTGGCTGCCGCGCAGGGTATCCAGCTCGGTGGACACGGCGGCGAGCTTGGCCACCGTCTCCTCATGCACCGCCTTGGGCACATGCGTGGTGGGATCGGTGGTGGTCTTCAGCGTGGTGACGGCGGCAAGGCACTCGGCCTCGCTCGCGGTCTCGGCGAGGCCAAGCGCGGCAAGCACGGTCTTCATGGGGGTCTCCGGGATGTAAGACGGATCGGCCTGGGCCAGCGCCGGCTGGGCGGCGAGCGCCGGGGATGCCACCAGCGCCACGCTCTTCAGCCAAAGTGCCTCGCCGTTCGGGGCGGGAAAGGCCGGCGAGACATAGGGATAGGCCTTGAGCAGTGACGGCGCCGACGCGGGGTCGATCCACTCGACGCGGCCATAAAGCGCTGCGCCGTCCTGCTCCAAAGCAGTGACGAACCCCACCGGGTCCGCCCGCTCGCCCTTGGGCGCCAGGATCTCGGTGGCGTGGTTGATGTCGAGGGGCACCTTCAGGCCATCGGCCTGGAACCTTGCCATGAGCCGGGCGAAGTCGATGGCGAAGGCCCGGCCGTCGCGGGTGCGGATCGCCCCGCCCTGCGGGAACAGCATGATGCGTTCGGGCGCGGCTTCCGTGGGGCCGGCGGCGAGAACGGTCAGGATGTGGGTGTGGACGGCGGTGTTCGACATGCGCCGACCATGCCGGGTCGGCCGGCGCGGATCACGGGCGACACGTGTCGCCGGGAGCGGGGCAAATCAGCGGGAACGGGCAGACGTTAGCTCGGTTGCGAGGACGGCGCCAACATCCCGCGCGTAGGAGGCGCGTTAAAGGTGGTTTGAAAGCCTGTGACGGGCTTCAGCTAATGGCGTGGGCTTGCGGTCCAAGCCTGGCCCGAGTTGCCGGCCAAACGCGACGAAACGCGAATAAGGTCAAGTGTCTCCCTAAATTGGAGGTCACGGAGGTCTCTGCCTTGCAACCCAGCTATCAGTGGCCTGTTGCAGGTTTTATAGTCTGCGGACGAGAGGCCGCTTTCCGCTGTCTGACCCAGCTCAGATACTCATCAATATTATCGATTGGTGCCTTTGAATGTGAATACTCCTCCAGCTCAATCACCGCCGTTCGAAGGACCTGCACTACGAAGCCTTCCATGCCCTCCCTATCAATGCCACGCGCATTCAGCGTCGACCACGTCCCATGAAGAATTCGAGACCGATCTCGGACTATATTGCTCGCAAATTGCCGAGCACTCACCATAGAACCAGGCCCAATCGCGTCATCAGGCGCCAGGTCAAAGAATGAACTGAGTATTTTGAGCATGCGCTGCTGACTACCGCTTGTTTTCTCAGCCCGCAGAAAAACCTCTAACGCTGTTTCGAGTTTCGTTATCGCGATGGTATCGATGGACTCTGCCAGAGCCTGATGAAGCCAATACGCAGCGTCGCACCAGGCTCGCTCCAGCACCGGAAGGCGAAATGTGCCGGACGCAAATGAATGCACGACGTTTCCCACGGCGGTAAAAACTGGTGATGCTCTCCGCAAAATATCAGGCAATGTTCCCGGGCCGATCGGAAGTCCCGGCCTCTTGTTCATCCACCCCCAAGAATGGCGACCTTCCGATTCGGTAAAGGTTCGCTTCACCGACATTCCGCGCCGCGCATCGAGCCGCGCCATGTTTTTGGTGTCGTAGTTGGGAGCTACAAGTTGCAACGCCACGATTACGAGATCTACAGCTAGCTCACCAATTTCCTCGGCGCGTTTTTGATCGCAACCATCCACAGAGACCCGCGCTAACCAATCGGCGTTTCCCTCGTGCATCCAACCCAGGAGACTGTCGAAACCGCTGGTATCAAGGGCTGTGTTTGCGATGTTGCGCGGATAGAAGTCACTCAATGTGACATTGTCGATAAACTCAAACACAACTGGCCCGATCTCAAAGCGTGGCGCGGCAGTCTGGCTCATCACGCACGGAATAAAGATTCGGCGAGACGCAACGTTTCCGGAGAACCACTTTTCAAAATGTTCGACGAGATTTTCAACGTCACTTCTTCCAATAGTCGATGGGTCGCGGCCAATGTATGCCTCAATGAATCCAAATAATTCATCTTGGATAGCTGCATAATTTGTACCTCTCCCCATCTTTGGAAGCCGATCTAAGAGGCACTCAACAAGACCTGGGAAGGCTTTGTGTCCAGGAGTGCGAATGGCAATAAAACTTTGACCCTTCTCAAACGCGTGCCCCAATCCTTCTCTACGCAGAAATCTCTCGGTTAACTCCTCAGACGGCAATGATCGCCGCTCGAGATGTATAGAAAGGGTTCGCAGCAGATCAATTTCCCGTGCTAGCGATCCCAGCATGTAGATGTGCTCCCTGCACAGGTTGTGGCCTAAGCCGCTAATCTGGATGTGCCAAACGATCATCGGTCTACAGTCAGGGGCTCAACGTCAAGCTTGAATTCTATCCGATGTGTCTCCATGTTGATGAGGCGCGGCGGTGAAGTCCGTTGGCCTCGGCATCGTGATGCCGTTGGCCCCTGGATGGAGCCCGGTCAGGCCGGGATGCGGTCCATCCCCGCCGCGCCTTTCAGTCGACCGCCTGGCTGGCCTCGATGGCACGGCGGGCGGCCTTCTCCGGCCTCTGGTGCATGGAGATCACCCGCATCAAGCCCGTGTCCGACTTGGTGACGATGGCCCGCCACCACGCCTTGCCCAGGTTCCAGATCATGCCGCGCCGCCGTGGATTGGCGTCGGGCACCACCACTCCCTCCGCTATCGCAGCGGGCAGCCGGCGCAGATCCTCATAGCTGCGGCCATCCTTGTACCGGCCATCGTGATTGGCCCGCGCCACCACGTCCGCACCGTTGATGGAGACCAGCGGCGACTTCGCACCCATCTCGGCCTGGAGCTTCGGCGAGACGCCCGCCGGCAGCCACACCTGGCGCGCCTCAGCCTCCGGCAGGCGGCTCACCACCCGCGTCCACGGGCTGTCCCAGAGCTGCTCCAGCGTCCGCGCGGCATCGGCGGGCGCGGCGTCGACCAGGGATTGCTCCAGGGCGCGCAGCACGCCCTTCACGCGCGCCAGCCCCGGATTGCCGCCCCAGCCGGGATCGATGCCCACCGGCACATGCACGATCTCGCCGCTGCGTTTGTTGGTGAAGGCGCGGGTGTCGATCACCGGCCGCTCGGCGGAATAACGGATGTCAGTGTCATTGGCCGGAACGCGGGCCAGGAGGTCGTCGCGCTCGCGGGCGGTGATCTGGCGCACGGTGCATTTGCATAGCCAGCCATTGGGCGGGAAGTGGCTGGCCCAGAACGGATCGTCCACGGGCAGGATCGTGCCCACCCAGGCCAGATGCTCCTTGCGCGGGTCGGCCGCCGTGGTGCGCACATAGAGCAGATAGGGCAGCGCTTTCTTGGTCCGCTGCGCCCGCTCCCATTGCCCGGCGGCGCGGGCCGAGGCCATGTTGCCCCAGAAGATGGTGCGCAGGCGGTTCGGCGCGGTGAAGTCCACCGCCGCGTCCGGCTGGTTGCCGGAGGGATCGGCCACCATCCGCAGGCCGCCCCAGCCGATGCGCTGGAGATCCGCCACCACCTGGGTGCGCCATGTCTGGAACCCCAGCCCGTCGCGCTGCGCCTTGGCAATGGAGGCCTTGAAGGTGGTGAGCAGTTCGCTCTCCACCGCCTTGGCCACGGTGAAGGCGTGGGCATGCTCCTCCTGCCAAACGTCCTGCCAGTGGAAGCCGGGCCTCACACCCTTGTCGTCCAGATAGCGCGTCACCTCCGGCGGCGGGCCGAAGCCGCGGGTGATCTCGGCCATGGCTCAGTCCGTCCCGTCGCCGATGCCCCGCGCGATGGCGGTGGCCTGGGCCAGCGCCTCGGCCAGGCGCGCCCCATCCGGGCCGCGCGCCTCCAGCAGGGCCAAAGCCTCATCGAACGAGGTGGCGGTGGCCAGCACCTGGCGCAGCGGATCGAGCAAGGGATCGGTGATGTCCTGCCAGTCCTCCAGGGCTGTAGCGAAGGCGGCATCGGTCAAGGCCACACCATCCGGCGTCGCGCTGGGCGCCCGCAGCAAGGCGGGCGGCGCACAACTGCCGCAGGCACAGCCAGCGCCATGGGCGGCGAGCCGCTTGGCCTTGGGTTCCGGCGGTGCCTCGGCCGGCGGCTTGGCTTCCGGTGAGGTGGCTGGCGCCTGGAGGAGCTCGTCGTCCTCCCCCGGCTCCGACAGGCCCATACGGTCGCGGATCTCCCGCTGGCTCACCTTCAGCCCCACCGGCACCAGCCGCGCCACCGCATCCGCCAGAGCCGCGATGTCCTCGGGCTCGGTCACCGGCCATTCCGCCTTGGGATAAAGCGACTGCGGGCCGAAGTTCATGGCCACGAACCACTGGATCAGGTCGCGGTTCACCGTCTGGCCCAGCTGGCGCCCGTCCGCCTGGGCGATATCGATGCGCACCTTGTCGTGGATCTTGGCCTGGCCGTAGGACGAACCGTCCTTGGAGGTCATGGTCTGGCCCAAAGTGATGAGCGAGACCTTGTCGTCGGTGTAATCGATCAGGCTGCCGAACACCTGCTCGCCCCGTGATCCGTTCACCTCATGGAACTCGATCAGCATGGATTCCGGGATGATGGCGGCGGCGTCATTGGCGATGGAGGTCACCGCCCGGAGCAGCTTGCGCTTGTCGCCCTCGCTGGCGCCGGGGCCATATTTGCCGACCCGGAACGGGATGCCATAGACCTCGGCGAAGGCGGACCAGTCCTGCAAGGTGAAGCTCTGCACCATATAGGCCCAGCTCGCCGGCCGGGCGAGACCGCGCCGGATCGGCAGCCCCATGCGCGGCGCCGGCATGTGCACCATGAAGCGGGCCTTGGGCAGGTCCGCGCCGTCCACCTTGCCATCCACCGCCAGCCGCAGCTCGCTGAGCGTCACCGGATCGAACTGGAAGAAGCGCGGATCGCGCCAGGTGAAGGAGACCGGGCGGATGAGCTTGTCGCGATAGTCCCAGCCGATCTCCACCACCGAATAGCCCTTGCCGATGCCATCCAGCAACGCCGCCGCCGCCTCCTGGAAGGCGGTGTCGGCGATCAGCTCGCCCACCGCATCCATGATCTTGGCCGGCACGCCCTTGGGCGCTTCCATGGTGGGGGAGATGCCGGCGATGCGCAGCTTCCGCGTCATCAGCACCGAGGCATAATGCAAGTAGCGCTCCTCCATCTCCTCGGCCAGGGTCAGATAGGCGCGGGCATGGCCCATCTGCGCATCGCGCAGGATGCCGGCCAGCCGGCTGGGGGTGAGGCCGGAGGAGACGCGCTCCTCCGCCACCCGGCGCACGCCGGCCACCGTGGGCGTGGCGATCTCCTCGGCCAGCTTCTTGGATGAGACCGGGCGGCCATCCGGGCCGAGCAGCTGTGGGGTCACCATAAGGCGCGGCCTCCGGAGGTGTCGTCGTCGTCCCCGGCCGGCGCGTCCATATCGGCCCCGGTCTGGTAGTCGTATTCGAGGACGGAGATGCGGGTGGCGTGATAGGCGAGCGCGAGGGCCACGGCGGCGTCCGCATGGCGCTTCTTGCCGGTGTCGCCGGTGCGCAGCGTGGGCGGCTGGGCGACGCCCCGCGTGGTCTGGATCAGGCGCAGATCCGCCAGGATCTCCGCATCCTGGGGCACGGTGATCATGTCGTCCTCGAACGCCGCCTTCAGCGGCGGCATTTCGGTGCGATACCAGTCCACCGAGAGCTGCTGGGCGACGCAGGCGCTGAGCGAGATCTTGCGCTGGGCGTTTTCCGCCACATAGCCGCCTGCCCCGGTGGCATCGAACACCGCCGCCATGAAGCGCGGCAGCCGGCGGATGACGTCCACGGTCAGTGCCGCCTGCTCATCATAGGGGATGCGGCGCATCTCGATCACCAGCACGGTCTCGCGCCTAGTGGTGGGCGAGAGCGCCAACACCCACAGCACCGAGAGATCGGCCACGCGGGCAAAGTCGAAGCCCAAGGCATGCTGGCGGTGGGGATCGAGACGCGCCAGGGCCGCGCGCACCTCCTCCGTGAAGCGTGCCACCATGGCGGCGCGGATCAGCGGCGGCCGATGCAGGAAGTCCGCCGGCAGCTCCCAGCGCAGCAGCGGGATGCCCGCGCGCATGCGGGCCTCGATCAGCGGGCCGGGCAGCCAGGCGCCGGAGCCTTCGGACGGGGTGCAGAACAATTCCTCGTCCGCGCCATCGCCATAAAAGGCAATGATCTCGGCCCGCCAGGCGGCCTCTTTCTCCGGTGTCCAGTCCTCGCCGGTGACGAGGCAGATGCGCTCGTACAGCCCCTGTTTCAACGCCTGGTCGAAGTCGATGCGCACATGGGCATAGGGCCGGCGTCCGGCCAGCACGTCCTGCACCAGCTCGTTGAAGGGGTTGGCATCGCCATTGTGGGTGGAGACCACCACCACCTGGCCGCCCCACATCAGGAAGGCGAGCGCGGCTTTCAACAGCTCTTTCAGGCTTTCGACGTAGGCCGCTTCGTCGATGATGACCAGGCCCTGCTTGCCGCGCAGCGAGCGCGGGGCCGAGGACAGAGCGATGATCTCGAAGCCCGAGGCGAAGCGGATGCGGAAGGCCTTGATCTCGCGGGTCTCGCCGGGATGGTCCGGGTCGGCATCCGCGAACAGGAACTCTTCTTCCTCGGCCGCCGCCAGCGCGAAGGCCCGCGCCCACATGGCGGCGGCATCGACAAACTCGCGGGTCATCTCCTGCGAATAGGAGATGTACATCACGTCCATGCCCCGCGCCTCGCGGGCACGCGACGCCTTCAGCACCGCATGGGCGGCGAGGCCCCAGGTGTAGCCGATGCGCCGGCTCTTCTCGACCACCAGCACGCGGGTGCGCGGATCATCCAATATGTCGATGCCCGCCCCCTGATAGGGCAGCAGCAGACTAGGCAGGCGCCCGGCCGCATGGGCCTGCGGCAGCGCGAACAGGCTGGCGCGGCGGGCCTCCGCCCACTCCTGCTCGGACACCGGCCCGCCGCTGAGGGATGCCGCGCTCATGGCTTGGCCCGGATGCCGAGGATCTGCGCCTTGATGGCGTCCACCGTGTCGGCCGACAGGCCCTTGGCCTTGGCCACCGCGTCCACGGTGCTGGAGGCCTTCACGGTGAACTCCTTCAATATCTTGGACTTGGTGTCGGCGGAGATGCGCTTGGCTTCCTCCGCATGCTTGAGGGCGCGCGAGGCCATCATCAGCATCTCGGCGGTGTCGCCGTCCGCCTTCAGTTCGCCGGCCTCCTCCAGCATCTCGAAGGTGAGGGTCTTGATGGTCTCGGACAGCAGCAGCGTGATCTGCTCGGCGGTCTCGCCCTCGAACTTGGGGGTGAGGATGGCGGCGATGGCGCGGGTCTCCTCCAGCCGCCGGCCCACCGTGGCCAGGCGCATGGCGCGGCGGTTGAAGGACGAGCGTGACACCTGCGGGATCTTATCGGGATCGGTGAGGCCCTCGCCCCAGGCGGCGGCGCGCAGGCGCTCGTTGAAGCCGTCGAGGATCTCCATCTGGGTGAGACTGCGGTCCTTGAGGGCGGTGAAGGCCCAGCTGACCGCTTCATCCGCCCAGTCCGGCAGGCGATCGATGGCGTCGAGGCGCCCGCGGCCGGCCATGTCAGGCCTCCGGCCGCGACGGACGCTTCACGCCCTCGATCACCGCTTCCCGGTCCAGATGCCGGCGGCCGAGGCCGGTGAGGCTGGCCACCTTCACGCTGCCGGCCTCCACCAAAGTGACCGCGCCCATCTCGGCCAGATAGGCCAGTTCCCCATGCACCCAGGCGCGCTCGCGCTTGATGCCGAAGGTGCGCAGCTGCTCGGTGAGCAGGCTGGAATTGAGGGTCTCGTTGACCTCGCCCGCCAGCGCCCGCAGCAGGATCAGGCGGGCTTCCTCGCGGATCAGGCGTTCCATGCTCATGACCGTGCCCTCCGGCTGCGCGCCTCTTCCAGCAGGAATTCCTGCAGCCGCTCGGAAATGGCGCCGATGGGGCCGAGGCGCTCGTTCAGCACCGCCAGGTCGCCGCGCACCTCGGACAAGGCGATCTCCAGCCGCTGCGCCTGACTGGCGGACGGCATGTGGCGGATGTCGCCTTCAATGGTGGTGGTGCGGTCTTCCACCTTGTCCACGCGGTCCTCCAGGGCCCCCATGCGCCCGGTGGAGGCCTTGTCCACCAGCGCCTTCTCCAGCGCCGCCACCCGGTCGGCTGCGGCCTTGGAGCGATAGGTCCAGACATAAAAGCCCAGCGTGAACAGCGAGACGCAGAGCGAGCCCCAATTGGCGATGTTGCCCGGTTCCATGGATCACCGGGTCAGCCGGGCGCCGAAGATGCTTTTCACCGTATGGCCGCCGCCATAGATGGTGAGCCACACCGCCGAGATGCCCAGCACCTGGTCGTAGGGCGTGCCCACATCGATGGAGAGCAGGCCGCGCAGCCAGGGCGCCACCATGAAGCTCTGCCCGATGATGGCGATGATCAGCCAGCTCATGGCCGGCCGCCACAGATAGGCAAAGCCGCCCTTGGTGGCTTCGGTGGTGGCGAGCTGGGCGGAAAGCGCCTGGCCGGCCTGGATCACCGAAATCCATTCCGCGCTGCGCTCAGCCTCCAGCGTCTGGAGCTTCTCCTGCACCTGCGGATCGGTGGCCACCGCCTCGGCAACGGCCTCCGGGGTTTCCTCCGTGGCGCCCAGCGTATCCGCCAGCACCTTGCCCACCGAGGCGCCCAGGGGCCCGCCCAAAGCGGTGCCGAGGACGGGGGCGCCCAGCTTGATCACCTGGGATGCGAGAGACGACCAATCCATCAGCGCCACTCCTCCGCAATGAGCTTGTATTTGCGCACCAGCAGGACCCCGGCGGCGGCGACCAAGGCGAGGCCCAGCGCGATACCGGCGACCGTGAGCGCGGAATTGAACGGATGCGGTTCGCTGGTGCCGGAGCCGGTGGCCAGCGTGCCGCCGGCCGCCACCGCCGCGGTCTCGCGCTTGGTGCCCTTGGCCACCACCGTCAGCGGCGGCTTCGGCGTATCCACCTGCTGCGGCATGGGCAGCGGCGCCGCCCGCACCACGCCGGCCGTGCGCAACGCCTCGTCGATCTTGCCCTCGAACAGATCCGCCTCGGCCTCCCGGCGCCGGGTCAGACCAGGCAGCACCTTGCCGCCGCCCTTGTTCCAGCGCGCCATGACCGCCCGCACCTCGGCCTTGCGGCCGGCCTTCAACTTGGCGGGGATGGAGGAGCGGGTGAGCGGGCCGATGTTATAGGACAGCGACACCAGCGCATCATATTCGTGCTGGGCCAGCGGCACGTCTTTCAGGATGGTCGAGACGCTGGTCTCGAACGTCGCCAGATCCTGCGCCAGCGCGGCGTCGCATTCGGCCTGGCTCCAGACCTCGCCGGCCTTGAACCGGCGCCCATGGTCGTTGGTGTGGCCCCAGGCGATGGTGAGGACGCCCGCCGGGCAGATGTAGGTGGTGAAAAAGCCCTTGCGGCCGGAGACCGGTTTCAGGCAGCTTTCAAAGGCTTTGACGAGATCGGTTCCGTCTCGCGAAATGGTCTGGGCTGACACCCGCCGCTCCCCCTGAAGGACGGCGTTCCGGGCCAGCCCCGAAACGCGCTGGGGCGATCATGGCTAGGATGGGCCGAGGTTGGACGGGTGACGGGTGTCGCCGGGGCTGCTGTTAGTCCTCGTCATCCAGATGCATAG
This sequence comes from Azorhizobium sp. AG788, assembly GCF_943371865.1. Taxonomy (GTDB): domain Bacteria; phylum Pseudomonadota; class Alphaproteobacteria; order Rhizobiales; family Xanthobacteraceae; genus Azorhizobium. The sequence continues at coordinate 17,066 of NZ_CALRWL010000060.1, read as the reverse complement.
AGCCGGCTGCTTAGCAAGCTGGTTGATGATGGACACCCTCTTTAGTAGCGTTCCGAATGAAACATCACTGGTTTCCTGGCAACAAAGAGGAAATATTACGTCATACGCTTGTCACCGCCAACATAAGCCCTAGTCTTGCTCCCGGTGTGAGTGGGGGGCTGTAAACGTGGTAGTGCAACGCCGGCAAATCGATCTGCAGGAAGCCGTGAACGCTGTCTCTGACGTGGTTCAGAACCGGCCTCGGCCGATCCGTAGTATCGATCAGATCTACATGAAGACAGGTGATATGGTGCTCCAAGCGGAGCTTGTCGCGCATTGGGCTGACAAAAAGCGGCTGGCTTTCATTGGTGACGGAGACGCCATCAGTGTTTGCGTCGCTTACCTTAAGAGCAGGAACATAATTGACTATGGTCCTTCGCTGATCACCGTTTTTGACTTCGACGAACGTCAGGTCCAGGCAATCAAGAGCTTTGCCGAGCGAAAGCACATTCGGCACTTGAATGCTGAACTTTACAATGCACGTGAAGCGTTCCCGAGGTCGAATCGATTCGACCGATTTTATACTAATCCTCCCTGGGGGCAGTCGAATGACGGGACGAGCGTCCACGTCTTCATGGAACGTGGCATTGAAGCCTGCGGTTATGGCGGTCAGGGCATGATCGTTATTGCGGACGATGAGGAGCTCGACTGGCCGAAGCACGTCCTCCATACTACGCAGAAGCGGGCATCTGATCTCGGCTACTTCGTAAGCCGTATGCAACCGCTCATGCATTCTTATCATCTAGACGATGACGCGCTGCTCCGATCGTGCAATCTTTTCATTGAGGCGCTCCCAGGCAATCTGGCGCGAGGCAAGAGTAAGGCGATCGAAGAGGAGCGTCTGGTTAATTTCTATGGGCGAGACCAAAATCTGCGGATGCGATACATCAGATCCAACAGGCCGCTGACGTTGGAGGGCGCCGATGAGAATGAATGGCGGCCGGAGTTTTATGAGGACACCAAATGAGCGACATCATCCGCCCAGGGGCGGGCGTGCTTTATATGAAAGTCGGCACTCATGCCAAGGAGGGAATTGCCGAGATCATCGAACGGAAACGCCGCGAGATAGACAATGCAGGCTTCGCGATGTGGGGTTATGGTGGAAGCACCTGCTATCCAACTTCGATGGTTCAGCCTTTCGCACGTGCGTTCGCCGCGAAGGGAGAACCTATTCACCTTGTCATGCACAAGATGAATTCCAAGCATTATGCTGAGCAGGTACGTGCGGAGCGTTTCTCTGTCGACGGCACGAAATGGGAAAAAATTCCGGAGGCGATTAACGTCTTGGGTTCACGCTATGCGCTTATGATCAAGAATCTGCGTGAGCACGATGATGAACTGGACCTCGGCTCAACGCGAGTAGCAGTCGGCCGTAATGAAGGACGTTTGGGGAGCCGCTACGTCCAGGGCCAAGCGGACAAGGCTTGCCTGCTGATCACCGAGCCTGAACTGGTTAATTTCGAACCCAAAAAGGTCAAGATTGACCTCGTGGCCGACCTTATAGATCCCTATGCGGTGTTCCTAAGTGAGCGCTGAGCCCAACCGGAGTAGACTGTCGGCGTCTCGCCTTGTGGCCTCGACGTAGCTTCCGCAGGCTTCATGCAACTGGGCGGGATCCCAATCATCTCGTCCACAGGAACAAGCCAGTCGCATGGCATTGTCCACCTGTGGCTCTGCGCAAATGCGCTCGCGAAGCGTCTCTTCGCCCACGATGCCCCCGATAGTGAGAAGCAACTGTTCAAAACTTGCGATGCGCTCGATCAACGCGCCCTTAAGGCTGCTGCCGGCGAGAAGCGATGCCAATGCGCGAATTGCGCGCTTGTCGCCGGTAACCATCAAGGGGAGGCCCCGATTTACAACGATGGAAACGATCTGCGCCTCGCCGGTGTCGAGGGGAAGGCCTCGCTGCTGCGCAGTGGTCGCGAGATCTGCCGCCAAACTGATTTCACTATCATCTGGCTCGAGGCGCTCCAACATTCCCAGCAATAGAGTTAGCTGGGCCACAGCCTCGCCCCGGTTTGCTAGGTGTCGCAACCGCGACATCTGACTTAAGGCGATTATATGCGTAAGGCCCAGCGCCGCAACACGTCCATAGGACGACAGAGCGCTTACCAATTCTATGGCGACGCGGTAAGCGGACGCTTTTAACAATACATCGGTGTCGACAGCGACTTCGTCAGCCATTACCGATGCCCAATGTCCGTTTGATAAAGACAGCTCCATCCGAGCCGAGGCGGCTAAGGTCGAGTTGGCTCTCAGCTACGCTGTTGACGATGTCCGAGACTGGCGCCTGCTGCGGATAGAGTAGGCGCATCGCCGCCATCGCGACCGGGCATGCATTGTGGCGAAAGGCTACGGCCAGAGCCAGCGTGCCCGGATCGATCCCTAGATCCTCGCCCATACGCTTTGCTACATCGGCAAGCTCAAGGGAGTTAAAACTATTGAAGTTCAAGCGGATATCCGGGTCCGGATCTCCCATCAATACCTCAAGGGCATACCTGTCGGCCGCAGTCTCTTCGCCGTCAGAATCTGTCGCCCCCGCAGGATCCTCTACATCGACGAGGATGTCGTCGGTTGGCACGTGACCTAGGGCAATGTGCCCGATCTCATGCGCAAGGGTGAAAGCTGCCATCGCCGGATATCTGGCTTCCCGGCTCAAGAGAATTGCGTGGCGTCTACCCTGTCCAACTACCATCGCATGCATAGCTTTTTGCACCAACGGCCATACCCGAAGATGAGCAACCGGAACGCCTATCGCCCAGCAGAAGGTCAACAACCCTGCCAGGTTGGGTGGACCCGTGGGAAGAAGCAATTCACGCAGGGTGCTTGCACGGAGGTTTATGAGGTCACCGTTTGGTTTGCATGCCTCCATCAGCGAGCGACCCACGCTGACGCCAAACGAGTTTAGCGCGGCCAACGGCATTTCTTCCGTGGCGTGCAAATGCTTGAATCGCGCCCTGTCTCTCCAAACGAAGTCTACCCGCTCACCGACGAGGGACTTGGGCGATAGACCAAGATTTCGTGCAACGGCGAGGCGCAGTTCTGTCCGAGCGGACTTCGACGACTCGGCCTGATCGCTCCACCACTCAGGCCAGGCAGCGTCAACCGCAGCCCGACTAAGCCCTGCCGCACGCAATTCGGTCTTTAGTGATTCTGCATCGCCCATCATCGCGCGCGAATCCTCCAGCAACCGACCGGGGATTCGATAGCAGGCCCACGAGGAGAGATCAAATCAAGAACGACCTGATCGCGTGCCGCTCATGGCAAACGCCCTTCCACAGCGGTTGCGGACGTAAGACACTACGTCCAGCCAGTCGGCTTCCGCTTGCATCTCTTCCTCCAACGCCGCCCGAGCTGGCTCAATCAATTCCACAGGGTCGATCAGCTTGACCCAGTACCCGTCAGTCAATCGAGCTCGCATCGCCACGCGGTAGCTCGAAGAATTTTCACGCCCACAACGTTCGAGAAGCGCCGTCACTTGGGACGCGCCGACTGCACCGCCAGCGCCTATGTTCCGATAAGCACTTGGATCGAAGCTTCCCTGATCTGCGACCTCTAGCGGTACTTCAGACCGACACACCAACGCGTAGTGACAATTCCTGCTGCCTGCGCGGCTCGTCACCAACACGTTATCAGGAATCGGCCGGGGTTGACCGTCCTCGCCGGTGTAGCCACGCCAAGCCAGTATGCGCGATGGCGCGACGTCTTGTGCTTTCGGCCGGGACTTCATCACCGAGAACACTACGTCGATCTGCGCTGCTGTTCGCACGAGCCCTGGTATAGCCCGCGACGGCGCCGTTCCCACGCCCCAGAAGAATAGGCCTCCACCCGATCTCCGCTCCAGTTCCTTCCGATGCACGATGCGGCCAAGCTGCTCACCAGCTTCGGCCTGCATTCGCGTCCAGCAGATTCTTTCATCCATTTGAGCGGCAGCCGGTCCCAAGGTCTTTGCTCCATTTGCTTCGAAATTTGGTAGCGGGGCAACAGCTTTGTCCCCGCAGGTTGGCTGATGATACAGGTGCCTCCTTTCTAGGAAGTGCAGCAACGCCCTCCTGCCTAGAACAGTCTCGCCTGCCCCGCATCCTCGTCCTCCTTCCCCCGCGCCCGCATCCTCTGCGCCGTCCGCCGATGCAACCCCGCATGCCCCGCGGCCTCGTCGATGGAGGCCCCCTCCGCCAGTGCGCGGGCCATCCTTAACCGCGCCGCCGCCAGCGTCCCCGCCGGCCCCATGGGCACGGCGACCGTCTCGCCGCCATACATGGCGCACAGCAGATCCGCCCCCTCCCGCCCGAGCAGCGCCACCAAGCGATGCTCATCGCCCGCCCGCTTGGGGACGGAAAGCCGCCGTCCGCCATGCTCCGAGGCAAAGGCCAGCACCCGCGCCAGGCCAGCCGCCGGCAAAAGCGCATTGAGAAGATGCGGCAGGGGCGGAACCTCGCTCATGCCTGCCCCGCCTTCATCCGCTTGCGAATGACCGCGCCACCCGCCCGGATCTCCCCATCCAAGTCCGTGCCCGGCCCCAGCTCCGCACCCGCCACCGACAGCCCCAACGCCGCCATCCGCCGCCGCTGCGCCCGCCAGACCGCCGCCTTGCTCGCCTCGATGTTGCCGCTCGCCGGCCATTCCACGCCCGCCTCCCGCGCGAGCCAAGCCTTCAGCGCCTCGATCACCCGGCGGGCGGAAGCGGCATCCGAGAGGAAGCGGGTGTGCTCCAGGCCGGTCTGGCGCTCCAGGAAGGCGAGCAGCGCGGTGTCGGTGCGCTCGCGCACCACGCCCAGATGCCAGCCGGACAGCCAGAGCGCCCACAGCTTGGCCGCATAGGGGCCAGCCAGATCCGCCGCGCCGCGCGCCGGGGTGCCGCTGCCGCCACCCTGGAGCGCCTTGAGCCGGTCGATGACGCGGATGGCCTCGGCCTTGGAGAGCTCGGCGCAGGAGCGCTTGCCGCCGGCCACGGCGGCGATGACATCGCGGCGGGTGTCGGTGTCGAGCCCCAGCCGGCGGGCAATGCCGTGGATGGCGCCGATCTGCTGAGCGGTGGCGGTGCTCATAAGCGGGCCTCGCGCGCGATCTCGCCTGGCAGCGCCTGGCAGCGCCGGGCGGACGACGGGGGAAACGGGGATTGCCGCGCCCATGGCCGCCCTCACGCCGCCGAGGCCAGATCGATGGTGATGGGCTGCCATTTGGCGCGGGCATTGGGGCGGCGATAGAAGCGCACATATTCTCGCGAGCCCACCACCCGGATGGCATCATCCAGCGCCGCCATGGCCCGCGGCCAGGGCTCGCGCTCGATCTTCAGGCGCCGCAGCGAGAACAAAGCCGCGCGGTTGATGCGGCCTTCCTTGTCGGTCTGGAAGGCGTGTTGAACGAGAGCGCGCACCTCGGCCGGGGCGCCGTCCGACCAGGCGGCGACGCACTCGTCCACGATGGCTTTCGCCACCTGCAATTCCGGGCCGAAGGTGAGCACGTCCTGCACCTGCACCACCACCTTCAAGCAGCCGTCGAAGCTGGTGAGGGTGGTGTTGCCCTTGGCGCCGCCGCGCGTCGCCCCATAGCGCTCGGCCAGGATGCTGACGAAGGAGGCCACGTCATCGAAGGTGTGGCCGCGGAAGCGGGCGATCTGGCCGGAGAGATCATCGGCATATTGGATGATCTTGCGCACGGTCTGGTCCTCCAGCGCATCCTGCGGCTTCACCAGATCCAGCGGCACCAGATGGCCCTGGGGATCGGTCATGTATTGATTGCCGCCGATCTCCATGATGCCATCGGCGAATTGGGTCTCACTGTCCATCGGGGCTCTCCGGGGCCTGAATTGTGACGTAGCCGAGCGCGCCCAGCGCCTCGGCCAGATGATCGCGGGGGGCGCCGGCCACGGCGTCGCCCAGCTGCACCAGCATCTCGGCGGCGGCATCCGCCGCGCGGTGCAGCGCCATGAGCTGGGCGGCCATGGTGACGATCTGGTCGGTGGAGGCGCCGATGGCGGCGCGCTCCGGCATCGGCGCGGCGATGATGTGCGCGGCCACCGCCAGCCCATCCGCATCGGGGCAGCGCTCGGCCAGGCCCTTGGCCGCCAGCGCCTGGAGCGTGGCCAGCAGCGCGGTGAGGCGCCCGGCCAACTGGGCATCGGTGCGCATGCGCGCGTCCAGCTTCAAGGCCGCGCTGCGGATGGTGGTGTGGTCGCGCCCGCCCAAGGCGGTGCCGATCTGGCCATAGGTCTTGGTGGTGAGGCGGGCGGCCAGCCAGCACACCATATGGCGTGGCTCCATCACCTCCCGCGTCCGCCGCTGGGTGCGGATGTCATGGGCGGAGACGCCGGTGGCTTCCGCCACCGCCTGGGTGATGAGCCGGATGCTGGGCTCCGGGGCCTCGAACAGGCTGGGGGCTGCGGTCATGACGCGCCTCCGGTGAGGCGTGCATGGGGGCAGCCGGCGCGGCAGGCCCGATAGAGCCGGCCGCGCACCGAGGACGCGGCCGAAAACGGCGTCTTCTGCTCGGTGAGGCAGCGATCCATGCCGATCTCGCCCAGCACCGGGCAATCGGCGGTGGAGCCGAGGAAGGCGCCGCGCACCCGCTGTTCCAGCGCCGCCATGTCGCCGGGATAGCGCTTGGCCAGTGCCTGGCTGAGCATGGAGCCCGAGACGCCCAGCTGGCGGGCGGCGGCGGTCTGGGTGGTGCGGGCGCAGGCATCGGCCAGCGCCATGATCCAATCCGGCGGAGTGCCCCAGCCGGCGCGGGCGCGGGCGTGGAAATCCGTGGGCGGGCGTGGGTTCGGGCGCGGGTTCATGGCCGCGCCTCCTCGGCCTGCTCCGCCGCGCCCATCACCGCCTTGCGGTTCTGGTCCCAGATGAACTTGGTCCGCATCACCAAAGGCGGCAGCGGCCCGGTGTTCATGCCCGGCTTGAGCCGCCATACCGCGGCCTTGCCCGGCTTGGAGGCCTGGGCCACCACCAGATAGCCGGCCTTGCCCAGCACCTTGAGATAGGCCCGCGCCGCCACCGGATCGACGCTCACCTCGTCGGTGGAGGCGGCGTGCGCCAGCTCGATATAGGTCACGGTGCCCAGATTGCGCAGGGCACGCCACATCTGCTCCTGCCCGGTGGGCGGACAGCGGCTGCCATCCCGGCGCAGGCGCGGCGCCTGCAACGGGCGCTCGCACAGCTGATAAACCGGGATCGGCTTGGCCTTGAACACGCCGGGCCGTTCCGCCACCTGCCGGCAGATGCCGGCCTTGGCCAGGCGCCGCACATAATCATGGATGCTGCCGGGATCAGCGTTGCTCTGGTCGACCACATCGGCCGGGGTCCAGGGGCCTTGGGTGTCCAGATCGCGGATGATGGCCCAATAGCCGTCATGGCCGCGCGGCACCGCGACGGTCAGGGCATGATGGTCGGGGCTGGGGCGGCGTCCCATCTCACAGCCCCCGTGCCAGAGCGGCGATATTGCGCGGCGATGGCGGGCGGCTGTCGAAAAACTCCGTGCTGCCCCAGGCCCGGCGATCCAGCGCCTTGGCCCCGCTGTTGCGGGCGATCTCCCCGGCGCGGATGAGATTGACCACGATGCGCCGCGCCCGCCCGTCCGAGCGGTTGACGATCTCGGCCAGCAGATCATCGCCAATGGCGATGCCGGGGCAGATGGAGGCGGCCAGCGAGCGGGCATCGTCCATGTCGGTGGGCTGCGCCGCCACCCAATCCAGCACCCGATTGTGCACCCGCTCCACCGCCGCCAGCTTGGCCGGCAGATGCTCCTCGCCGATGAGGATGATGGGCGCGGTGCTCTTGTCCTGCAGATCGCGCACCAGCTCGATCATGCGCTTGTCCACCAGCCGGTCGGCTTCGTCGATGATCAGCGGCCGGCCGGGATCATCCCCCAGAATACGGATGGTGGCCTCGGCCATGTCGGCAATGGTGCCGCGCGGGCTCTGGCCGGCTTCCGCCAGGATGGATTTGAGCAGGGTCTTGCGGGTCCAGTAATCGCCCACTTCCACCCGGATGGCGCGGGTCTTGTTCTGGGCGAAGATGGACGCATAGGTCTTGCCGTAGCCCGAAGGCCCGTGAAACACCCCGAACCCCGGCGCGGTGGGATCGCGCTCGATCAATTTGGTCGCCAGCCCCATGAAGGCCGCGACATTGGTGGTGGCAACCGGCCCCTTCATCATCAGTCCTGCCTGCAACATCTCATGTCCCCAAGTGGTGATCTGGTTCAGCCGGCTTCCACCGGCGCGTGTCTGGGCGCTAGGTCATGGCTGTCTCCGAACGTGAGCTTGAAGCCTTTGTATTCAGGGCCTTGGGCGTAGCCGAGCAGCCAGGTGGTCTCTTCCGGCGGCAGGGCTTCCCCGGCAGCGAGGCGCCGTTCCAGCGCCTGCGCCCGCATCCAGCGCTGCTTAGGTGTCTCCACCGCATGCAGCGGGCGCACCTGCCCACCGGCGGGCGCGGCTGATTCCGCCACAAGGCGGGCCTGGAGGGCGCGGGTTTCCTCCGAGATCCGCGGCTTGGGCGCGGTGCGCGGCGCCGCGGCCAGGGCGGCGGCCTCCAGTGCCGGGGTGGTGTGCGCCTCGCGCGCCTTGGGGAAATCCACCAGCGTGCCGGCTTGGCGCGCGCTGTGGCGCAAGGCCAGATCGATCAGGCGCGGCCCCTTGGTGAGGCGCTTGGCTTCCTTGCGCACATCGGCGGTGCGCTCGGCGATGATACGGGCCTGTTCGGCCTTGGCCGCGGCCACCGCCGCCTTCGGGTCGATGCCTGCCAGCTCGGGGCATACCGCCTCGCCCAGATAGCTGACGCCGGCCGGATCGAACAGGAAGGCGCGGCCCATGTCGGCCGGGTCCATCCGCACCAGCACCTGCGTCTCGGGCAGGATCTGCGGCGCCAGATAATGGAAGCCGTCGATGCGGATGCCGCTCTTGGTGGCGAGGCGCAGCCCATGCTGTCCGGCGACCGGGGCCAGCAGCATGTCGAGGGCGCGGTCCTCCACCGTGCGGATGGGCGCGGTGGAGGCGGCCGCGGCCTGGAACGGGGTGACGCCGCCAAGCCCCTCATGGGGCCGGTGATCGTATTTGCTGGCGATCCATGCGTCCGCATAACGCTGCAGCTCGGCCGCGCTTAGTTCCACGCACAGCGCTTCGCGCGGATCTTCCCCGAGGCGGGCGGCGAAGCTCTTGCGGGCCTCGATCACCTTTCGGTCGGCGACGCTATGGCCGATGAAGCCCGGCAGCAGCCGCACGAAGCCGCGCTGGAAGGTGCCGATGGCCCGTTCCACATGGCCCTTCTGTTCCGGGCTGAAGGCCTCGGCCGTCACGCGCCGGATGCCGATGGCGGCGAACAGGCGCTGGGTGGCATAAGCGACGAAGTCCGCGCCGTTATCGGTCTTCACCTCCTCCGGCACGCCCCAGGCCAGGATCGCCCGGCGCATGAGCAGGGCCACGCCCTCGGCCCGCGGCGTGCGGGTGACATAAGCAATGATGCGGCGGGTGAAGATGTCGATGGCCACATAGACATTGTGCCGGCCATCCAGGCACAGCATGTCCACCGGGCTGGCATCGATCATCCAGAGCTGGTTCGGCGCCTGCACATGGGCCATGGCGCCCCGGCCGGACAGCCGATAGCGGTTCTTGAACGCATCGGGATTGCTGAGGGCGGTCAATTCCACCTTGTGGGTGGTTTTCCAGGCCTTCAACGCCTCTTGAAAGGTGCGCAACGGTGGCAGCGGCAGCACCTTGCCACGCACCTCCAGCGTCGGGCCGAACTGCCCGCCCACCAGGTCGCGCACATGGTCTGCCGTAAACAGCGGGTTGCGGGAGAGCAGCGCGAGGCAGAACACCTTCACGTCGCCGCCATTGGCGATTCCCAGCACGCCCTTGCCGCGCCGGGCCGCGCCCCGATCCACCGCCAGCCGATGGGTGGCGCCCACCGCCTTCACCGCCCGCCAGCGGGCCAGCGTGCGCGGCGTCAGCGACTTGACCGCCTCGCGCACCCACGGCGCCACCTCCACCGCCCCCGCCGCATAGGCCGCGCAGAACAGAGCATCCGCCCGCTTGCGGCCGATGCCGGCGGCGCTGGCGAAATCCTCCACCGCCGCCAGAATGGCCAGCCGCCCATCCCGCTGCTCCAGCGCCGTGGCCGTGACCTGCTCCGCCTCCGGCTCGCTCGCCGCCGCCTGCGCCACCGCCAGCGGCACCTCCAACGCCTGCAGATGCCGAGCGACGTAGGCGGCACGGGCGGCAGTGGGCAGGGCCGAAAGCGGATACTCGCGGCCACCGCCGGAGGCGGTCCGCTCCCGTGATGGCCAGCCTTCGCGGGCGGCCATCTTGCGGACGCCGCGCTCGCTTTCCGGCACGTCCGGCAGGATGAGATCGGCAATCTCTGCCGCGGTGAACCAGGCCCGCATCACCGGCCTCCCCGGTAGCGCGCCTGGACCGCGGCCTTGCGGCGGGCGATTTCAGCCTCGCGCTCTTCCAGCAGGTGCAGTTCGATAAGATCCGCATAGCGGGCCGGCACCACCACATAGCCATGTTGCGCCGGCAGCCAGCCCAGAAGGTCATGGTCGCCGGTGGCCTCGATCAAGGCCACGAAGGCATCAAGCGGGATGCGGTTGTTGGTTTTGGACGGGCTGGCCCAGGCGTCCAGCGTGTCCTTGCTGATCGTGCGGCCGAGATAGGCGCCCATCTGCTGCGCAATCTCCTCCCGGCTGCGCTCGGACTTCTTGATGGCGGCGCTGATGAGGCGGGTGATGACCAGATCCAGCGGCCCACGCGTTTCCGCATCGCCGGGGCCGACCGCAACGCTTGGCGGCTCCCAGTCGCGGAACAGGTCCAGGGTGATGCGATCCGGTGCGCGGGCCATGCTCACGCGCCTCTCGTCCGGCGGGGGCGCGCGGTCATAGCCAGACCAGCAGCAGGATGGCGAGCGCGTGCGCGCCGAGGATGAGAGCGGCGAGCCCCATCATCACATGCAGGCTCTCGCGGCGGATCTGGGCCAGCCGGCCCATGTCCCGCGCCATGGGATGGAGCGGCATGTCCGGGCGCAGCCTGGGGCTGGACAGGCGCGGGCTCATGCCGCCGCTCCCATGTCCACCGCCCCGCTTTGCTTTTGGCTAGCGGCGGAGCGTCCTTCCAAGATACGCTTTGCCCAGGGTGACGGCTTGGCGTACCGCTCGGGCCAGATCTTCTCGGGAGCGATTCCGAGAAAATCGGCCAAGGCCCTTTCGCCCGCCAGATGACGGCGGACGAGAGCGGAGCGGCAGGCGGATTGGTCGAGACCGGCTGCGAGGGCGATAGCCGTCAAAGTGGTCTCGCGCCGATGCACCTCGGCCCGGATCGCGTGCCTGTCCCACACGACAGGCGCCGACTTGGTCATGTTGAACTCCTCGGAACCCGGCTCCTGCCAGAGCCGGTTTTTTCGGGGCATTGCGCACACGAATGAGATCGCGAATGCGTTCACTTGGGTCAAAAATGTCCACTTTTATGGAGTTTTGCAACCATAAAAATGGAGTTCCGACCTATGGGCGCTGCCGCAAGTCCACAAAAACGGGATTTCTGTTGTAATGACCGATGGTTACGACAGCTCGGAACCGGCGGACGAGTCGGGTGAAAAAGTTCCGGGCTGGACGCCGGAGCTCGGAACTCGCCTGAAAGAGGTGCTAAAGCGGGTTGGCGGCCTCAAGAGCGCATCCACAATTGTGGGGTACAAGGCCGAACAGATCGCCAAATGGCGAGACGGCAATGCCCGCCCACCCTTTTATGCGCTTCAGATGCTGGCCAAGGCCGCGGACGTCTCGCTGGATTGGCTGGCAGGGGGCGGCGCGGACCGCGAGCCAGGCACGCCCAGCGAACAGGGGCAGGCCGTCGTCGATGAAGAATTGATGGGGCGCATCACGGACGCCATCGCCCGCCTCTACAAGGACGAGAAGGTCGGTTTGGCCGCTATCGACCTCGGGCGGCTGAGTGGCCGCAAGTATGCGGAGATCGCGTCGGCGACCGACGATGCTCTGGAACGCTTGGCGATGATCAAGCTGGTCGTCACCCAACTCCGCGCCGATTTGCGCGCAGTGGCAGAAGCGCCTGGCGCCGGTAAACGCTTGGCCTGAGGCTCGTAAGAAAGGCCATTCTCGGCGTTATCGTTGACGCTGCGTTTGAATTCGCGCATTCCATGCTTGCATCTGGCTGCCGTTAACTCATTGAAATGCAAGCAATGTTTTCGATATTGACTTCTGGTTGTCGTCCTTCACGCAACGTGGCGCTTTCCTCGACCCTGATGGCCGCGACACTCGTTATCGGTGTGGGGATTTCCGCCATTGCCGAAGCCAAGCCGAACGGGACAGCGCGCCTCTGGCTCGCTGACGTCCAGACCGCGGAAGAGATGATCAGCGACGCGGTTGCGACCACGGATCCGGATGAGTTGAAAAAGCAGTCTTACGCGTTGGCCAAGCTGCAGGGGCGTGTTGCGACCGATCTTGTGTCGGTGAATGAGGATCAGCGCGTCGCCTGCGCCTTTGCCGTCCAGAATCTGGCGAACGTGGTGCATTCGCTTGCAATGCCGCCGGCCAAGGCTCTGAAATTCGCCACCTATGATGCGGTCGAATATCGGAAGTTCATGGCTCTGTGCGAGAAGGCGTTCGGCGCGCGCGGCAAGCGCCATCTGCCGTTTTGACGGTGGTGACATTTGATCCTGCGTCTGCCGCATGTCTGGCCCTTGGGTGACATTCGTTCCTGCGCGGCCCGCGAACAAGTCATCGTCGCCAATGCCACTGCTAGGCCTATGACCGCAAGGCTTTCCCGCTCGTTCCCGGCAAATCCCGCCTAATCCCACCACCGTCCCCAGATGACACCTGATCCTGCGTGTCACAGCAGGCCCGGAGCGCGGGACCGGCCATGGCGTCAGCGGGCGAGCAGGCGCCGCCAGCCGATCACCACGCCGCTCACGGATATGACCAGGCCCAGCAGGGACAGCACCCCCATGACCATGTCCCACAGTGGGCGGCGGTGCAGCAGGATGGTGAAATCCAGGCTGTGCAGCCCATTGTACAGCCACCGATAGAGGCGAAGCGCCGATGTGCTGGTGCCGACAATGTCGCCCGTTGCCGGGTCGATATGAACAAAGGTGCGCCGGGCGTCCGCGAACGCGACCCGCACCACGGGCAGCGGGCGGATGCGGTGGTGGCTGTACCAATAGGCGTCCGCCTCCCGGAGCCGGGTGACCTGGGCAAGCTCGGTCCCCGGAAACAGCCGCGCCGCAGCCTCCGCAATGGTCTGATCCGAGAGCACCACCTCGCGCCCCGCCGCATTCCGCAGCCACCCATGGGAAGCCGCATCGGCGAACTGCACCAGCGGCTGGCCGCCCAGCCACGAAAACCGGGCTTCGACCACATCCGCCGGGATGTCCTGCGCCCCTGCGGCGGGATGGCCCGGGAACGGTCGCCCGTCGTCGCCCCGGAAGGCCGCCAGCGCGGTCTGGGACACCGGCGCCCGTGAAAACAGGTTCAGGGGGTTCATCGACATCCAGCCGGAAAAAATGAAGGTGATGACCGCAACGCCGCCCAGCACGCCGGAGATATGGTGCCAGAGCATCCATCCGCCATAAGGCGAGATGCGCCCGCCTCTGTAGCGGGTCTTGCCCGGTCGCAGGCGCAGCAGGCCGATCCACACCCCGGTGACGGCAACGGCGATGCAAGGCCCGGCGATCCACAGCACCACATTGGACCACAGCGGCCCATTCTGGCGCAGAGGGGTGAAGTAGAGCCAGTGGGGAACCGCTCCCAGCCAGTTCCAGAAGCGCTGCGATGCCGTGGTCTCCAGCACCACCTCGCCGGTGCGCGAGGAGACATAGATCTCCGTTCCCGCCCCATCGCCTTGTGCCACCCGATGGAGCGGGCGATGGGGATTGTAGCCCTGCGGCACGGTCCACTGGTCACGCTCCAGCGTCTGGATGAGGCGGGCGTCCGGCGCGCCCCATCGGCTGCGCACCAGGGCGACCGCCTCGTCCGCCGTCATGGACGGCACCGGGCGGCCATCCACGGCGGAGACAAGGTGAAGCGCCCCCGTGGCGTCGGTGATGCGGTAGACCGGCGCTTCCGCCCGCATGTGCAGGACGCTGTCGCGGGGGGCACCGGTGCCGGCCAGGGCCATGGCTTGCGCGGGCGTGATGGCCACATGCTCCCAGGCGATGGGCGCCAGCGCGCGTCGCCGGTCCGCCTCGCTCTGGCTGGGGAAGGGCACGTACATCATGACCACGCCCGATGCGAACCACATGACAAAGAGCAGGCAGGCACCGATGCCGAGCCAGCGATGCAGCCGATAAAGCCACGGCTTGGTGGTCTTCCACAGCGGCCTGCGCCGCGGCTTCGCGGCGGGGCCGCGCCGCTGGAGGGAGGGGATCGCGGGCATCAGAAGCGCACGCTGGCGCTGAGTTCCGCCGTCAGCGGCTGGCCCAGAACCCATTGGGTCGTGCCACCCGCCACGGCGTAGGTCTCATCGAACAGATTGTAGACCCGCAGCGCCAGGGTGGAGGCGGGTGTGGGCGACCACTGGATGCCGCCATTGACCACCACATAGTCCGGTCGCTGGATGGTATTGGCTTCGTTGACGAACATGGGCCCGACATATTGAACCCCCGCCCAGGTCTTCCACCGGGGCGCGAACATCCAGGTCAGCCACATGTTGCCCACCTGTTCGGGGACGCCGATGGGCGTATTGCCGGTGGCATTGATGCCGCTGGTGGTGATGAAGCGGTCATAGCGGGCATCGAGCACGGCGGCATTCGCGGACAGGCGCCAATCCGGGTGGAAGGCCAGCGAAAAGGTCGCTTCAAGGCCGCGCGAGGATTGTTGCCCGATCTGCTCGGTCACCGTGGAACTGGTGGAGGAGCGGGCCAGGAGATCGTATTTGATGATGTCGTAGGCGGCGAGCGTCCACTCCCCCCGTCCGCCCCAGAACGCCTGCTTGACGCCCACTTCATACTGTTCCGCCGTGGTCAGGTCGAAACTGGCATTGGCGCTGGACAGCGTGATGAGGCCGGACACCGGATCGATGCCGGTGGTGTAGGAGGCATAGACGGACAGATCGGTGATGGGCGTGTAGACGACGCCGATGCGGCCGGTGAGGGCTGAATAGGCCTTCTGAAACTCTTCCTGCCCATTGACCTGATTGTAGCGGGTGATGGTGGGGTTTTCAGACCGCAGGCCGCCGACGATGGACCATTGATCGTTCAGGACCAGCCGATCCTCGGCGAAGATCGCATACTGCACCGTATCGGAATGATATTTCGGCACCGTCGCCACAGGGCTGAGGAAGGAGCCGGGATCGAAGCCGACGAGCGGCACCGTGGACGTGCCGCCATAGGGCGAATTGTTGATGTGCGTGAAGCCCACCTTGTTGATGTCGAACCCCACCACCAATGCGTTGGGCATGCCGAGCAGCCTGGCATGATAGGTGGCGTCGGTGCGATTGCCGGCCTGGGTCTGGTCGTGACGGATTTCGAGATAATCGGTGCGCCGCACCAGGCCGGTGGCGGGCTGGAAGCTGTAGGTTTCCGCATCGCGCCAGTGCCGGTCGCTGGTCAGATAATAGAATGTTGAGCGAATGGTCAGCGCATCGCTGGCCGCCCATTCGGTCTTGAACTGGGTCCAGTTATCGCTGTAGCGGATCAGCGCGTTATCCACATTGTAGTTGGCGGTGCGGTTGACGTCGCTGAGACGTCCGCCGATCAGAGGCGTGCCGAAATATGCCTGCGGCTGCTGAAAGCCGTAGTCGTTGCTCAAGGAGAACACCAGGTCGTCGCTGGCCTGAATGCGCAGGCTGCCGGAGACCGCCAGCGAAGTGTTGTCGCCACGGTCGACCCAGCCGTCGGAGACCTTTCCGGCGATGTCGAAGCGATAGGAGACCCGGTCATTGATCGGCCCGGTGGCATCCAATGCCACCCGGCCGGACAGCAGCGAATCCAGCGCCATGAACGCTTCGCCGTGACTGGCATATGGGTCCGGCTTGCGCGGCACCACGTTCACCACCCCGCCGATCGCCCCCTCGCCATAGAGCACCGAGGCCGGGCCGCGCAACACCTCGATCCGCTCCGCCGACCAGGTGTCGAAGGGAAAAGTGACGGTGCCGGCGCCCACATAGAGGCGGGTGCCATCATAGAGCTGCATGACGGAGCCGTGGCCGGAAAAGCCGCGGGTGCTCAGCGAGGTGCCGCCATTGCCTGGCGCCGGGCTGGCGCTGAAGCCGGCGGCGTCCTGGCTCACCGCATCGATGACGGTGTATTGGCCGCGCTCGCGGGCCAGATCGCCGGGGATGATCTGCACGCTGGCGGGGGTCTGCAGCGAGGTGAGATCCAGCCGACTGCCGGTGGTCGAGGGCACCAGCAAATTCAGGCCCGCGCCCAGAGACGGGCTCGTCACCTCGAGCGTATCGAGCGCAATGGGTGCGGCCTCGGTCGCGCTCTGCGCAAAGGCGGGTTCGCTGAACCCGACGGCTGCCATCAGCAGCAGGGCGGCTTCCAGGTCGCGGCGCGGCAGCGCGCGGGATATTTCAGGCGGAATGCGGACAGGAGAGACGGTCGTCATAGCACGAACCCCGGGCTTGAGGGGCAGGGCTATGATGGCGAGCGGCAAGGACTCGCGGCAAACGGACCGATGGAGCCAAAGCGCACCATCGGACACCCCGCCGCGGACGATATGATGTCGCGGCAGGTCTCCTGGCTCACGGGTCATCGCCTGTATCCGGCCTTCCCGAAGCCGAATGGCTTCAGTGACGCAGAATGGACACAAGCTCACCGCTTACAGTTGCGGGGGCAGCTCCGGCTTCGCCAAACGGCTCACCGAATTCCCTCTTAGCTCCAACCGCTTCGACACGATTGCAGAACCACGACTCGTCCATGAAGCCTTGGGCGCGGCAATGAGTCAACAGCGGCATGTTGATATCTTGGACGCGCAGGAAAGGTTCATCGCGCCATGCCATGCGCGCCAGTCCCGGTCTTGAGCGTCTGATGAATTGCGATCCGTATCCGGCATTGACGGCCCTGTCCGGGTCGGCGGCGCGCCGCCGA
>NZ_CALRWL010000059.1:0-40307 GCF_943371865.1 Azorhizobium sp. AG788 | reverse complement strand
AGGGCCTTCAGCTTGGTGGACTCTTCTTCCATGTTCGCATCGATCAGCGAACCCACGGACGAGGTGTTGATGTCCATGAGGGTCTGAGCGAAGTTCTG
Organism: Azorhizobium sp. AG788; assembly: GCF_943371865.1. Taxonomy (GTDB): domain Bacteria; phylum Pseudomonadota; class Alphaproteobacteria; order Rhizobiales; family Xanthobacteraceae; genus Azorhizobium. The sequence continues at coordinate 40,209 of NZ_CALRWL010000059.1, read as the reverse complement.
CTGCGAGGTCAGGCGGGTCGACGTGGTGCCGAGGGCGGTCGAACCGGTCTGGAGGCCCTGCATGGTGGCATCGATGATCTTGGAATAGGCCTGGATCTTGGCGAGATCGGCAGCCGTGTTCGTCAGAGCAGAGATGTCGAAGTCCTTGATGGCCTGAGTCGTGGCAGTGGCGGTGCCACCGATCACGTACTTGGTGTCCATGAAGCCCTTCAGGCTGCCGGCCGCGGTATCCACGGTCACGGTCGCGCCACCGGAGGTGTTCGCAGTCGTGGCCACCTTGGTGACGGCGACGTCGAGGCTGGAGCTGGTGCCGGTGGAGGTGCCAGTGGTCTTGGCGTCATAGACGGTGAAGGTGCTGGTATCGAGGGCGGTGGTGCCCACGGTCACGGCGCCGGCGGTACGGGAGAAGGACGACAGCAGGTTCTTGCTGGCGTTGTAGCCCGTCGCGCTGGAGTCCACGGACAGCCAGTTCGAGCCGTTCATCACGGAGCTGGTGGCGGCCGAGGAGATGTTGGTGATGGCGGACGCAATGTCCTTCTGCAGCGACGCGCGGTCGGCAGTGGACGAGTTGGCGCTGGTCAGAGCGTTCTTGATGGTCTGGAGCGCGTCCGAGATCTGCTTGATGCCGGCGGTGCTGGTGTCGACCGAGGCCTTGTCCAGCGAGATGGCATCCTTCACCGCGCCGAGCGCACCGTTGTCGGAGGTCAGGGTGGTGGCGATCGACCAATAAGCGGCGCCGTCAGCGGCAGAGTTGATCTTCTTGCCGGTGGAGACACGGTTGTTGGTGACGTCGAGGTTGGAGTTGATCGACCGCAGGGTCTGCAGAGCAACCGTTGCGGAATTGTTGGTGATCATGCTGGTCATGGTCGTATGTCCCTCAGTTCATTGAGAATACTGATTTTTTTGGGGACATTCCGGGCTTTCACCGGTATGGCAGCGCGGCATCATGCCTTTGATTGGCCGTCTCTGGGACGGGCGATGCTGTCTTAAGCACTCAATCTGCCATGGCCTGAACTTATACACCAAGCCTTGCGCCAGCGTTGCAAATATTTCGAATTTGTCGTCTTTTTTCACACGTTCCGCGCGTGCCAGGTCGGTGCTGTGGACAACGGGCGTTGTCCAGGCGCGAAGCATGTGCCACGGCGCGGTTCAGAAATAGGAGCGTACCAGCCCGCCGATGAGGATGTTCCAGCCGTCGATCAGGACGAAGAACAGGATCTTGAACGGCAGCGACAGCACGGCGGGCGACATCATCATCATGCCCATGGACATCACCAGGGTGGCGACGATCATGTCGATGATCAGGAACGGCAGGATGATCAGGAAGCCGATCTCGAAGCCGCGCCGCAGTTCGGAGATCATGAAGGCCGGGATCAGGATGCGCAGCTCAATCTTGCGCTCGGGGTGATCATTGGCACTGTCCTGGCTCAAAGGTGCCGCGCCGGGGGGCGGGGCTTCGGCCGGATCGAACTTCGACGGGCGGCCGGTGGCGCTCGCGATATCCGCGAACAGGCGAAGATCCTTCGGTCGCACCTGGGACAGCATGAACTCGCGGAACGGTTCGCTGATCTTGGCGAAGGCTTCCTCTTCGGTGATCGTGCGCTCCGTGAGAGGCCGCACGCCTTCGTTCCAGGCTTTGTCGAACGTCGGGCCCATGACATAGAAGGTCAGGAATAGCGACAGGCTGATCAATACCAGGTTTGCCGGGGTGCTCTGCAGGCCAAGGCCCGAGCGCAGGAACGATAGGGCGATGACGAAGCGGGTGAAGCTGGTCATCATGATCAGCAGGCCCGGTGCCACCGACAGCACCGTGAGCACCGCGATCATCTGGATGATGCGCCCGGACACCGCGCCGCCACCATTGTCGCCCAGCAGGGAATCGAGCGAAGGCAGTTGCGTGTCGCCTTGGACGCGGGTCTGCGCCATGGCCACGCCGGCGGAGACCAGCAGCCCAAGCACGGCGAGCAAGACGGGCTTCAGCGGCGCCAGTCCCGCGAGGAATGAGTGAAGGCGGTCGCTGTACGGCACAGTGGAACGGCGGATGCGCGCGATCACTGGACCACCAGTGTTTCGATGATGAGTTCGTCGACCCGGCCTTCGCTGCGAACCCGCGCCCGCTCGTTCACGTCCTCGCGCAACTGCTGGAGTGCGCTCGGCCCTTCCAATTGGCTGAGGGTGATGGTCCGCAGGTAGGCCATGAGGTCTTCCCGAAGGGTGGCCTCGGTGAGGGCGGGATTGGCCAGCGAGCCGTTCTTGAAGATGAAAGCGGCTTCCACCCGCACCCAGGTGCTGCTGGGCGAGGCGAGGTTGACCACCACAGGCTTCATGGCCTGCATCATGGTGTTGCCGGCGTAGAACAGCGGTTGCACCTTCGGCGCCGGCTCGTCCTTGACCTTGCGGGTCACGACCTTTTCCACCGTGGATGCCAGCTGGATCCCCAGTCCCGAGCCCGTGGCGATGGCCAGCAGGGTCAGCACCACGAGGGCGAGGATAAGCCCGCCCCGGGGGCCAGTGGTCGGCTTGCCATCCGGGCCAGGCAGGGCTTCCAGAGGAGCCTTCCCGCCTTTCTTATCGTTCGCAGATGCGCCGGCCATTGGTTTCCCCCTTCAGCCGGCTCAGTACGGCGCCACGGCGTCGAACAGCCGTTGGCCCCAGGCGGGTTGCTGCACGTCATTCAGGCGGCCGCGGCCACCATAGGAAATGCGGGCCTCCGCCACCTTGTCGTAGGGAATGTTGTTGGTGGAGGACACGTCCAGCGGGTTGACGATACCGCCCACGTTCAGCACGCGGACTTCGTAATTCACCAGGATCTCCTGCGAGCCGCTGATGACCAGATTGCCGTTCGGCATCACTTCCGTGACCACGGCCGCCAGCGACAGGCGCAGCTTTTCCGAGCGGTCGATGCTGCCCTTGCCCTTGGTGCTGGTATCGCCAGTCAGGCCCAGGGTGCCCGTGCCGGCGCCGGCATTGGCGCCACTGCCGAAACCGGAGAGCGTCAAGGAGGTATCGATGCCGAGATTGCTCTTGGCCTCGCGCGAGCGATCCGTGTTGTTGTCGAACTGCGCCTTGTCGTCGATGGCAATGTTGACGCGGATCACGTCGCCGACCTTGGAGGCGCGGGTGTCGCGATACATGCTCTGCGTGCCCAGATCCCAGGTGGACCGGAAGGTCCGCTCCCGGGGCTGCTGGAACGGCACCGGCACCGGCAGGCGGGAAGATTCCAGCCCCTGTCCCACCGGGGTCAAGGTGGGGCCGTAGGCGAGGCTGTCGTTGGGGTTGGTCTGGCAGGCGCTCACCAGAAGGGCGGCGGCGGTGGCCAGAAGCGCGGGCTTCATCAAGAGCGTCCTTCCGTCTGTGCGCGGCGGCTGATGCCCACCATGGTGTTGGTGAGCGAGGCGGCGCGGGCGGGTTCCATTTCGTTCATGATCGCGCTCGCCGAGCGCGGGTTGAGCTTGGCGAGAATGGCGGCGGCGGCTTCGTCCGCCATCACCGAGATCTGCGCTGCGGCGGCATCGGGGCGCATCTGGGAGATCACCGCGATCAGCGCCTCGTCGGCCTTCTTGAGGAAGGCTTCCCGGCGCGCCAGCCAGTCCTGGTATTCCGCCCGCTTGGCTTCCAACTGGGCGATGCGGGTTTCGATTTCCTTTTCCATCGCGGCCAGGGACTGGGCCTGCCGGGCAAAGCGGGCGTCGGAGGCGGCGCTGGCGATGTTGCGGCAATAGGCGAGGGCATTGTCGTCGCGGGACGTTTCCACCGTCTGGCTCACCACCGTGGGCGCCGGCTGTTGGGCCTGGCTCTCGCTCGCCAGTCCGAACAGCCCAACCGCGGCGGCTGCGGCGGCGGCGACGAAGGGCAGGGCCCGCGCCGCGGCGCGCAGGGGCGGCATTTGGATGCTGGCGCGGATGGCGCCGGCGAGCCCGGCGCGCAGCAGGGTGTTCTCATGCCTGAGGTCGGAGATCCGGGTCCAGGCGATCAGCCCGGCTGCCAGGGCGCCGGTGGCTGCACCAGCGAGATACACGGCCAGGAACGGCCATAGAGACGCGTGTGTGGACATCACTGACCCTCCGTCCGGTGCGGGTGTGGTGCGAAAACGGCAAAGGATGGGATCAAGGCCGCAGAGGCAGGGCCATACTCACCGGCGGGCATTAGCCACGCTGCGGTGCTCAGGGGGGATCCGGCGCAACTGTGGCGCGGTCCCGGCGCAGCCATCATGGCCGCTGAAATGCCCAGGGGGTACATTGGCATCTTCCTTGATTGTCTCGAAATTCAACCGTGCGTGGCACAATCAATTCTCGAAACGGGCAGATCCGTCAGAGACGAAGGAAGATAAACTTCCCGATTTGTCTCCTCAGGCCCGCCGTACATCTCATGTTCTGGTGTTAGAGGGCGATGCTTGCGCCACGCTGTCGTGGCGCAAGCCCTGCACCGGGATCACTGCACCACAAGTTCGGCTTGCAGTGCGCCAGAGGTCTTGATCGCCTGGAGAATGGAGATGATGTCGCTGGGCTTCAGCCCTAGGCGATTCAGGCCGCGGACCAAGGTCTGCAGGTCGGTTCCCCGCACCAGGGCAAGGTGGCCGCCGGCTTCATCCGCCTGGATGTCGGTGCGTGGCACAACCACGGTCTCACCACTGGCGAAGGGGTTCGGCTGCGACACCACGGGCGTCTCGGTGACCCGCACGGTCAGGCTGCCTTGGGTGACGGCCACGGTGGAGATCTGCACATTCTTGCCGATGACGACGGTGCCGGTGCGCTGGTCCACCACCACTTTCGCGGGGGTATCCACCTCGATGCCCAGTTCGCCGATCTCCGCGAGGAAACGGGCGGGATTGGAATTGGACGGGCGCGCCACCACGACGGTGCGCAGATCGCGCTCCTTGGCGAGCGGGCGACCATAGCGGGCCTGCGTATAGGCATTGATGGCGTCCGCCATCATGGCGGCGGTCTTGAAATCGGGATTCGCCAGATCGAGCATGATCTCGTTGAGATCGCGCAACTGGCCGGGAATCTGCCGCTCCACCAGCGCCCCGTTGGGGATGCGGCCGGAGGTGGGCACGCCCTGGGTCAGGGTTTCGGCCTGGCCCTGAATGGTGAAGCCGGTCACGGCCAGCTGGCCCTGCGCCACCGCATAGGTGAGGCCGTCGGAGCCGTTCAACTGGGTGATCAACAAGGTGCCGCCCTTCAGCGAGCTGGCATCTCCGATGGACGATACGCTGATGTCGATGCGCGAGCCGATGGCCGCAAATGCCGGCAGATTGGCCGTGACCATCACCGCGGCGGTATTGCGGGCGCGCAGCGGAATGCCCTGCACGTTGATGCCCATGCGGTCGAGCATGGACTGCATCGCCTGCTCGGTGAACGGTGAATTGCGCAGCGTGTCGCCGGTGCCTTGCAGGCCCATGACCAGGCCATAGCCGATCAGCTGGTTGTCACGCACGCCCTGGACGCTGGAAATGTCCTTGATCCGGGTCAGTGCCATCGCATTCCCGGTGCAAAGCACCAGAGCAGCGGCGATCAGAAGGCGGGCGATCATTGCGCGCTCACCCGGACCGAGCCATCCGCCTGGACGGTGCCGGCGATGGTGAGGCCGCTATCGGTGTTCTTCAGCCGCACGATGTTGCCCACGGATCCGTTCTCGAGTGCCATGGCGAAGCCGGAAATGGTGAGGCCACCCTCCTGCAGCACCACCGGTGCCAGGGAGCCGCGCGAGACCACCTTGGGATCGGCGAAGGCGTTGATGGCGATGGGCGCGCCCGCCGGCAGGCTGCGCTTGGCGACCTTGCCCAGCAACGCCTGGCGGGAGGTCACCACCGCCACCCTGTCGTTGGGCGCAGCGGTGAAGACGCGATCGGCCAGCATCGAGTCGGTGATCATATCGCCCGCATAGATGGGGACGACCGGCACCGGCAAGGTGAAGTCATTGGAGGGCAGCGGCTGGGCCACGCGGGCGGGCACCGGCGGGGCATTCTTCGCGGCCGCGGCCTCCGCTGCTTCTGCGGCGGCGACGCGGGACGAGATGCTCTGGGCCACCGCCGGCGAGAGCGGAATGGCGAGGCCCGCCAGGACGGCGAGCGCGGCGAGGATCGTGCGCATGGCGGGTCTCGTTTCTGGTGCGAGGAAAGCGCGGAGCGCCGTCAGCGAATGCCCTTGGAGACCGTGCTCGCCATTTCGTCGGCGGCCTGGATCACCTTGGAATTCATTTCATAGGCGCGCTGGGCGGAGATCAGTTCGGTGATTTCCTTCACCGGATCGACGTTGGAGCCTTCCAGATAGTTCTGCTGGATCTTGCCGAAGCCGACGTCGCCGGCCACGCCGTTCACCGGCTGGCCGGAGGCCAGCGTCTCGCGATAGAGGTTGTCGCCGAGCGGCTCCAGGCCGGATTCATTGGAAAAATTGGTCAGCACCAGCTGCCCGAGCAAGGTCGGGTTGGTCTGGTTGGGGACCTGCGCGTAAACCTGCCCGCTCTCATTCACCACGATGGCGGTGGCGTTCTGCGGGAAGGTGATGGCCGGGTTCACCGTATAGCCGTCGGAGGTCACGAGCTGGCCGGTGGAACTGCGGTTGAACGAGCCGGCGCGGGTATAGACCGTGTCGCCGTTCGGCGTGGTGATCTGGAACATGCCGCGGCCGTTGACCGCCAGATCCAGCGAATTGCCGGTCTGGGTCAGCGTGCCCTGAATGTGGAGGTTGCGGATGCCGACCGTGCGCACGCCCAGGCCCACCATGGCGCCTTCGGGAACCGGTTCGCCGCCATCGCGATTGGGCACGCCCTGCGGCCGTTCCGCCTGGTAAAGAAGATCCGCGAATTCGGCGCGGGAGCGCTTGAAGCCGGTCGTGTTGATGTTCGCGATGTTGTTCGCGATCACTTCCACGTTGGTCTGCTGGGCGCTCATGCCGGTGGCGGCGATAGCAAGTGCTCTCATGACGCTTTATCCTTCAGATCACTAGATCGCCATCCGGCTGATTTCTTGGTAGGCGGCAACCACCTTGTCGCGAACCGCCATGGCCGTCTGCAAGGTCTGCTCGGCGGACATCACCGCCTCGACGACCTGCTGTACGGACGCCTTGCCCTGAATGCCGGAGATCGCGGCGGCTTCGCCGGTGCGCACCGTGCTCATGGCATCGGTGGTGACCTTGGCCAGGACATCACCAAAATCAGCCTGCTGCGTACCGAAAGGCTGGGCCACCGAGGAGGTGGCGTTCATCTTGGTTTCGGAGACCGAAAGCGGCGTGCGAACCGTCGAAGCGAGCGAGGAGACGCTTTCGATCATGATTGAGTCCTCAAGAGATCGACGGTCATGGCGACCATGGAGCGGGTCTGCTTGATCATCTGGAGATTGGCTTCATAGGAGCGGTTCGCCTCGCGCATGTCCGCAAGCTCCACCAGCATGTTCACGTTGGGCATCTTCACCTTGCCATTGGCGTCGGCGGCGGGATTACCCGGGTCGTATTCTTCCAGGAACGGGGTCTTGTCGACGCCGGTGCTCTTCACCTTGACGCTGGATGCGCCAAGCGTCCGATCAAGCTCGGCGGAGAACTGGACCGTCTTGCGCGAATAAGGGTCCGAGCCGGCGGTGGCGCCGGTGGAGCGCATGTTGGCCAGGTTTTCCGAGACGATGCGCATGCGGTTCGACTGGGCCTGGAGGCCGCTGCCGGCGATGGAGCTGGCGGTCTTCAGCGGATCAATCATCATCAGCCCTTAATGCTAGTGAGGATCATGCGATTGAAGGCGCGCACGATGTTCGTGTTCAATGTGAAGGTGCGGTTCACGTCCGCCGCCTTGAGCATTTCCTGGTCAAGGCTGACCGAGTTCCCCGACGCACTGACTTCCCAGCTGTCGGTGCCCTGCGTCTTCGTGCTGCGCGCGCCAGTGAGCGGCACGTCCACATGGCCGTCCGTCGTGCGGGCCATGGAGAGATGGGTCTTGTCGAGCACGGAGCTGAACGGTTCCACGTCCATGCTCTTGAAGCCCGGGGTGTTGGCGTTGGCGATATTACCGGTAATGGCCGCCTGACGCACCGAGGCCCACTGGGCTTGGCGCGAGGCGAGGTCGAACAAATACAATGGATCCAAAGGAGCCTCCCGGATCGTCTCGATGCAAACTAGGAGGCAAACCTTGCACGGGGCTGGTGCAGGTCGCCGTGCGCTGCGGAACCTTCGCGCGCGACCGCTCGGCCCTGCGTGCACCGGTTCCCGCACGCTTGCGCGCCACAGGGCGGTGAGTGGAGGACGGTCAGACAGCAATGACGCGGGGATTCCAATGCGGCGCGCCGCGCATGTGGCATGCGCAGGTCCCGATCACAGGGCATCGCGGCCTGATCGGGGAAAGCTCGCTACCCCTGATCCATGTCCGGCACGACTCGGGACAGGAACGGGAACCGGGATCCGCTCAGGCCGGCAAGCGCGAGTCGGCCAGGACCTCGCCGAAACGCTTGAAGTTCTCGCTGTCGGTGCCCAGGGGGTGGGTCCAGACGATGCCTTCGATGGAGACACCGATGCCCTTCTCCTCGAAGGTGATGCGGAAATAGACCGTCATCTCCGGGTGGGTCAGCTCCATGTCGATGGTCACCACCGGCGGCGCACCCCAGTCGGACGCGATGACCGCATTCTGGCCATAGCGCAGCAGCCCAGGCCGCAGGGACAGTTCGGCCGAGGAGGCCATCAGATCGTGGATGTTATTGTCCTGGTTCGCCTGGATGTAACCAATGACGACCCCGGCGTTGGTATAAAACAGCTCGCTGAGAAAGCTCTTGAGGCACTCCGCCAAGGCGCGTTCATAGGCCATCAGACCAAGTTCGCCGACGGTTGCACGATTAATCATGCGGTTATTTTGCTGGTGCATTGGAGCCCCGAGAATAGATGAAATATAATATTTTCGCGACAGGCTTATAAAAATCCGCAGGAATCCATTGGTCGACTTCGATCGCGTCATACATGGCGCGCGCGAGCGGCTTGTCTTCGATCACCGGGATGGAGCAACGCTCCGCAATCTCTCGAATCTTCAGCGCGATGAGATCTGCGCCCTTGGCCACCACCAGAGGGGCACCGCCCTTTTGGCGATCATAATAGAGTGCAATGGCGTAATGGGTGGGGTTGGCAATCACCAGCGTCGCCTTCGGCACCGCTGAAATCATCCGCTGGCGCGCCCGCTGCTGGGCCAGAGACCGCATGCGGGCCTTCACCAGGGGGTCGCCTTCGGCCTGCTTGTGCTCGTCCTTGACCTCCTGCTTGCTCATCTTCAGGTCGGTGCGCCATTTCAGACGCGCCCACACCAGGTCGAGGGCCACCAGGACGATGGTGGAGACGCAGACTGCCGACACCAGACGGGTGGCCAGGGACAGCATCACCGAGGGCAGCAGCAGCGGCTCGCTGTACATGGCGTTCATCACCCGGCCCTGCTCGGAATAGAGCAGAAAGCCGACAATGATCGAGATGGCGAGAAACTTGAACGTGGACTTGCCAAACTCGATATGGCCCTGCGTCCCGAAGATCCGACCCCATCCCGCCACCGGAGAGACCCGCGAAAACTTTGGCTGGATGCGATCCAGCACCAGTCTCGGCGTATTCTGGAACAGGGAAGCCGCAAGGCCCGCCGCGCCGAGCACCAGCACCGCCGGGAGCAGCAACTGCCCGAGCATGATGAGGACCCCCCAGGCCAAAGCGACCGCATCCTCTGCGTTTTCCAGCTTGAATCCGGCCGGATCGTCGAGGAAGTGGGTCAACTCGGTGGTGAGCACCCGCACGGGGTTGATGACGAAAAACGTGAGGACCGCGAGGATGCCCAGAAGTGAGGCGAACAGCGCTGTTTCTCTCGAGAAGGGCACATTGCCCTTCTCGACCGCATCGGAAATTTTCTTTTCCGATGCGTCTTCTGTTTGACTGTCCTTGTCGGGCTTCTCAGACATCGCGTCCTGTCCCGCTACCGAACGAAGGCATCGTCGTCATTGCCGGTATTGATCTCGATCTCGCCGCGTCCGGCCATGTCGAGGGCCATATCGGTGATCGCCCGGCGGGCTTCGGCGACTTCCTTCTGTGCGGACGGCTCGCCGCTGCCCAGTTCCTGTTCCACCATGCGCCGCACGCGTGATCCGAGCGACTGCAGAATGGTTTCGCGGAACTCGACCTCGGTGCCCTTCAGCGCCAGGATCAGCTTGTCGTTCGGCACCTGGTCGAAAAGGGCCGTACGCGCCTTGGGCGTGAGCTTGACGATATCGTCGAAGGTGAAGAGCAGGCCCTTGAGGATCTCCGCCGATTTCGGCCGGGTGGCCGCCAGCGAGGAGAGCACCAGCTCCATGTCGTCGCGTTCCATCTTGTTGATGATGTCGGCCATGCGCGCATGGGGATCGGCGCCGGCATTGCGCGAGAAGTTCATCATGAAGTCTTCATGGATGGTCTTCTCGATCACCTGCATGGTGGCATCGACGATGGGCTTGAAGGTCAGCATGCGCCGCATCAGGCCGTTGCGCTTGTCCGCCGGAATATGGCTCATCACCTTGGCGGCGCAGGACGGGCGCACCTTGGAGAGGATCAGCGCCGCGGTCTGCGGATGTTCCTTCATGATGTAGGTGGCCAGCACGCTTTCCGTGACGGTGGAAATGCGATCCCAGATGGAATGGTTTGCCGCGCCGAGCAGCTCGTTCATGATCTCGGCGATCTGATCGGGGGGCAGAACCCCGGTCAGCAGCCGCTCCACGTCCGCCGCCGTCCCCACAAGGTTGGCGCCGCTGACGAAGCTGGTGGCAAACTCCTCGATCAGGCTTTCCACCACCGCCGTCGGCATGGGCCGCAGCTCGGCGATGGAGCGCGTGACGAGCTTGATCTCATCCGGCTCGAAATGTTTGAGAATGCGGTTGGCCATGGGCGTACCCATGGTCATCAGAAGCGCTGCCACCTTGTCGGTGCCGTGCAGGGGACGGGACTTGCCCGGAAGCGTGGCCATCGCTCAGGCCCGCGTCAGCCCTGATCGGAGCCGGAAGGCCCCACGATTTCGGTGAGGGACACACCGAACCGCGAATTGTCGTCTTCCACCACCATCACTTCGCCGCGCGCAATGATGCGGCCGTTGACCACCACATCCACCGGCTCGCCGACCCGGTGGTCCAGCGGCACGATGGCGCCGCGGCCGAGCTTCATCAAATTGGCGACCGGCATGCTGGCGGAGCCCAGAACCACCTGGAGCAGCACCGGGATGCGCATGACCGACTCCAGCCCGCGGCCGGTGCCAATGGTCTCTTCCTTGTCGCCGCCAGGATTGAGCGACTTGGCAAACAGTGCCTCGTCGTGGGCGATGGACATGTCTTCGGGATCGCTGGGATTCCGGGGGGCCATGGGATGCTCCTGTTAGGTCTGTTCGGGGCCGTCGGGATCACGCGCCGGAAGGCAGCATGTCCCCTTCGTGACCAAGGTCAAGGCTGTGTCCGCTGTCGCGGGCGGTCCGTGCCCGGCGCATCGCGGTATTGCGACGATCGATTTCGGCAATGGCCTCGTGGGCCTGTTCGATCTTACCGCCCAAGGAAAACAGAAGCTCACGGCCGTCGGTATTGAGAGACGCCACCGCGCGATGCGCGGCCATCAATGCCGTAGCGCTCTCCGCCAACACCCGCTCGTAGTCGGCCTGGTGCGCTTCGAGCTCCTTGAGCTTGCGGTAGACCAGCACGACACAGGTCGTGGTCATCACCAGGGCGATCAGCAGGATCATGTCAACGGGGTAGGATGTCATCGAGAAACTCCTGGCTCTGATTGATCTGATCTTCGATGCGCAGAACGTAGGAGCCTTCGGCCTGGCCGAGATGGCACCAGAACAGCGGCTGATCGGCACTCTCAAGCTTGACCAGGGTGCGTGGTGTGGCCTGAAGCTTGAGAACCTGTCCGACCTTGAAGTCGGCAATTTCGCCGAGAGGATAGTGTCGCTCCTCCAGGATTGCGCGAACCTGGACTTGCGTGCGGTTGACCTCGGAGCGGATCTGGCGCTGCCATTTCGGATCCCGGCCGGTGGTTTCCACCGGGGTGGTGCGGGCCAGGGCCTGACGCATGGGGGTGAGCGCCGCCTGCGGGATGATGACGAACATCTCGCCGCCGCGGTTCAGCGCCTGGAGCAGGAACTTCGCGGTCACCGCCAGATTGTTGCGGCGGCCGATCACTGCGAAGTCCATGCGGGTTTCCTGCCGCTCGAACTTGAAGGGTGTGTCGCTCACCAGGGCGAACGAGGTGTGCAGGGCCTTCTGCATCTGCTCGAAGATCGCCTGGGCGACCCGCAGCTCGATGTTGGAGAACGAGCGCTCGTCGTCCACCGGCGGCTCGGAGCCGTCGGCGCCGAACAGAGCCTCGATCATGGTGAACACGAAATCGCGGTCAAAGCCGACGATGATGTGGCTGTCCCACATGGGCACGTGGAAAATGCCCGCCACCGCCATGCCTTCGTACATTTCCAGCACGTCGCCGATGCGGCCGGTCTCGATGCTGGAAAGCGAGTAGAAGGCCTGGGAGGCCGCCAGTTGGCGCAGGCCTTCGGCGCACAGGGTTCCCATGCGGTCGAAGATGACGTGCAGCATGGGCAAGCGGTCGATGGACAGGCCCGCCGCATCGAGCAGCATGTCTCGGATGTCTTGGTGGGAATGCGCTGCATTCATGGGATCACGCGGCCTGCTGCTGGGGCGGAGAATTGGAGGACGGCACGTTCGAGATGGCCTCGCTCTCCACTTCGTCGATGGTCGGGCGTTCGCCTTCGCCGATGGTCTTGCGGCCGTGCTCCAGGGCAATCTGGGGCAGGGCGCCGTTCATGAAGGCGATCAGGGTCTGCTTGACGATGATGAACGGCTGGCACTGCTTCTCGCGCACCACCTTAACCTTGTGCGCCAGCGGCGAGATGATGGCGTAAGACGAGTAGATGCCGACGAATGTGCCGATCAGCGCCGAGCCGATATAATGGCCCAGGATTTCCGGCGATTGGTCGATGGCGCCCATGGCTTTCACGATGCCGAGCACCGCAGCGCAGATGCCGAGCGCGGGCAGGGCCTCGGCGACGGTCCCGAGCGCGGCCGCCGGCTTGGTCTTGTGCTTCTTGATGGTGGAGATTTCCTGCTCCATCAAGCCTTCGATCTCGTGCGACTTGGCGTTGCCGATGATGATGAGGCGGGCGTAGTCGCAGATATACTGCGTCAGTTCCTTGTCCTTCAAAATGGTCGGAAAGTGCGCGAACAGCCCTGAGTTGGCCGGGTCGTCGATATGCGCCTCCACCTCATTGCGCGGCTTGGAGCGCACCTCGCGCATCAGCGCATAGAGCAGTCCGAGCAGCGCCAGGAAGTCCTTGCGCTTGGGGGCGACGCCGGACAAAGCGTGCATGATCGCCTTGCCGGTGTCCTTGATGACGCTCATCGGGTTGGCGATGATGAACGTGCTGAAGGCGATGCCGCCGATGATCACATATTCGAAGGGTTGCCAGACCACATCGAGGTGACCGCCCATGGCCATGAAGCCGCCGAAGGTGGCGGCAAGGCCGAGGACAATTCCGAGCAAGACGCTCACTGTGCGTACTCCCCCTGTTGATCCTCTGGTGTTAGGGGGCGTGGATTGCGCGAGGCTGGACTGGCCGTGCGATGCACCACGCGATCGCGGGACAACGCGGCACAATCTCTTCTCGCACTGCGGCGTAGGCAGGCTGGGACAAGCTTCAGGCGCGAGCGTGTGCGCCTCACCATGGGGACTGGCCGCGAGGCCTTCCTGTGATCAAGCCTCATGGATGGGCGCGGTCGTTGGCTTTCAAGCTGTCACCGCCGCCTGAGTCCCGCCGGAGATACGTTTTGCAGCCCATGCTCTCGACCGGCCAAACGATGGCCCGATGTGCGTCGCGGACGACGATGGCCGGAGACGGCGTTGTCTCATCCCTGGTCCTTGCGAGAATTGGAGACTGACATGTCCAACGGTCTTTATGTGGCGCTCTCCGCGCAGATGGCGATGGAAAAGCGGATGAGCACCATCGCCAACAATGTGGCCAACATGAACACCCCCGGCTTTCGTGCCGAGGAGATCAAGTTCGAGAGCGTCATGGCGGAAACCGGCGGCGCCAAGGATGTGGCCTTCTCTTCGGTGGGCGAGAGCTACACGTCGCGCAAGACCGGGGCGGTGACCTTTACCAATAGCCCCAATGATGTGGCCATTGAGGGCAAGGCCTGGCTCTCGATCCAGACCCCGGCTGGCACCGCTTATACCCGCGACGGGCGAATCCATGTCAGTTCGGATGGTCGCCTCACCACGGTGAACAACTATCCCATCCTGGACCCGGGCGGTACTTCGATCCTGGTGGATCCGGACCTGGGGCCGATCAAGATCGGCACCGACGGTACCATCACCCAGGGCATCAACCAGGTGGGGACCATTGGCATGTATGAGATTCCCGCCGCGGCAAAGCTTACGCGCTACGACAATGCGGCGGTGATTCCCGATCGTCCGGCAACCGTGGTGCAGGACTTCAATTCCAATGTGATGCGTCAAGGCTATGTGGAGGGATCCAATGTCGATCCCATCCTGGAAATGACGCGCCTCATCACGGTGCAGCGCGCCTTCGAAAGCGCGGCGTCGGCCATTTCCGAGCAGGAAACCACCAGCGTCGATTCGATCCGCGCCCTCGGTCCGCAATGATCCCTCGCCGCGGTAACGCCGGCGCCGTCTCTGCTTTCGGGGGGTACTGATGAACGCATTGATCAGGCTGCAGGCCGCCGTGGAATCGGCCCAGGAAGACGTGCCGCCGATCCGCATCGGCGGCGTGGTGCGCGAGGTGGCGCCGACGCATTTCAAGGTCTCGGGCCTGTCCAACTACCTGCGCCTGGGCGAGCGCGTGGGCATCGAGCACGAAGGGCGCACGCGCATCGGCGAAGTGGTGCGGGTGGATGACGCCGGCGCCACCATCAAGCCGTTCGACGAGCGCTCGCCAGTGGGCATGGGCGCCACTGCATTTCGCATCGGCACGCTGGCGCTGAGCCCAGATCCGTCCTGGAAGGGGCGGGTGATCAATGCGCTGGGTGTCCCGCTGGACGACAAGGGGCCGCTGGCCCGGGGCCTGCATCGCATGCCCATGGATGCCGAACCGCCCGCCGCCATGACGCGCCAGCGCATCCACAAGCCGGTGAAGACCGGCGTGCGGGTGGTGGATCTGTTCACCCCCATGTGCGTGGGCCAGCGCATGGGCATCTTCGCCGGTTCCGGCGTCGGCAAGTCCACCTTGCTGTCCATGCTAGCCCGCAGCGCGCAGTTTGATACGGTGGTTGTAGGCTTGGTGGGCGAGCGTGGCCGCGAGGTGCGCGAGTTCCTCGAAGGCCCGCTGGCGTCCAACCGGTATCGCTCCGTCGTGGTGGTCTCCACCAGCGACGAAAGCCCGATGATGCGCCGGCTGGCGCCCCAATCCGCGCTGGCGGTGGCGGAATATTTCCGTGATCTGGGCGAATCCGTGCTGCTGATCCTCGACAGCGTCACCCGCTACGCTCACGCGGCGCGGGATGTGGCGCTGGCGGCGGGGGAGCCGGCGGTGGCGCGAGGTTATGCGCCCAGCGTGTTCTCCACCTTGCCAAAACTGCTGGAGCGCGCGGGGCCGGGGCCCGAAGGTTCCGGCGCCATCACCGCCGTGTTCTCGGTCCTGGTGGATGGCGACGACCATAACGATCCGGTGGCGGACGCCATTCGCGGCACGCTGGACGGCCATATCGTGCTGGATCGGGCCATTGCCGACCAGGGCCGGTTCCCGGCAGTGAACGTGCTCGGCTCCATCTCGCGGCTTGCGGACAGCGTCTGGAGCCCCGAGGAGCGCGACCTGGTGCGGATGCTCAAGTCCATGATCGCCCGCTTCGAAGATACCCGCGATCTGCGCTTGATGGGCGGCTATCAGGCCGGGAGCGACAAGGAGCTGGATCAGGCGGTGCAACTGGTTCCGAAGATCTACGAGGCGCTGCGTCAGTATGGAGATGCGCCCCCATCGGCCGATGCATTCAACGAATTAGCGCAAGCTATACGAGTTTAGGTCACCACCCACGACTGCGAATATCGGCAGCCTCGCACAAGCCAGGGCTGATCAATTGGCCGTGGTGGGTTTCCAGAAAAAGGGCGAGATGCGCCCGCATCATCAGGAGTTTATTCCATGAGCCTTTATGGAGCGCTACGCACTTCTGTGTCGGGCATGAACGCACAGTCCAACAAGCTTGGAACCATTTCAGAGAATATTGCGAACTCCAGCACCACGGGCTACAAGAAGGCCTCGACGGAATTTTCGTCGCTCATCGTTCAGAGTGGTGCCTCGGAATATAATTCCGGCTCAGTCAATACCGACATCAAGTATTCGGTCTCTCAGCAGGGGACGACCAAGAACACCACCTCCAATACCGATTTGATGGTGCAGGGCGACGGCTTCTTCGTCGTGCAGGATGCGAGCGGGTCGACCATGCTGACCCGCGCCGGCAGCTTCACCGTGGATGCCTCGACTGGCAATCTGGTGAATTCCGCCGGCTACACGGTCATGGGCTACGACATCAGCGGCGGGCAGGATCCCTCGGTTGTCGTCAACGGTACCGGCGGTCTCGTGCCGATTAATTTGCAGAACGTGGCTCTCGCGGCGGTGCCGACCACCTCGGGCACCTTCAAGGCCAATCTGCCTTCGTCTGATACCGTGGTTGCGGCCGCCAATCTCCCGTCCGCCAATGCGGCGACGGCAACCTATTCGCAGAAGTCTTCGATCTCGACCTATGACAATCTCGGCAACGAGGTCATTCTCGACGTCTATTTCACCAAGACAGCTGACGCCACCGTTGGTCCCCCGGCGACGTCCAGCACTTGGGAAATGACGATGTATAATCAGGCGGATGCAGCGTCGAGCACTGCGCCGTTCCCTTATACTTCTGCGGCGGTAAGCACCACGGCCATGACCTTTGATACGTCCGGCCAGATTGCGTCGGGCACCAGCGTCACCTTTACGGTGCCGAACGGGCAATCGGTCACGCTTGATACCAGCAAGATGACGTCGCTGAACACGACCTACAGCCCGGAGGCGCCCATGAACGGCAGCCCCCCGAGCGCGGCGTCGGACGTCAAGGTCTCAAAGGACGGCACGGTCTACGCGGTGGACGGCAATGGCAACACCACCAATCTGTTCAAGATCCCCCTCGCCAATGTGGCCAGCCCGGACAATCTGACGCCGGTCGCCGGCAATGCCTATCAGGTCAATCTGGATTCCGGTCCGTTGCAGATCGGGTTCGCCGGCGATGCTGGCTTTGGCACAGTCGTCTCCAATGCGCTGGAAAATTCCAACGTGGATATGGCCTCGGAACTCACCGACATGATCGTGGCTCAGCGCGATTACACGGCCAATTCGAAGGTGTTCCAGACCGGCACCGAGCTTCTCGACGTGTTGATGAACCTGAAGCGCTGATCTCGTCGCCCTCCTGCCGAACTTGGTGCAGACAATGAGCCTGACTACTGCCTTCTCCACGGCGAGCAGCTCGCTGCTGAATACAGCAGCGCAGTTGTCCGCGTCGAGCCGCAACATCGACGGGGCCAGCAACACCAGCTATTCCCGGAAGATCTCCGTTACGGTCACCAATGCGGACGGCTCGACCCGGATCAACGTGGTTCGCGCCAGCGATCTTGCGTTGTTCAACCGCATGAAGGACGCGACCTCCACCAGCGCCAAGCAAACCGCGCTGCTGGCAGGCCTCACCACGCTCCAGACCACGGTCGGCGACGTCGACAACGAAACCTCCGTGGCTGGCAAGCTCGGCGCCTTCAATACCGCTCTTGCCAGCTACACCAACTCGCCGGATGACCCCATCCTGGCCCAGGCGGCGGTCACTGCCGCCCAGGACCTCGCCACCAGCCTCAATACGGCGTCGAACGTGGTGCAGGGTGCCCGCAAAGATGCCGACGCGGCCATTGCGACCTCGGTGTCTGACGTCAATGACCTGCTCAAGCAGTTCGAAACCGCCAACAATGCGGTGGTTTCCGCCACAGTGAAGGGCGACGACCTCAGCGACGTGCTCGATGCCCGCGATGCGATCCTCTCGAAGCTGTCCGAGGAGATGGGGATCTCCACGGTCACGCGCGGGAACAACGACATGGTCATCTACACCGACAGCGGTGTGACCATGTTCGACAAGAGCCCGCGCAAGGTCAGCTTCGAGGCCTCCACGGTCTATGATGGCACCGTCACAGGCAATGCGGTGTTCGTGGACGGCGTGGCCGTGACCGGCGCATCGGCCACCATGCCGCTGAAGTCCGGCTCCATCGCCGGCAATGCGGAGCTGCGCGACACCGTAGCCGTGACCTACCAGAACCAGCTGGACGAGATCGCCCGCACCCTGATCAGCGACTTTGCCGAAAAGGACCAGGTGAGCACCGGCGCCGACAAGTCCGGCCTGTTCACCAACGGCACCGATTCGACCATTCCATCGACCCTCACCAAGGGGTTGGCCGCGCAGATCAGCATCAATTCCGCCGCCGTGGTCTCCGAGGGCGGCTCGGCGTTGACGCTGCGCGACGGTGGCATGAATGGCAGCAACTATACCTACAACACGGCCGGTACGGCGAGCTACACCGCCCGCCTGACGGGGGTCTCCTCAGCGCTTTCGGGCACCGCCACGTTCGACAGCAGCACCCAGCTGGGCACGGGCATCAGCCTTGCCACCTTCGCCAGCGGCTCGGTGAGCTGGCTGGAAGGGTTGCGCTCGTCCACGTCGACGGCGGCAGATACTCAGAAAACCTTTCTGTCTCAGGCGTCTACGTCTCTATCCAATGCCACGGGCGTAAATACCGACCAAGAGTATGCGAAGCAGCTTGAACTGGAGCATAGCTATCAGGCGTCATCAAAGCTGATTTCCATTATTGGGTCCATGTATGATTCCCTCTTCGCAATGATCAAGTGAGCGCCATGCAGAGCAGCTATATCTCCACTTTGTCTTGGACTTCGGCGTCTTTGAATGCGATTCCGCGCATTCAGACGGAGATCACGAAGGCGACAACCGAGGTCTCCACCGGGCGGCTGGCCGATGTCGGCCTGACGTTGGGTGTGCGCACCTCCCACAGCGTGGACCTGCGGACGGAAAAGAACTCGCTTCAGGGGTTGGTGGACGGCAATTCCTTGATCGACGCCATGACCACCCGCACGCAGAGCGCGCTGAGCGCTATGACCACCACGTCCAACGCATTCCTCGAGAATCTGCTGAGCGGCCAGGCGACTGCCGGCACCGCCCCGCAACTGGAAACCGAGGCGCGTGCCGCGCTCTCCTCCTTCAGCTCTGCGCTCAACAGCACCGACGGCACGCGCTATGTCTTTGGTGGCGTCAACAGCAGCGTTGAGCCCATGAAGGACTATGAAACAACGGCCTCTGCGGCCGTAGATGCGGCCTTCGCCGCAAAGTTCGGTATTACGACGACGCCGCCGCAGAGCGACCCAAAGGTTGCGGAAATCACCGCCACCCAGATGCAGGACTTCCTGGACAACGAGTTCGCGGATCTGTTCAGCGATCCGGCGTGGGGCACCAATTGGTCGAATGCCTCGGACGAGGCGATCACCAAGCAGATCTCGCCCACCGAGCGTGCAACCGTGTCGGTGAGTGCCAATGATCAAGCCATGCGCAAGCTAACCATGGCATTTACGATGGTGGGTTATCTGGGCGTTCAGAATTTGAACTCCAATGCCCTCCAGGCGGTGATGGATACTGCCCGGACCGCGGTCACCGAAGGTGTGACTGGAATGACCGCCGCCGCCGCCTCCATTGGCGTGACGCAAACCCGCGTCAAGGCGGCCACGACACAGATGCAGGGCACCCTGGATGTGGTCAACAGCCGCATCTCGACGCTGGAAGGCGTCGACACCGCCGAAGCAAAAACCCGGCTTGATGCGCTGACCAACCAGCTGAGCATGAGCTACTCGACCACAAGCACGCTCATGTCGCTCAGCATTCTGAATTACGCCTGATCATAAAGGGAGCGCCGCGATGTATAAATTTTCTTACGCGGAAATAATGGAAGATTCCAGCAGCGAGGCCCGTGGCCGCGAGCGCGATGCGTTCGATCGCGCCATTGAGCTGCTGGTGGCGGCCGAAGCTGCCGGTCCCACCTCCATCGAAAGCCAGGCCGCTGTGATCTATCTCCAGCGTCTGTGGGGCATTCTGATCCGCGATCTGGCCGAGCCCACCAACGAACTGGCCACCAATCTGCGCGCGGACCTGATCTCCATTGGCCTGTGGGTCATCAAGGAGACCGACCAGATCATCCAGGAGCGCTCGCAGAACTTCGCTGGCCTCATTGCCGTCAACCGCAGCATCAGGGATGGCCTGCAATGAGCAAGACCATGCAGCTGACGCTGCGGCCCGGCGAGCGCATCTTCATCAACGGCGCGGTCCTGCGCGTCGACCGTAAGGTGACGCTCGAACTGCTGAATGATGCCTCCTTCCTGCTGGAGGGGCATGTGATGCAGGTGGAAGACACCACTACCCCGCTGCGCCAGTTGTATTTCGTGGTGCAGGCGATCCTGATCGATCCGCGCAATGCCGAAGGCGCGCGGCATCTGTTCCACCGCCAGTTCGCGGCCCTGGTGCAGACCTTCAAGAACGAGGCCGTGCTCAAGGGCCTCGAGGCCATCGCCCAGCAGGTGATCGCCGGCCGTACGTTCGAGGCCCTGCGCACACTGCGCGGATTGTTTCCGTTGGAAGCCTCCATCCTTGAGAGCGCCGCCGCCCCAACCAAGGCGGCCTGACGATCTTCCGTCGCGGCGAGGAGTCGGCCTCGCGCAACCTTCACCGGGCACAAAGGCGCCAGGAGGACCTGACATGACCACTGTTTCAGGCGTTTCGACCGCGACCAGCACCACGAGCTCCGCCTCGACCAGCACGGCCACCACCAGCACGGTGGACTACAATCAGTTCCTGCAACTGCTTGTGGCCCAGCTGAAAAATCAGGATCCGACGGAGCCGATGGATTCGACGTCCTATCTGTCCCAGCTGGCGTCGTTCTCCCAGGTGGAGGCGCAGACCAACACCAACACCAAGCTGGATTCGTTGCTGACCTCCTCGGCACTGCAGACGGCAGACAGCGCCATCGGCCGCACCGTGACCAGCGCTGACGGCACCGTCAGCGGTGTGGTCTCCTCGGTGAGCATCGTCAGCAGCGGCTCGCCGGTGGCCACCTTGGCCGACGGCTCCACCATCACGCTCGATTCCGGCGTGAAGATCAGCAAATGAACGAGGCTGATGCGCTTGATGTGGTCCGCAATGCGATCTGGACGATCCTGATCGCCTCGGGCCCCTCGGTCGGCGTGGCCATGCTGGTCGGCATCGTCATCGCCCTGCTTCAGGCTTTGACGCAGGTCCAAGAGACCACGCTGACCTTCGTGCCAAAGATCGTGGCGGTGCTGGTGGTGTGTGCTTTGACCGGCTCGTTCATGGGCAGTCAGATCATGACGTTCACCGAGGAAATCTACGGCCGTATCGGTTCCGGCTTCTAGCTGGCGCGGGCGGTCCGGCCATAGGTCCAAGCCCAGATCACACCGAGGGTGGGAGATCTCTCCAAGGCGTCGGCGACAACCGCCGACACTCGCAAATGTAGCCGAGGGCGTCATTCGTCATTGGCCCGATGACCGCCGGTCCCGGCGGTCTTGGTTGCGATCTGAGGCGTCATGAGGACGTCGCGTGCAGAGACAGGGGCGCGGTTCGGCACCGTCCGCGTGGCCCCGGGGTGATATGAGATGACCGATCTTTCCTTGACCGGAGCCGGGGACAAAAATTCGCGCCGTGAGATTGGCTTTGCCGTCGGCGTCGTTGGCATTCTGGCCGTCCTCTTCCTGCCGATCCCCCCCATTCTGATTGACGTCGGGCTGGCGCTTTCCATAGCGCTCTCGGTGCTGATCCTGATGGTCTCGCTGTGGATCGCCAAGCCGCTCGAATTCTCCTCCTTCCCCACCATCCTGCTGATCGCCACCATGCTGCGGCTGGCGCTGGGCGTTGCGAGTACACGCCTGATCCTGGCCCACGGGTCGGATGGGGTGCACGCGGCGGGCGCCATCATCGCCGGCTTCTCCAAGCTGGTCATGGGCGGCGACTTCGTTATCGGTATCGTGGTGTTTCTGATCCTGGTGACCGTGAACTTCCTGGTCATCACCAAGGGCGCGACCCGTATCGCGGAGGTGGGCGCCCGCTTCACCCTCGACGCCATTCCCGGCAAGCAGATGGCCATCGACGCCGATCTCAACGCCGGCCTGATCGACGACAAGCAGGCACAGCTGCGTCGCTCCGAACTGGAGGAGGAAAGCGCCTTCTTCGGCTCCATGGACGGTGCGTCCAAGTTCGTGCGCGGCGAAGCGGTGGCGAGCTTGATCACCATTGCCGTCAACATCTTTGGCGGCATCATCATTGGTGTGACCCGGCACGGGATGCCGATCGCCGATGCCGCGGATGTCTATACCCGCCTGTCCGTCGGCGACGGCCTGGTCTCCCAGATCCCGGCGCTGATCGTTTCGCTCTCCGCGGGCCTGCTGGTGTCGAAGGGCGGCACCAAGGGCTCGGCGGAAAAGGCCGTGCTCAATCAGCTCGGCGCCTATCCCCGCGCGCTGTTCGTCTCTTCCGGCATGCTTTTCGCCCTGGCCATCGTCCCGGGCCTGCCCATGCTTCCCTTTGCCCTCCTCGGCGGGCTGATGGCCTTCGTCGGCTACGCCATTCCCAAGCAGCTCGCCAAGGAGCGGGCGGTGAAGGCGGAGCAGGAGAAGGCGGTTGCCGAGCAGGCGGCGCAGGAGGTCAAGGATTCCGTCAAGGAGCAGCTCAAGACCGCCGAGATCGAGCTGTGCGTGGACAAGCAGTTGGCCGGCCAGGTGCTGCGGGCGCCGACCGAGATGGGGCACCGGATCGCCAAGATGCGGCGCAAGTTTGCCCAGCGCTACGGCTTCGTCGTGCCGGACATCCGGCTGACCGAGAGCCTGACCGTGGAGCCCAAGCACTATCAGATCAAGATCCATGGCACGGTGGTGGCAGCCCAGGAGATGCGGATCGCCGAACTGCTGGTGGTGATTGGCGATGGCGCCAAGCCCGATGTCCCCGGCGACGAGGTGCGCGAGCCGGCGTTCGGCATGAAGGCCATGTGGATTTCCGAGGCCTATGCGTCCGAAGTGAAGCGCGAAGGCTTTGCGCCCGTGGACAATGCCACGGTGATCCTCACCCACCTGAGCGAAGTGATCGCCAACAACCTGCCGCAGCTCCTGTCCTATAAGGATATGCGGTCGTTGCTGGAGCGGCTGGATCCCGAGTACAAGCGCCTCATCGACGACATGTGTCCCTCGCAGATCTCCTTTTCCGGCTTGCAGGCGGTATTGAAGCTGCTGTTGGCGGAGCGGGTATCCATCCGCAACCTGCACCTGATTCTCGAGGCCATTGCCGAGATCGTGCCCCATGCCCGCCGCTCCGAGCAGGTGGCCGAGCATGTGCGGATGCGCATGGCGCAGCAGATCTGCGGCGATCTGGCGGATGGCGGCGTATTGCGGGTGTTGCGCCTCGGCAGCAAATGGGACCTGACCTTCCACCAAAGCCTGAAACGTGATGCCAAGGGCGAGGTGGTGGAATTCGATATTGACCCGCGCCTGGTGGAGCAGTTCGGCACCGACGCCTCTGCGGTGGTGCGCGAGCACATGCGCGAGGGCCAGCCGTTCGTTCTGGTCAGCGCGCCCGATGCGCGCCCCTATGTGCGCATGATCATCGAGCGGATGTTCCCCTCGCTTCCCGTTCTGTCCCATGTGGAGATTGCTCGCGGGGTGAAGATCACATCCCTCGGGACCATCTCGTGATCCCGCTCAACGTCACGGTGATCAGCGCCTTCCTGGTGTTTTGCCGGATAGGGGGGTGCGTGATGCTGATGCCGGGAATTTCCGGCCATCGGTTGCCGGTGCGGGTGCGCCTGTTCGTGGCAGTGGCGATCTCGTTGGGAGTGCTGCCGCTGCTGTTCGACGACACCGTTGCGTTCATCCAGAATGCGTCCACCGCGACGCTGGCGCTCGCCATCCCCTCTGAGCTGATCACCGGCGGCATCATCGGTCTGCTGTCGCGGGTATTCTTCCTGGCGCTGCAGACCATGCTGGTGGCGACCGCGCAGTTCATCGGGGTCTCCTCGGTGGTGGGGCCTCCGGAAGACGACGAGGTGCTGCCGCCGATCGCGGTCCTGTTGGCGCTCTCCGCCGTGACCATGATGTTCATCTCCGATCAGCATTACGAACTGCTGCGGGGCTTGATCTTGTCCTACCGCCAGATTCCCCTGGGCGTCGGCTTTGGCGGGCGCGGCGCCCTGATGCAGATGGCCGACCAGATGAGCGCGGCGCTGATGCTGGCATTGCGCCTGGCCAGCCCGTTCCTGGTCTATTCGCTGATCATCAATTTCGCCGTCGGCCTGATCAACAAGCTGACCCCGCAGATTCCGGTCTTCTTCATCGCCACGCCCTTTATCACCGCCGGTGGGATGCTGCTGCTTTATGCCATTTCGGACCAATTGCTGACCGCCTTCGTGATGGCGTTCGGCACCTTCCTGAAGGCGGGTTGAGCCATGAAGAATCGCCTGCGCAAGGCCAACAGGATCGTCGCGGTGCAGGAGCAGATGCATCGCCAGGCGGAATGGCGCTTGACGCAGATCGCCCGGGCCCGTGCGGACCTGGAGCGCACGCGGGAAGAAATCATCACCACGCTGAATGACGATATCTTCGGCCCCATGCTGGTGGAGGTGGTGGCCAAACGCCTGCGCGCCACAGCGGAGGAGTCCGCGCGGCTGGCAGTCGATGAGGATCGCCAGACGGTGCGGGTGCGCGAGGAGGCATTGCGCCTCAAACGCGCCGAGCACATGGCTGAGGGGGTCTTGCAGATCCACGATCAGCACGTGGAGAAGCAGATGGTTGCGGCCATACTGGAGGGTGTAGCTAGCCGTCTTGCAACCGAAGAGGCTGCCGATCGCACCATTCTGGGGGATGCAAGCCTCACATAAGCCAAGCCACGCAATGTGTCCGTCGCGAAATACTCTCTCGACGAATGTGGGCCATGGGCATCCAACCTCCCTCTGATATCGTTCTCGACGTCATGCAAGCCGCGGATCCGCGGAAGGCGCAGACGGTCGCGGCGAATCTCCAGAAGCTGAGTGCCGGCGCTTCCAGCGGCGTCTTCGACAGCATGGTGTCCGGCATGCATGCCGGCTACCAAGGAGCGCTGTCCTACACCTCGTCCACGCCGGTCGGGCTGCGCAACCAGACGGCCTTATCGCAGCAGGGGGCGCCGACCCGCACCCTGGACGATGCCGCCGCTGCTGCCGCCGCCGTGAAGGATAGCCCCTACAAGAAGTTTGAGGCGATGGTGCTGTCCACCTTTGTGGAGAGCATGCTCCCCAAGAATGCCACTTCGGTCTACGGCTCCGGCAACGCCGGCGGCATCTGGCGGACGATGCTGGCGCAGAAGATCGGCGACCAGGTGGCGCAGGCCGGCGGTATCGGCATTGCCAACAAGATTGCCTCCAAGCAGCCGGAGCTCACCGCTTCGACCTCGGGTGCCATCGCTCCCACAGCTTTGCCTGTAACGGCATCCGCTGCGGCCGCGGCCCCGTCGGCTTCATCCGTTCCCGACATCGATATTTGAGGACATCGGCATGAGCGACACCTCTGTGAGCGGCGAAAGCCTCGGTTTCTCCCTTGCGGCGCAACTGGCCTGGAGCGAAGCGGATGCTCCGGTCCAGGCAATCGCGGCCGCTCCGCGGGCGCCGGAACTGGCCAGCCTGATCTCCTCTCTCGATCGCCTGGAGAGCGTGGTCGACCAGGAGACCGCGGCGCTGGAGGCCCGGATGCCCATCGACCTGCAGGAGATGAACCGGCGCAAGAGCCGCAGCCTCCTCGAGCTGAGCCGCGCGGTGCGTATCCTGCCCGAGCGTGTCGCCCCCGAACTGCAGGACCGTGTGGTGGGTCTGCGGCGCAAGCTGCAGCGCAATTGCGAGGTGCTCGCCATGCATCTCGACGCCGCCCGTGAGATCAGCTCGATCCTCAACGGTGCCCTGCGCGCCGCCGAGTCCGACGGCACCTACACCACCGCGCTCCTGGGAGGGCGCGAGGCATGATCAAGCTGGTGATCATCGGCGTGTGGGTGTGCGCTGTGACGCTGGCGTCGAGCTATGGCGCCGCGTACTGGGCCGCAGGCGCGAACTTTGGCAAGGCGGAAGATCCGTATTTGCCGGGGCTCGAGTACAAGCGCGTGCCGACGATCACCGTGCCGATGATCATCGACGGACAGATCAAGGGTTATGTGATCGCCAAGCTGGTGTTCACCGCAGACGCCGGAACGCTGAAGAAGCTGACGGTCGATCCGATCATTTTCGTCGTGAATGACGCATTCGGCGAGATCTATACGAATGGCCGTGTCGAGGCTGGGAAGATTTCGAAGTACAATCTCAAGGATATGACTGATCGTATCAAAGAGAAGGTCAATGCACGGTTGAACGGCCCGGTCGTCCAGGAAATCCTGATCGATGGCATCAACTACATCGATAAGAACGACATTCGGTCCGCGAATGCCGGAGGAAATGGTGGCGCAAATACGCCGCCTGCGGCCAAGCCTGCCAAGGCGGACGCGGCGGACGCTAAAGCAAAGCCAACTCACTAAATAACAATGTACCTGGGAGGGTATGATGAAAATTGCCGGTAAGATCTATAGTATCGTCGCCGTTCTGGGAAGTACGACAGTGATTGTCTGTGGTATGGCTCTTTACGGTATGAAGCTGGAATCGGATAATTCCACGAGCTTGGACTCGACGTCGCAGCGGGCGTTCCTGACGGAGCGCCTGAACGGCGCCATCACCGCCGTGGTGATGGAATCCCGTGGAATCTACGGCGCGCCCACCACGGCCGCGGCCAAGCCCTTCGCCGATGGCCTGCTCAAGCAACTCGGCATCATCGATGGGCTCGCTGCGACCCTGAAGGAGCGCACCCCGCCGGAGGATGCCGCTGATCTGCGCACCGTGCTGGCCGACCTTTCGAAGTTCAAGGAGTTCCGCATCGAGACCGCACGGCTCGGCGTGCAGGAAAGCCCTGCCGCTGCCAACGCACAGGGCAACAATGAGGGCAACCGCAGCAACCGTAAGGCGTTGCAGGCTTCGCTCGACAAATTCACCAATGACATCCGCGCAGATCTGGTCCCATTGCGCGACAATCAAGTCGCGCTCCAGGAGCGGATCCGGATCCTGCTCCTGTCCGTCACCGTCATCGGCCTGGCCATCGGCGTGTCCATCGCTCTGATGATTGGGACGCGGATGATGAGCCGGCCGTTGCGCCGCGCCTCTGAAACCCTGCGCAGCCTGGCATCCGGAAAGCTCGACGTGGTGGTGGAAGCCCGCCGCTCCAATGACGAGATTGGCGACCTGTGGCAGTCCACCGAGCAATTGCTGGTCGAGCTGCGCCAGGCTGAAGGTCTGCGCGTCGAGCAGGGCGCGCAGGCTGGGCGGCAGGAGGCCGAGAAGCGCGCCACCATGCAGGCCCTGGCGGATGAGTTCGATAGCGAAGTCTCGGGCGTCGTTCGCACCGTGGCGGAAGCGGTCAGCCTTCTGGAGCGCAATGCCGCCACCATGAGCACTTCGGCGGACGAGACCTCCCGCCAATCGGTGGTGGTGGCTGCGGCGGCCGAACAGGCCACCAGCAATGTGCAGACGGCGGCGTCAGCGGCCGAGGAACTGGCGGCTTCGGTGCGCGAGATCGGCACCCAGGTGTCCAATGCCGCGCATATCGCCGGAGAAGCCACGGACCAGGCGGCCCGGACCGCAGACGTGGCCCGCGGCCTCTCGGCGAGCGCAACCCGCATCGGTCAGGTGGTGAGCCTCATCACCGATATCGCCTCGCAAACCAATCTGCTGGCGCTCAACGCCACCATTGAGGCGGCGCGGGCAGGGGACGCTGGTCGCGGCTTCGCTGTCGTAGCCTCCGAGGTCAAGTCGCTGGCCGAGCAGACGTCCAAGGCGACCGAGGAAATTTCCTCGCAGATCGGCGCCGTCCAAGGCGCGACCAATGAAGTGGTGCGGGCGATCGAGGGCATCTCGGACACGATCAAGAAGATCGATGAGATTTCCACGGCGATCGCCAATTCCATTGACCAGCAAGGCGCCGCCACGGGGGAAATCGCCCAGAACGTCAGTCAGGCGGCTCAGGGTACCCAGGAAGTGTCTTCGAGCATTGCCGGTGTCTCCAGTGCCGCGGCCGCCACCGGCCGTGTCTCCAGTGACATCGTTAATGCGGCTACCGATCTTTCGTCCCAGGCGACGCGGTTGCGCACCCAGGTCGATACATTCATCGCGCGGGTTCGCGCGGCCTGACCGGTCGCGCCGCGCTTCCCGAACCGGGAGAGAACTGAAGCATCCGGGCGGTAATCCCCCCACCAAACGGACGCCACGCTTTCTCCCCAGTCCCTATGTCGTTCCGACGGTACCCCCAGGGTACGTGCTCAAGCGACCTTCGGCCAGCCAAAGCTCCGGGTTCGAACCTGGGGGCCGGCGGACGACGTAGGGACAATTTGCTGCCCAGCCTGCTGGAGTTACGACATGGACGATCTGCTGCGCGAGTTTCTGACAGAGACCAATGAAAGCCTCGACGTGGCGGACGTTGAGCTGGTGAAGTTTGAGCAAGACCCCAATAATGCTCAAATTCTCAACAATATTTTCCGCCTCGTTCATACCATCAAGGGAACCTGCGGCTTCATCGGCCTCTCGCGCCTCGCGGCGCTGGCCCATGCTGCTGAAACCCTGATGGACCGGTTCCGCGAAGGCGTGCCGGTGACCAGCGAAGCGGTGGGCCTTGTGCTCCAGACCGTCGATCGCATCAAAGAGCTGATGGCCGAGCTGGAAGCCAACAACGGCACCGAGCCGGAAGGCGCCGATCATGACCTGATCGAGATGCTGGAGGCCTTGGCCAACAGCTCCACCAAGCCGGCGGTTGTCGCGCCTCCTCCGGCCCCGGTGGCCGTGGCGGCTCCCCCGCCGCCGCCCAAGCCCAAGGGCACCCAGGTGGTGATGCAGCCGGAGCGCGAGATGCTGCCCGGCGAGATCCCGCTGGACGAACTCGACCGGATTTTCCGCGAGACCCCCGTCGATGTGCCGGCGCATCGCGCCAAGGCGCCCGCGCCTCAGCCCGCCCTGCAGGCGCCCGAGCCTGCTCCGGCCAAGGCGGCCCTGCCGGCTCCGGCCAAGGAGCCTGGCCGCAAGATGGTGGAAGCGGACGAGCATAAGGGCCCGCCGCGCAATGACGGCGAAGGCAGCGTCTCGTCGCAGTCGATCCGCGTCAACGTGGGCGTGCTCGAGCACCTGATGACGATGGTCTCCGAGCTGGTGCTGACACGCAACCAGCTGATGGAAATCGCCCGTCGCACCGAGGACTCCGAATACAAGGTGCCCCTGCAGCGCCTGTCCAACGTGACGGCGGAATTGCAGGAAGCTGTCATGCGCACCCGCATGCAGCCGATCGGCAATGCCTGGCAGAAGCTGCCCCGGATCGTCCGCGATCTGGCACAGGAACTGGGCAAGCAGATCGAGCTGGAGCAGATCGGCGCCGAGACCGAGCTGGACCGGCAGGTGCTGGACCAGATCAAGGATCCGCTCACCCACATGGTGCGCAACTCCGCCGATCACGGCTTGGAGACGCCCGCCGAGCGCCGCAGCGCCGGCAAGCCGGAGAAGGGCACCATCCGCCTGTCAGCCTATCACGAGGGCGGTCACGTCATCGTCGAGATCTCTGACGACGGCAAGGGCCTGGATGTGGCCCGGATCAAGCAGAAGGCGCTGGATAACGGCCTCGCCAGCGAGGCCGAACTCGCCCGCATGTCCGACGGCCAGGTGTTCCGCTTCATCTTCGCGGCAGGCTTCTCCACAGCGGCCAAGGTCACCAATGTGTCGGGCCGCGGCGTCGGCATGGACGTGGTGCGCTCGAACATCGAACTGATCGGCGGCACGGTGGAGGTGCGCTCCAAGCAGGGCGCCGGTTCCACCTTCGTCATCAAGATCCCGCTCACGCTAGCCATCGTGCCGGCGCTGATCGTCGAGGCCGCTGGCGAGCGGTTCGCTGTGCCGCAGAGCGCGGTCATCGAACTGGTGCGCGTGCAGCCGAACTCCGAGCATCAGGTCAAGCGCCTGAAGGATGCTCCGGTGCTCTGCCTGCGCGACAAGCTGCTGCCCATCGTCAACCTCGGCCGTCTCCTCGGCATGGTGGACGCGAATGCGGAAGACAATCTGGATGACCTGCTCATCGCGGTGATGCAGGTGGGCAACCAGACCTTCGGCGTGGTGGTGGATGCGGTGTCCCACACCGAGGAAATCGTTGTGAAGCCCATGTCGTCGGTGCTGCGTCAGCTGCCGATGGTCTCCGGCTCCACCATCTTGGGCGATGGACGGGTGATCATGATCGTCGATCCGGCCGGGCTCGCGCAGGTGGCGGCCAATCCCGAGGAGGAGCGAGCCGCCGACATCGCGGCCGATGCCGCCGCGCGGTTGCGCGACCTGGGGGCGACCACCTCGCTGCTGCTATTCCGCGCCGGTTCTACCGACGTCAAGGCGGTGCCGCTCTCGCTGGTCACCCGCCTCGAAGAGCTGGATCTCGACAAGGTGGAAACGGTCAACGCCCACCCGGTCATCCAGTATCGCGGCGCGCTGATCCCGCTGGTCCACGTGAACGAGAATGTGAAGCGCGGCACCACGGGCACCCAGCCCATGCTGATCTTCTCCGACGAGGGCCGCGTCATGGGCCTCGTGGTGGATGAGATCGTGGACATCGTCGAGGCGCGCCTCGACATGCAGTTGTCCTCGGATGCTCCGGAGGCGCTCGGCGCGGCGATCATCGATGGCCAGGCCACCGAGATCCTCGATGTGGGTCACTTCCTGTCCATCGCGTTCGGCGACTGGTTCGAGCGCATGGACGCAGACAAGCGCGTGACCAGCGGCAAGCTGCTTCTGGTGGATGACAGCCTGTTCTACCGCAACCTCATCGAGCCGGTGCTGAAGGGCTCCGGCTACGAGGTCACGGCCTGCGCCTCGGCCCGCGAGGCCCTGGAGCGGCTGAAGGCCGGCGGTCGGTATGACGCCATCGTCAGCGACGTGGACATGCCGGAAATGGACGGCTTCCAGCTCGCCCGTCTGGTGCGCGGCGATCCCTTGAACGGGCAGTTGCCGATCATCGCCCTGTCCGGCGACCGGACCGCCGACAGCATCGAGCGGGCCCGCCAGGCCGGCTTCACCGACTATATCGCCAAGTTCGACCGTCCCGGTCTCATCGCCGCGCTGAAGGAATTCGCCGGCACTGCCCATGGAGAGGCGGCATGACCAGCACAAGTCTCGTCCTCGCACGTCAGGAAACCACCGGCGCGGGAGCGCAATACGTCACGGTGCGGATCGGGCCGCAGCTCTTCGGCCTGCCCATCGAGATGGTGCACGAAGTGTTCGTGCCCGATCACATCACCCGCGTGCCGCTCTCAAGCCATGAGATCGAGGGGGTGCTGAACCTGCGCGGGCGCATCATGACCATGGTCAACATGCGCTCCATGCTCGGGTTGCCGGCCAACACCGAAGCCCGCCGCATGGCGGTGGGCATCGAGCACCATGGGGAGTCTTTCGGGCTGATGATCGACGAGGTGGGCGAAGTGCTCGTCCTTGATCCGGCACGGCGTGAATCCAACCCGACCAATCTCGATCCTCATTGGTCCGACATCGTTACCGGCGTGTACCGCCTGAAGGGGCAACTGATGCTGGTGCTCGACGTCGATCTCGCGCTCGGACGTCTCAATACGGCCCGCGCGGCCTGATCGCCGCCGCCATCTTTCGGGGAGAGTAACGATGAAAACCTGCCTTGTGGTGGACGATTCGGGTGTGGTGCGGAAGGTCGCGCGCCGCATCCTTGAGGATCTGTCCTTCAGTGTACGGGAGGCCGCCGATGGACAGGCGGCCCTCGTGTGCTGTGAAGAATTCATGCCCGATGGGATTCTGCTCGATTGGAACATGCCCGTCATGGAAGGGCTGGAATTCCTGCTGGAGCTGCGCAAGCGCGACGGCGGGGACGTGCCCCGCGTGATTTTCTGCACCACCAACAACGACATCGAACACATCGCCAAGGCCATCGCCAGCGGTGCCAACGAATACATCATGAAGCCGTTCGATTCGGACATCCTGCGCGAAAAGCTGGAAGAAGTGGGCTTGATCGAGAAGGTCGACCCATGACCCTCACTCCAGCCGCAACCGGCGATCCGGGACTGGCGGACGACCCAATCCGGGTGATGATTGTCGACGATAGCGTGTTCATTCGCGGTATCCTGTCGAACTGGCTCTCTGAATCCCCGGATTTCAAGGTTGTCGCGACCCACGCCAATGGGCGCCGCGCCGTGGATGACGTGATGAAGTCGATGCCCGACGTCATCATTCTCGACCTTGAGATGCCGGAGATGGACGGTCTGACCGCCCTGCCATTGATCTTGGAGAAGAAGCCGAACACGATCGTTCTCGTGGCCTCGACTTTGACCCGTCGCGGGGCCGAAGTCAGCCTGAAGGCGCTCAACCTCGGTGCGGCGGACTACGTGCCGAAGCCGGATGCCGGGCGCGGCATCTCCGCGGCCGACGATTTCCGTCGTGACCTCACCGCCAAGGTTCGCAGCCTTGGCTTGCGGGTTCGACGCAAAGGCGCGCTGCCGCGTGTGTTCGCGGCCTCTGCGACCCAGGTTTCCGCACCTCCTGCCCCCGGTGCAACCTCCGGCGCGACCATTGTTCGGCCGTCGGCACCCCCGGCTGCCGCTGCACCTCATGTGGCGTCGGCGCCGGCAGCACCCGTTTCGGCATTCACGAAGCCAAAGCCGACCGAGAAGCGCCGGCCGTTCTCCATGGCGCCGGTGAGCATTCTCGCGATCGGCAGCTCCACCGGCGGGCCGCAGGCTCTGACCCGGTTGTTCACCGACATCGGCCCTTCTCTCTCAGGAGTTCCGGTGGTGATCGCCCAGCATATGCCGGCGACCTTCACCGCCATTCTGGCCGAGCATGTGGGCCGTGCGGCTGGCCGTCCGGCCGCAGAAGGCCAGGACGGCGAGGTTATCAAGGCAGGGCATATTTATATCGCGCCCGGCGGCAAGCACATGCTTGTGGAGAAATCAGGAAACGACAAAATCATTCGCCTGTCCGATGGACCGGCAGTGAACTACTGCAAACCGGCTGTAGATCCATTGTTCGATACGCTCGCCGAAATTTATGGCCGCGGCGTGCTGTCGGTGGTGTTGACCGGCATGGGGAGCGACGGTGCGAAAGGCGCGGGGCGCATCGCCGATGCCGGCGGCAGCGTGATCGCGCAGGACGAAGAAACCAGCGTCGTTTGGGGCATGCCCGGCGCGACCGTCCAGTTGGGGAACGCTTCTGAAGTGCTTTCCATCACGGAGATCGGCCGAAAGGTTGCACGCCTGCTGACGGGAGGACGGGCATGATCAGCGCAGCGGATTACGAGTTCTTCAAGAAATACCTGAAGGCAAAATCGGGACTGATCCTCTCCGACGATAAGCACTACCTTCTGGAAAGCCGTCTCGTCCCGCTCCTGCGGAAGTTCGAGCTTGCGGATTTCTCCAAGCTGGCAGCTGTGCTTCGGGATGGCTCGTCGACCATCATCGCGGATGCGGTGGTGGATGCGATGACCACGAACGAGTCGCTGTTTTTTCGCGACAAGACCCCGTTCGAGGTCTTTACCAAAATCATGCTCCCGACGCTGCATGCCAGCCGGCCCGCAGGCCATACCTTGCGCATCTGGTGCGCCGCGGCGTCCACCGGCCAGGAGCCTTATTCGCTGGCGATGACGCTGAAGGAAAATCCTCACCTGATTGGCTCGCGCCGGGTGGAGATCTTCTGCACTGACCTGTCCAATGAGGTGCTCGATCGTGCGGCCTCCGGGCGCTACAACCAGTTCGAGGTGCAGCGCGGTCTGCCGATCCAGATGCTGATGAAGTATTTCAGCAAAGTGGATGATATGTGGGAAGTCTCGCCACAGCTGAAGTCCATGGCGCAGTTCAAGAAGCTGAACCTGCTGAACCCCTACGTCGGGCTCGGAACGTTCGACATCATCTTCTGCCGCAATGTGCTGATCTATTTCGATGCGCCCACCAAGACAGATATCCTCAATCGGATGGCCAAAGTTTCGGCTCCCGATGGCTATCTTGTCCTCGGCGGTGCCGAGACCGTGATGGGCCTGGGGGATGCATACCGTCCGCTGCCGAACCAGCGCGGCTTTTATGTGCCCAACGTCCCGGCCATGGCGGGTCGCTGAAATGACGAAGCATGATGCCGAAATAGCCCCGATTTTCGGGCGGCATCATGCTACGGTTCGTGAGTTTTAGAGACTTATTTTCGAATCAGGTCGGTTCGATCTAAGATCATCCGGCTTTGCTTCGGCCCCGACGGTTTGGCGCCTGATGGGCGTCGAGCCGTGTGAAGCAGGCGCGTTGAGTGAGATCGTTTCGGCGCGGCCGGGTGGGAATGGCGATTTCGCGTTGCTCGTCCGTGGTCCGTGCGAGCTTTTTGCCCTTATTGCAGCGGATGCCGTGGCTCCCGGGATGGGAGGGACATTGAGCGCGCTGATATTGGAAGATCCCATGCATACAAAAGACAGTCTGCAACAGCGCCTTCAGTTCATCGGCATGGATGCCACTCTGCAGGCCGGCCTGCGGGAGGCACGGGGCCTCGTCATCGCCGCCATGCCGAAGATTCTCGATGGTTTCTACGATCATCTCATGTCCTATCCCGAGATGGCCCGGATGTTTCCGACACCGGCGGTCCGCACCCATGCCAAGGCGGCCCAAATCAAGCATTGGGACGTGATTCTCAATGGAACGTTCGATGCCTCCTATGTGGAGTCGGTCACGCGCATCGGCCGCACCCACGCCCGCCTCGGGCTAGAGCCGCGTTGGTACATTGCCGGCTACAGCCTGTTGATCGGGGGCTTGGTGGAAGCCATCGAAACCAATCTCAAGGTGGGGCGGTTCGATAAGACGGCGCCGGCGCGCAAGGCGTTGCTGATCCGCTCGGTGACGACCGCCGCCCTGCTGGACATGGATTTCGCCATCTCGGTCTATCTGGAAAGCGGCCTCCAGGCCAAGCAGGAGACATTGGATCGGCTTGGCACCGCGTTCCGCGGCATTGTGCGGACCGTATCGGCGGCAGCCAGCGACCTGGAAAACACCGCAGCCTCGCTCTCGCGCACAGCGGAAAATACGCGACTGCTCTCCGGGACTGTGGCCTCCTCGTCGGAGCAGGCGTCCTCCAACGTACAGTCCGTGGCTGCGGCCTCGGACCAACTGGCGGCATCCATCGGTGAGATCAGCCGTCAGGTGAATGATTCCACCCGCATCGCCGGTGATGCGGTGCGCCAGGCGGCGGAGACTGACGCGCGGATCTCGGAACTGGCGGTGGCCTCTTCACGCATCGGAGATGTGCTGAAACTGATTACCGCCATCGCCGAGCAGACCAATCTTCTGGCGCTCAACGCCACCATCGAGGCCGCCCGTGCGGGTGATGCCGGCCGTGGCTTTGCCGTGGTGGCGCAGGAGGTCAAGGCGCTCGCCGGCCAGACCGCCAAGGCCATTGAGGAAATCGGCAGCCAGATCACAGCCATGCAGGTCGCCACCCGGGACAGTGTTGCCGCGGTGAAGGAGATCGGCCAGACCATCGAGCGGCTGTCCAGCATCTCGGGGGTTATTGCCCATGCGGTGGAGGAGCAAACCGCATCCACCTCGCTGATTACTGCGAATGTGACCCGCGCCGCCCATGGGACCAGCGATGTGGTCGCCGCCATCGCATCGGTGCGTGCGGGCGCGGTGGAGACGGGGTCTGCCTCCGAGCATGTGTTAGAGTCGGCCCGAGTGCTCAGTACAGAGAGCCAGCGCTTGAATCAGGAAGTGGAGAGCTTCCTGGAGACCATCCGCGCGGTTTGATCCGCGTCACCGCGCCGTTGCCACATCTGCTTGTCAGAGATTGCGGGGGCGGGCCGAAAGGCCCGGCCCCGTCGTCTTTGTGAGATGCGAAGCGGGTTCAGGCGCCGCGCTCGCGCGGGCGGGGCCCGAGGAAGCGAAGGATCAGTGGCCGCGATGCCACGATGGGCCCAAACCGTGGCGTCAGCGGCAGCGGCAGGCAGCGGGCGAGGTTGGCCAACGCATCCGCCACAAAGGCCCGCTGTTCAGCCGGCGTGCCGGTCATGCGGGAATGGCTGGCAATGGGTTTGCCGCGCAGCCGGCCCTTCGTATCCAGGCCGAACTTCAGGGTCAATTCCGCACCGCTCGGCCCTTCCAACGGCTGCAGGCAACTCTGAAACGCCAGATCGAATGCATGCCAGTTGTCGATGGGCGCCGGCGGGCCGATAGGATCCGCGGGCGTTTCAGCCTGCTGGTCTTCCTTGGGTGCGCCGGGGGCGGGGTCCGTCAGATCCTTGAGTTTGTCCGGTCCATAGCCCACCAGATCAGGGGGGAGTGAGGCGACAACCGTCGCTGATGCTGGCCCGTTCCAGGTGGCCGCTTTGACTGCGCCATCAGCCATGAGGCCCAAGGCAAGGGTCGCCAGGGCAAAGGCGAACACCCTCGATCGCCATGCCGCCCAAGCGGCACTCCCGCGCAATCCGAGGGGGGCGACTGCTTGGGCGTGGGGTCGGGTGCGGGCGCTGCATGGTGATGGGCAGGCCTGTCCCCGCAGCATGAGGCTGGCAATATCGGGCATGGTCAGTTCGTGGTCCGCACCGTCGCAGGTCCTGTGGGGGCGGTGCCATTGGCGATATGGTCCGCCAGTTCGGTCAAGGCTTCCGCCAGCGCCCGCAACTGGTCCGGCTGCAGAGACATCTGGAGTGCCGGTGACGGCAAGCCGGGACGGGGCGTGCCCACCTCAAAGCGGATGCCGCCGGCCTTGCCATCGAAGATGGCCGTTGTGAAGGCCTGCAGCGGCCACACCTTCAGGCGACCGTCTGCGTCGGTATCCCAATCGTCAAAACTCATCTGTGCCCTCGCGAACAGCGGGTGAAGCGGACGTCCGTCCCCTGGATTGCCCCCGCGGTTGCAGCGTCGCTTCGGAGCGCAAGCAGGTGACCCGCCCTAGGATCGGCCCATCTCTCGCCCAAACCGCTCCGGCCCGCTGCCGACGCGCCAAGCCGTTGAATGGTGCGCCGGATTTCATCGCTGGACAATCCGCCCGTTGTGGCTCTCGCACCCGTCCCGGGGCGCCTTTGCCATTCCGGAAGCCTGCCCTCGCCCGTTTCGGGGTGCTTTGGCCGTTTGCAGTGCGTTGGGGAAGGCAAAACCAAGGCCGGCTGCGGCAATCGGTCCGTCTGACGCATCGACGAGGATTGCCTGCACCGCTATAGGTGGAAGAAGGCACGGAGCGCGGTGGCGAATTGATTTCGGTCGTCATTCCAACCAAGGATTCGGAACGTCAGTTGGTGCCCGTGCTGTCTGCCTTGGTGGCCGGCGTCACCGGCGGCATTCTGCGTGACGTCATTCTTGTGGATGGGGCCTCGACCGACGAGACGGCGACCATCGCCGATGCCGCGGGATGCCTGTTCCTCCCATCGGTGAGCGATGTGGGCGTGCGGTTGCGCCAGGGAGCCGCGCACGCGCGCGGGCGCTGGCTTCTGTTCCTCGGGGCTACGGCGATTCTGGAAGAGGGATGGGCGCGCGAAGTGGGCGTTTTCCTTGAAAGCGCCGAGCGCCGCGGCGCCGGGGACAAGATGGTCGCCACCTTTCGCCTATCTGTGGATGGCTATGGCTTCAAGCCGCGCCTCGGCGAGGCGGTAGCTGCGGCGCGGCTGGCGCTGCTGGGGTTGCCGAGGGCGGGGCAGGGCTTGCTGATATCCCGGCGCCACTATGAGCGTCTCGGCGGTCACCAGCCGGGGATTGCCTCTGAGCGCCGCCTGTACACCCGAATCGGCCGGAGGCGGATTCATGTGCTGCGGTCGCGGGTTTTGCTGGCGGCACCAAACAGCTGAAGCACGGGGGCGAGCGGCCTCCGTCCGAACGCCCTGAGGACACCGAACGCTCAAAGGGCTATGCGCGCGTCGCTTCATAACCCAGCTGGACGGGCAAGACTGGATGCCATCGCTGAGGGGCATGACAAGCGGGCAGAAGCTCGCCACGACACGTGCCACGAGGCCCTCAGCCGCCAGTTGAGGCTGGGAGCTGCTACATGCTAGGATGCCGAATGTCACAGGACTTTTCGGCACGATCCCCTCAAGACACGATGGCTATCAGTGGCCGGCCGCGACCACCTGGGGGATGTCCTGGCGGCGGATACCCATGCGGGCCAGTTCGGAATCCGAGAGACGAGTGAGTTCATCATACGTGGCCAACATGCGGCGGCCTTCACGGATCGCCGACACCGTCTTGAGGACGAGGTCCGAAATCCGACCGAAACGGCGCTCTGTTCCGCGCAATGGGCTGGTGGTGACTGCAGTCATGTCAAATCTCCTTACCCCGAAGATACAGGATGCGCGTGCGGCGCAATATGCTTCATTGTGCATAGCAGCATTGCATGTTCCTGTGAGGGATAGGACCGGATCGCGACTGGAGATTGAGGGGCTGAGGATCCTTTCGGCGTGGATCCGTGCGGTGTTGGCGAATTCTCCACAGCCCCCTCTGGACCCCAGCCGCTGAATTGCGTATAGAGCGCCCTCGCTGGTTCGGATGTGACCGACCGCGATCCCTGGCTCATCCCTTGGGCTCCAGCGTTGCTGGGACTGAGACGATTGGGGGATAGTTCAACGGTAGAACTGCGGACTCTGACTCCGTCAATCTAGGTTCGAATCCTAGTCCCCCAGCCACTTGATTTGATTGCAGAGTTTCCCGTCCAAGCGGTTGACGCACATCGGCGCTTTGCAAGTCGCTTTGCAGTTTCGTTCGCGCAATGTGCTTTTGTTAGCCAGGCTGGCCGAGCGTCACGCGTTTATCTGCGGTATTAAATTACTTTCGCTCGCGCCCTTCGAACTTGATAATGGCGGTCTCAGCCATTCCTCGGTCGTGGCTCAGACAATGAGCGTCAAGAATCGCTTCAACGTCCTTGAGGCTGTGGCCGGTGAGAGAGGCGATCTTGGGTACCGTGCACCCCGCGATGGCTAGGCGCGTGATGGCGGTGCCGCGCAGATCGTGGAAGGTGATTCCCGCGATGCCCAGCTTGATGCAGGCTTTTCGCCACGATGCGCAAAATCCGCCCTCGCTCCATGGTGTGCCGTCCAAGGTGAGCAGCACGACCGTGCCGCGTTTGCGGGCGCGCTCAGCGTCGAGCGCGACGCGAAGCGGCTCGCCTACCGGGACGACAACTCGCGTGCCCGTCTTGCTTTGCCGCAGGCGAATGGCTTTCCCGTCATAGTTCGACCAGGCGAGCTTCAGGAGATCGCCTTGGCGCTGGCCCGTCCACAAGGCCAGCATCAACGCCAAATGGAGATGCGCCGGGGCCTTAGCGAGGAGCTGCGCCTTGTCGTCGGCAGTCCACACGTGTTCCGCGCGGGAGCCTTGATAGAGCCGTCCGCCGCGTGTGCAGGGATTGGCCAGGATCAAGCCGCGGTCATGCGCCCAAGACAGGATGCGAGCGAGGACACTCCAGGCGGAATCGCGTTGGCGGCGGGAGCGCAGGGCGAGGCGTTCACGCCATTCGAGAAAGATGGCGCGGGAACGGCGATCCGTCAGCGCCGAGAGCGGGAAGTCGATGACACGGCCTCGGTCTTCTTGATCTGCTTCACGTAATCGGGCCGCGTGCGCGGCGCGAGGGAGCGGAAGTCCTCGCTCTCCTGAAAGGCGGCCATCACGGACAGCAGCACGCCGGCCTTCGTCTGGCGCTCGGTCTTCACCGCCTCGTTATAGGCGGCCATGAACTCAGGCGCGCCGGGCTTGCCTGGGGGCAACTGTGTTGTTCAAGCGATCGCGATGGGTGCTCCTTTTCGGATCATGGCGTTGATGATGACGAGGAGTTGGCGCGCGACGGCGATGAGGATGGTCTTGGGGGCCTTGCCCTTCAGTCGCATCCTGTCGCGCATTGCGGTGAGGGCTGGAACGCGCCGGGACGCCGATAGGGCGGCGATGTAGAGGGCCTCTCGGACCTTTCGTCGGCCGCCCCAGATGCGCCGGGCCCCGCGCCATGTCCCGCTTTCGCGTGCATGGGGTGCAAGCCCGGCCAGGGAGGCGATGCGGCGGCGGCAGAGCGTTCCCAGCTC
>NZ_CALRWL010000058.1:0-40473 GCF_943371865.1 Azorhizobium sp. AG788 | reverse complement strand
CGCCTTCATCAACAAAGACGGCCGCGCCATCGCGCCACGCAGGTTGATCGAGCGACCCCATCCCCATTTCCTGCGCTGGCACAGGGAGCATTGTTTCAAGCCGTGAAGCGGAGGCTCCCTATGAAGCTTCCGATCACTGCACAGCAGTTCCGCCGTTCGCCTGTCGTTGCACGCTACGCTGCGAAGCGGATCGAATCCTGTTGAACCGGCCTAATATCGGGCTCTTTTAATCATCCCCGACCGGGATGAGATCGTCATGACCCCGGCATTGTCGGGGTTGAGATGGCGGCAGCACATCATCATCAGGGCTTTGCCCGCGGCGCACGGATGCTGCGCACGGCGCTGGGTCCGGCGATCGCCCGGCACCTGGAAGACCCGTCCGTCGTCGAAGTGATGCTGAACCCGGATGGGCGGCTGTGGATCGACCGGCTCTCGGAAGGGTTGGGCGACACAGGCGAGAAGCTGTCGCCCGCTGACGGCGAACGCATCGTTCGCCTCGTCGCGCATCATGTCGGCGCGGAGGTTCATGCGGGCGCCCCGCGTGTTTCGGCCGAGTTGCCCGAGACGGGAGAACGTTTCGAGGGCCTGCTGCCGCCGGTCGTGGCGGCCCCGACATTCGCCATCCGCAAGCCCGCCGTCGCGGTGTTCACGCTCGAAGACTATGTCCGCGCCGGGATCATGTCGGCGTGGCACGCCGACGCTTTGCGCCAGGGTGTTGCCTCTCGCGCCAACATTCTCGTCGCGGGCGGCACCTCGACGGGCAAGACCACGCTGACCAATGCGCTGCTCGCCGAGGTCGCGAAGACCTCCGATCGCGTTGTTCTCATCGAGGATACGCGCGAGCTGCAATGCGCGGCGCCGAACCTCGTCGCCCTGCGCACCAGAGACGGCGTCGCCTCGCTCTCGGACCTCGTCCGCTCGGCACTGCGGCTGCGGCCCGACCGTATCCCCATCGGCGAGGTGCGCGGCGCGGAGGCGCTCGACCTATTGAAGGCCTGGGGCACCGGCCATCTAGGTGGCATCGGAACCATCCATGCCGGCAGCGCGCTCGGCGCGCTGAGGCGGATGGAACAGCTCATCCAGGAAGCTGTCGTCACCGTCCCACGCGCGCTGATCGCCGAGACCATCAGTCTCGTGGCCGTGCTCTCCGGCCGCGGCTCCGCACGCCGGCTCACCGAACTCGCCCGTGTCGAGGGCCTCGGCCCCGATGGCGACTACCGCGTCACCCCTGTCCTTACCGGAGATCCCACATGATCCGATCGCTCCATCGCGCCCGTAGCGCAGCCCGGCTGGCCGCGTCTGTCACCTGCATCAGCCTGATGGCCACGGCCAGCGCTTATGCCTCCGGTTCCTCCATGCCGTGGGAAGCGCCGCTGCAATCCATCCTTCAATCGATCGAAGGGCCGGTCGCCAAGATCATCGCCGTCATCGTCATCATCTCGACCGGGCTGGCGCTGGCCTTCGGCGACACGTCGGGCGGCTTCCGCCGGCTGATCCAGATCGTGTTCGGCCTCTCGATTGCCTTCGCCGCCTCGAGCTTCTTCCTCTCGTTCTTCTCCTTCGGCGGCGGAGCGCTCGTCTGATGGGCGAGCCGATTGAGGTCCCGGGCTTCAACGTACC
This sequence comes from Azorhizobium sp. AG788, assembly GCF_943371865.1. Taxonomy (GTDB): domain Bacteria; phylum Pseudomonadota; class Alphaproteobacteria; order Rhizobiales; family Xanthobacteraceae; genus Azorhizobium. The sequence continues at coordinate 38,853 of NZ_CALRWL010000058.1, read as the reverse complement.
GGTCCACCGGGCGCTGACCGAGCCGATCCTGCTCGGCGGCGCGCCGCGTGCCATCGCCATCGTCAATGGCACGCTCGCCGGGGCCGTGGGCCTTGGCCTGCGCCTGTGGTTGGTCGGCCTCGCCATCGGAATGATCGGACATGTTGCGGCGGTGTGGGCGGCAAAGCGTGATCCGCTTTTCGTCGAGGTGGTGCGTCGGCATCTGCGCATCCCGACGCACCTCTTGGTCTGAGCGGGGTGCCATGATGATCAACCTCGCCGAATATCGCAGCCGCAATCGCCGCCTTGCCGATTTCCTCCCCTGGGCGGCACTGGTCGCGCCGGGCATCGTGCTGAACAAGGACGGCTCATTTCAGCGCACTGCGCGGTTTCGTGGGCCGGACCTCGACAGCGCCGTTCCCGTCGAGCTCGTCGCGGTCGCCGGGCGGCTGAACAACGCCTTTCGTCGCCTTGGTTCGGGATGGGCGATCTTTGTGGAGGCGCAGCGCCATGCCGCCGCGGCCTATCCGGCGAGCGCCTTCCCCGATGCCGCCTCCGCTCTGGTCGATGCCGAGCGGCGGGCCGACTTCGAGCAGGCAGGCAGCCATTTCGAGTCGAGCTACTTTCTGACCTTCACCTTCCTGCCGCCGGCGGAGGATGCGGCACGGACCGAAGGCTGGCTTTATGAAGGGCGGGACCAGGCGGGTCTCGATCCCCATGAGACATTGCGCGGCTTTACCGACCGGACCGATCGGCTCTTCAACCTTATCGACGCCTTCATGCCGGAATGCCGCTGGCTCGATGACGGCGAGACGCTGACCTACCTGCACAGCTGCGTCTCGACGCATCGGCACCGTGTCCGCGTACCGGAGACGCCGATCTATCTCGACGCGCTGCTTGCCGATCAACCGCTCACCGGCGGGCTGGAGCCGCGCCTTGGCGACCAGCATCTGCGGGTGCTGACCATCACCGGATTTCCCACGGTGACGACGCCCGGCCTGCTCGATGAGCTGAACCGGCTGGCCTTTCCCTATCGCTGGTCGACCCGGGCAATCCTGCTCGACAAGACGGATGCGGTCCGGCTGCTTACTAAGATCCGCCGCCAGTGGTTCGCCAAGCGCAAATCCATCGCCGCCATCCTGAAGGAGGTCATGACCAATGAGGCCTCCGTCCTCGTGGACTCCGATGCCGCGAACAAGGCTGAAGATGCCGACCTCGCCCTGCAGGAGCTTGGCGCAGACCATGCCGGCATCGCCTATGTCACCGCGACGGTGACGGTGTGGGATGCCGATCCGCGCATCGCCGACGAGAAGCTGCGGCGAGTCGAGAAGGTCATCCAGGGCCGCGATTTCACGGTGATGACCGAGACCATCAATGCCGTGGACGCCTGGCTGGGAGCTTTACCCGGCCACGTCTATGCCAATGTCCGCCAGCCGCCGATCTCGACGCTCAATCTCGCCCATATGATCCCGCTGTCAGCAGTGTGGGCCGGCGAGAGCCGTGATGCGCATTTTGATGCACCGCCGCTGCTGTTCGGCAAGACCGAGGGCTCGACCCCGTTCCGGTTCTGCCTCCATGTCGGCGATGTCGGCCACACCCTCGTCGTGGGCCCCACCGGCGCGGGCAAGTCCGTACTGCTGGCGCTGATGGCGCTGCAGTTTCGGCGCTATGCGGGCGCGCAGGTGTTTGCCTTTGATTTCGGCGGTTCGATCCGGGCCGCGGCGCTCGGTATGGGAGGCGACTGGCACGATCTCGGCGGCGGCCTCAGCGAGGGGAGCGCGGATAGCGTTTCGCTCCAGCCGCTTGCGCGCATCGATGAGGCTGCCGAGCGCGCCTGGGCCGCTGACTGGCTTAACGCGATCCTCACCCGCGAAGGCGTCCCCATCACGCCGCAGGTCAAGGAGCACATCTGGACGGCGCTGACCTCACTCGCCTCCGCGCCGGTGGAAGAGCGCACCCTCACAGGCCTCTGCGTCCTCCTGCAGTCCAACGACCTGAAGCAGGCACTGCGTCCCTATTGCCTGGGCGGAGCCTGGGGCCGGCTGCTGGATGCGGAGAGCGAGCATCTGGGCTCGTCCACCGTTCAGGCGTTTGAGACCGAAGGACTGATCGGGACTGAGGCCGCGCCGGCGGTGCTGGCCTATCTGTTCCACCGGATCGAGGACCGGCTCGATGGATCGCCGACCCTCCTCATCATCGATGAAGGCTGGCTGGCGCTGGATGACGAGGCCTTCGCTGGCCAGCTGCGCGAATGGCTGAAGACGCTGCGCAAGAAGAACGCCAGCGTGATCTTCGCCACGCAGTCGCTCTCCGACATCGATGGCAGCGCCATCGCCCCGGCGATCATCGAGAGCTGCCCGACACGCCTTCTGCTCCCCAATGAGCGGGCCATCGAGCCGCAGATCACCGCCATCTATCGCCGCTTCGGCCTGAACGACCGCCAGATCGAGATCCTCGCGCGGGCGACCCCAAAGCGCGACTATTACTGCCAGTCGCGGCGCGGCAACCGGCTGTTCGAGCTGGGCCTCAGCGAGGTCGCGCTGGCGCTATGCGCCGCGTCCTCCAAGACCGAACAGCAGGCCATCGGCAATCTCTTAGACGCGCATGGCCGCGACGGCTTCCTGGACGCCTGGCTGCGTCATCGCGGCCTCGGCTGGGCCGCCGACCTCCTTCCCAACCTCACCAATCTGGAGACGCAGCCATGACGCAGTCCCATCCGCGCGCGCTCACCGTCGCCGTCGCGCTGCTGACCGCGCCGCTCGCCCTCGCACCCGTGCTGTCCCCGCCCGCGCAGGCCCTCACGGTCTATGACCCGTGGAACTACGCGGAGAATATGATGTCTGCGGCCCGGGCGCTGGAGCAGATCAACAATCAGATCACCTCGCTGCAGAACGAAGCGCAGATGCTGATCAACCAGGCGCGCAATCTCGCCAGCCTGCCGCACTCCTCGCTGCAGCAGATTCAGCAATCGGTCCAGCGCACCCAGCAGTTGCTCGGGCAGGCGCAGAGCATCGCCTTCGATGTCGGCCAGATCGACCAGGCCTTCCAGCAGCGCTACGGCAACATCCCGCTCTCAGCCTCCGATGCCGATCTCGTCGCCGGTGCGCGCTCGCGCTGGCAGACGACCGTCGGGGGCCTGCAGGACGCGCTGCGGGTGCAGGCCGGCGTCGTCGGCAATGTCGATGCCAACAAGGCCGAGATGGCGACCCTCGTCGGCCAAAGCCAGGGCGCCACGGGAGCCCTTCAGGCCACCCAGGCCGGCAACCAGTTACTCGCTTTGCAGTCGCAGCAGCTTTCCGACCTGATCGCGGTGATGTCCGCCAATGGGCGCGCCGCGGCGCTGTCCGAGGCGGAACGCGCGACTGCCGCCGAGCAGGGACGCGAGCAGCGCCGGCGCTTCCTCACCCCGGGCGCCGGCTATCAGGCCGGCAATGCCCGCATGTTCAGCAACTGAGGGAGGCCGACATGGACGGAGCCATGCTGGCCCGGCTCGGCGCGGTGATCTTCGTGGCCATCGCCGGTACGGCGGCGGTTGTGGAGATGAGCCGGGAGGAAAAGGCGCCGGAGCCTTCACCCACTCGGACGGTCGAGGCCGAGCACGATCCGCTGCGCGATGAGCAGTGGCGGTGTCAGCAGCTTGGAGAAGCCGCCGCGCAGGACGCCGCGTGCATGAAGGTCTGGGCGCAGACGCGGGACCGGTTCCTCGGACGTCCCGCGCCGAATGAAGGTCGCTGAGATGGGTGGCACCGGCGTCATCGACACTTTCCTCGGGGTCTTCACCTCCTATATCGACAGCGGCTTCGGCCTGCTTGGCGGCGAGGTTGCCTTCATCGCCACCACGCTCATCGTCATCGACGTGACGCTGGCGGCGCTATTCTGGTCCTGGGGTGCGGATGACGACGTCATCGCGCGGCTCATCAAGAAGACCCTGTTCGTCGGCGTCTTCGCCTACATCATCGGCAATTGGAACAACCTCGCCCGCATCGTCTTCGAGAGCTTCGCCGGGCTGGGGCTGAAGGGCTCGGGAACGGCATTTTCCGTCAGCGACCTGATGCGTCCGGGCAAGGTGGCGCAGACCGGGCTCGAAGCCGGTCGGCCGCTACTCGACTCCATCTCCGACCTGATGGGCTGGGTCGCCTTCTTCGAGAACTTCATCCAGATCGCCTGCCTGCTGTTTGCCTGGGCGCTGGTGCTGCTCTCCTTCTTCATTCTCGCGGTCCAGCTCTTCGTCACCTTGATCGAGTTCAAGCTGACGACGCTCGCCGGCTTCGTGCTGATCCCCTTCGGCCTGTTCGGCAAAACCGCCTTCATGGCCGAGCGGGTGCTGGGAAATGTCGTCTCCTCCGGCATCAAGGTCATGGTGCTCGCGGTCATCATCGGCATCGGCTCCACCCTGTTTGGCCAGTTCACCGCGGGGTTTGGGGGACAGACGCCCACCATCGATGACGCCATGGCCATCGTGCTGGCTGCCCTGTCCCTGCTCGGCCTCGGCATCTTCGGCCCTGGCATTGCCGCGGGCCTTGTCTCCGGCGGCCCGCAGCTGAGCGCGGGGGCCGCGGTCGGCACGGGCCTCGCCGCCGGTGGCGCGCTGATGGCGGCCGGCGGTGCCGCAAGCCTCGCAATCCGGGGCGGCGGGGCCGCGCTCTCCGCGACGGCGGCTGCGGCGCGGGGTGGAGCGACAGCCTACAGCCTCGGTTCCGCCGGACAGTCCGGCATGGCGGGTGTCACCTCGGGGCTGGGTGGCGTCGCGCGAGCCGCAGGCTCCGCCGCCGTGACCCCGCTGGCGAACGCCGTCAGCGGTACGGCCTCAGCCTCCTCCGCCGGCGAGGTGCCCGATTGGGCCAAGCGCATGAAGCGCGGCCAGTCGCTTCGCCACGGCGTCTCCGCCGCCGCCCATGCTGTGCGCTCCGGTGACAGCCATGCCGGCGGCTCTTCCGTCTCCCTGTCTGAGAGCGACCGCTCATGAGCCTCTTCAAGCGACACGCGACCCATTACGGAACTTCGCCCGACCCCGTCACGCCCTATCAGAAGGCAGCACAGGTGTGGGACGAGCGCATCGGTTCGGCCCGTGTGCAGGCCAAGAACTGGCGGCTGATGGCGCTTAGTAGTCTGTTCCTCTCGGCCGGCTTTGCCTCGGCGCTGATCTGGCAGTCGACGCGGGGCACCGTCGTGCCCTGGGTGGTCGAGGTCGATCGTCTCGGCCAGACGCAGGCCGTTGGACCCGCCACCGGCGATTATCGCCCCACCGATCCGCAGATTGCCTGGCATCTCGCCCGCTTCATCGAGCAGGTGCGCAGCCTGCCGGCCGATCCCGTTATCGTGCGGCAGAACTGGCTCAGGGCCTATGAATTCACTACCGATCGGGGTGCTGCCGCGCTCAACGACTACGCCCGCGCCAATGATCCCTTCACCCGGGTCGGCAAGCAGCAGATCGCCGTTGAGCTCTCCAGCGTGATCCGGGCCTCTCCGGATTCCTTCCGCGTTGCGTGGGTCGAGCGGCGCTATGAGAACGGCCAGCTCGTCGCCACAGAGCGCTGGAGCGCGATCCTGACCCTGGTGATCCAGCCGCCACGCGATGCCGAGCGCCTGCGCACCAATCCCCTCGGCATCTATGTGAACGCCATCAGTTGGTCGCGGGAGATGAGCCAGTGAAAACACCTCTCCGTAAACCTGCATCTCCGGCTTTCCGCCGATCCGCCTTTGCGGTTCTCCTGCTCTCGGCGACGATGCTGGGCGGCTGCGCATCGGCACCGAAGCCGCCGCAGATCAGCTATGACGGTGACGTTCCGGCGCTACCGGTGGTGCCCGCCGTCGTCACTGATGAGCGGCCGCGCCCGCTCCACACGCCTCCTGCCTGGACGCCCGCCAAGGGCGGCACGGATGCGAAAACGCCCGTCGCCCGCGTCGAGAACGCCAACGCGGCAGCCCGCGTGGAGCCGCGCCGCGAGGGCTATTATAACGCCATCCAGATCTATCCCTGGAGCGAGGGTGCGCTCTATCAAGTCTATGCAGCGCCCGGCCAGATCACCAACATCGCGCTGGAGCCGGGCGAGAGCCTGACCGGCAGCGGACCCATCGCGGCGGGCGACACCGCGCGCTGGATCATCGGCGACACCGAGAGCGGCGAAGGTGCAAACCGGCGCGTGCATGTGTTGGTGAAACCGACACGGGCGGACATCTCCACCAACCTCGTCATCACCACCGACCGCCGCAGCTACATGATCGAGCTGCGCGCCGGCGAGAAGCCCTATATGCCGGCCGTCGCCTGGGCATATCCGCAGGTTCCGGGAGCGCAGCGCTCCAGTGTTCCAGCGACGCCGGTCATTCCGGCCTTCACTGTCCGCAACTACCGTTATGCGCTCACCGGCGACACGCCGCCCTGGCGGCCGATGGCCGTCTATGATGACGGGCGCAAGGTCTATGTCGAGTTCCCGCGCGGCATTGTCCAGGGCGAGATGCCGCCGCTCTTCGTCATCGGGGCAGATGGCGAAGCGCAGATCGTCAATAGCCGCATCCACCAGAACATCCTGATCGTCGACCGGCTGTTCGGTGCGGCCGAGCTCCGCCTCGGCGGCGGCGAGCGTCCGCAGAAGGTGCGGATCGAGCGCACGGACGGGAGGCCGGCATCATGAGCGGCCCCCAAAATCATGACCTCGAGGCCGATCTTGGAGCTCCGACCACCGATCACGCCGCCGCCATGCGGCTGCGTCCCGAGCCGCCGCGCGTTACGCGCCTTTCCCGCAAGGTGCTGGCCGGCGCCGGGCTGGTCGTCAGCCTCGGCATTGGTGGCGCGTTGATCTATGCGCTGCAGAGTCGCGACAAAGGAACCGGCGGCGAGGAACTTTATTCCACCCAGAACCGCTCCACGGCCGATGGCCTTGCCGGCCTGCCGCGCGACTACACCGGGCCGATCCTGGGTCCGCCTCTGCCGGGCGATCTCGGCCGGCCGATCCTTGAGGCACAGAACCGCGGCCAGCCCGTGGTGCCGCCGACATTGACAGCGCCACAGGTCGATCCCGAGCAGCAGCGGCGTCTTGCCGAACAGGAAGCCGCGCGGACCAGTCGCGTATTCTTCCAGGCTGCGCAGGCCCGCGCGCCGGCGTCGTCAGTGACGGGTGCCTCCGGCTTCAGCGGCCTTGGCGCCGTCGGGCCGGGCGGTACACCTTCAGCCCAAGACCGCCAGCTTGCCTTCCTCAATGCCGCCGTCGATCGACGCGTCGTCGCGTCCGATCGCGTCATGGCACCGGCATCGCCCTACGTGATGCAGGCCGGCGCTGTCATCCCCGCCGCGCTCATCACCGGCATTCGCTCAGACCTGCCCGGCCAGATCACCGCGCAGGTGACCGAGAATGTCTATGACAGCCCGACCGGCCGGATACTGATCATCCCGCAGGGGACCCGGCTGCTGGGCCAGTACGACAATGGCGTCGGCTTCGGACAGCGCCGCATCCTGCTGGTCTGGAACCGGCTGATCTTCCCCAATGGCCGCTCCATCGTGCTGGAGCGCCAGCCCGGCACCGATGCGCAGGGCTATGCCGGCCTCGAGGACGGCGTCGACATGCACTGGTGGGATCTCGCCAAGGCGATCGGCCTCTCGACCCTGCTCTCCGTAAGCGCCGAACTCGCCATGGACGACGAGGACGAGCTGATCCAGGCGCTGCAGAGTGGGGCGCAGGACACCATCAATAATGCCGGCCAGGAGATCATCCGCCGGCAGTTGAACGTCGCGCCGACCCTGACCATTCGGCCCGGCTTCCCGGTGCGGGTCATGGTCACGCGCGACCTCGTCCTCGAACCCTACAGGTACTGACCATGGCAAAGCTGAAGCTCGGACCGATCACGAACGACAAGCCGGTGAAGGTGGCCCTGTCACTGCCGGGCGCGCTGCACCGCGATCTTGTTGCCTATGCCGAGGTGCTCGCGCGGGAAACCGGCGAGCCCGCCCCGGATCCAGTGAAGCTCGTCGTGCCCATGCTGGAGCGCTTCATCGCCACCGATCGCGAATTCGCTAAGGCGCGCCGCGAGGCTGGCGGCGCTGCGAGCATCAGCGCGTCGCAGCCTGCTCCCGGGCCATCTTCCGTGTGAGGCTGAGCAAGGTGCGCACTGCCGGGTTGTCGTTGCGAGGCGAGTAAATCACAGAGAACGGGATCGCCTCGCCGGCGAGAGGGCGGAACACCACCTCCGGCAGACCGATGACCGTTTCCGACTCAAGCACCGGCACGATTCCGCGTCCCGTGGCGACCAGACCGAGAAGGCTATAGCGCGCGACCTGCTGCGTGCTGATGCGCGGCGAGATGTCGAGTTCCCGAAACTTCCGCTCAAGAAAACCGCGCACCTCATTGCCGGAGCCTTCGGTGCGGACCAGAAAGGTCTCATCCCCGAGATCGCGCCAGGACAGCACGTGCCTCTGGACCAGAGGATGAAGCCGCGGCAGCGCGAACAGGAGCGGTTCGCTCCACGAGGAAATCGCATCACAGTCCGGCCAGCTTTGCCGGCCCAGCACGAATGCAGCGTCGAGATCGAAGCGCCGTATCGCGGCCGCGTGACTTTCGGCAGGCGCTTCGACAAAGTCGATGTGAACGCCCGCATAGCGGCTGTCATAGGTCTGGAACAGGTCGCGCAGAAAGCCGGAGGACAGGTTCGAAAATAGCCCAACCCTCAGGTGCCCTTCTTCCGCCCGGCCGAACGCCGCGGCCTCCTCGCCGGCTTCGCGAATCTGATCCAGCGCCTGGCGTGTCCGGCTGAGATACCTTTGCCCCGCCAGAGTGAGGTTCACCCCGCTCGAATGCCGGATGAACAGCGAGACGCCGACCTCATCCTCCAGATCCCGGACGCTCCGGCTGATGGACGATTCCTTGACCTCAAGTGCCACCCCCGCCTTGCGGAAGCTCCCGTGCTCGGCGGCGGCCACGAAATAGCGCAGGTGGCGCAACTCGATCGAGGGTGACAACAGCGCAGCCATCCGGGCTCCGGCGTGTTAAAGAGCTCCTGGATATTGATACCCAAAGTTATGGGGAGGGTCGAGAGTCGCATAGCCGGCGGCACCGCCCTCGCGACGACGCCTAGACATGCTCGATATGGGGACTTTCTAAAGCGCCGCCTATCGTGGCGTTTGGGCGCTTTCTGACAGACTAAATACCGCTCGTTTTGACGGACATAGTCCCTTGAGAACCGGCGCAATCAAAAGTTGCAGTGGCGCACCCGACACGATTCGAACGTGTGGCCTCCGCCTTCGGAGGGCGGCGCTCTATCCAGCTGAGCTACGGGTGCCTGCTGCTTACGCAGTGCTTACTCGGATTTCCTGCGAAAGTGAAGCCCTCAGCCGAACGCTCGCAAGTCATTGAGTTCCAGAACGCTTTTCTTCACACTTTTCACATCGGCCGGCTTGACACGTGCCTTCTGAGGGCAGCGCTCTATCCAGCTGAGCTACGGGTGCCAGGCGCCGGTGCCAAGACCGACGCAACGCCGTTCATAGGACAAGTCGCGCCGGGCGGCAACCGGGGGCGACGGAGAGCATACCTTTCCACAGGCAAAGGTGTCGCGAACCCCGTACTCCGGGGGCTATAGCCCGGAAAAAACCGCCTGCCCCCACGCAGAGGCGCATGCCCCGCCCCATGCTGATGGGGCGCAGGGGCTCTTCGGCCCAGCGCCCTGCCGCGCCCTCACGGGGCGCGGGTGATGAGGATCTCGCGCTTGCCGGCATGGTTGGCCGCGCCGACGATGCCCTCCTGCTCCATGCGCTCCATCAGGCTGGCGGCCTTATTGTAGCCGATCTGCAGGCGGCGCTGGATATAGGAGGTGGAGGCCTTGCGGTCGCGCAGCACCAGCGCGATGGCCTGCTCGTAATGGTCGCCCTCCTCGCCCAGGGCCGATTTGTCGAACACCGCGCCATCGTCCTCGGCGGGGGCCTCCTCGTCATCCTCGGAGGTGACCGCATCGAGATATTCCGGCCGCCCCTGCAACTTCAGGTGCGCCACAACCTTCTCCACCTCATTGTCTGAGACGAAGGGGCCATGTACGCGCATGGTTCGCCCGCCGGAGGCCATATAGAGCATGTCGCCCTGGCCCAGCAGCTGCTCGGCGCCCATCTCGCCGAGGATGGTGCGGCTGTCGATCTTGGAGGTCACCTGGAACGAGATCCGGGTGGGAAAATTGGCCTTGATGGTGCCGGTGATCACATCCACCGAGGGACGCTGGGTGGCCATCACCAGATGGATCCCGGCGGCCCGCGCCATCTGCGCCAGGCGCTGGATGGCGCCTTCGATTTCCTTGCCGGCTACCATCATCAGGTCGGCCATCTCATCGACGATGATGACGATGAACGGCAGCGCGGAGAGGTCCATGGCCTCTTCGTGATGCTGCATCTCGCCCGTCTCGCGGTCGAAGCCGGTCTCGATGATGCGGGTGATGATTTCGCCCTTGGCGCGGGCTTCCGCCACGCGGGCGTTGAAGCCGTCGATATTGCGCACGCCGAGGCGGCTCATCTTGCGGTAGCGGTCTTCCATCTCCCGCACCGCCCATTTCAGCGCGGTGATGGCCTTTTTCGGGTCCGTCACCACCGGGGTCAGCAGGTGCGGGATGCCCTCATAGACTGAGAGCTCGAGCATCTTCGGATCGATCATGATCATCCGGCAGGCTTCCGGCGTGTGCCGGTAGAGCAGCGACAAGATCATGGTGTTGATGGCCACCGACTTGCCCGAGCCAGTGGTGCCGGCCACCAAGAGATGCGGCATGCGGGCAAGATCGGCGATCACCGGCTCGCCGCCGATGGTCTTGCCCAGGCACAGGCCGAGCTTGGCCCGCGCCTCGCTGAAATCGGGATTGGCCAGCAGCTCGCGCAGCCACACGGTCTCGCGGACCCGGTTGGGCAGCTCGATACCGATGACATTGCGCCCCTCCACCACCGCCACGCGGGCGGAAATGGCGCTCATGGAGCGGGCGATGTCGGCGGCAAGGCCGATGACCCGGGACGACTTGGTGCCGGGCGCCGGCTCCAGTTCATAGAGCGTGACCACCGGGCCGGGATTGGCGTCGATGATTTCGCCGCGCACGCCGAAGTCGCGCAGGGTCTGCTGCAGGATGGCGGAATTCTGCTCCAGGAATTCCTCGGAGAGATCGAACGGCGGCTCGGTCACCGGCGGCTCGGCCAAGAGCTCCAGCGGCGGCAATTCATAGTCGCCGGTAAACAGCCCGGCGACGCGGGCGACCGGCTCGGCGTCCAGCTCCGGCCCGTCGGCGGCCGCGTCATCACTGTCGTCGGCGACTAGATCCGTGGCGGATGCGATGGCCTCCGGCTCCACCTCGGCGTGCGCGGCAACGATCGCGGCCACCGGCGAAACCATCGCATGGACGCTCTGGAGATAGGGCTGCCATCCCAGCGTGGCGGTCACCACCACGGCGGGAGCGGCGGCCACCGCCAGGACGGCCTGCGGCGCGGCGACGGACGCGGGCTCGGCAGCGGCTTCAGGTTCGTCCGCCGTCAGATCCATCGGGACCAGCGGCATGGACTCGGCGGCGGTGGTCTCCGTGAGATCGGGCCGAACGGGCTCAGCCCTATGCGCCGGGGCCTCAGCCTGCGCGTCGCACGCCAGTGGCGTGTCGTCGCTCAGCGCCAGCGTGGCGTCGGCCATGGGCTCGGCCACGGCTTCGGCATCTACCGACACGGCCAAGAGCGTCGAGTCATCAGCATCACGATCATCCGGGGCCGCTGCGTCGGCGGATACGATCGGATCATCGGTCAGGACATCGGTGGCCGCAGCCGGCCCGTCGGCGAGATCATCGCCCGCCGCGGCCAGATCCATTGGAGCGCTGATTTCAGACGACGCGACATCCACCATGGCGCTATCCGCCTCCAGGGCGGTACCCGGTGCCAGCGCGATCTCCGACACGTCCGCAAGCCCGGAGGCGAGCTCCGCCCCGCCCGCGGCAAGCGCCATCGGCAGAAGATCCTGATCGGCGGCGACGGGCGGGTAGGCGCCATCCCCCACCACGATCAGACGGGACAGCCGTCGCAGCTGCTGCGGCATCACCGGCGGAACCGGGGAAGGGGCTGCGGCCACCGCCTCACCCAAGGCGGTGGCCGTATCCAGCGCGGCGTTCCGCGAGAGGTCGACGTCTGAAGGCGCATCGGCAGCCACGGGCGTCTTGAGCGACACGGCGCCGGCGCCGCCATCAGCGGTTTCCGGCGCAGCCGCCTCGGCGGCGCCAAGAGGAGCCAGAGCCCCAACATCCGCAAGGGCATCAAGAGCGTCATCTGATGCGGCCTCGTCCGAAGCGCCACTATCGTCATGGGCACCAAGCGCAGGTTCCGCGTCGTCCGACGTCGCCGGCACTGCGGCGATCGCCTCCTCGGCAGGCGGCGCCATCGCCAGGTCCGGGGCGAGATCCCCATCGCGGGGCGCCTGGATCGATGCGGCGATCTCGGTCATCTCCGCCATTTCCTCCGGCGCCGGCTCCCAGTCCGGGCCCAAAGTGGTGGCGGCGATGGCCATGGGAACGCTGTCGATGGGCTCGTCGCCGCTCTCCACCGCCAGGAACGACCAGGGCCGCATGCCGAAACCGAAGGTATCGGGAGGCGAGGCCTTGCGCGGCGGCAGCGGCGGCATGGGCGGCATGTCCAGCGCGTCGCCGGGCCGGCGGCTGCGCAGCAAATGGTCGGGCGTGCGGGTGAAGCGGGTGTTCTCGTCCAGGGTGAACGGCACCAGCCAGCTGGGCACCAGATCGCTGGCGATCCACGGCGTGACCGTCAGTTGCGCCACCACCGGCGCTTGCACGCGGAAGGACATCGGCCCGGACAGCGGCAGGCCGCGGGCGGTGCCCGCCTCGGAGCCGTTGGAAAACGAAGATGCGATCGATTTCGGAGGGTGATTCGAAGAAGGCATGTGCGTCCAGGACCCAGCAGGCCGCGCGGATGGAGCGGCCGGTTCCCCAAAGCCATAGCCGCCGGTGCGTTAAAAGGAGGTTTGGACCGGCCGGCGAAGCGCACCTTTGCTGTGGGTGGGATCGGCACGCCGGCGCAAAAGCGGCATCTGATACCTCCTTAAGAGATAACCCAAAGAGGTTCCCCACAGGCCCCCGGCCCGATCGGACGAGACCCGAAGCGTTGCCATGGCAGGCGTTCGGCACTGCGACCTTGGACGTGGGACTGTGACGTTTGGACAGAGGCCGGCAGGTCCGTCCCTAAAAGCACAGGGGCAGGAATTTATGAGCGCCGCCCCAGCGCAGGCCAAGCCGGGCACGCAGGACAGGCGACCGGCCCCCGCGCGCCCATCGAGCGGGAAGAGGTCATTGCGCGCCGTTTCCCATGGGGGCCGCGGGATCTTGCCGGGACCGAAGAGCCCGCCCGACTCACCCTCGCGCGGTCGCATCGAGGCGGCGGCGCCTTTCAGGTGCGGGCGTGGCGCGACCAGAAGGCGGTGAGCGCCGCCCCGTCCTTGTCGCCGAGGCCGGCGCGGGAGGCGGCGTCATAGACCTCCAGCGTGCGGGCGGTGACCGGCAGCTCCATATTCTGCTTGGCGGCTTCCGCGATCATAGTGCGCAGGTCCTTGCGGATGGCGTCCACCGCAAAGCTCGCCGGCCCGATGTCCTCGCCGGCCAGGGCCTTGGCGATGGGATCGCGCCGGGCCTTCAGCACATTGGCGCCGCCGGAGGTGTCGGAGAAGAAGTCCACCAGCCATTCGGTGCTCAGCCCCAGATGCCGGCACAAGGTGAAGGCCTCGCCGAAGGCCTGGTAGAACACCAGCAGCGGCAGATTGATGGCCAGCTTCATGCTGGCCCCCGCCCCCACCGGCCCCACATGCTCCACCCGCCGGCACAGCTGATCCAGCATCGGTCGGGCGCGCACGAAGTCCGCCGCCTCGCCGCCGGCAAGCCCCAGCAGCTTGCCGGTGCGCGCCGGCCCCACCGTGCCGCCCACGGGACATTCCAGGAACGCGCCGCCCTGGGCGCGCACCTTGGCCGCCAAGGCGATCTCGTCATCGGGCAGCACCGTGCTCATTTCGATGATGAGCTTGCCATTCAGCGACACCGAGAGCAGGCCCTGCGCCCCCTCATAGACCTCGGCCAGAGCGGAGGCGTCCAGCAGGCTAGAGATGATCACCTCCACCGCGCCGGCCAGGGCGGCCGGCGTCGCGGCGGCCTGGGCACCGGCCTCCAGCAGCGGGGCAAGGCGGGCCTGCGAGCGGTTCCACACATGGACCTCATGATCCAGCTCCAGCAGCCGCAGCACCATCGCGCCGCCCATCCGTCCAGCACCGGCGATTCCGATCTTCATGGCGACCTCCCCCGTTGGGCTTCAAGCCTCGCGTTTTGGGCTTGTAAATTATCGAACGATCATTAGCATGCTGGATGTAAGCGCAAAAGCATAAGGCGCGACCAAGACCAAAAAATCTCAAGGAGGATCTGCCCGTGCGGATGACCGAACCCGGCATCGCCGCGCCGTTGGCGCACACGCCATCCCCTCTCCGCACCCGCACGGATTTGCGTGACGGCATGCGGATCATTTGGGACTTGCCCATCCCCATGGACGACGGACTGGTGGTCCGCGCCGATGTGTTCCTGCCGCCGGACGAGGGCACCTATCCGGTCCTGCTCACCTATGGCCCCTACGCCAAGGGCCTTTCGTTCCAGGAAGGCTATCCCAGCGCCTGGGAGCGCATGGCGCAGAAACATCCCGATGTGCCCGCCGGCTCCAGCAACATCCATCAGGCCTGGGAAGTGGTGGATCCGGAGAAATGGGTGCCGGAAGGCTATGCCTGCGTGCGGGTGGATTCCCGTGGCTGCGGCACCTCGCCGGGCTTCATCGACCCCTTTTCGCCGCGCGAGCAGAAGGACTTTTACGACTGCATCGAGTGGGCGGCCCAGCAACCCTGGAGCAATGGCAAGGTCGGACTCAACGGCATCTCCTATTTCGGCTCCAACCAGTGGCACGTGGCCAAGCACAAGCCGCCGCATCTAGCCGCCATGTGCATCTGGGAGGGCTCCGCCGACTGGTATCGGGACATGACCCACCACGGCGGCATCCTCTCCACCTTCTGGGCCAATTGGTACGACATGCAGGTGAAGACGGTGCAATACGGCATCGGCGAGCGCGGCCGGCGCTCCAAGGCGCACGGGCAATTGGTCTGCGGGCCGGAGATCCTCTCGGAGGAGGAACTGGCCGCCAACCGCATCGATTTCGGCGCCGACATCCGCGCCCATCCCCTCGATGACGCCTATCACCAGGATCGCTCGCCGGTCTGGGCCGATATCGAGGTGCCGTTTCTCTCCGCCGCCAATTGGGGCGGCCAGGGCCTGCATCCGCGCGGCAATTTCGAAGCCTTCGTGCGCGCCGCCTCCAAGGACAAATGGCTGGAGGTCCATGGCATCGAGCACTGGACCCATTTCTACACCGACTATGGCCGCTCCCTGCAGTTGCGCTTCTTCGACCATTTCCTGAAGGGCGCGGACAATGGCTGGAACCGCCAGCCCAAGGTGCTGCTGCAGGTGCGCCATCCCGGCGAAGTGTTCGTGCAGCGGGCGGAGCACGAATGGCCCCTCGCCCGCACCCAATGGACCAAGCTCCATCTGCATCCGCGCACCGCGCGGCTGGCGCCGGAGCCGGTGGCCAACACGACCGAGGTCTCGTTCGCCGCTCTGGGCGAGGGCCTCACCTTCCTGACCCCGCCGCTGGATCAGGACACCGAGATCACCGGCCCCATCGCCGCCAAGCTGTTCGTCTCCTCCTCCACGGCGGATGCGGATCTGTTCCTGGTGCTGCGGGTGTTCTCGGCGGACCTGAAGGAAGTCACCTTCCAGGGCGCCATCGATCCGCATACGCCGGTGGCGCAGGGCTGGCTGCGGGCCTCGCACCGCAAGCTGGATCCCACACTCTCCGAGCCCTATCGGCCCTACCACAGCCACGACGAAGCGCAGCCCCTCACCCCCGGCGTGCCGGTAGAGCTGGACATCGAGATCTGGCCCACCTGCATCGTGGTGCCGAAGGGCTATCGCATCGCCTTGTCCGTGCGCGGCAAGGATTACGAATGGCCCGGCGGCTCCGGCGGCAAGCTGTCCAACTTCAAGAACGAGCTGACCGGCTGCGGGCCGTTCCTGCACAACGACCAGCTGGACCGGCCGGAGGCCATCTTCGGCGGCACCACCACCCTGCACTTCGACCCGCAGCATGAAAGCTATGTGCTGCTGCCGGTGATCCCGCAGGCCTGACCCGCCGCCGGCCGGGTGCCGGCGGCCCCCACCCGATCCCGCCCCGCGCGCCAACGCCGGGCGGGCGAAGGCAACGGCCCGCGCCAACGGGCCGCAAACACCAAACAGAACGATCCCCGGCCCCTGCCCGCGCCCGAGGCAAAAACGGCCCGCACGCGCAAGATGCCGGAGCAATCGTCCAGAGCAGACAGAGGCGGACCAATCCGCCCGTTGGGGAAACGCCAGGGAGACAGACCATGACTTTTGATCGCAGAAGCGTTCTGAAAGGGATCGGCGCCGGGGTCGGCGTGGCGGCCATCGGCATGCCCGCGGTGCTGCGGGCCCAGACCAAGCCGTTCCGCATCGGCTTCATGACCGTGAAGACCGGCCCGCTGGCCTCCGGCGGCATCCAGCTGGAGCAGGGCCTCAATATCTATATGAAGGAGCGCAACAACATCCTCGCGGGCATTCCGGTGGAGGTGTTCACGGTGGATACCGGCGGCGCGCCGGCGGTGGCCTTGACCAAGATGCAGGAACTGGTGGAACGCAACCAGATCTCCTGCCTGATCGGCCCGCTCTCCACCCAGGAGGCGCTCGCCCTCGACGACGTGATCCGCCAGACCAAGACCCCGACCGTGAGCGTGGCCGCCGCCGACGACATGACCCAGCGCCGCGCCAATCCCTGGTTCGTGCGCGTGACCGCCACCTCCTCGCAATGCAGCCATGTGATGGGCGACTATGCGGCCAAGGACCTGAAATATAAGCGCGCGGTGACCATCGCCGACGACATCGCCTATGGCCACGAGCAGAACGCCGGCTTCCAGCAGGTGTTCGAGGCCGACGGCGGCAAGGTGGTGCAGAAGCTGTGGCCGCCCTTGGCCGTGCCCGACTACGGCACCTATATCGCCCAGCTGAAGACCAATGTGGACTGCGTGTTCGCCGCCTTCGCCGGCTCCAACGGCTTCCGCTTCTTCCGCCAGTTCAATGAGTATGGGCTCAAGGGCAAGGTGCCGCTGCTGGGCGGCATGACCGCCTTCGACGAGGCTTTGCTGCAGCAGATGGGCGATGACGCCATCGGCCTGCTCTCGGTGAACTACTATTCCGCCGAATTGGATAATCCGGCCAACAAGAAATTCGTCGAGGCCATGCGCCGCGACTACAAGGTGGACCCCGGCTATTACGGCGCCGCCACTTATACCGCCGCCGCCGTGCTGGAAGCCGCATTGAAGACCGTCGGCCCCAAGGGCATGGACGACAAGGAGGCGCTGATGAAGGCGCTGCGCACCAACAAGGTGGAGGACACCTGCCGCGGGCCGGTGAGCTTCGATACCTACGGCAATGTGGTCGGCAACGTCTACATCCGCAAGGTGGAGAAGAAGGGCGGGCGGCTGGTGAATTCCGTGATCAAGACCTACGAGAATGTCTCGCAATTCTGGAATTACGGCCCCGAGGCGTTCCTGAAGAACCCGGTCTATTCCCGCGACTATCCGCCGGCCAAGAATCTGGAGCCGTGACCGACGCGTGAGCGGGCGGCGTGCGCTTGCGCCCGCCGCCCCTCCGGCACCGCCCCCATCCGCATTTGGCCTTGGCCCGTCCTTGGAACGGAGCGCGCAATGCAATTCTGGCTGATCCAGACCTTGAACAGTGTCGCCTTCGGCGGCCTGCTGTTCCTGCTGTCGTCGGGCTTCTCGCTGATCTTCGGATTAATGCGCATGCCCAATCTCGCCCATGGCGCCTTCTTCATGCTGGGGGCCTATTTCGGCGCCAGCTTCCTGGCGTGGGGGATCAATTTCTGGCTGGCGGCGCTGCTCTCGGGCCTGGCGGTGGGCGCGCTGGGCCTGATCATGGAGCGCGGCCTGCTGCGGCGGCTGGCCGGAAACGGCCAGGGCCAGGTGCTGGTGACGCTGGGCATCTCCTTCATCATCGCCGATGTGTGCCTGATGGTGTGGACCGGCGACCCGGTGCCGGTGCCGGCGCCGCAGGGGCTGCGGGCGCCCACCTTCTTCATCGGCTATGCCTTTCCCACCTATCGGCTGGTGGTGCTTGGGGTCGCCATCCTTGCCGCCATCGCGCTGCACGTATTGATGGAGCGCACCCGCCTGGGCGCCATGATCCGCGCCGGGGTGGACGACATGGAAATGGCCCGCGGCGTCGGCATTCCGGTGTCGCGGCTGTTCATGCTGGTGTTCCTGCTGGGGGCGGCGCTGGCCGGTCTCGGCGGCACTATCGGCGGCCCGATCATGTCCGCCTATCCGGGCCTGGACGCGGACATGCTGCCGCTGGCGCTGGTGGTGGTGATCCTCGGCGGGGTGGGCAGTCTGGCGGGGGCGTTCGTCGGCTCGTTCATCGTCGGCTTCATCTATAATTTCGGCACCGCGCTGTTCCCCGATTTTGCCTATGTGATCCTGTTCCTGCCCATGGTTCTGGTGCTGGTGCTGATGCCGCAGGGTCTGTTCGCGGGGGCCGCCCGATGAACCGCCCCCTCCTCGCCTGCCTGATCGCCCTGGTATTGCTGGTGGTGCTGCCGCACCTCGGCATGGGTGACTACTATATCAACCTGTTCAGCCAGATTCTGATCTTCGCTTTATTCGCCGCCAGCGTGAACCTGATCGTCGGCTATGGCGGCATGATCTCGCTCGGCCATGCGGCCTATCTCGGCATCGCCGCCTATAGCTGCACCTGGTTGGTGACCCACGGCTACGGCCAGCTCACCGCCGCGCTGGGGGCATTAATGCTCACCACCCTGGTGGCGGCGGTCTTCGGCATGCTGGCGCTGCGGGCCACCGGGCTGAGCTTCCTGATGATCACCCTGGCCTTGGGCCAGATCGTCTGGGGGCTGGCCTATCGCTGGGTGGCCCTGACCAATGGCGACAACGGAATGGCGCTGCCCGCGCGCCCGGCCCCCTTCGGCATCTCGCTGAACGGAGCCACCAGCTTCTATTATTTCGCTTTGCTGGTGTTCGCCTGCGCCATCTTCTGCATCTGGCGGATGGTGCATTCGCCCTTCGGCGCCGCGCTGAAGGGCGCCCGCGACCAGCCCCGGCGCATGAGCATGCTGGGCCATGACGTGTGGATGATCCGCTGGCTGGCTTTCATCCTGTCCGGCTTCTGGGCCGGGGTGGCCGGGCTGCTGTTCATCTACTACCAGAAGTTCGTCAGCCCCTACGCGCTCTCGCTCCAGCAATCCGCCGAAGTGCTGCTGATGACCATTCTGGGCGGCGCGGGCACGCTCTCCGGCCCGGTGGTGGGGGCGGTGATCGTCACCTTGGTGAAGAATGTGGCCAGCTCCTATGTGGAGCGCTGGAACGCTCTGCTGGGCCTCATCTTCGTGGTGGCGGTGATGTTCATGCCCCACGGCATAGTGCCCGGCCTGGTGCAGTGGCGCCGCGCCGCGACCCGGCGCAAGGCCAAGGCGGTGGGGCTGGTCCCACCAACCGCTGAGCCGCCGCGTGCCGATACCCCACGCCCCGCCCCCGACGCCAAGCTGGAGCGCTCCGCATGACCGGCCCCGCTCTGGAGATCACCGGCCTCAACAAGCGCTTCGGCGGCCTTCCGGTGACGCGGGACGTCACCATCACCGTGGCGCCCGGTGAACGGCGGCTCATCATCGGGCCGAACGGCGCCGGCAAGACCACCTTGTTCAACCAGATCACCGGCGACCTGCGCCCGGACAGCGGCTCCATCCGCCTGTTCGGGGAGGAATTGGTGAAGGTGAAGACCAGCACGCGGGTGGCCAAGGGCCTGTCGCGCACCTACCAGATCCTCACCTTGTTCCCGCAGGATACCCTGCGGCACAATGTGGTGCTCTCCCTGCTGGGGCTGCGCGGCGTGCGCTGGAACCCCTGGATCTCGCTCAGCGGTCGGCGCGATTTGTTCGCCTTGGCGGAAGAGGCGCTGGCCTCGGTCGGCCTGGGCGACGGCGGCACGCGCCTCGTGGGCGAGACCTCCTATGGCGAGCGCCGCCGGCTGGAACTGGCCATGGCGCTGGCCCAGCGCCCCAAGGTGCTGCTGCTGGACGAGCCTTTGGCCGGCCTGTCCCAGAATGAGCGCAACGGGGTGAGCGAACTGCTCACCACCATTCCCCGCGACGTGGCCATCGTGATGATCGAGCACGACATGGACGTGGCGCTGGCCTTTGCCGAGCAGATCACCGTGCTGCACTTCGGGCAGGTGATCGTCCAGGGCACCCGTGCCGACGTGGTGGCCGATCCGCGCACCCGGGAGATCTATCTTGGCGAGTGAGATCCTCGAACTCAGCGACGTGGACGCCTATTATGGCGACAGCCATGTGCTGCACGGCATCGCCCTCTCGCTGCGCGAGGGCCGGCTGCTGGGACTCTTGGGGCGCAACGGCGCCGGCAAGACCACCTGCATGAGCACCATCATGGGCTTCCTCACCCCCCGGCGCGGCACCATCCTGCTGGACGGCGCGCGGGTGTCCGGCGCCACGCCGGAGGCCATCGCCGCCAAGGGCATCAGCCTGGTGCCCCAGGGGCGGCGGGTGTTCCGCAGCCTGTCGGTGAAGGAAAATCTCCAGGTCGCGGCGCAGCGGGCCAGCCGCATCGCCGCCGCCCGCAACACCCCGGCCTGGTCGCTGGAGCGGGTGTTCGAGATCTTCCCCCGCCTCAAGGAGCGCCAGGCCCAGGGCGCCGGCCTGCTCTCCGGCGGCGAGCAGCAGATGCTGGCCATCGGCCGCGCGCTGATGGGCAATCCCCGCGTGCTGCTCATGGACGAGCCCTCGGAGGGGCTGGCGCCGCAGATCGTCGCCGATGTCGCCCGCATCATCGCCATGCTGAAGGGCGAGGGCCTGTCCATCATCCTGGTGGAGCAGAACATCAAGATGACCCTGAACCTCGCCGACGAGGTCATCATCATCAATACCGGCGCCGTCGCCTTCGCCGGCACCGCCGCCCAGGTGGCCGCCGACCAGGAACTGGTCGCCCATCATCTCGGCGTGTTCTGAAATCCACCCTCCCCGTCAAGGAAAGTCGCGATGACACAGGTCTGGAACAGCTACGGCCCCACCGCCGCCCGCGCCCATGGCAAGCCCGGCCGGGAGATCCGGCCCAAAAGCCTGACGCTCGACATCCACTCCCATGTGGCGGTGCCGGCGGCGGCGAAGATCGTGGAGGGCCATATCGACTGGTCGCAGATTCCGCTGGCCCATTTCGCCAATGCGGACACCAAGGCGCTGAACCAGCAGCAGGACGCGGACCGCACCAGCCGCATCACCCAATATGATGAGCGCCTGCGCGACATGGACGAGGCCGGCCTCGACATGCAGCTGGTGATGCCGCCGCCGCCGCAATGCTATTACACCGTGCCGGTGGAGATCGGCATCAAGGCCATCGAGGTGGTCAACGACGGCCTCGCCGAATATGTGGCCCGCCGGCCCGATCGCTTCCGCGCCTTCGGCACCGTGCCCATGCAGGATGGGCACGCGGCGGCGGCGGAACTGGAGCGGATCACCAAGACCCACGGCTTCAAGGGGGTGCAGATCCTCACCACCATCGCCGGCAAGGAACTCTCCGACCCCGCCTTCGCGCCGTTCTGGGCCAAGGCGGAGGAACTGGGCACTGTGGTGGTGCTGCATCCCAACGGCTTCACCCACGCCGAGCGAATGACGCGGTTCTATTTCAACAATGTCATCGGCAATCCGCTCGAAACCACCATGGCGCTGCATTATCTGATCTTCGACGGCGTACTGGAGCGGCACCCGAACCTGAAGATCCTCTCGGTCCATGGCGGCGGGTTCGTGGCCGCCTATTCCGGGCGCATGGACCACGCCTGGGGGGCGCGCTCGGACACGAGAGGCACCTTGCCCCACGCCCCCACCACCTATCTCAAGCGGCTCTATTTCGACACCGTGGTGTTCACCCCCGAGCAACTGGAGGCGCTGGTGCGGCTGGTGGGGCCGGACCATGTGTTGATGGGCACCGATTATCCCTATGATATGGCCGACAGCGACCCCATCGGCCATGTGGTCGGCTCGGCGCTCGATGCCGATGCCATCGCCGCCATCTGCGGCGGCAATGCCCGGCGGCTGCTGGGGCTCTAGAGCACGCGCCGATCAGCTTGCATCGCAAGCTGATCGGATAACGCGTTCTCTATCAATAGATGAGCCGCAACCTTGGCGCGGACGGATACGGGAGAGGGATCATGGGCATGCGGCTCTATGGCTTCTGGCGCTCCATCGCCACGTTCCGCGTCCGCGTCGCCCTGAACCTGAAGGGGCTCGCCTTCGAGGAGGTGTCGGTCAACATCCTCGACGGCACCCAGTTTGCCGCCGGCTATGATGCGGTGAACCCGGCCCATGCGGTGCCAACCCTGGTGCACGATGGCCATCGCCTCACCCAGTCCCTGGCGATCCTGGACTATCTCGACGACATTCAGCCCGAGCCCGCGTTGCTGCCGCGCGCGCCGGCGGAGCGGGCCTATGTGCGGGCGCTGGCCCTGCTCACGGTGGCCGACACCCACCCCTTGATGGTGCCACGGGTGCGCGACTATCTGCGCGCCGAGCTGGGCGCGGACGGTGAGGCGGTCAATGCCTGGGTCCGCCATTGGATCAGCACCACACTGAGCACCTACGAGCGCCTGCTCAGTGCCCGGCCCCCGGCCCCGTTCGTGGTCGGGGAAACACCGGGGCTGGCGGACATCTGCATCGCCGGGCATATGTTGAGCGCGCGCATGTTCGCGGTGGATCTGGCCCTCGCCCCCAGGGTCGCGACCCTGGCGGACCGGTGTCTCACGCTGCCCGCCTTCGCCGATGCCCACCCCTTGCGCCAGACCGGCGCTCCGGACGCCTGAGCCACCACTCAAGGCCGCGCGGTGCGCCGGGAACGGCGGATCGCCCGGCGGTGGGCGCGGGACAGGCCCGCCATCAACGCATATCACTCCACCGAACAACAGTTGCTTCATCGCCCGCAAACCGAGCATGGTGGGAGATATTCCGCGTCATCGGCCGGGCGCGAGCGCCAGTCTCGGCCCTATCCGAAAGTATGATTTTATTAATCTATAGCTCAAGATGTATTGACTATGTTGTCAATAGATCCACTTGGAGGTAATTGTAGCTCCGGGCGCCCGTGGAGGCGCCTGAACGACAGGCAAGGACCCTTCCCGTGGCCATCCGTAAATCTCCCGCCCCGCGCGCTTCCGTCAAGGCCCGGACCGCGAAAACTCCAGCGGCCGAGGCTTCGGTGAAGGTTCCGGCAGCAGCTCCGGTGACGGCGCCCGTGGCCAAGGTCGCCTCGGCCAAGTCCGCGCCGGCCAAGTCTGCGCCCGCCAAGTCCGCACCCGCCAAGTCTGCACCGGCCACGGCGGCCCCCCCCAAGACCCAGAGCCCGAAGGCGCCAGCGAAGCCCGTCATCGCCAAGCCCATCGTTGCCAAGCCCATCGTTGCCAAGCGGCCTGCAGCCAAAACAGTGGTTGCCAAAGCCGCGATTGCCAAAGCCGCGATTGCCAAAGCCCCGGCGGCGAAAGCTCCCGCATCCAAGGCCCTCCCCGCGAAGGCCCTCGCCGTAAAGGCCCCTGTCGCGAAGGCCCCGGTCGCGGTGACCGCCGCACCTGAGGTGGCGCCCCCGAAGCCGCTGCGCGGCAAGGCGCCCAAGGTCGCCGCCGCCACCAGCGCGCCGACTCCCACGCCCGCCGCCGCTCCCACCGCCAAGGCAGCGGCAAAGCCGGCCGCCAAGCGGGCGAAGACCGCGCCGGTTGCCGCCCCCGCACTGCAGGCCCCCACGCCCCCGGCGCAGCCCGCCGCTGCCAAGGCCACACCCGCCAAGACCGCAGCGCCGCGCGCCGCCCGCACGGCCGCCCCGGCTGCCCCGGCTGCCCGTCGCCCGCTGGTCGCCCGCCCCGCCCCCAAGGTCATGGCCCCCGCCGCCGCGAAGGCGCGGCTGCCCAAGGTCGCAGCGCCCAAGGCCGTCGTGGCCCAGGCCAATGAGCCGCGCCGCAGCCGGCTGGCCCCGCAGCTGCGCGAGCAGATGATCCTGGAAGCCGCGGTGGACTTCTTCGCCGAGCACGGCTTCGAAGCGCAGACCCGGGATCTGGCCGCCCGCCTCGGCATCTCGCAGGGCCTGATTTTCCGCTACTTCAAGACCAAGCAGGTGCTCATTGAGCAGGTCTATCAGAAGGTGTTCGTGCAGCGCTGGTCCAAGGAATGGGAAGCCGGCCTGAAGGATCGCGACGTGCCGCTGCAGGTGCGGCTGGAGCGCTTCTACCTGTCCTATTTCCAGGCGGTGGACGAGAGCCACTGGATCCGGGTGTCGCTCTATGCCGGCCTCTCCGGCAGCGACATCATCACCACTTATATCGAAACCCATGTGAACCGGCTGCTGAAGGTCATCCAGCGCGAATTGCGGGTGCATCGCGGCCTGTCGGACCGGGTGACCACGGACCCGCTGGAGTTCGAGCTGGTCTGGCACCTGCACTCCACCTTCATTTACTTCCTGGTGCGCAAGCACATCCACCATCAGCCGGTGATGGAGGACAAGGCGACCTTGGTGGCCCGCATCGTCTCCACCGTGCTGAACGGCCTGCCCACCGAGGCGGACGCGACGGCTCCGGTGGCGGCGATCCCGGCGGCGGAGGCGCCCGTCGCGGCGATCGCGGCCCCCGTGCCCGCCAAGGGCAAGGCCAAGGCCGCGCCCAAGGCTGAGATCAAGGCTCCGGTACCCGCCGTGACTGTCGCCCCCAAGGGTGTCGCCAAGGCCGCTGTGGCCAAGGCACCCGCTGCCAAGGCTCCTGCGACCAAGGCACCCGCCGCCAAGGCCACCCGCCCGGCCGCAGCCGTGACGGCTTCGGCCAAGCCGGCAGCCAAGGCCGCGCCCGCGGCAGCCCCGACCAAGGGGAAGACGGCTGCGGCACCCGCCGCCTCTGCCAAGCCCGCCGCCAAGCCGGCGGCGCCGGCGCGGGGCAAGCGCCGCTGAGCGCGGACGCAGCAGCGGCCGCAGGCCGGATGCACGCGCGGCGCAGTTGAACTGCGCCGCGAACCAGGGTTCCATGGGGGCAAATCGGAGCCCCCATGACCACTCCTCACCTCTCCTCTTCTCACCTGCCCCGTCCCGTCCTGACCCTGTACGAACTGGCCGGCGCCGACGCGGCGCTGCGCTTCAGCCCCCATTGCTGGAAGAGCCGCATGGCGCTCGCCCACAAGGGGTTGGAGGTGGAGCGCCTGCCCTGGCGCTTCACCGACAAGGCCGAGATCGCCTTTTCCGGCCAGGGGATGGTGCCGGTGCTGCGCGATGGCGACGACAGCATCGCGGATTCCTGGCGCATCGCGCTCTATCTGGAACAGCGCTATCCGGATCGCCCGTCCTTGTTCGGCGGCGACCAAGGTCAGGCGCTCACGCGTTTCATCAATGCCTGGGCCGATACCGCAATGGCGCCCCTGCTGGCGCCGGTGCTGGTGCTGGAGATCCTCTCGCGCCTGGATGCCAAGGACCGCGACTATTTCCGCACCACCCGGGAAGCCCGCTACGGCCGGCGGCTGGAAGAGGTCTGCGCCGATCGCGAGGCCCGCGTCGCCGACTTCCGCAAGGCCCTGACGCCGCTGCGCACCCTGCTGAAGGAGCAGCCCTTCCTCGCCGGGGCGACCCCGGCCTATGCGGATTATTGCGTGTTCGGCATGTTCATGTGGGCGCGCTGCATCAGCGACGTGCAGCTGCTGGAGGCGGACGATACCGTCTATGCTTGGCGCGAGCGGCTGCTGGATGCGTTCGACGGCCTCGCCCGCGGCGCACCCGCCGTGGGCGCCATCGCCGCCTGACGACGACCCCGCCGGCTCACGGCGGGGTCATCAACTCCTGCGCCTCGGCGGTACCGCCGGCCTTGCCGTAGAGGCAGGCAAAGGTCGCCTTGGCATTCTTCATGTGCGGCTGCGGCCAGCGGCCCGACACCAGCACCAGAACGCGGTCGGAAAAGTCCGTGGGCTTGCCGATGGCGCGGGTGTCCTTGAGGCCGCTGGCCTTGAAACAGGCCGTCTGCGCCTTGGCGAACAGCTCGGCCCAGGCGTCGGGGCTGGAGGCCGCTGCGGGCGCTGCCGTCAGCATCAGGCCGGCGGCGAGCAGCGCGGGGATGGTGCATCTCATGCGCGGGCGTCCTCCAAGATCATGCGCGCCCCCTTCTCGCCGATCATGATGGTCGGCGAATTGGTATTGCCCGAGGTGATGGTGGGCATGATGGAGGCATCCACCACCCGCAGGCCGGCGATGCCGAACACCCGCAGCCGCGCATCCACCACCGCCATGGGGTCGCTCTCCAAGCCCATCTTGGCCGTGCCCACGGGGTGGAAGATGGTGGTCCCCACATCTCCCGCCGCCTTTCCCAAGGCCACGTCGTCATCGCTGGAAATGCTGGCGCCGGGCAGAAGTTCCTCCGGCGCATAGGGCCGCAGCGCCGGCTGGGCGACGATGCGGCGGGCGACGCGGATGGAATCCGCCGCCACCTGCCGGTCTTCCGCCGTGGTGAGATAATGCGGCGCGATCTCCGGCGCCGCGCGCGGATCGGCGCTCTTCAGCCGGATGCTGCCGCGGGAGGTGGGGCGCAGGTTGCACACGCTCATGGTGAAGGCCGGGAAGCGATGCAGCGGATCGCCGAACTTGTCCAGCGACAGCGGCTGCACGTGGAATTCCAGATTGGCCCGCTCCTGGCCGGGATCGGACTTTGTAAAGATGCCCATCTGCGAGGGCGCCATGGTGAGGGGGCCGCGCCGCAGGAAGGCGAACTCCAGCCCCATGCCCATGCGCCCCAGCAGCGAATGATAGCGCTGGTTCAGGGTGCCGATGCCCGCCACCTTGTAGATCAGCCGCAACTGCAGATGGTCCTGGAGGTTGGAGCCGACGCCCGGCTTGTCCAGCACCAGATCGATGCCGCGGGCCGCCAGATGTTCCGCCGGCCCGATGCCGGACAGCATGAGCAACTGCGGCGAGCCCAAGGCGCCGGCGGCGAGGATCACCTCGCGCCGGGCATGCAGGGTGCGGCGGCCGCCGGGGCCGGAGAGGGTGACGCCGGTGGCCCGGCGATCCTTGGTCTCCACCTTCTCCACATGGCCGGCGGTGATGAGGTCGAGATTGCGCCGGTTCAGTACCGGCTTGAGGAAGCCGCGTGCCGCGCTCCAGCGCAGGCCGCGCTTCTGGTTCACATGGAAATAGGAGGCGCCTTCATTGTCGCCGGTATTGAAATCATCGATGGAAGCGATGCCCTCCTGCCCCGCCGCCTGGCGCACCACATCCAGCAGCGGCCAGGTGATGCGGGGGAATTCCACATGCCATTCCCCGCCCTTGCCATGATGGGCATTGGGGCCGAGGAAATGGTCCTCATGGCCCTTGAACAGCGGCGCCACGTCGTCCCAGCCCCAGCCCGGCAGGCCGAGCTGGCGCCAGTGGTCATAATCCGCCGCCTGCCCGCGCATGTTGATCATGGCGTTGATGGCCGACGAGCCGCCGATGGTCTTGCCCCTGGGATAGGACAGCGCGCGCCCGTTCAATCCGGCTTCCGGCTCGGTCTTGAAGCACCAGTCGGCGCGGGGATTGCCGATGGCGAACAGATAGCCCACCGGGATGTGAAACCAGATCCAGTTGTCCTTGCCGCCGGCCTCGACGATGGCCACCCGCACATTGGGGTCGGCAGAGAGCCGATTGGCCAGGACACAGCCGGCGGATCCCGCGCCGACGATCACATAATCATAGGTATCCGATCCCTGGGCTGCCTCAGGCATGCCACGTCCCTTCCCAAGCCGCCGGCTTGCTGCCGGCCTTGGGCGTGACAGTGACCGGGCATCGCCAGCGCGGCAAGTCCTACCATGGGAGGCCTCCTGCCGCAGGCCGGGGGCGACCCGCGCCCCCGTCGCACCGGATGCCGCGGTCCTAGATGATCAGGTAGCCGGAGGTGTCGTGGACCGCGAACACCACGTCCTGGAAGTCATTGTCGCCGGAACTGCGCGCCAGATCCTCAAAGCCGATCAGCAGCGAACTCCCATCCGCTGAAACACCGCTCAGCACGTGATCCAGGCCATCGGCATTATAGGCGGAATCGGCGTGATAGATGGTGGCATCCGACAATGCGCCGCGGCTCTGGCTGAACAGGGTGGGGATCGTCCCGTCGCTCTGAAGGAACGACAGGTCGTTGGCCAACCCGCCGAAGCGGCCGAAGCCGTCCTGGATCAGGAAGAAGCCCACGTGGCTGCCATCGGCCGGCGTGCCCAGGTCGACGGTTGCCCCCTGGCTCACCGCCAGCGTGTCGGAAAACAGGATCCGGACGTTGGAAATGGTCCCGTCCACCGAGATGTTATAGGCGCCGACCGTGTTGTGGTAGGCGGACCCCGCCGACTGGAACTGCACCGAGAAGCCCACCTCGCCGTCGCCGGTGAGGAAGTCCGTATTGTCGATGCCGTTGATGCTGTCGGACTGGACCTGCACGGATTCGGACAGGCTCGGCAAGAAGGTCTCGAAACTGAAGGATGTGTGGCCCGCGTCCTTGGCCCCACGGGCCACCGACATGAATGTGCCGGTGGCGAATTCGCCATGGATCTGGAAGCTGGTGCCGCCGGAGCTGAGGGTGGCAAACCCGGCGCCCTTGGCAATCGAGAAGCCGGTATGGGCAATCTCGGAGCCCACGACCTCGATCTTGGTGGTCAGCGAGAAGCCTTGGACCACATCGCCATTGAGGTCGGCGAGCGTGTCGAACAGCACATCGCGGCCGCTGCCGAACACGATGGTATCGGCACCCGCCCCGCCGCTGACGCGATCATTGCCCGCGCCGCTGAAGATATAGTCCGTTCCGCCATTGGCGCGGATGATGTTGTCGAAATCATTGCCGGTGATGGTGTCGTTGCCATTCCCGGTGATGAGGTTGCTGATGGCCGAGCGCGCGTCACCATTATAGAGCAGGGAATTATAGACGTTGCCCCGCGCCTGATATTCCGGCGTGCCTTCGGCCGCCGCGGAGTTCAGGTCCGCGATCTGCGCCCGGGAAAAGGTCAGCCACTGGCCGGGCCGCATGTCGTCGACCTGATTTTCGTTGAACGCGCTCAGGTCATAGGTGGTCAGCGCGCCCTGGGTCCAGACGGTGCTGAAGATCTTGCCGGTATCGGTGACCCCCATAAGGGGCGCGGCCACGCCATTGATGCTTTGCTGGCCGGTGGTCGGGTCCCAGGTATAGACCGCGGTGGTGCCGACCTTGGAGAAGTTCGCGCCGTAATAGGCCTGCAGCGCGGCAATATCGTACATCATGAAGCTGATGGGCGAGGAGCCGACCCAAGTTGTTGTGGCGCCTGCGGTATCGGCGCCGAGATAGGCGGCATAGGTCATGGCCGAGAATTCGTAATCGTTGAAGCCGGCCGCCAGGGCTCCGTTGTAGTCGGGATCGTGGCCATGCTTCAGGCCGAAGGCGTGGCCCATCTCATGGGCAATGGTCAGGAACTCGTCGGTGCCGAAGAAATTGCCCGCCGTGTTGCCGTTTTGACCGAGCCAGGTGTCCGCCGCATTGCCGCTGTCCGAGGGCGCATAGGTCCCTTGATTGGCGGGGAAATCCGATTCCGAGCCGCCGGCGGTATAATTGGCGAAACGGAAAGTGGCATCGGTCGCCGAAGCCGAGGCGGCCTCGGAAAAAGTCACCCCGGTGTAGGCGGTGATGAGGCCGAAGACGGTGAGGACCGCCTGTTTCTGCGAGGCGCTCAGTTCCGTCGCCGTTGAGGCCAAGGCAGGGCCGACATATCCACCCGGGACGTCGGTATAGTCGCTGGGGCCGGTGGCGAACGCATAGGTGAAGTGGCCCGCCGCCTGCGTGCCTCCCAGGCTCGTGGTCCAGCGATAGTCCATCATCACCGAACGCACGTTCGGGTCCAGCTGGCTGGAGTCATACCATCCGCCGTAGAGCCCGCCCTTGGGGTCGGAGACGTTCGGCTGGCTTGAGGGTTGGCCGGTGTCCGAGTCGCTCATCTTTAGCCTCGCTTCGATCCCCACCACGACGCCGCCCCCTCTGGCCTGCTGCCCGCGCCCGCACGAAAGGCGGATCGGCAGGCTGCTCAGGCCAGCATGGGACGTGGCAACGTCATCTCACCGGCGGCACGGCGAAGCCGAGTCTGACCTCGGCGCGCTCGCCACCCGCGCGGGTCCAGCTTACGCGGCGGCGATGCGCATTTCATTGTTCCCACGTCCCAGAGATAGCCGATGCATCCCAAAATGCGGGCCGAGCCAGCGCGGCGCAGCTCGCATGGGGCGTGGCAGTGGCGCAACGGCCACCGCAGGTCTGTGGCGGTCGGGAGGGAATGACATTGCGGGAGATGTCGGCATGCCCCGGACATCGGCAACGCCCTGCGGAACGACCGCCGTGCGTTTTTGCAAATAATTCGCAATTGCATTGACAGGGAAGCGTGGCTTCCGCATCTTAATGAGAAGAATTTCAGTCTAGGACCGAACCATGCTGGACCACGTGACCAAAAACGCCGACGGCTGGCGCAATCCGCGCGGCGAACCGGCGCTGTCGGATGTGCATGGCTCAGTTCCGGTGTCCCACCGCAGCAAGATCGGCCGGATGTTCGCCTTCATCGGCCCCGGCTATCTGGTGGCCACGGGCTATATGGACCCCGGCAATTGGGCGACGTCCTTGGCCGGTGGCTCGCGCTTCGGCTATGCGCTCTTGTTCGTGGCGCTATTGTCCAATGTCATCGCCATCCTGTTGCAGGCGCTGTGCTCGCGCCTCGGAGTGGCCAGCGGCCGCGATCTCGCCCAGGCCTGCCGTGACAGCTTCCCGCGCCCGGTGTCCTTCGTGCTGTGGATCCTGGCGGAATTCGCCATCTGCGCCACGGATCTGGCGGAAGTGATCGGCACCGCCATCGGGCTCAATCTCCTGTTCGGCATTCCGCTGGAACTGGGCGTCATCATCACCGCGTTGGATGTGTTCCTGATCCTCGGGCTGCAGAAGCTGGGCTTCCGCTTCGTGGAGGCGCTGGTCATCGCTTTGCTGGCGGTGATCGCCGCCTGTTTCTTCGTGCAGATCGGCTTGGCGGACCCGGACTGGGGCGCGGTGATCCGGGGCTTTGCGCCCACCACGGAGATCGTCACCAATCCCGACATGCTCTATCTGGCCCTGGGCATCCTCGGGGCGACGGTGATGCCGCATAATCTCTATCTGCACTCGGCCATCGTGCAGACCCGCAAGCATGACACCAGCGAGCGCGGCATCCGCGAGGCGATCCGCTTCGCCACCTGGGATTCCACCTTCGCTCTGATGTTCGCTCTGACCATCAATGCCTCGATCCTGATCCTCGCCGCCGCCGCCTTCCACGGCAACGGCTCGGGCGAGGTGGCGGACCTGGGCAAGGCGCACGAATTGCTGAACCCGCTGCTGGGCAGTTCGCTGGCGCCCACCTTGTTCGCGGTGGCGCTGATCTGCTGCGGGCTGAACTCCACGGTCACCGCCACCATTGCCGGCCAGGCGGTGATGGAGGGCTTCATCCACATCAAGCTGCAACCCTGGCTGCGGCGGCTGATCACCCGCTGCATCGCCATCGTGCCCGCCGCCATCGTCACCATCGCCTATGGCGAACAGGGGGCCGGCACGCTGCTGATCCTCAGCCAGGTGGTGCTGTCGCTGCAATTGCCCTTCGCCATCGTGCCGCTGGTGATGTTCACCGCCGACAAGCGCAAGATGGGCGCGTTCGTGGCCCCGCGCTGGCAGACCATCGGCGCCAGCGCCGCCAGCATCCTGATCATCACCTTGAACATCAAGCTGGTGGTGGACTTCTTCACCGGCGCCTGAGGCGACCGCGACCGGCGATCAACCGGCGCGGGCCAGGGCCTCGGCTTCGTCCTGAAGCGCGGTGAGCAAGGTGAGGAAGCGCTCTCCCTGCACCAGCACATGGGCGCGCAGCCGCTCGGCGGCGAGATCCCCCTGCCCCGTCACCAGGGCGTCCAAAATGCCCTGGTGCTCGGCAAACGAGGCGTCCATCCGCCGGGGCACCCGCAACTGCAGCCGGCGATAGGGCTGGAGCAGGCGCTGGTGCCGCAGCGCCTCCGCCGCCAGGGTGCGGTTGGCGGTGGCGGCATAGATGGCGGCGTGGAAGCGGGCATTTTCGATATAATAGGTCTCGATGTCGCCGCAGGACACTGCATGGGCGCAGTCCGCATGGGCCACTTCCAGCGCGGTGCGGTCCTCCGGCGTCATGCGCCGCGCCGCCAGCCGGCCGCAGGCCGCTTCCAGCTCCGACATCAATTCGAACGACTCGATCAATTGGCGCGGCCCCAGCAGGGCCACATAGGCCCCGCGCCGGGGCCGGATCTCCACCATGCCGGAGGCGGCCAGTTGGATCAGCGCCTCGCGGATCGGCGTGCGCGACACGCCGAAGCGCTCGGCGAGCCCCACCTCGTCGAGCCGCTGGCCGGGCTTCAGCCGGCCGGCCAGGATGTCGTCTTCCAGGGCTTCCCGCAGCCGCGGGGTCGCATCGCCGCGCATGGCGCCTCTCAAATGCAACGCTTGCGATCTTGCATACATGATTATTGACAGCTGATGCAAGTCACCTTCTTATAAGCTCAGAAGGGTTGAGACCCCTGCCGCATGCTGTGTGCGCCAGGGATCGAAAGGCGGATACGTCGCCGTGCCTTGCCAGGGCCGGAATGACGCTGTCCCATGTCTCATTCCTCAACCGACGAGACCGGCGCCATGAGTTCCAACAGCTCGTTCTTCGGCGATCTCCTGACCACCATCGCCGACCGTGGCCGCGCATTGCTCGACCGCTCCGGCCGCACCACCGGCGCCACCCGCGCCGCCACCCTCGTGGATCGCTGCGAGGAATTGCTCACCGGCCGCGGTGAAGCCTCCGGCGTCGCCTTGGCGGCCGAGATCCTCTCCCGCTACGGCCAGATGAAGACCGGCGACCGCATCGCCTTCTTCGAGGCGCTGCTGGAGACCTTCGGCCCCGATGCGGATCGCCTGTCCAAGGCCATCGCCGCTTACACCGCCAATCCCACCGAGGCCGCCGTCTCCGAACTGCACGGCGCCAGCGAGCCGCGCCGGCAGGAATTGTTCCGCCGCCTGAACATGGCGCCGGGCGCCACCGCCGATCTGGTGCACATGCGTGAGCACCTGATGGACGCGCTCAGCCGCCGCCGCGACCTGGGACCGGTGGATCGCGATTTTGGCCATCTGTTCTCATCCTGGTTCAACCGCGGCTTCCTGGTGCTGCGGCGGATCGACTGGGCCACCCCGGCCAATGTGCTGGAGAAGATCATCCGCTACGAAGCGGTGCATGCCATCCGCGACTGGAACGATCTGCGCGCCCGCGTGGACAGCCCCGACCGGCATTGCTACGCCTTCTTCCATCCGGCCCTGGTGGACGAGCCGCTGATCTTCGTGGAAGTGGCCCTCACCCGCGAGACGCCCGGTGCCATTGCCCCGATCCTCGACCAGTCCCGCGATCCCATCGCGCCGGGCACCGCCACCACCGCGGTGTTCTATTCCATCTCCAATTGCCAGCGCGGACTGGCGGGGGTGAGCTTCGGCCATTTCCTCATCAAGCAGGTGGTGGAGGAAATCTCCCGCGAGATCCCCTCGCTCACCACCTTTGTCACCCTCTCCCCGGTGCCCGGCTTCCGCAAATGGCTGGAGGGCGAGCGCCGCTCGGAATCCTCCATCGCGGTCACCGCGGCGGATCGCCAGTTGCTGGAACTGCTCGACACCCCGGAATGGGTGGAGCAGGAGGCGGTGCGGGCGGAACTCACGCCGCTGATGAACGCGCTCGCCGCCCATTATTTCCTGATGGCCAAGACCGCCAAGGGCCGCCCGGTGGATCCGGTGGCGCGCTTTCATCTGGGCAACGGCGCCCGGCTGGAGCGCCTCAACCCCATGGGTGACCTGTCCGAGAAGGGCATCGATCAGGCGCTCGGCCTGATGGTCAATTATCGCTACGTGCTCAGCGACATCGAGAAGAACCACGAAGCCTTCGCCGGCAAGGGCGAGGTGGTGGCCTCCTCGGCCGTGAAGAAACTCCTGCGCGGCGAAGCCGCCGCGCGCTCTCTGGTGCCCATCCCATGACCACGTCCACTCCCACCGAAAACCACTTCTTCGCCGCCATACGCGCAGCCATGCCGGATCTGGCCAAGCCGCTGGCCATCCATCCCGATGGCGCGCACGAGAGCTATGGCGATGCCCTCGCCCTCTCGGCGCGGCTGGCCAACCTCCTGGTGGCGCGCGGCGTGAAGCCCGGTGACCGGGTGGCGGTGCAGGTGGAGAAGTCCTGGACCGCATTCGTGCTCTATCTGGCGGCGCTGCGGGCCGGCGCGGTCTATCTGCCGCTCAACACCGCTTACACCTTGTCGGAGCTGAGCTATTTCCTCTCCGACGCCGAGCCGACCGTGGTGGTGGTGCGCCCGGAAACCGCCGAGGCGGTGAAGACGCTCGCCGCCAGCCTCAACGTGCCCCATGTGGAGACCTTAGGCACCGACGGCGCCGGCTCCCTGACCCAGGCCGCCGCCGGCCTGCCCGAGACCTTCACCGACGTGCCGCGCGGCCCGGACGATCTGGCCGGCATCCTCTACACCTCCGGCACCACCGGTCGCGCCAAGGGCGCCATGCTCACCCACGCCAATCTGTTGTCGAACGCGGAAACGCTGCGGGATTACTGGCGCTTCACCTCCGACGACGTGCTGATCCACGCTTTGCCGATCTTCCACACCCACGGATTGTTCGTGGCCGGCGACATCGTGCTGATGGCCGGCGCCACCATGATCTTCTGCCCGAAGTTCGATGCCGCCGAAGTGCTGCGCCTGCTGCCCAAGGCCACCACCCTCATGGGCGTGCCCACCTTCTACACCCGCCTGCTGGACCAGGCTGGCCTCACGCGCGAGGCGACCGCGCACATGCGCCTGTTCGTCTCCGGCTCGGCCCCCTTGCTGGCAGAGACCCATCGCGCCTTCCAGGCGCGCACCGGCCAAGCGATCCTGGAACGCTACGGCATGACCGAAACCGGCATGAACACCTCCAACCCCTATGACGGCGCCCGCATCGCCGGCACCGTGGGCTTCCCACTGCCGGGCATCTCCGTGCGCATCACCAATCCCGAGGATGGCACGGTCCTGGGGGCCGATGAGATCGGCTCCATCGAGGTGAAGGGCCCCAACGTGTTCAAGGGCTATTGGAAACTGCCGGAGAAGACCGCCTCCGAATTCCACGATGGCTATTTCATCACCGGCGACCTCGGCAAGATCGATCCGGCGGGCTATGTGCACATCGTCGGCCGCGGCAAGGACCTGGTGATCACCGGCGGCTTCAACGTCTATCCCAAGGAAGTGGAAGGCGAGATCGACGCGCTCCCCGGCGTGGTGGAGAGCGCGGTGATCGGCGTGCCGCACAAGGATTTCGGCGAGGGCGTGACGGCGGTGATCGTGCGCACACCGGGCGCCGGCCTCACCGAGGCGCAGGTGCATGCGGCGCTGGAAGAGAAGCTCGCCAAGTTCAAATTGCCCAAGAAGGTCTTCTTCGTGGACGAACTGCCGCGCAATACCATGGGCAAGGTGCAGAAGAACGTGCTGCGCGACACCTACAAGGACATCTACACCCCCGCCGCCTGACGCCGACCCGGCGCGACCTTCCGGTCGCGCCGCAAAGACATCCGGTCCAAGACCCCGATCAATCGGGGCGACCGGGAGGAAACGCCAATGAAGGCCGCGCCGCCCGCGCCGGCCGCAAGGAGGATACGCCATGATTCTGTCCCGTCGCCATATGCTTGCCGGCGCGCTTGCCGCCCCCGCCGTGCTCAGCTTCTCCCGGCTCGGCCACGCCGCCACCACGCTGAAGATCTCGCACCAGTTTCCCGGCTCCACCGGCGATGACGGCGACTTCCGCGACCGCCTGGTGCGCCGCTTCGCCGCCGAAGTGGAGAAGCGCTCCAATGGCGATCTGAAGTTCGAGATCTATCCCGGCTCGTCGCTGATGAAGACCAACGCCCAGTTCTCGGCGTTGCGCAAGGGCGCGCTGGATTTCTCGCTCTACCCCATCTCCTATGCGGGCGGCGAAGCCCCCGAGTGCAACATCGGCCTGATGCCCTGCCTGGTGTCGTCCTATGCCCAGGGCCTGGCGTGGAAGACCAAGCCGGTGGGCGAGGAATTCACCGCCTATCTGGAGACCAAGGGCGTCAAGATGATCACCTGGGTCTGGCAGGCGGGCGGCGCGGCCAGCCGCGAACGGCCGCTGGTGACGCCGGAGGATGCCAAGGGCATGAAGATCCGCGGCGGCTCGCGCGAGATGGATCTGATGCTCCAGGCGGCGGGCGCGGCGGTGCTGAACCTGCCGTCCAACGAACTCTATGTGGCCATGCAGACCGGCGCCTGCGATGCGGGCATCACCTCGTCCACCAGCCTGATTTCGTTCCGCCTGGAAGAACTTTCCAAGCAACTGGCGGCCGGCAAGGGCACGTCCTACTGGTTCATGCTTGAGCCGCTGATCATGTCGAAGGCCATCTTCGACAAATTGCCCAAGGCGCAGCAGGACCTCATCACCACCGTGGGCGCGGAGATGGAGCCGTTCGGCCTCAAGGGCGCGCAGGAAGACGATCTCAAGGTGATCGAGGTGTTCTCCAAGGCCGGCGCCAAGATCAGCGATCTCACGCCGGCGGTGATCGAGAAGTGGCGGGTTCTGGCGCGCGAGACCGCGTGGAAGGACTATGCCGCCAAGACCCCCCTCTCCGCCAAGCTGCTGAAGCTGGCCGAAGAGGTCCAGGCATGAGCGCTCACGGCTTCGAAATCGGGGGAGCGACCGTCTCCCCCGAGGCACGGGCGCTGGCCGCCGCCCAGGCGGCCCATCCCGTGCTGGGGGTGCTGCAAGGCGCCCTCACCCTGCTGAACCGGCTGATCGTGCTCCTCGCGTCCATCGCCTTGGTGCTGGCCAGCCTGATCCTGTCCTATTCGGTGCTCACGCGCCTGGCGTTCCATTCCCCCACCTATTGGCAGGATGAGGCCTCGGTGTTCCTGCTGGTGGGCGCCACCTTCATGACCACCGCTTATGTGCAGGGCCGGCGCGGCCATGTGGCCATCGAGGCGCTCTCCGCTCTGCTGCCGCCGAAGGTGAATGGCGTGCGCCTGCTGCTGGTGGATGTGGCCAGTTGTGCCTTCTGCGCCTTCTTCACCTGGAAATCCTACGTGCTGCTGCATGAGGCCTGGGAGGATGGCCACGTCTCCTCCTCCACCTGGGGTCCGCCATTGTGGATTCCCTATTCGGTCATGATGCTCGGCATGGCCCTTTTGACCGTGCAGATCGCCCTTCAGGTGGCCTGCGCTTTGGCCGGAGGACGCCGCCCATGAGCACCCTGGTTATCGGCCTGATGTATGGCGGCGCCACGCTCGCCACCATGTTCAGCGGCATGCCCATCGCCTTCGCCCTCGGCGCCGTGGCGGTGCTGTTCATGTTCGGCTTCATGCCGTCCGCCTCGCTCGATACGGTGACGCAGAACGTCTATGAGGAGATGTCCTCCATCACCTTGCTGTCGATCCCGCTGTTCATCCTGAAGGGTGCGGCCATCGGCAAGTCGCGGGCGGGACAGGATCTCTATTCGGCGCTGCATGCCTGGATGCATCGCATTCCCGGTGGCCTCGGCATCGCCAATGTGTTCGCCTGCGCCTTGTTCGCCGCCATGGCGGGGTCCTCGCCCGCCACCTGCTCGGCCATCGGCTCGGCGGGCATTCCGGAGATGCGCAAGCGCGGCTATTCCGGTGCCTTCGCCGCCGGCATCATCGCCGCCGGCGGCACGCTGGGCATCCTGCTGCCGCCGTCCATCACCATGATCCTCTATGCGGTGGCCGCCGAGCAGTCGCTGGGCCGGCTGTTCCTCGCCGGCCTCGGACCGGGGCTGCTGCTGGTGATCCTGTTCGCCGGCTACGCCATGGTGCGCTTCCGCCAGGAGTATGCGGCGGCCAAGATCGCCTATGAGCGTACCGGGGTGGAGTCCGAGTTGCTGCGGGTGGAGACCATGACCATGCGGGATCGCTTCGCGGTGCTGCCGCGGGTGCTCCCCTTCGTGGTCCTGCTCACCGGCGTGATGATCGCGCTCTATGGTGGCTATGCCACGCCCTCCGAAACCGCCGGGCTCGGCGGCATCCTGGCGCTGGTGCTGATCGCGGTGATCTACGGGGTATGGACCCCCAAGGATCTCGCGCCCATCCTCACCTCCACCTTGCGCGAATCCACCATGCTGATGCTGATCATCGGCATGTCGCTGCTCTATTCCTATGTGATGAGCTATCTGCACATCAGCCAGGCGGCGGCGGAAGCCATCGTGGCGCTGCATCTGTCGAAATGGCTGCTGCTGGCCACCATCTTGATGCTGGTGATGGTGCTCGGCTTCTTCCTGCCGCCGGTGTCCATCATCCTGATGACCGCGCCCATCATCCTGCCGCCGTTGCGGGCGGCGGGGTTCGACCTGATCTGGTTCGGCGTGGTGATGACCATCGTCATGGAGATGGGGCTGATCCATCCGCCCGTCGGGCTCAACATCTTCGTCATCAAGAACATCGCCCCCGACATTCCGCTGAAGGACGTGATCTGGGGCACGGTGCCGTTCGTGCTGCTGATGCTGGTGGCGGTGATCCTGCTGTGCATCTTCCCGCAGATCTCCACCGGCTTCCCGGACCTGGTGATGGGCAAGGGGCGGTGAGCCCTGGTGCCGCGCCCCCCGGCGCGGCAGGAGCGAAAAGAATGAAGGGCGGG
>NZ_CALRWL010000057.1:0-40911 GCF_943371865.1 Azorhizobium sp. AG788 | reverse complement strand
GCCGCGCCGCCGGCCCAGATGGTAGATGAACGGCGCCAGCCCTTCGGAATTGAACCCGAAGCGGTTGATGACGCCTTCGTCCTCATCCAGGCGGAACAGCCGCGGCTTGGGATTGCCGGGCTGCGGGCGCGGCGTCACCGAGCCCGCTTCCACGAAGCCGAAGCCCAAAGCCAGCAGCGGATCGATGACTTCCGCGTCCTTGTCGAACCCTGCCGCCAGTCCGATGGGGTTGGGGAAGGCGAGGTTCCACACCCGCGTGGCCAGCACGGGATCGTCCGGCGTGCGGTCGGTGGGCACCAAGCCCTTCTTCAGCGCGCGCACCACAAGTCCATGCGCCCGCTCGGGCGAGATCAGCGGCAGGAACGGGCGG
The DNA here is from genome assembly GCF_943371865.1 of Azorhizobium sp. AG788. GTDB lineage: Bacteria > Pseudomonadota > Alphaproteobacteria > Rhizobiales > Xanthobacteraceae > Azorhizobium. Next base: position 40,541 of record NZ_CALRWL010000057.1, on the reverse strand, counting down.
ACGAGGGGGTAGAGATCCATGGTGGTGCGACTACTCGCTCAGCTGCGCCGCGCCGCCATGGGCCTTGGACCAGGCGTGCGGAGCGTTCAAAAACGACTCGATTTCATCCACCTGCTTGGCTTCGAAGCGGCTCATGGTCTTCACCGCGGCGAGGATGTCCCACCAGGTGCACAGGTGATGCAGTTCCAGCCCCGAGTCCTTCAGGATGGTCTTCGATTCCTGGAAGATGTCGTAATAGAAGAAGACGAAACAGTGGCCGCACTCGGCGCCCGCATTGCGCAGGGCATGCACGAAATTGACCTTGCTGCGGCCGTCGGTGGTGAGATCCTCCACCAGCAGCACCCGCGAGCCGGCTTCCAGATGGCCCTCGATCTGGGCGTTGCGGCCGAAGCCCTTGGGCTTCTTGCGCACATATTGCATCGGCAGCATCAGCCGGTCGGCGATCCAGGCGGCGAACGGGATGCCCGCGGTCTCGCCGCCGGCCACGGTGTCGAACTGCTCGAAACCGATTTCCCGATAAATCGTCGAAATGCCGAAGTCCACCAGCGTCTGGCGCACCCGCGGGAACGAGATCAGCCGGCGGCAGTCGATATAGACCGGGCTGGCCCAGCCGGAGGTGAAGATGAAGGGCTCGCCGTCGGAGAAGCGCACCGCTTCCACTTCCAGCAGCATGCGCGCCGTGAGCTGGGCGACGGTGGCTTTGTCGGTGAAAGCAGTGACATTGGTCATGGAGCGCGGCGCCTCGTTCAAGCATGTAGCGAGGCGCATATATCAGAGCCGGCGGCGGGGAACACGTCTTTGCGCGGCTTTGGCGCACTTTCCCGTCTGGCGACCGCCACCCATCGGGGCGGGACGCGCGTTGCCGCCCGGTGGGTGGCGTGCGGTGGCCAGCCTCAGGAGGCCCTGACGCGTGCCAGAAAGGCGCCCATTTCCGCCGTAAGCGCAGCGCTAAGGCTGGACAATTCCTCCGCAGCGGTCAGCACCTGGGCGGTCACCGCGCTGAATTCCTGATTGACCGCGTGGACGCCGGAGATGTTCGCGAACACCGTCGAGGTGCCGCTGGCGACCATCTCCACGCTTTGGGCGATCTCGCGGGTGGCGGTTCCCTGCTCGGTGACAGCCGCGGCGATGGCGGTGGAAATCGCCGCGAGGCCTTCGATGGTGGCGTTGATGCCCTGCACCGCGCTCGCCGCCTCGGAGCTGGAGCCCTGGATCGAGCCGATCCGCTCCCGGATCTCGGCGGTGGCGCGGGTGGTCTGCTCGGCCAGTTGCTTCACCTCGCTCGCCACCACCGCGAACCCCTTGCCGGCCTCGCCGGCGCGGGCGGCCTCAATGGTGGCATTGAGCGCCAGCAGATTGGTCTGGCCGGCGATGGCATTGATCAGATCCACCACGCTGCCGATGGTGCGGGTGGCTTCGGAGAGGCCGTGGATCTGCACATTGGTCTGTTCCGCATCGGCCACCGCCCGCGCGGCCATGTCGGTGGATTGCTGCACCTGGCGGTCGATTTCGCGAATGGAGCTGGAGAGTTCCTGGGTCGCGGCGGCCACGGTCTGCACATTGTCGGAAGCCTGCGAGGCCGCGGCGGTCACCGCCTCCGTCTGTTCCGACGCCTGCCGGGACGAGACGGCGAGGCCATGGGCGGAGCTTTCCAGCTCCTTGGCTGCGGTCGCGACCTTCAGCACGATACGGCTGACGGTGGCTTCGAACGAGGTCGACAGGTCGGCAAGCATTTCCTGGCGCTGCTGCATCGCCAGGCGGTCGCCCGCCTGCTTTTCCGCCTGGACCTGTTCGATGCGCGCCAGCGCGGTGCGGAACACTTCCACCGTCGCGGCGATCTTACCCAATTCGTTGTTATAGTCGCCGAACGGAATGGCCGAGGTGATATCGCCCCCTGCCAGTTCCTCCATGCGCTGGACGATGCGCCCGATCCCGGCCTTGATGCGGTAGCCGATGAGGGCGGCCAGGAGAAAAATGGCCACGCAGACCGCGACGCCCAGGCTGACCTGTCGCCATAAATTGGATTGGAAGCCGTCGATCCGCTCCGTGAGCAGCCGGGACAATTCAGCGGCGCCCGCGGTCCAGAACGGCTCTGCGGCGGCGTTGATGGCCGCGTGGGCCGCATCGATCAGACGGATGTCGGCGGCGAGATCGCCGCTGCGGCCGGCGGAGAGGGCCTCGTCCACGGCCACCAATGCGGCGACGCGCTCCTTCAGTGTCGCGGCGGCGGGGGTCATGACTTTCCCCAGCGAGCCATCGCCATGGGCGGCGACCGCAGACGCGGTCGCGTTTTGGACGGCGCCAGAGGCCGCGAGGAGGCGCGCCTTGGCGGTGACGGCGGCGACGCGGGTTTCGAAGCGAGGCGCCGCTTCGGCCCGGAGCGCGGCCGCGGCGTCGCGCATCGCCCGCGCCGACGCCACCAGTTCCGGCAGCTTCACCGTGGTGGCGTCCATCAGGTAGAAGCTGTCCAGGTCGGGATCGAGGGTCAGGTTGGAGCCGTCGTCCACCTTGGCGATGAGGGTGAGGGCGGCTTGCCCGATGGCCGCGCCCGAGCGGCTCTCGATGGCGGAGAGGAGGTCCTTGCGGGCGGCTTCGGTCTGCATGATGCCGTCATTGGCCGCTCCCGCCCGGCGCAGGCCTGCAGTCACGTTTTCCGGGATGGCGATCGGCCCCGTGCCGCCGCTCATGGCCAGCGACAGCGCCGGCCAGATCTGCCCCAAATAGGCCACACCGTCGCGCTCGCGCTCGGCGAAGCCGATGTCTTTGTTGGATTGGGAAACAAAGAGATGGCCGAACAAGCCGATCGGCAAGAGAAAGAGCGCGCAGATCGCAGCGATCTTTCTGCCGATGGGTTGGCCGTCAAGGGCGTGCACGATCTGGGACATGGTGGTTTTCCCTAAAAGCGCCGTCCCGTACGTCTCCTGCGCTAGGGTGCTGGCGATTTTCTATGGTGGTCTGATTTGAACTTTTGATAATAGTTGATAATACATCGATAAATAGAAGTAATTGTTTAAACGATAATTTTTTAATCTGGTTCAATTTCGCTAAATGACATATTTATTACGTCTAATCAAAGTCAGACGCATCCAAAATGGATATCTTGATCGGATACGCGCCCATCGTGCCCGGAGCGGTGGCAAGCGGCTGATAAGACTGGCGCCGGCGGTGGCCGCTGCCGCATAAAGCTGCCGACGGCGTGGGCGAGCCCATGGCGGATGCGGCCGGCAAGGAGAAGGCAGCGTGGCGGACGACATCTGGCAGGTGGTGGATTCGTCGACCGTCGGTGGCATCGAGACCCATATTGGCGTCCTGGCCCGGGCCTTGATTGCCCAGGGCGTGGCGGTCCGGGTGATGCGCCTGGCCGACCACGGCCCCAATCCCTGGCTGGGACAGCTGGATGCGGCTGGCGTCCCGCACGGCGTGATCGGCGGCGGGGTCATGGGCCTGGTTAAGCGGCTGCGGCGGGAGCGGCCACGCCTCATCCACACCCATGGCTACAAGGCCGGCATTCTCGGGCGGTTGGCGGCACGGCTGGTGGGCATCCCCTGCGTCTCCACATTCCATGCGGGCGAGCGGGGGCCGTTTCCGGTCTCCCTCTATCAGGGGCTGGATGCCCTGACCTCATGCCTTGCCCCGCGCATCGCGGTCAGCGCGGCCATCGCACAGGGCCTGCCGTTCGGGGCCACGGTGATCGGCAATTTCGTGCCGGTGCCGGCGACGTCGCCGGTCGTGGCGCGCCCAAACGTGGTGGGCTTTGTCGGTCGCTTCAGCGTGGAGAAGGGGCCGGACCTGTTCTGCGCCTTGGCCGAACGCCTTGCGGGGCAGGGTATCGCCTTCGAGGCGTTCGGCGACGGCGCGCTGCGGCCCGAGCTGGAGGCCCGCTACGGTTCGGTGGTGCGCTTCCATGGCCTGGTGACCGATCCGTCTGGAATCTGGCCGCGCCTGGGCCTGCTGCTGATGCCCTCGCGGGCCGAGGGACTGCCGCTGGCGGCGATCGAGGCCATGGCGGCGGGCATACCGGTGGCGGCCAGCGCGGTGGGCGCATTGCCGGAGCTGATCTCCAACGGCCGCAACGGCTGGCTGTTTCCTGCCGGCGATCTCGATGCCATGGCCGGTGCGGTTGCGGCGTGGCGCGCGCAGGAGGACGCGGCGCGAGCGGCCATGGGCGATGCGGCGTGGCATACGGCGCGGGAGGGCTTTGCGGTGGATGTGCTGGTGCCGCAGGTCCGGGCGGTCTATGCGGCGGCGGGTGCGCGCCTGCCGGCGCCCTGAGGACGGGGTTGCCTCGTGCGACACGCATGAGATGTAGTAGACTGTTGGAATACCACCGAAACGATGCGGCGTTGAGGCGAAGCGTGACCGAGGGCAGTTCTTCACAGGCCCGCCACTCCGCGCCCATGACGCCGGAGCGGCAGGGGCACTGGGTCCAGATTTCCATCGCCTTGGCGGTGGTGGGCGTCATTTCCTATGTGTGGTTGACCACGCCCGGCGTGGAGCTGCCGCTGGGCATCTCGCTGGGCCTCACCATGGTGGTGCTGGCCTTCAAGCGCCCATCGGTGCCGTGCATCATCTTCGTCTGCTTTTCCTTCCTGCGCATCCATGAGGCGTTTCCCTTCCTGAGCCCCATGCGCATTCCGCAGCTGCTGGCGCAGCTGACGATGGTGGTGATGTTCTGGCATCTGGTGCTGATGCGGTCCGTGAAGCCGTTCTGGTCGAAGGAACTCACCGCCTATGCGGTCTTCTTCATGCTCTGCACCGCCTCGGTGGCCACCTCCAGCGGCCGGGACCTGTCCATCACCTTCTGGTCCGACACCTTGGTCAAGGTGGCGCTGATGACGGTGCTCATCGCCTGGACCACGCGCACCGCGGCGGATCTCCAATTGGCGGTGCAGACCTTGATCCTGGCCGGGATCGCCGTGTCCTGCGTCGCCATCTACAACAAGGTCAACGGCATCGGCCTGGTGGAGGGCACCCGCGTCACCATCGGCCGTGCGGTGGGCTCGGTGCTGGGCGACCCCAATGATCTGGCGCTGGCGCTGCTGTTCCCCTTGAGTTTCGCCGGGGCGTTGGCGGTGGCGCGCACCGGCATCTTCAACCGCATGCTCGGGGTGATCGGCTTTGCGGTGGTGGTGGGGGCGATCGTCTGCACCCAGAGCCGGGGCGGCCTGCTGGGCATGGCCACCGTCGCCGCGGTGCTGGGCAGCCGCTACGTGAAGAACAAGATGCTGCTGCTGGGCGTCGGCGCCGTGGCGGTGATGCTGCTATTTGCAGTGGCGGGCATCTCCGGCCGATCGTCCGGCGGGGCGGCGGAGAGCGGCATCGACGAATCGTCCGAGGGCCGCCTCATCGCCTGGACCACCGCTTGGAACATGGCCAAGGCGCATCCGCTGCTGGGGGTGGGCATCAACACGTTTCCCGCCAACTATTTCTATTATACCGAGGCCTGGGACGGGCACGAACACGCGGTGCATTCCACCTGGTTCGGCGTGTTGGCGGAGACCGGTTTCCTGGGCTTCGGCGCCTTCATCACCATGGTGGTGATGATGATCCGCCGCGCCCTGAGAAACCTGGAAGCGGCCATGGCGCCGGGGACGGATCCCCGGCTTCAGACCGCGGCGCTGGCGCTGGCCTCGGGGCTGGCCAGCTTCTGCGTGTCCGGCACCTTCCTGACCCAGGGGCTGGCGTGGCCGCTCTATGTGATGCTGGGCATGACCGTGGCGCTGTCGCGGCAATTGAGCCAGTCCCAGGCCCCGCCGCAACTGGAACGCATGCCACCGCCCTACATCTCCAGCCTCCCCCGCACCTCGGGTGCGGACCTGCGGGCCGGCACATGAGCGCTGATCTGGTGGTCTTCGGCGAGGATTGGGGCGCCCATCCCTCCTCCACCCAGCATCTGGTGGCGCGCCTCGCCCGGCGACGGCGGGTACTGTGGGTCAATTCCATCGGCCTGCGCCGTCCACGGCTCGCCATGGGCGATATGCGCCGGCTGGCCGGCAAGCTGGGCGCGGTGGCGGGACGCGGGTCCAGGAGCACCGCCGGAACCGCACCGGCATTGACGGCGCCGGACGGCCCGGTGCGCATCCTCTCGCCTTTGGCAGTGCCGTGGCCGGGCAGTGTCCTGGCGGAACGCGCCAACCGCATGCTGCTGGGCCGGCAGGTCCGCCGTGCCATGGAGGCGGCGGGCATCACGCGGCCGATCCTGTGGACCTCATTGCCCAGCGCCATTTCCGTGGTCGGGGCCTTGGACGAGCGGGCGGTGGTCTATTATTGCGGCGACGATTTCGGCGCCCTGTCCGGGGTGGACCATGCCCCGGTGCTGGAAATGGAGCAGCGGCTCGCGGCCAAGGCGGATCTGATCGTGGCGGCCAGCTCGGTCCTGGCGGCGCGGTTTCCCGCCGAGAAGGTGTTGTTGCTGCCCCATGGGGTGGATTGCCGCCTGTTCAGCACCCCGGCCCCGGCGCCGGGCGATCTGCCGGAAGGGCGGGTGGCCGGCTTCTACGGCAGCATTTCCGATTGGCTGGACCTGGGCATGATTGCCCGCGCCGCGCGGACGCTGGCGGATTGGCGCTTCGTATTCGTGGGGCCGGTGCGCACCGATGTCTGCGAACTGGAGGCGCTGCCCAATGTGCTGTTCCTCGGACCGCGCGCCCACGGGGAACTGCCGGGCTATGTGCAGCATTGGGACGTGGCCTTGATCCCGTTCCGCGACACGCCGCAGATCCGCGCCTGCAATCCGTTGAAGCTGCGGGAATATCTGGCCAGCGGCACGCCCATCGCCGCCACGACGTTTCCGGCCCTGCTTCCGTACGAGCATCTGGTCTCGGCGATCCCGCCGGGGGGCGATCTGGCCACGGCCATCCTGGCCGCCGTTGGCAACGGCGGCGCCGCGCGGCGTCGTGCGGCGGTGGCGGCGGAAGACTGGGATGCGCGGGCGGCAACCCTTGATGCCGCCCTTGACCGTCTCTAGCGACCCATCGGTCGGCCTCGGAGGGCCAGGCCGAGGGCGCGGCTCAACCGTTTACTGCGCCGGCTGCGCCTGCGGCAAGGGCTGCGCCTGCGGCAAGGGCTGAGGCTGCGGCGCGGGGGTGTTGGTGGTCGAGGTGGTCGCCGGGCTGGGGCTCGGGGTGGAGCCGGGGCCGGTGGACGGCGGGGTGGCGGGGGCCGGAGCAGTCGATGGGGACGTGGCCGATGCCGGGGTGGCGGACGTGGGCGCCGCGGTGCTGGTGGTGGTTTTGGTGGCCTTGTTTTTCTTGGCCGTGGTCTTCCTGGCCTTGTGCGGGGTGGTGTTCTGCGGCACGCCGAGGACGCCCTTGACGCCGCCGACCACACCGCCTGCAACGCCGCCGACGGCGCCGCCCACCACGCCACCCACGGGGCCGGCCACGTTATTTCCGGTGGCGGCACCCTCCTGCGCGCCACGGACCACGCCTTGGGCCGAAACCGGCCCGGCGCAGACCGCGAGCCCGATCAGGGCGATCATGAGTTTGGATGTCACGTTGCTGCATTCCATGGCGTAGCTCCTCTTTCGGAGACAACGGACAGAAGCCGCGCCAGTTCCGTTCCGCAGCGGTAAAGGCGAGATCCGATGATTACCGTCGCGAAAAGCGCGCGGCCACCGCTTCCACCACGCGCTGCGCCAGTTCCGCCTCCCCGCCCTGGGCTTCGGCATAGGCCAGGCCGGCGGCGGCGGTGCGCTGCCGCAAGCCGTCATCGTGCCAGGCGCTGTTGATCATCGCCGCAAGCGCGGCCGGGTCTTCCGCCGGCACGGTCAGCACTTCGGTGGAGAAAATGTCGGACATGCCCGGCCCCTCGCTGCCGATGACGCATTTGCCCAGCCGCATGGCATTGAGCGCGGTGGAGATGCCCGAGGCGACGATGGACGACTTCAGTACCGGGATCACCACCAGTTTTGCCCGCGCCAGCATATCCCGTTGCGCCCGGGGCGTGCCGTCATCCTTCAACTGCCGGACATTGGCGGGCAAGGCCGCCAATGGGCGGGTGAAGCGGGCGCCGTGGCGCTGAAGCTCAGCCGGGTCCACCTGGGCGATGGCGCCGGGCAGCGGCAAGGTGGCCATGGCGTCGAAGAAGGTGTCGAAATCCCGCAGGGAGCGGCCAAAGCACAGCACATAGTCCTCGGCGCGCGGCGCACCGGCCACCTCGGAGGGGGACAGATTGACCTTGAACGGCACGAACACGCACCGTTCCGGCGCGATGCCGTAGACCTCGGCGAGACCTGTGGTGTCGCTGAACAAATTGATGACCAGATCCACCCGCGCCAGCAGGGCGCGCTTCACCACATGCAGCAGCCGCGCCTTGGCGGTGGCCGGTCGCCGCAGCACCAGGTCGAACGCCGCCACCGGGCGGCGGGCGGGCGGCCAGATCAGGCCCGCCAGCACCAGCCCCATGGTCAGGTCCGGGTCGCAATTGGTCACGAACACCGTGTCCTTGGGCCGGCCGGCCTTCAGGCTCGCCCACACTGTGTGGGCGAGGCTGCGGGCGCCGGTGCGGCCATCGCGGGCGCGCCAGGGGGAAGGGATCGCCGCCATGTTGGTCACGATGTGCACAGGTCGGGGCCTCCTTCACGCATGCCGTTCGCCGGCCCAGGGTAGGGGGGACGCATGACCCTGATCTTACCGGGTTTGGCTTTTGGCCTCATCCAGCCATGGCGGCAGGCTGGCCTTGAGCGGGGGCGCCGCGCCGGGGGTGCAGGTGCCCGCCCGGTGCCACAGGCAGGCGGGGCCGCGGGTGCCGTTGGCGTAGCATTGGCCCTTCTGGTAGCCGAGAGCGGAAAAATCCTCCAGCGGCTCACCGGGCAGTTCACTGGTGGTGAGGATGTGGGTGAAGGCGGCGCTCCTGGCCTTGAAGTCCGGGTCGCCAGCGCTGATGCCGTAGAGCCCCTTGTCGGCATTGAGATAGACATAGCCGCCGCTGAGCCACCAATTGCTGCCCGGCGCGATGGCAAGGCCGCAGGCGGCGGGGTCGGCATTGACCGCGCGGGTGGCCAAGATGGTGCCGCGCCCCAGGGAGAAGGTGGCGGCGAAATAGCCGAAGCCGCCCAGCAGGGCCGAGGTCAGCGCCACGAAGACGAAGCCGATGGCCGCGATGCGGCGGAGGGGAACCTTGCCCTCCCACAGCCGCAGCGCCAGGATCGATCCGCCCAGGCCCGCCAGCACCAGCACGAACGGCACCCCCGGATAGAGATAGCGCGGGTGCTTCATGGCGATCAGTTCCAACACCGCCAGATTGACCACCGGAATGGCCAGCAGCAGCGGCAGGCGCGGCGCCGCCAGCAAAGCGGTGAGGGCAATCAGGGCGAAGGCGCCGGACCAATAGGCCAGGATCCAGGCCGGGTAGTGATACCAGGGCACGAAGCCGAAACGGCCGTCGCCGGTCTCGCCGATGCTGGAGGACTGGTATTTCACATATTTGATGATCGACTGGAACGGCAGGCCCCAGGTGGCCCAGTCCAGCGCGCCGAGAAACAGCAGCGGGCCGATGCCGCCGAGGATGAAGGCGGCGTAGGCGCGCACATTCAGCCGCGCCACCCAGATGCCCACCAGCAGCACGATGGGCCCGAGCTGGATGCGAAACGCCAGCGCCGCCCCCAGCACCAGACCCGCCAACACCAGCCGGCGGAAGCTATGGGCCGGGCCATCGGGATAGGCGAGGTAGACGCCGGGCACCAGGAGGAAGGTGGCAATGGTGTCCTGGAGCGGCTGGCCGGCATAATAGACCGTCTCGAACCAATAGGCGCCCAGCGCGCCGCAGACCACCGCGCCCACGGTGCCGGCGATGCGCCAGCCCCACAGGAAGCAGGGCGGGATCACCAGCAGCGAGACCAGGCTGCACACGGCGGCGGCGCCGAAGATCTGCGCCTGCGCGGCGCCGCCCAGCGCGCGGGCCAGTTCCATGCCCGGCAGGATCAGGCCGGGCACCAGCCAGGGGCGGGCGCCGGAGACGAATTCCCACGGCAGCAGGCCGCGCCCGTACATCAGCCGGTGCGCCTGTTCCAGATATTGGAAGGTGACATCCGCATAGCTCATGTTCGGCTGCCACCAGAACACGAACAGCTTCACCGCGTAGGAACTGACTAGCAGGGCGACCAGCACAAGAATGAGCGCAGCCGGGAGGGGCGCGCGCTGTTCAGTCCCCGCAGAAGTCACGCTTGCCATGCCGTCCGCCTTTGTCCCGCTCGAAAGTCGTGCGGCGGGCACCCGCCCGCTCATGCCTGAGGTGAAGCATGTTCGCCGCCCGGCGCAAACCCCAGATCGGCATGGTCGCGGGATACACCCACCAGGGCGGTCGCAAAATCCCCGTGTTTGGGCGACACTGACGCCGGGTGAGTCGCCTGGTTCGCCGTCCCTCGTGCCAACCGTTTCAGGGCCATTGCCAATGTCTACCGGCGTCGTCGCGCATCGCCGCCCGAGCGCGCCCGTTCAGATCCTTAGCCTCTCCCGCCTGGCGCTGCTGCTCATGGGCGCCGGCGTGCCGCTGCTGACCGGCTGCACCACCACGCAACAAGACCCCATTGCGATGATTCCGCCGGACATCCAGGCCAGCGTCATCGCGGAAGAACATATGCGGCAGGCGCGGGAGGCGGCCAATGCGGGCGATCCCAATGCCAAGCCCACCAGTGTCCAGGCGATCCTGGCCCGCGCCCGGGCGGCGGAGGCGACATCCCCGACCGCTGAGGCCGCTGCCGCGGGCCCGGCGCCAGCGGGGGCGGCACCGCCGCAGCTGACGGCGGCGGAGGCAGCTGCCGCGACCACCGGGTCCATCGCGCCCGCCGGCGCCGCCCGTGCCGCCCCGCCGAAGCGCACCGCCCCGCCGCGCGAATTTGAGGTCACCTTCCAGGGCGCCGAGGAGACGCCGGGCGGAGCGGAGGCCGCGGCCTTCGCCAAGGCGTGGCAGGCCGGAAAGGTGCCTGCTAAGGCCCAGGTAATGATAACCGCAGGTCCCGGCCCCGGCGCGACGGCTTTTGATCAGGCCCTGCTGGCGAACAAGCGCCTGCGCACTGTAAGATCCCTGCTGCCGGCGGATCTCGACGCCAAACAGCTTTACGACCCCGACATGATCCCGGACACCGTCCGGATCGTGGTGGGGGCACCGGATTGACGACCCATGTTTGAAACCACGTCGGATACCTTCGCCTACATCGTCCAGGTGGCCTGGCGGCGGCGGTTCCTCGCGGTCATCCCCGTGCTGCTGCTGCCGCCGCTGGCGCTGGTCGCCGCGACGCTGGCGCCGGCGCGCTATGAGGCGCGCATGACGCTGCTGGTGCAGGAGCCGTCCAAGCTCAACCCGATCCTCAACGACATCGCCGTCAATCCGAACCTGAAGGAACGCATGTCGGCGCTGATCGCCCTGGCCCATTCCGAAGTGGTGCTGGGCCGGGTGCTGGAGGATATGGGCCGCATCACCCCCGCCACCGACGCCAAGACCCGCGACGATCTGGTGAAGGCGCTGTCCGCGGTGGTGAGCATCCAACTGGTGGGAACCGACATCATCGAGATGCGGGTGCGCAGCCTGGATCCGAAGTCGCCGTCGGAGACCTTGCTGGCGCTGTCCCGCCGCTTCGTGGAGCGGCTGGTGTCGCCGGAGCGCACAGCGGTGCAGGACAGCGAGCGCTTCCTGAAAGAGCAGATGACCGAGCGCCGGGTCTCCCTGGACACCGCCGAACGGGCCAATCTGGCGTTCAAGAATGCCAATGCGGACAAGCTGCCGGCGCTTTACAACTCCACCGTCTCGCGGCTGGCGGCGCTGGAGCAGCAGCTCGAGAACAAGCAGATGGAGCTGAGCACCGCCGGCGCCACCATGGAGGATCTGCGCAAGCGCCTCGCCACCACCAACCCCCTGGTGGGCCGGATCGAGGACAGCATCGTCCAGGCCTCCAGCGAACTGGCGGGCCTGCGCTCGCGCTATACCGATCAGCACAGCCTGGTTCAGGCGGCTGAATGGCGCCTGCAGCGGCTGGAGGAAGAGCGCCGCCATCTGCTGAACGACAGCCACGCCATCGATGCCTCCGATCTCGACCGGCTGTGGAACCTGGCGGCCGGCATCGGCGGCGGCCAGCAGAAGGACGGCGAGAACCGCAACGCCACCCCGTTGCTGGTGTCTCAGCTCCAGCGCCTCCAGGAGGCCCAGGCCAAGCGCGTCGGCCTGGAGAATGAGGTGGACCAGCTGAAGAAGGTCATTATCACCCTGCAGCGGGACATTGCCGAATTCGGTCCCATCGAGCAGCAGCAGCAGCAGTTGGAACGCTCGGTGACGCTGGCGCGGGAGAATTATGAATCCCTCGCCAAGCGCTACGAGATGGCGCGGGTGACCGGCGCGCTGGGCCTGTTCGAGGCCCCCGAGCGGGTCAAGGTCCTGGAGGCGCCGGCCGAGCCGGCGTCCAAGGTGACGCCGGGCTATATCCTGTATCTGCTGGCGGGGGTGTTTGCGGGCTTCTCCGTGGGCGGCGCCTTGGCGGCGGCGAGCGAATTGCTGGATACCCGCCTGCGCCGGCCGTCCGACTTCGCCCGCATCCTGGGGGTGCCGGTGATCGCCCGCATTCCCCGCATCGAGCCCCAGGTCAATTTCCGCGCGGCGGCATAGCGCGTTTTCGAGCGAAGTGGATCCCGGTTCGCGTGAAGAAAACGCGATAAAACAAATAGATAGAGCATTTCACCGATTCAAAGAAACGGGGAAATGCTCTGACGGCGCCATCGGCGCGCCTGGGCCGGGAGGTGGGGGCCGACTAGAGTTTGGTGTTCAGCAGGCGGCTGGTGCGCACCATGTGGATGAAACGCTCCACCAGCCCCGGAGCCAGTGGCACGAATCGCTCCATCTCGTCGACGATCTCTTCGCCGGGCGTGGGATTGAAGCGGTCGTTGACCACGATGCCCTGCAACGGCGCATTGGCCTGGCGCAGGGCGGTGGCGGCGCGGTTCAGCGCGCTGCGGGTGACGCGGCCCGCCAGGCACACCACCACCACGCTCTCGCAGGCGGAGGCGATCGCCGTCACCGGCACGGCCACGCGTTCGCGGGGATCCACCGGGGCGAGGTCGAGGACGATGGCGTCATAGCTGCGCAACAGGCCGTCCAGCATGTTGCGGATGGCGATGGCATTGCGGAAGGCAAAGCTGACATCCGGCATGGGTGCGGCGGTCAGCCGGTCGAAGCCGCGGGGATCGGAGACGATGAACGGGGTCAGGTCCGGGTCTTCCGGCGTCCAGGTGGTGGCCTGGGCGGGGACTGCGGCGGTGGGATCGGCAAGGCCCACCAGCAAGGTCCGGCCTTGACGCTTCGCGCGCTCTGCCAGCGCCGCGGCCATGGTGGACACGCCGCTGTCGCTGACAACCGCGGTCACGCCGACCACCCGCGCCCCCTGGCCGAACGTGGCGAGGAAGACCGTTTCAACCTCGCGTAGACCTCTGCCCCACATGCGTTTCCTCCAATCCGGCAGACCGCGGAGCGGCTCCGGGCGGGGCTGCCACCATTGGGACAAGCTGCCCGTGCAGCCCATCCCCCGCTGCCAGGAGACCTGAAGACCCCGGCCCGCCTGGCGCGGCCTGCCGGTATCCATGATGCGGGCGGGCGCACGTGGCCCGGCCGGGAGGGCGACCTAGCCGCCGGACAGGTAGGCGATCAGCGAGATGATCGGCAGGACGTTCTGGATGCCGTCCACGAAGATCTTCCAGCCACTCTGCGAGGTGGTGGGTACATAGACCGTATCGCCCTGCTGCACCACCGGCAGGAGCCGGATGTCGCCAGTCTTGGCGAACTGGATCAGATCGAAGATCCGCGCCTGTTCACGACAGCAGCCGAGATTCACCACCACGATCTTCTGCTGATAGGCATCGTTGGTGGGGCCGCCGGCTTCCGCCAGCAGGTCCAGCAGCGTCATGTCGTTGGAGAAGCGGTAGCGTCCGGGCTTGGCGACGGCGCCCAGCACCCGCACGGTGCTCTCCTTGCTGTCGTCGAACCAATCCTTGTTGGTGCGGTCGGGCACGAAGATCACGTCGCCGGTGCGCACCTTGGGCAGCAGCTTCTCGTCGCCAGTGGCGAAATACTGGCCCAGATTGAGCTGCGTCACCTTCGAGCCCGGCAGGCCGCGGTGGGAAATGCGCACATTGCGCAGGTCCGCGGTGCTGGTGGGGCCGTTGGCGGCGGTGAGGATGTCCAGGAAGCTCATGTTCTTGTTGAACGCGTAGCGACCGGGGATCTGCACCTGCCCCATGATGTAGATGACGTCTTCCTTCGCCATCTGCACCCACTTGGCCTTGTTGTCGATGGGCGATTCCGGCAGCGAGGGCATGCGGATCACGTTGCCGGCGCGGATCTTGGGCAGTTGCGACAGCGGGCCGCCGGCGGACAGGAACGCCTGGAGGTCGAAGTTCCGCGGCGTCGCGGTGTCCTTCTCCGATTGCAGGATCTGCAGATGGGCGATGTCGGCGCGCTGGTTGGGGCCGCCGGCCTCGCCCAGCAGGTCCATGAGGCTCATCTCGTCCGACCATTCATAGCGGCCCGGCTTGTTCACCTCGCCGATGACCTGAACGGCGCGGGACGGCGGGATCTTGAGCCAGGACGGGCGGTCGGAGGCTTCGATCTTCTCCGGCACGAAGATGGCGTCGCCGGGCATGATCGCCGGCAGCGGTGCGCGGTCGCCCTCGGTGTAGGACACCAGGTCGAAGCGCTGGGTTTCCCCGTCCGCCTTGAGCACGCGGATCTGCCGCGAATCCGCATAGCGGGTGGGGCCGCCGGCATTGGCGAGAATTTCGATCAGGCGGGCATCCGGCGGGGATTCGATGGCGCCGGGGCGGTTCACTTCGCCCATCACATAGACCGTGCGCACCGAGCGGCGGATCTCTTCTTCCTGCTTCGGCACGAAGATGGTGGCGCCGGGCCGCAGCGGCGGCAGCAGCTTGTCATCGCCGGTGTCGAGATAGCGGCGCAGGTTGAAGACGATGGGTTCGCCGCCATTGATGACCCGGATCTGCTCGATGGAGGCATAACGGGTCACGCCGCCGGCGCGCATGATCATGTCGACGACGCTCAGGCCTTCCTTATAGCCGAAGGTGCCGGCGCGGGTGACCTCCCCGAACACCTTGACGGAGCTGGTGCTGTCCGCCGCGTCGCCCTGGTCGGCCAGGGTGCGGGCGTCGAAATTGATCTGCACATTGCCGGTGGCCGGGGAGGACGGCACGAAGATGACGTCGAGCGGCTGCAACTGCGGCACGATGCGGGCATCGCCCGTATCGAGATATTTCTTATAGTCGAACACCGTGGTGCGGTTGCCGCGGCGCAATTGCAGCTTGTCCAGCTGCGCGCCCTGGTTCAGGCCGCCGGCGGCGGTGATGGCCTGCTGGATGCCCGCGTCTCCGGGCAGATTGACTTCGCCCGGGGTCGCCACATAGCCCAGCACCGTGACCAGGAGGCGGCGCTCCTTGAGGGCCACCGTGAGGCGGCCGAGATCGCGGAACGCCTTGCCCAAGGCATCGCGCAGCAGCGTGGTGGCCTCCGGCAAGGTGCGGCCGGCCAGATCCACGTCGCCCACTTCGGGCAGCGACACCCGGCCGCTGCGATCGACGAGGAAATCCTTGTTGAAGGCCCCTTCCCCCGGCAAGGCGATGGTGAGGACATCACCCACCCGCAGGCGCAGGGCCGGGTCGGTGACGGCAGCCTGCTGCGCCGCCACCGGCGCGGGCAGGGCGAAGATCAGCACCGCCAGGAAGGCGGTGAGGAGCGACAGCAGGGCGCGCGGGATCATCTCATTTGCTCCCGCTGGCGGTATGGCGCGGGAGCTGGCGCTCAATGGCGTCCATTTTCTGCTTCAGGCGGGCGATATTGATCTCGGCATCCTCGCCGAAGGTGCCTTCCGATTCCCGCCGAATCTGGATCAGCAGGCGTTCCGCCTCATAGGTGTCCGCTGCCGCGTAATAGCGGGCGTTGCGCGACACCAGGCTCATCAGCCGTTCGGACAATTGGTCGATGCGCACGTCGGTGGAGGGCCGGCGTTCGGCCAGGCCCCCGGTGCCCGGCTCGGGCCAGGGCAACATCGAACTGCTTTCGCAACCGGCGAGGCTGAGAGCCAAGGCGATGGCCGGCAGCCGGCCCAGCAGGCGGCGGCGGCGGCTCTGGCGGGTGGCGAGGCGTGGGCTCCGGCTCACGGGGCAGATCCCTCATCCACGAGGTCGGACAGGCGCAGATGGGTGAGCAGCTGAAGTGGTTGCCCGCGGGCCCCGGACAGGCGCAGCTTGCAGCCGGCCACGCGCAGACGCTTGTAGAGAAACACGATGCCACCGACGCCGGATGAATCCATGAATTCGACCTGGCCAAGGTTCAGCACCACGTCTTCGGCGCCGCTCCCCAGCGCCTCGAAGGTCGCCTTGAGCTCCGCCATGGCCGCAGCGTCCATGTCTCCGGCGATCTCCACCACTTTCGGCATGGAAGCCCTCATGAACGGGCCGTCGCCGCAGCAACTGACGCCATCGAAACCAGCGACCGTTGCCTGTCTGCATCAGCGGTGAATCACCGGTTGCCGGGTGATTCGGGCGATGCTTGGGGCCTTGGCCTTAACCATCGCCAGAACAAACCATTTACCTTAAGAACGAGTAAAACATCGCGTGCATACAATGTCCGCGGCATAACGGTGTTGACGGTGGCCAGGGGAAAGGGACGCGCTTTTGCCGAACGGCATCGTGCAGATCGTGCAACGTCTTCGCCCCGGCGGGATCGAGGTGCTTGCGCTTGAGCTCTCCAGCCGACTTGCTGGTCAGAACGCCATCCTGAGCCTGGAATGGACACCGCTGGAGATCGTCGGCAACTGGCCGATGCTCGCGGGCCTGCCGACCCTGATTGTCGGCATGGCGAAAAAGCCCGGCGTCCGCCCCGGGCTGCTGCTGCCCCTGCTGCGGCGCATCCGGGCCCTGGCCCCGCGTGCGGTCATGACCCACCACATCGGCCCGCTGCTCTATGGCGGCCTTGCGGCGCGGCTCGCGGGTGTCCCGATCATCGTTCATGTGGAACATGACGTCTGGCACTACGCCAATCCCAATCATCGCCGGCTGGCGCGCCTGGCGGGCGTCCTGGTGCATCCGCACGTGGTGGCCGTGTCGGAAACCGTGGCCCGCACCATGCGCGAATTGATGCCCTCCGCTCACGTTTCCGTGATCTCCAATGCGGTGGACACCGACCGCTTCATTCCAGGCGACCGCGCCGCCGCCCGTCGCCGCCTCGGCCTGCCCCTGGACCGCCCGATCATCGGCGCGGCGGGGCGGCTGGAAGAGGTGAAGGGCCAGGACGTGTTGTTGCGGGCGGTGGCGGCGATCCCGCAGGCCCTGCTGGTGTTGGCGGGCGATGGCACGCAGGCTGCCGTCCTGAAGCAAATGGCCGCGGAGCTGGGCATGGCGGAGCGGGTGGTGTTTCTCGGCTACCGGGACGACATGGACACCATCTATCCGGCGTTCGACGTGGTGGCGCTGCCGTCGCGCAATGAAGGTCTGCCGCTGTCGGTCCTGGAGGCGCAGGCCTGCGATATTCCGGTGGTGGCCAGCGACGTGGGCTCGGTGCATGAGGCCATCTGCCCGCAGGGCAGCCGGCTGGTGCCGCCGGACGACCCGGCGGCGCTGGGTGCGGCGCTGAGCGCCATGCTGGAGACGCCGCCGGCCATCAAGCCGCGCGCCTTCGTGCTGGAGCGCTTTTCCTGGGCGCGGACGGTGGCCGCCTATCAGCGCATCCTGACGTCGCCGAACCCATGAGCCGGCCGTGATGCTCCTGCTCCAAGCGCTGTTCTGGCTCAGCCTCGGCGCCATCGTCTATCACCATGCGGTGTTTCCGGTGCTGCTGCGGGCGTTGGCGCGCCGGCGCGGCACGCGGCCGGCGCCACCGGCGCTTGCGACCGACGCATTGCCGAACATCACCGTGGTCATCCCGGCCTACCAGGAGGCCGGCTTCATCGCCGCCAAGCTCGCCGATTGCGCCGCCCTGGATTATCCCCGCCACCGGCTGAAGGTGATCGTCGCCTGCGACGGCTGCACCGACGGCACGGAACGGCGGGCCGCAGAAGCCCTGGCGACGCCCGCGTGCGCCGGGCTGGACGTGGAGATCCGCGCCTTCCCGCTCAATCGCGGCAAGGTGGCGGTGCTGAACGACGTGATCGGCGCCTTGCCCCCGGGTATCGTGGCGCTGACCGACGTGTCCGCCAGCCTGTCGGTGGATGCGCTGCGCCGGGCCGCCGCCCATTTCACGAACCCGGCGGTGGGGGTGGTGGCCGGCACCTATGCGCTGCGCCAGGCGGGCAGTGCCGGCGAGGCGGGCTATTGGCGCTACCAGACCGCCATCAAGGCCGACGAGGCGGCGGTGGCGGCGCCCATCGGCGTCCATGGCGCCTTCTATCTGTTCCGGCGCGAATTGTGGCGCCCGCTGCCGGCGGACACCATCAATGACGATGTGATCCTGCCCATGGCCATCGTCGCCGATGGCGCCGAGGCGGTCTATGACCGGGCCATGGTGGCCACCGAGGAGGAGCGCACCCAGCGCGCCCAGGAATTCCGCCGCCGGGTGCGCATCGCCTCCGGCAATGTGCAGCAGGCGCTGCGGCTGTGGCGGCTGGGCGATCCGCGCCGCCCGCGCCTGGCATTCGTGTTCCTGTCCGGCAAGGCGCTACGGGCGTTCGCGCCGCTGCTGCTGGGGGTGATGTTCGCCAGCAATCTGGCCCTTGCCTTCTCCGGCCCCGTTCTATACCGCCTGCTGTTGCTGGGGCAGGTTGCTTTTTACCTTCTGGCCTTGGCCGCCATCGCCCGCCCGGCCGCGAATTGGCCCCGTGCCATGCGGTTTGCCGGGTATTTCGTCGAGGGCCATGGGGCCGGTCTGGTGGGCGCGATGCGCCAGCTCTCCGGCCGCGATAAGGGCCGCTGGAGCCGAGCGGCGGAGAGTACGGGGGCCATGGACGAGGATTACGTGCATCCGCTGGTGCGCATCGGCAAGCGCGCCTTCGACATCATCGTCGCCCTGGCGGCGTTCCTGGTGTTGGCGATTGCCTTCGTGCCGGTGGCGCTGGCCATCAAGCTGACCTCCAAGGGGCCGATCTTCTATCGCCAGATCCGGGTCGGGCGCTCCACCGCCACCCATACGGATCTGTTCTATCTGTTCAAGTTCCGCACCATGTATGTGGATGCGGAAGCCCGCACCGGCCCGGTGTGGGCCACCGCCAATGATCCGCGCATCACCCCGGTGGGGCGCTTCATGCGCAAGACCCGCATCGACGAGCTGCCGCAGGCGATCAATGTGCTGAAGGGCGACATGTCCATCGTCGGCCCGCGGCCGGAGCGCCCCGCCTTCTTCCAGAAGCTGGAGAAGGAAATCCCCTTCTATACCGAGCGCACCCACGGCCTGCGCCCCGGCATCACTGGCCTTGCCCAGGTGAACCAGGGCTATGACGGCTCCATCGAGGACGTGCGCTCCAAGGTGGGCTACGACCACGCTTACGCCATGCGCCTGCTGGACCCGTGGGACTGGTTCAAGACCGACGTGTGGATCATCCTGCGCACCTTCTCCGTGATGGTGCTGGGCAAGGGCCAGTAGGTTTGGGGCAGTGGCCTCAGGCGTCCGCCGCATAGCGGAACGGATCGCCGGTCCGCCCCCGCTCATAGACGCGGCGCCCGGCCACATAGGTCGCCGCCACCGCCCGGTCATCGCCCAGGGTCATCAGCGCGAACAGCATGTCGGTGATGTCGGCGCTTTGGGCGGTGCGCAGGGCCAGCAGATCGGTGGCTTTCAGATCCAGCACGCAGACATCGGCGGCATAGCCCGGCGCCAATTGCCCGAGCTGGTGGTCGAGGTGCAGCGCATGGGCGCCGCCCAAAGTGGCGAGATAGAAGCCCTTCAGCCCATCCAGCCGGTTGCCGCGCAGGGCCGCGGTCTTATAGGCCTCGCCCAGCGTCATGAGCTGGGAGAAGGAGGTGCCGGCGCCCACGTCGGTGCCCAGGCCGACGCGCACCGGGCGGCGGATGTCCTGGGTCTCGAACAGGCGGAACAGACCGGAGCCCAGGAACAGGTTGGAGGTGGGGCAATGGGCCAGCGCCGCGCCGGTCTCGTGGCAGGTGCACAGATTGCCCTCGTCCAGATGGATGCCGTGCCCCAGCACGCTGCGCGGCCCGATCAGGCCCGCATGGGCATAGACATCCAGATAATCGGCCCGCTCGGGAAACAGCTCGGCGATCCAGGCGATCTCGGCCAGGTTCTCGCTGACGTGCGTCTGCATGAACAGCCCGTCGTGGCGCTGGAGCAGATGGCCGGCGGCTTCCAGTTGCGCGGCGGTGCTGCTGCCGGCGAAGCGCGGCGTGACCGCATAGAGCTGGCGGCCGCGGCCATGCCAGCGGGCGATCAGGGCTTCGGTCTCGTCCATGCCTTGGGCGATGGAGGCATCCAGCAGGCCGGGCGGGGCGTTGCGGTCCATCAGCACCTTGCCGGCGATCATCAGCGTGTCGAACCGTTCGCTCTCGGCGAACAGCGCCTCCGCCGAATGGGGATGGACGGTGCAATAGACCATGGCCGTGGTGGTGCCCGCGCGCAGCAGTTCGCGCAGGAACACTTTGGCGATGCGCTGCGCATAAGCGGGGTCGGCGAACTTCAGTTCGGTGGGAAAGGTGTAGCGCTCCAGCCACTCCAGCAATTGCCCGCCGAAGGCGCCGATCATCTCGGTCTGCGGATAATGCACGTGGGTGTCGATAAAGCCGGGGCACAGCAGCGCGTCGGGAAAGGCGGTGATCGCCGTGCCCTCCGGCAAGGTGGGCTTCACCGCCTCATACGGCCCGAACGCGGTGATCGTCCCGCCGGCCATCACCAGCAAAGCGTCGGGCTCATAGGTGAAGCAGTCCTCCGCCGGGGCATGGAAGGGATTGCCCCGGAAGGAGATGGCCCCGGCGCGCAAGACGGTGAGCGGGCCGCTCACCCGGCGGCGCCTTCATAGACATATTTGAACACGAACACCGCCGCGATCAGCCACACGATCCACTTCACCTCCCGCGCCCGCCCGGTCAAAAGCTTGAGCCCCGCATAGGAAATGAAGCCGAACGCGACGCCATTGGCGATGGAATAAGTGAAGGGCATCATCAATGCGGTCACGGCGGCCGGGATGACTTCGGTGATGTCCTCCCAATCCAGCTCGGTGAGATCCCGCAACATCAGGCAGGCCACATAGAACAGCGCCGGGGCGGTGGCGTAAGCGGGCACCGAGCCGGCCAGGGGCGAGAGGAACAGGCAGGCCAGGAACAGGCCCGCCACGGTCACGGCGGTGAGGCCGGTGCGCCCGCCCTCCTGCACGCCGGAGGCGCTTTCCAGATAGGCGGTGGAGCTGGAGGTGCCCAGCATGGAGCCGATGAAGATGGAGGTGCTGTCCGCCAGCAGCGCCTTGTTGAGGCGCTCCATCTTGCCGTCCTTCAGCAGCCCGGCGCGGCGGGCGACGCCCATGAGCGTGCCGGTGGCGTCGAACAATTCCACCAGGAAGAACACCAGCACCACATTGAGGATGCCCGCGTTCAGCGCGCCGGGAATATCCAAGGCGAACAAGGTCGGGGAGATGGACGGCGGCAGCGACACCAGGCTGGAGATGGCATTTCCGGCGAAGAAGAAGCTCAGCGCCGTCACCCCAAGGATGCCCAGCAGCAGCGCCCCCTTCACCTCAAGCACCGAGAGCGCCGCCACCGCGAAGAAGCCGATCACCGCCAGCACCACGCTGGGCTTATGCAGATCGCCCATGGTGACGAAAGTGGCCGGGCTGGCGGCGACGATGCCGGCATTCTTCAGCGAGATGATCGCCAGGAACAGCCCGATGCCCACGGTGATGGCGATGCGGATGGAATGGGGGATGCCGTCGACGATGGCATCGCGGATGCGGAAGATCGTCACCAGCATGAAGCAGACGCCGGAGATGAACACCGCCCCCAGCGCCACCTGCCATGTGTAGCCCATGCTGAGCACGACCACGTAGGAGAAGTAGGCGTTGAGCCCCATGCCCGGCGCGATGGCGATGGGGTAGTTGGCATAGAGCCCCATGATGAGGCTGCCCAGAGCGGCGATCAGGCAGGTGGCGACGAACACCGAGCCCTTGGGCATGCCCGCATCCGCCAGGATCGCCGGGTTGATGAAGATGATATAGGCCATGGTCAGGAAGGTGGTGACCCCTGCCATCACCTCCGTCCGCACGGTGGTGCCGTTTTCCTTCAAGCCGAAAAAGCGATCGAGCATTGGCCTACCCCCTCAGGTGGCTGATGAAATCGTTTGGGTCGCGACGCCGGCCGCTGCCAGCGCCCGGTAAACGGTGTCCGGTGTGAATGGTGGCGCGGTGAGCCGCACGCCGGTGGCATCGCGCACCGCATTGGCCAGCGCCGCCGCCACCGGATTGAATGGGCTTTCGCTCATGGACTTGGCGCCGAACGGCCCGAGCCGGTCATAGGTGTCGGCGAACAGCACCTCGGTCAGCGGCACGTCGGCGAAGGCCGGGATGTGATAGTGCCGGAAGCTGGGATTGACCACGGTGCCCTGCCCATCGATGCGCAGGTCCTCATAGAGCGCCGCCCCCAACGCCTGCGCAGCGCCGCCTTCCACCTGCCCCCGGCACTGCATGGGATTCAGCACCCGGCCCGCATCGGCCGCCTGCACGCTTTTGAGGATGCGGATTTCCCCGGTGTCGGTATTCACCGCCACGCTGAAGCCGTGGACATTGAAGGCCACCGAGCGGGGTGAGCCATTGGCGGTGCCGCGCGCCTCCAGTGGCGCCTGGGCGTGGTGGGCGATCTCCGTGCGGGACAGCAAAGGCCCGCCCGTCACCTGCACCCCGTCCGCCGTCAGCCGGCAGCGCTCCGGCGGAACGCCGTGCTGCTGGGCGGCGGCGGCCAGGATCTTCTGCGCCAAGGCTTCCGCCGCGCTCTGTACGGCCCGCCCGGCCACCACCAGCCCGGTGCTGCCATAGGCGCCGGTGTCATGCTCCACCACATCGGTATCGGCGCTGCGCAGGCGGATATCGGCAGGGCGGGCCGACAAGGCGGTGGCGGCGATCTGCACATGGCCGGTGAGGCTGCCGTTGCCGAATTCCGCCGTGCCCACGCTCAGGATGAACGTGCCGTCCGCTGCCAGAGCGATGCGGGCGTCCGCATGGTGGCCACGGGGGGGAATGGTGTCGATCAGGGCCTGCGCCATGCCCTGGCCCAGGCGCCACGGCGCCTCCAAGGACGGCGGGGCGAAGTCGCTCAAGGCCTGCTCGGCCAGATCCAGGCACTGGTCGAGGCCGTAGCTGCCATATTCCACGTCATGGGGGTTGAGGTCATAGGCCACCATGGGCACGCCGGGCCGCACGCTGTTGCGGCGGCGCAGCTCGAACGGGTCGAGGTTCAGCCGCCGCGCCAGTTCGTCCATGGCGGATTCGATGGCGAAGATGGTCTGGCTGAGGCCATAGCCGCGGAAGGCGCCGGAGGGCAGGGTGTGGGTATAGACCGCCTGTCCCGTCACCTTCTTGTTCGGGCAGGCATAGAGCGCGACCGACTCGTTGCAGCCGTGAAACAGCGTGCCGACGCCGTGATTGCCATAGGCGCCGGTGTTGGACAGCACGTCCATCTCGAAGGCGGTGAGCACCCCCTCGGCGGTGGCGCCCAGCTTCACCCGCACCCGCATGGGATGGCGGGTGGTGGTGGCGGAAAACTGTTCTTCGCGGCTCAGTTCCCATTGCACCGGGCGCCCGGTCTTCAGCACCGCCAGCCCCACCAGATCCTCCAGCAGCATCTCCTGCTTGCCGCCGAAGCCGCCACCCACCTGCTCGCACAGCACCCGCACCTGCGCCCGCTCCAGGCCCAACAAGTCGGCCAGCGCATCGCGGGTGAGGAACGGGGTCTGGGTGCTGGAGCGGATCACCAGCCGGCCGTCCTCATCCCGCCAGCCGATGGCGCAATGGGTCTCCAGATGGGCGTTCTGGAGCCGCTGGGACTGGAACGTACCCTCATAGGTGACGGTGGCGGCGGCAAGGCCCGCCGCTACGTCGCCCACTTCGCCCGAGAGCGCGGCCACCAGATTGCGGCCGGGATCGGCGATGCGGCTGTCCGGCCCCTTGTCGCCATGCACCAGAGGCGCGCCAGGGGCGAGGGCTGCGTCCGGGTCGAGCACGGCGGGCAGGAGGTCATAGCTGACGGCGAGCCGGCGGCAGCCTTCCTCGGCGGCGGCCACCGTCTCGGCCACCACGGCGGCGACCCGCTGGCCCACATGGCGCACCACGTCGTCCAACAGGCGCAAATCGTCCACATCGTCGGTGGCGTGATGGTGGCGGGCGGAGGAATAGAGCCGGTCGGGTGCGTCCCGATGGGTCAGCACCGCCAGCACGCCGGGCACCGCCAGAGCGGCGGTGGTGTCGATGGCGCGGATGCGGGCGTGGGCATGGGGCGAGCGCAGCACCTTCATGTGGGTGAGCCCGGCCACCGCGACGTCCAGCGTATAGCGCGCCTTCCCGGTGACGATGCCGGGGCCGGCGGGGGCCGGATGGTTGTGGCCGCAGGCGTCGCCGGCAAGGCCCGGTTCCGCATGAGGGATGCCGGCCACCGCATCGGCGATGGCCCGATAGCCGGTGCAGCGGCAGAGATTGCCCTTCAGCGCGGCAGGCAGATCGGTGCGTTGGGCCTGATTGAGGGCGGAGACGGTGAGGATCATCCCGGCGGTGCAATAGCCGCACTGGAAGCCCTGGGCGGCCAGGAAATCCTGCTGCACCGGATGCAGTTCGCCCTCCGTCGCCAGCCCTTCGATGGTAGTGACAGCGCGGCCCTCGGCGCGGAAGGCGGGGGTGATGCAGCTATGCACCGGCGCCCCATCCACCAGCACGGTGCAGGCGCCGCAATCGCCCGCATCGCAGCCGCGCTTGACCCCGAAGCAGCCCTGCTCGCGCAGAAAGGTGCGCAGGCATTGGCCCGGGCGAGGCTCGGCGGTGACCGGCTGGCCGTTGAGGAGGAAGCCCGTCATGGTCGGGCGCCTTGCGCCAGCTCGGCGCGGATCTGTTCGGCGAACAGGGCCGTCATGTGCCGGCGCCACTCCGGGGCGCCATGGACATCGTCATGATAGAGCGGCGGCGGGATGTCGGCGGCCAGCCGGGCGGCCAGATCCTCCGGCGCCGGCAGCGCTGTGAAGCGCAGCCGCACTGGGCGGCGGGTGGACGCCGTGACGGTGAGGGCGAAGGCGCCGTCGTGATCCCGTGTGCCGATCAGCAAGGCAGCGGACCGGCCCAGCGGGTTCAAGGCGATGCGGCGCATAGCGGTGCGCCGCTGCAATGCGGGGGCGGGGATGAGAATGCTGCGCAGCAAATCCCCCGGCCCCAATGTGGTTTTGCCGGGGCCGCAGATGAGGTCGAGCGCGTCCAGGCACCGGCTGCCGCCCGCTTGGGGCCAGATCGTCGCCACCCCGTCCAGGGCCACCACCAGTGCGCTCATGGGGGCAGCGGGCAAGGCGAGGCACAGATTGCCACCCACGGTGGCCGCCGCCCGCACCTTGAACGAGCCATAGAGCGCCTGGCAGCATTGGGCGATGAGGGGCAGGGCCGGGGTGTCCGGCGGCAGCGTCGCCTCTTCCAGTTGCGCCAGGGTGCAGGTGGCGGCGATCTCAAGACCGGCGTCGGTGAGGGTGAGCGCCGGCCAGTTCAGCGCCGCCAGATCGATCAGGCGGGCGAGCTGCGGCTGCGGCTCGGAGAACAGCGCCGTTCCGCCCGCCAGCCATGCATCGCCCGCCGCATGGGGCGGGATCGCCCCCCGGTGGGCGGGGCGGCAGAGGGCGGTGACGGTGTTGAGATCCATGCGGCGGCGCTGGCCTTGATTCGAAACGGGCAGGGAGGCCCGGCATGGTGCCGCCCAAGGTGGGGTCGAAGCAAGAAGCGCGCCGGGAGCGCCGGATGCGGGCGCCCCTCCAGCTCTACCCGCGCTTGAGGCGGCGTCGAATGAAGTCGGGCAGTTCGTCCGGGTCCATGGCGGGCAGGAGGCGCAGCTTCCAGGTCATGGCCGCGATCACCGCCAGCACGACCGCGCCGCCCAAGGGCATTACCAGCGGCGGCAGCAGCGCATAGCTCAAGGCGGTCAATGCGGCGGCCACCAGGGTCACCCCGGCCAGGGGGCCGAAGCGGTAGGGGATGG
This sequence comes from Azorhizobium sp. AG788, assembly GCF_943371865.1. Taxonomy (GTDB): domain Bacteria; phylum Pseudomonadota; class Alphaproteobacteria; order Rhizobiales; family Xanthobacteraceae; genus Azorhizobium. The sequence continues at coordinate 14,403 of NZ_CALRWL010000057.1, read as the reverse complement.
GTGCGTAGTATCGAGATACCAGATATGTGATAAACACACGGACACTCTGTGCCATCAGTGTTGCACCCACTGCTCCGGCCACGCCGTAGCGGGGAATTAGGGTATAATACAAAACGATGGCGAGACCGGCGCCGATCAAATTGATGATCAGCGGCGCGAAGCCGTCCTTGCGCAAATAACAGCCAATTTCCAACAGGCTGCCAGTTTCCTGGATGGCATAATTCAGGGCGATGAAGGCGATGAAGGCACTCGCCCCCCAATAGGCCTCGCGGGTGAGGATATGCACCGCGAACGGGCCCCCGAGACTCACCACCACCGCCGCCGACAGCACGATCAGATAGCCCAGCGCGACGATATCGGCGCTGCGCTCGGCGCCCCGGTCTTCGGCTAACACGATGAACCGCTTGGGAAACCACCACATGTGGAACGGCTGCAGCAGCACCGCGGTGAGCCCGCCCAAGCGCCCGGCGACGCCATAGAGCGCGATCTGCTCCGGGCTCACATCCAGCACCAGAACCCAGCGGTCATAAGATCCCAGCACAAACGCCGCCAAGGCCGAGAGCAGCAAGGGACCACAGTAAAAGACCATCTCCCGCCAGCGGGCGAAGCGGATGGAGATGCCGCAATCCCGCGCCAGATAGGCCAGCATGGCCGCCCCCTGGGCCAAAGCGGCGCTGGCCGAGGCGATCAGCACCCCCTCCACCCCGAACCCCAGCGCCAGCAAGGTGCCGGACAGCACCGCCTGGGCCAGCGCGCGGGTCAGGCTCATGATCAGGAAGGTGCGCGCCGCTCCCCGGATGCGCATCCAGGTCAGCCCCACCCCCAGCACGCCTTCCACACAGATCGCGCCCAGCAGCAGCAGGAATTCCGTGCGGCTCACCGCCTCCGGCAGCAGGCCCATGATCGGCGCGGAGAAGATGGCCCCCAAGGCCACCAGCGTGCCGGACACCAGCAGCGCCAGCCCGGCATATTCGGCGCACACCGCCTTGCGCGCCTCCCAGGTCTCCACCGTGCCCACGAAGCGGGACAAAGCGGCGGGCAAGGCGAGGCCGAACAGTAGCGCGCCCACGTCGATGAACGACAGCAGCACCTCCAGCCGGCCATATTCGGCGCTGGAGAGAAAATACGTGTTGACCGGCAGCATGACGAGGCCGATGGCCCGCAGCACCACCAGACCCACGGTGTAATAGAGCGTTTCCTTGATCGCGCCCGCCACCGCCTGCCTCCCGCACCCCCGTCCGGCATGGCCGATCCGGCGGGCGAAGTCTACCGTCCGCCCGGTTCCGCGCGCCGCGCGGGCCTGCCTTGTGCAACAATTCTTTGATTCGGCGCCCGTCTCCCGCTACAGGTCGCCGCGATCGCGTGGTTCCCATGACAGAACGTGCCCAGACCCCTTCCCTCGCGGACCTCCGTGCGGATATCGACCGCATCGACGAGACGATGCATCGCCTGCTCATGGAGCGCGGCGAGATCATTGATCGCCTGGTGGCGGTGAAGCGCAACCAGACCGAGGGCTCCGCCTTCCGTCCGGCCCGCGAGGCCGCCATGATGCGCCGCCTGGTGGAACGCCACCACGGCCTGCTGCCGCTCGACACGGTGGAGAGCATCTGGCGCGTCATCATCTCCACCTTCACCTATGTCCAGGCGCCCTATGCGGTGCATGCGGACCTCTCGGTGGGCGAGCCCTTGATGCGCGACAGTGCCCGCTTTCATTTCGGCTTCACCACCCCGTTCGTGCCCCATGTGGGCGCGCGGGGCGTGGTGGATGTGGTGGCCGCCTCCAAGGGCGACCTCGGCCTGCTGCCCGCCGCCATGGTGCCCGGCAGCGACCCCTGGTGGACCGCGCTGGAGCCGGCCAATGCGCCGAAGATCATCGCCCGCCTGCCGTTCGTGGACCGTGCCGACCATCCCGCCGGCCTGCCGGTGTTCGTGGTTTCCCACCCCATCAATGATGCGGCGGTGACCGAGGTGGAGATGTTCTCGGTCCGTGTTGCCGGCTGGAGCGCCAAGGCCGCCGCCGCGGTCTCGCCGCTGGCCGATGTGCTGGCGGTGTCCGACGGCGCCCTTGATGGTGCCGCTTTGCTGGTGTCGGTACCCCATGGCGGCGCCCGCGACGCGGTGCTGGATGCCCTGCGCCAGAGCGGCGCCAGCGTCCGGTCCTTCATTCCCGTGGGCAGCCACGCCGCCCCGTATCGCATCGGTCAGGGCAATGCCGGCAGCGCCGGGTCCTGAGTTGGAGTTGAGTATGTCCGTTCCCGCGCAAGACAATCGCCGTCCCACCCGTCCCGAGCCCCGCCCCGGCGTCATGGCCATCTCGGCCTATGTGCCCGGCAAGAGCCATGTGGAGGGCGTGGAGAAGGTCTATAAGCTCTCCTCCAACGAGACCCCGATCGGGCCGAGCCCATTGGCGGTGGCGGCCTATCAGGCGGCCGGCGCCAATCTCCAGGACTATCCCGACGGCTCCGCCACCGTGCTGCGCGAGGCCATCGGCAAGGCCACCGGCATCAATCCGGCCCGGATCATCTGCGGCGCCGGCTCGGACGAATTGCTGAACCTCATCGCCCACACCTATGTGGGCGCGGGCGACGAGGCGATTTTCAGCGCCCACGGCTTCCTGGTCTACAAGATCGCCACTCTGTCCGCCGGCGGCACGCCCATCGCCACGCCGGAGACCGAGGGCCTGGTGGCGGATGTGGATGCCATGCTGGCGGCGGTGACCCCGCGCACCAAGCTGGTGTTCCTGGCCAATCCCAACAATCCCACCGGCACCTATCTGCCGTTCGAGGAGGTGCGCCGCCTGCATGCGGAGCTGCCGCCGCACGTGCTGCTGGTTCTGGATGCCGCTTATAGCGAATACGTCCGCCGCAACGATTACGAGGCCGGGCTGGAACTGGCGCTGACCGCCGAAAACGTCATCATGACCCGCACCTTCTCCAAGATCCACGGCCTCGCGGCCCTGCGCATCGGCTGGGCGGTGGGATCCGAGGCGGTGATCGATGCGCTGAACCGGGTGCGCGGCCCGTTCAACATGAATGCCCCGGCCATCGCCGCCGGTGCCGCCGCCATCCTCGACACCGCCCATATGGAAACGGCGGTGGCGCACAATGACCAGTGGCTGTCCTGGCTCACCGCCGAGATCGGCGCTCTGGGTCTGAAGGTCACCCCCAGCGTCGGCAACTTCCTGCTGATCCACTTCCCCGAGACCGCCGGCCGCACGGCGCCGGAAGCGGATGCCTTCCTCAACCGGCGCGGCATCGTGCTGCGGCAGGTGCGGGCCTATGGCCTGCCCCATGCCCTGCGCATGACGGTGGGTTCGGAAGAGGCGAACCGTCTGGTGGTACAGGCGCTGAGCGACTTCCTCGCCGGGGCGGCGCAATGAGCGCGCCCTTGGTGGGGCGCCTTGCGATCATCGGCGCCGGCCTGATCGGCTCGTCCATCGCCCGCGCGGCGCGGGAGAAGGGACTGGCCGGGGTGGTGGTGGTCAGCGACCGCGACGCCGCGGTGCGGGCGCGGGTGCGCGAGCTGGGCTTTGCGGACGAGGTGGCCGAGACCGCCGCGGACGCTGCCCGCGACGCCGATATCGTCATTGCCTGCGTGCCCGTGGGCGCGTCGGGGGCGGTGGCGGCGGAGGTGGGCCCGGTGCTGAAGCCCGGCGCCATCTTGTCCGACGTGGGCTCGGTGAAGGCCTCGGTGGTGGAGCAGATGGCACCTCTCGTGCCCGCCCATGCCCATCTGGTGCCGGCCCATCCGGTGGCGGGCACCGAATGTTCCGGCCCCGATTCAGGCTTTGCCAGCCTGTTTGCCAACCGCTGGTGCATCGTCACGCCGCTGGAGGGCAGCGACCCGGTCGCGGTGGAGCGCCTGTCGGCGCTGTGGCGCGGCATGGGAGCCAATGTGGAGACCATGTCGCCGCAGCACCATGATCTGGTGCTGGCGATCACCTCCCATCTGCCGCATCTGATCGCCTACAGCATCGTCGGCACGGCGGAGCATCTGGAACAGACGCTGACCTCCGAGGTGATCAAATTCTCCGCCGGCGGCTTCCGCGATTTCACCCGTATCGCCGCATCGGACCCCACCATGTGGCGGGACGTGTTCCTGAACAATCGCGAGGCGGTGCTGGAGATGCTCGGGCGGTTCACCGAGGATCTGAGCGCGCTGCAGCGGGCGATCCGCTTCAGCGACGGCGACGCGCTGTTCGAGCATTTCACCCGCACCCGCGCCATCCGCCGCTCGATCATCGAGCAGGGGCAGGAGACGGCGGCGGCGGACTTCGGCCGTCGCTCCATTCCCACCGAGAAGGCACCTCAACCCTGAACCGAAAACGGCACCCGGCGCTGTCGCCGGATGCGGTCGTCTGGATGCGCCTTGCGGGAGAAGCGGCGCCTATTGGGCAGGTGTCGTTCCAATGGCAGGTGGTGGCGGTGGGGGCGGCGGCGGGAGCGCCGAGAACAGCGGCGGCACGATGCCCACTGGGATCTTGCCCAGCTTGAGGGCGCCCTGGTCGAAGCCGATCGAGAAGGTAACGCCATTCTTGCGGCCGGCCACGTCGCCGCGCTTGCCGGCCATGGCCAGTGCCCCGACGATGGGCACATATTCCTGCGGCACCAGGCCGGCCTTGCTCAGATTCTTCAGCACATCCTCGATGCCGGCAAAGCCCAACTGCAACTGACCGTTGAGGCGGCCCTGGGCGTCCAGCAGCAAGGCGCCGGTGGCGCTGGCGGCGGCCTTGGGGGTGGTGACCGCGAAGCCCTGCAATTGCATCATGCCCCCGGCCATGGACCAGGCCCGCAGCCGGTCCTGCACCGACATAGGGCGCAGATCCTCCAGCGCGGTGATGGTCACCTGCAGCGCCAGGTCCAGCGGCCCCGCGCTGCCGGCGGCGGCCAGTTGCGGGCTCTCCGCCCCATTGAGCGATATGGCGAAGTCCACGCCATCCTTGGCGCCGGCATCTCCCGGGCGGCGTCGGGCATGGGTTTCCAGATGCTTGGCGGACAGCATGGGGGTGGCGCTGGCATTGCCCAGCGCCTGTTCGATCATCGGATTGTTCACCGCCACATCCAGGCGCACCGGGCGGCCGGTGCTGTCGCCCACGCCGCTCATCTGGAACAGCGACCAGGAGGCGGTGAACACCTGCCCGGTGGCGAGATTCTCGATCCGTGCCGGCGAGGCGAATTCCGCAACGATATGGGAGGGATCCCACACCTGCGCCACCGCATGGGCGGCCGCGGCGGAGATCTTCAGGCTGTCGCCCCCCTGGGTCAGCAGCACCGGATCACGGCACATCAGTTCGAAGCGGAACGGAAAGCCTTCCAGGCTGCGCTCGGAACAGCTCCATTGGCGGCCCACGAATTTCTCGCGTGCGATCCAGGCGTCGATTTCCGCATCGGCGCGCTGGGAGGCATAGACCCAAAGTCCGCACCAGCCGAGACCGAGCAGGACAAGGAGAGCGAGCGGCAGGACGATGATCCAGGTCCGCCGGCGCCGCGGCGCGGGTTGGATGTCAGTCATACTTTCCCTTCATGGCTCGCGCTTGCGAGGGGGATAAGGCGCTGTTAGAGCATGTTTGGGGTCAGTTGAAGACCCCTGCGCAAATCAGGTGCCGCACCTTTGATGCGCGTTGCCGCAGGACGTTCGGTCCGCTCGCGCGCCGGTGTTGAGATCGCTCTCCGAGACGTCGTAATCGCCCGATGCCCAACTCGCCTTTCTCGCCATCCGCGCCCGCGCACACCGAAGCTGCCGCAGAGCGCGACCATTGGGTCTTCGCCTATGGCTCGCTGATGTGGAATCCGGGCTTTGCCTTTGTCGAGCGGGTGGAGGCGACGCTGGTGGGGGCGCACCGGGCGCTGTGCATCTATTCCTTCCATCATCGCGGCACGCCGGAGCATCCGGGGCTGGTGCTCGGCCTCGATTCGGGCGGTTCCTGCCGGGGCATTGCCTACAAGGTGGCGGCGGCGGACTGGCCGCAGACCCATGTCTATCTCACCGAGCGGGAGCAGATTTCGGGGGTCTATCGCGAGACCACGCGCCGGGTGAATCTCAAGGATGCCGCCCGCACCAATGCGCCAGCGGTGGCCTATGTGGCCAATCGGGCGCATCCGCAATATGCCCGCGGCCTTGGGCTGGAAGACCAGTTGCACATGGTGCGGCGCTCGCACGGCCTGTCCGGACCCAATCGGGACTATGTGCTGGCGACGGTGGACGCGTTGGCGGCCATGGGCATCGTCGATTCCGGCCTGTCCTGGATCGCCCATCGTTTGCGCGACGGCCAGGGCTAGTCCCGCGCCTGATCTCTGCGCGCGCCGGACCGCAGGTCCGGCTTGCGAGGATCGGGCGATCAGGCGGCGCGGCGGCTCTGGGTGGTCTCGCGCATGGCGTCCGTCCGGGGGGCGGGCAGGGCCAGGGGATCGGTGGCGGGGTCGCGCGGCAGCAGGAAGCCCGTCAGGCTGGCGGGCGGGGCATCGCCGAACACGTGGATGTGAATCTCTTCCGCCTGGTAGCGGCGCGCCGCGCGCTTGGCGGCCTCGCCCGGAAGCCCGGCCCAGAGAGCGATGGAGCCGGCGGGCGTGCGGCGCACCGCGATGGCCAGAGCGTCGGGATAGTCGGGCGCGTCTGCGGCGGGATACACCGAAAACACATGGCGAAGGCCGTCCTGATCGCGCCAGAAGCGGAAACGCGCACCGAGCGCGCCATCCGTCAGGCCGCTCAGCCGACCGGCGTCGTACAGGGGAATGAGGAGCGAATCAGTGGCGTTCATGAGAACGAAACTAGAACGCCCGATTCGACGGATCAAGACTTTTCCACAGGGTATGGTTACGGGGATAACACCGTCGGCCCCTTGCCCGCTCAGGGCCGGTCCATCCCCAGCTCCGCACGTCCCTTCACAAGTAGGCGATCGCTGGCGGTTTCGATCTCGGTTTGCAGGCGGGCGAGGAAGACCTCGCGCGGCAGGCCCGGCGGGATCGGCGGCAGGATTTCCACCCGGATGATGCCGGGCCGGCGCACCAGCGCGTTGCGCGGCCAATAAAGGCCGGAGTTCAGCGCCACCGGCAGGCAGGGCACGCCGAACGCCGCATAGAGATGGGCCACCCCGAACTTGTAGGCGGGCGGTGCGCCGGGCGCGCGGCGGGTGCCTTCGGGAAAGATGATGATCTGGCGGTTGCCCGCCAGTTCCTCGCGGGCGCGCTGGGTCATGCTCTTCAGCGCCGCCGCGCGGGCACCGCGATCGATCGGGATCACCCGCCCCTTGCGCATGTACCAGCCGAACAGCGGCAGCCAGGTCAGCTCGCGCTTGAGGATGAAGGTGGCGTCGCTGAACAGCGGCAGCAGCGCCAGGGTCTCCCAGGCCGACTGGTGCTTGGAGGCCACCAGCAGCGGGCCGGCGGGGATGTGCTCGCGGCCGATGATCTCCACCTTGGTGCCGGCGATCACCCGCAGCAGGAAGCCGGTGACGGCGACCCACGGCAGCACGATGGCGCGCCACATCACCTGCCGGGAGATGAACGGCAGGATGGGCAGGCACACCAGCATGTAGAGGATGGTGAAGGCGTAGAAGAGCAGCTGGAACAGCGCAGAACGCAGCAGGGTCACTCTGGCTTCCTGTCGGGCCCATGGAGCGGTGCCGACACCGAGGCCTGCGCCCCGGCATTAGGGACGGGGGCGGGCTGGGTCTTGGGCGCGACCGCCTGGGCCGGACGGATCTTCGCCTGGGCCATCATGTACTTCAAATATTCCTTGAGGAGGAGCTTCACCGTCTGGGTGTCGGTCCACCAATTGGGGGCCTGCATGCGGTCGGTGACCACCGGATAGGCCACCAGTTCCACGTCCGGCAGGGCGCGGCCCAGTTCCACCAGCGCGCGCGGCATGTGCCAGGCGGAGGTGACCACCACCAGCGAGCGGAAATGCTGCGAGCGCGTCCATTCCGCCGCCTCGATGGCATTGCCGAACGTGTTGAGCGCCCGGTGGCCCAGATCGACGCAGCAGTCCAGCAGATGCTCGTTGTCCGGCAGGGTGCGGCGGATCTCGTCGGGGGAGGTGGTGCGGTTGACGCCGGTGATCAGCAGCCGCTGGCCATGGCCGGAGGCGAGCAATTGCACCCCGTCGGCGATGCGCGAGGCGCCCCCGGTGAGCACCACGATGCCATCCGCCGGCTTCAGTCCGGCCGGCTCCTGGGGGGCGATGGCGGCGGTGAAGACCACAAAGCCGATGACGAACAGCAACCCCACGCTGCCCACCGCAAAGGCGAACACGGTGGCCATCCGCCGGGCCCAGATCCAGGCCCCGCAGCGCTGCGATGGTTCCACCCGCTGTGCCGGCCTGACCTCGCAGGCCCCTTCAGTGCCAGTCATGGTGTCACAATGCCCGAGAAATACGGCAGGCGCGAGGACGCCGCGCGCGGCCCCCGCCCGGCCCCGGGGCTCATGTGATCGTCCTCAACGTCCGGTAAACGGTGATGCGCGAGGTGATGGCGGTGACCAGCGCGATCACCACCACCGCCAAGGCGATGCCGCCGAAGCCGAGCCAGCCGGGATCGAGCCAGCTCAGAATGGTGGGATTTTCCGGGTCGGTCTCGAAGCCGAAGCGCGGCAGGCTGATGAGGACGCCGAACAATCCCGCCGCCGCCAGCCCGCCCAGGAGGCCGCCCTGGGTGCCGATCTTGAGGAAGTGGCGCTGGAACTGGGCGGCGATGAAGCCGTCCCGCGCGCCGACGAAATGCAGCACCTCGACCACGGCGCGATTGGTGGCCACGGCCGCGCGGGTGGCGAACACCACCGACAGCACGGTGGCGGCGCCCACCAGCGCCACCAGCGCGAAGCCGGTGAGCATCACCCCTTCCGCCATGGCGCCGAGGCGGCGCGACCAGGTGCGGTGATCGTCCAGAGCGGCGGTGGGGATGCGATCGGTCAAGGTGCGGCGCAGCTTGGCCAGGTCCGGCGGCGTGGTGGCGTCGAGCCGCAGCACCACGATGCGCGGCACCGGAAGGTCAGAATAATCGAGGCCAGCGCCCAGCCAGGGCTCCAGCAGCCGGCTGGTTTCCTCATCCGTGAGCACATGGGCTTCGGCGATGCCCGGCGTCTGGCGGGCGAGATCCACCGCGGTGCGCACCTGGCCGTCAGTCACCGCCTTGTCGCCGGCGCGGATCTGAATGGTGACCTCCCGCGTCACGTCACTGCGCCAGGCGCCGGCGGTGGTGCGCACCGCCATCACCGAGCCGATGGTGAGCGCAGCGAGGAAGGTCATGATGGCGACCACGGCGATCAGCGCCCGTCCGGCCACGGTCGCGCCCGGCACGATGGGGGTGATGGGCGCGGCCTTTGGCTTGGCGGGAGCCTTTGGCTTGGCTTTCGCCGCCGTGGGGGGCACCGCCGGGGCGGCGGCGGGGGGAAGGCCCGGTTCAGTCGTAGACATAGAGGCGTCCATCGGCGATCACGAGGCGGCGGGCGTCGAACTGGTCCATGAGCGCGATGTCGTGGGTGGCCAGCAGCACCGAGGTGCCCGAGCGGTTCAGTTCCACGAACAGGCGCAGCAGGCGGCGGGCGAGGGTCGGGTCCACATTGCCGGTGGGTTCGTCCGCCAGCAGGAATTCCGGCCGGCCGATCAGCGCGCGGGCGATGGCCGCGCGCTGCTTCTCGCCGCCGGACAGCACCGGGGGCAGCACGTGCATGCGATCGCCCAGGCCGACCCAATGCAGCAATTCCGTCACCTCGGCGCGGTAGCTGGTTTCTTCCTTGCCCAGCACCCGCAGCGGCAGAGCCACATTCTCATAGGTGGTGAAATGGTCCAGCAGGCGGAAATCCTGGAACACGATGCCGATGCGGCGCCGGATCACCGCCACCTCGTCGGGATCCAGCGAGGACACGTCACGCCCGAACATGGTGATGAGCCCGCGGGTGGGCTTCATGGAGAGAAACAGCAGGCGCATCAAGGTGGTCTTGCCGGCGCCGGAAGGGCCGGTGAGAAACTGGAACGAGCTCGGCTCGATGCTGAAGGTGACGTCCTTCAGCACCTCCGGCCCCATGCCATACCTCAGGCCCACATTCTCGAACCGGACCACGTTCTTCACCTTCCCCGAATCGGGCATGCCGTTGCGCGCCACCATAGAGCCGGAACGCATCGGCTTGAATCAAGCGGATGCGTCACCGGCACGGTGAATCAAAGGGGGAGAGCAGGTCTCCCCGGCTTCTGAGGCCGCCCCCCGGTGGAGAGGGGGCGGCACGGTCCTCCAAGCTGGACGCTGGAGGCTTCGCACGTCATGCTCGGACATCACGGAGGAACCATGTCCTTGCCACCCGTTAAAGTTCTGTTCGATGAGAACCGCATTGCCGCCCGCAATCGCGAATTGGCCAGTGAAATCGCCGCCGCGGGGCTGGAACAGCTTCTGGTGGTCGCGGTTCTGAAGGGCTCGTTCATTTTCGCGGCCGATTTGCTGCGGGCGATGCACGCCTCCGGCCTGGCGCCGGAAATGGAGTTCGTGCATCTCTCCAGCTATCGCGAGGCGCAGGTTTCCTCCGGTCAGGTGAACATCCTGCGGGATGTGGAAAGCGACGTGCGCGGCCGCGACGTGCTGCTGGTGGACGACATCCTGGAATCCGGCCGCACCCTGGCCTTTGCCAAGGACCTGCTGATGGCGCGCGGCGCGCGGCGGGTGCTGGTGTGCGTGCTGCTGGAAAAGCCCGGCAAGCGGGCGGTGAATGTGGACCCGGACTATGTGGGCTTCGTCTGCCCGGACCTGTTCGTGGTGGGCTACGGCATGGATGTCGCCCACGCCTTCCGCCAATTGCCGTTCATCGGCCATATCGAGGGGCTGGAGTAGCGGGCTCCGCTGACATTGTGCGCCGGGCCCGCCGGACGGCGCCGGACATCAGCTTCCATTGCATGCTCTGCAATGTGACGTAGCGGAATCCTGTTGCCAAGTTCCCGCTTTGTTCTAGATTGACCGCCATGGGCTCGTGACCCGCGAGCCTCCGCTGGGGGGCGGCCATGTCGATGGAAAGCCATGTGCTGTTTCGCGGGCCCTTGCCCGCGAAAGCGGCGGTGAATGCCGTTTTGCGTGAGCTGGCATTGCCCTTTTCCATTTCGGGGCGCGGCAAGCTGGAGGGGCACCACGGCTTCATGCCTATGAAGCTGCGGCGCGCGGAGACCGGCGTCGAGTTCGACGTGTTTGACGATGCGGAATTGCTGGCCCAGTTCGCCGGCCAGATCGACCCGGCCTTCGACCGCACCGCCTCGCTGCGCTGGGGCGGGGACGAAGATCAAATGCTGGCCGGTCTCTGCGTCGCCGCCGCGCTGGCGCGCCTGCTGAATGCTTCGGTCTTCGACGAGGCGGAAGATGCCCTGTTGGATGCCGACGGCGCCGTTGCTGTGGCCCGGAAAAACCTGCAGGCGGTGGCCGACAGCATTGAGGCGGAGAAGGCGCGCGGCCGCACCCGCGGCACCCGGCCGGCGGATATCCGGCATTATCTGAAACCGCTGCTGAAGATGCGGCCGGACTTGCTGCTGCGGGGCCGGATGCTGGTCGTCCGGCCGGTGCGCCACATCCTGCGCGGCGCCTATCTGGACCGCAGTTCTGACCGGTTCTCGTTTAATATCCAGCGCTATCTCATCCCGCTTTACGGCCCCGCCAACAGCCTGGGCGGGGCCGACCAGCTGTCTGGGAACTGGCACGTCTGGGAACCCGACTTCCAGGCGCAGCTGATCGACAAGCTGGCGGACGCGATGTTTGCGCCATTTGGGAAAGTGTCCACCCTTGCCGATTTTGCCGAGACCATGATCGCCTTCGCCCGCAAGGAAGGCACGCACATGCAGTTCGAGGCGCCCGTGACCGCTTTCATCCTGGCCGGCGAGCCGGACAGGGCGGCGGCCTATCTGGATGATCTCGAACGCCGCTATGCGGACCATCGCCACATGCTGCATTTCGCTCGCCAGATGCGGGCGGAGCTGGACCGCGATGTCAGCGAGCTGTGCGCGGAACATCATGCCAAGGAAGCGGCGACCGCGGCGGCATTGGAGCTGGAAGACGATTGGGAGCCGACACCCTTCCCGGTGGAAGTGCCGAAGGCGTCGCGCGTGGCGCGATGCGCCGATGGCGTCTTTACCCCGGCGCCCTGGATGGTTCCCCCGGATGGGCTGTTCCAGGATCTGCCGGAGCAGCTCGGTGAGGTGTGTTTCGCCATAGACTGGACCCGCCGCCAGGGACGGCAGATGCTTGTGCATCCGCTGACCCGCGCGCAGGCGCAGGACAAGCACCAGAGGGGGGAAAGCTATTACCTGGCGGTGCGTTTGCCGCTCGGCGATGTGTCTGTCTTCGTCCACTATTGGGGCCTGAATCCAGCAGATCCCGATCCCCACCTCAACCGCGATCGGGCCTCCTATTCGTGGATCCGCCTTTCAGTTCTCACGCCGACCGGGTATCTAGGCACCGATTTCCATGTCGATTGGGACCACCCTGATCGGCTGAGCGCCCTGAGCGCACACGTCGATTCCCCAATCTCTAGGGACACCATCTGGCGGTCCTTTTTGAATGCGCGGGAGGGACGGCGATCGGAACACGATTTCCGCCGGGAGCCGGGCTATGCGTCCTATGACATGACGGAGGCGGAGATGGCGCCCCACCTCACCTTTACGGCGGTGTTCGGCGACGCCCACGGGTTGTTGCGTCGAGCCGCGGACTTCATCCGGATGACCGCCTATGGCCATCTGCTGGAGGAGGTGGGCCTGCACGTCTGACCCGGGCGCCTCAAGCGCGGGGCCGCCGCCGGTTCAGGCCAGGCGCGGGCCTTGGGCGGTGCAAGGACCCGTCGCCATGCAAAGCCACGTCGGCTGTGGTGCCGAGGCGCCGGCGTGAGTGGTGTCAGGCCGGGAGCCGCCAGTGAGCCGACGCGCGTCCGCCGGCACGCTCTCTGCTGATAGGGGCTGCTCGAGCAGCGGGGCACGCGCGCGGTGAACGAGGGCTTGTACGATATGGGCTTCGTCTGCCCGGACCTGTTCGTGGTGGGCTATGGCATGGATGTGGCCCACCCCTTCCGCCAATTGCCGTTCATCGGCCATATCGAGGGGCTGGAGTAGAGGTCCTAAGCGGCGCGCTTCCAGCCAGCGGCGAGTAGGCCCGCTCCGACCAGCAGCCCGCCGCCGGTGCGGTTGATCGCCCGATGCACCCGCGCCGAGCGGACCAGTCCGCGGGAGGCCGATGCCATGGCCGCATAGGCGCTGGCATTGGCCCCTGCGAGCACCAGGAAGGTGGCTTCCAGGACGATCATCTGCGGCAGCAGCGGCCGGGATGGGTCGAGAAACGGTGGCAGAAAGGCCAGGAAGAACACCAGGCTCTTGGGATTCAGCGCCGTCACCAGGAACGCGTGGGCCAAGATGCGGGCGGCATGGACCTGGCGGCTGGAAATGGGCGTCGTCTCGTCCTGCGCCACCGGCGCGCGCCAGAGCTTGATGCCGAGATAAATCAAATAAGCGGCGCCGATCCATTTGACCGCGGTGAACAGCGCTGCCGAGGTGGCCAACAGCGTGCCGAGTCCCAGCAGAGAGGCGGTCATGGCGGCCATGTCGCCCAGGACCACGCCGGTCACCGTTGCGGCGGCGACGCGCCGTCCGCAGCTCAAGGCATAGGACACCACCAGCAGCACGGTCGGGCCGGGAATGGCGAGCATGATGGCCGCGGCCAGGGTGAATGCGAGCCAACTGTCCAGCGCCATGACGATCCTCACATAGAGCGAGGATCAATCCATAGACGTCGCGTTGGCGCAAGCGCCATGCCTCCGGCTCCGGGCGAAAGCGATCGCCCGGACCTCACTCAGCGCTTGACCGGAGATCATCCTCTCAGAAATTGCGCAGCAGGCGCTCGATATAGTCCAGTTCCTGCTGCGGCCGCTCGGTCTGTTCCAGGCGGCGGCGCAGTTCTTCCAGCACTTGGCGGGCGCGCTGGGCGTCCACCTCGTCCGGCACCTTCACCGAGAAGTCGTCGCCATAATCCTGGGTGCGCATGGGCCGGCCCAAAGGATCGGTGCGCTCCGCGCTTTCGCCCGGAGTGCCGCCGGGGCCGGGGCCGTTCTGATCGCCCTGCTGGCCCTCGGCCATGGCCTGGGCGCCCTGGCGCAGCGCCTGCAGCGCCCGGCCCTGGGCATCGAGCGCGCCCTGTCCGTTGCCCTCGCCCAGCGCCCCCTCGGCGTCGCGCATGGCCTGCTCGGCCCGGCCGAAGGCTTCGCCGGCGCGGCCGGACGGGTCGCCCCCTTCGCCTTCGCCCTGACCCTGTTGTCCCTGTCCCTGCTGGCCTTGCCCACGGCCCTGGCCCTGCTGCTGGCGCTTGAGTTGCTCCAGCATCTGGCCCAGGCGACGGCGCAGCTCCTGCTGGCCCTGTTGCAGATCGCCGAAGGCGCCTTCGCCCTCCTGCCCGTCCTG
>NZ_CALRWL010000056.1:0-41429 GCF_943371865.1 Azorhizobium sp. AG788 | reverse complement strand
GCCTCCGAGGTCAAGGCCCTGGCCACCCAGACCGCCAAGGCCACCGAGGAGATCGAGAGCCAGATCAGCGCCATCCAGTCCACCACCCAGCAGGCGGTGGCGGTGATCGAAGGCGTCGGCGCCCAGATCCGCCAGATGAGCGACGTGGCTTCCGGCATCTCCGCCGCGGTGGAGGAGCAGGGCATCGCCACCCGCGAGATCGTGCGCAATGTGGATCAGGCGGCCACCGGCACCAATTCGGTGACCTCGCATATCTCCGACGTGGCCAAGACCGCCGACGAGACCGGAGTCGCTGCCGGACAGGTGCTCGGCGCCGCCGCCGCCCTCACCGACCAGGCCAAGCGCCTGGAAAGCGAGATGCAGCGCTTCCTGGACACCGTGCGCGCCGCCTGAGACGACACCGCACGCCATACCATTCCAGCGACATCAGCCGTGCCGGATTTGCATCCGGCACGGCTGATGTGTCAGGTCCGGCGCCGGTGCCGAACCAGCCTCAGGCGCCGACGATGGGCCGATACACCGGCGTCCACATATGGGCATCCACCCGGGCCACCAAGTCATCCTCGGACAGGGTGGGCACCAACCCTTCGGCCATGGCCACGCGGCCGACCTCCAGGGCGATGTGGCGCGATACGGCGCGGATGTCGGCAAGAGCCGGCAGCAACGCCCCCACGCCGTCCTTCGCCGCCGGCGAGGTTTCCGCCAAGGCCCGCGCGCAGGCCATGAACATGCCGTCGCTGACGCGGGGAATGTCCAGGGCGCGAATGCCCAGGCCCAGGCCGGGGAAGATGTAGGAATTGTTGGATTGGGCCACCGGATATTTCTGGCCGGCATAGTCCACCGGATCGAACGGGCTGCCGGTGGCGACGATGGCGCGGCCCTCGGTCCAGGCGATGAGATCGCTGGGCAGCGCCTCGCAGCGCGAGGTGGGGTTGGACAACGGGAAGATGATGGGTCGCGCCGTGGTCTGCGCCATCTGCTGCACCAGATCCTCCGTGAACAGACCCGGCTGACCGGACACCCCCACCAGCATGGTCGGCTTGGCGTGGGCGATCACTTCCGCCAGCGAGAACCGATCCGGCATCGCGCCGGTCCAGCCGGCGAGACGGGTGCGGTCCTGGGCCAGCTTGTGCTGGAACGGGAACAGGCCGGTGAGCCCGTCATGGACCAGCCCCTCGCGGTCCACCATGTAGTAATTGGCGCGGGCCTCCGCTTCATTGGCGCCGTCCAGCACCGCGGCGCGGATCATCTGCTCGGCAATGCCGCAGCCCGCCGATCCGGCGCCCACGATCACCACCCGCTGGTCGGCGATACGCGAGCCGGCCGCCTTCACCGCGGCAAGCGCCGCCCCCACCACCACGGCGGCGGTGCCCTGGATGTCGTCATTGAAGGTGCAGAGCTGATCGCGATAGCGCTCCAGCAGCGCGGTGGCATGGCTCTGGGCGAAATCCTCGAACTGCAGCAGCACCTTGGGCCATTTGCGCTTCACCGCTTGGACGAACTGGTCCACGAAGGCGTCATAATCCGCCCCGGTGATGCGCTCGTGGCGCCAGCCGATATAGAGCGGATCGGCCAGGCGCTCCTTGTTGTTGGTGCCCACGTCCAGCACGATGGGCAAGGTGGTGTCCGGGGCGATGCCGCCGCAGGCCGTGTAGAGGGAGAGCTTGCCGATGGGGATGCCCATGCCGCCCGCGCCTTGGTCGCCGAGGCCCAGGATGCGCTCGCCATCGGTGACCACGATCACCTCCACATCCACGTCGCCCACCGCGTCCAGCATCGCATCCATGCGCTCGCGCAGCGGATAGGACAGGAACAGGCCGCGCGGCCGGCGATAGATCTCGCTGAAATACTGGCACCCCAGCCCCACCACCGGGGTGTAGACGATGGGCATCAGTTCGGTGAGATTGGAGACCAGGAAGGCGTAGAACAGCGTCTCATTGGTGTCCTGCAGCGCCCGCAGATAGATGTGGCGCTCCAGATCCACGGTCTTGCGCGCATAAGCGGCGGCGACCCGGATCACCTGGGTCTCCAGCGTCTCCACCGAGGGCGGCAGCAGGCCATCCAGATCCAGCGCGGACCGCTCCTCGGCGGTGAAGGCGCTGCCCTTGTTCAGCAGCGGCGTGTCGATCAGATCGAAGCCGCGCAAGGGGGTGGAGATGGTGCCGCTGATATGACTATGCACTTTGAGCCTCCCAGGTAACGCCCGACGGGTCAGGCCCGATGGGGCGACCCGCCGCCAACGGGCGCCGATCTTCTATTATTGCCGGATAGTGCTTCAGTTTTAACGCAACCCTCAAGGGAAATGGCCGCGATCTGGCCCCAGGCGCGCTGGCATTAATGGGCCATTTCGTGTGCCGCGCGTTTGCGCGCACTGAGGTGCTCGGCAATCCGCCGGCGGATCGGCCAGGTGGCCAGCCCCACCAGCACCACCATGCAGATGCCGCCGAAGATGCCCCACATCCGGCCGATGCCGGCATCAAGATCCAGATGCGGGATGGGCTCCATGACCACCACCAGCAGGAAGGCGATGGCCGCCTGCGCTCCCGTATAGGCCACCACGCTGCCGCCGAAGCAGATCTGGGTGAACACGAACAGGCCGGCGAAGACGAACGCCAGCCAGGTCAGCAGGCCGCCGTCCAGCAGCATCACCCCGAGAAACCCCAGCAGCGCGCCCAGCAGGCAGCCGATGCAGCGGTTGAGGGACTTCCAGCCGATCCCCTCCCGCGCCGCGCCCACCACGATGAAGGCGGTGATGGGGGTCTGGTCGAAGCCCGGCAGATGGAAGGTGGTCCACACCACCGGCACCAGGCTCACCGCAATGCCCACCGTGAGGGCGTGGCCCAGGAACACCTCGTCGGTGGCGGCGAACCAGGGCTTCGAGGTGGCGTGCGAGCCGTGGCGGGCCGACGTCAGCAGGTCGATGGCGGTGGCCACGAACACCCCCACCAGCACCTCCAGGCCGCGCATCACGATGACCTGCCCGATGGGCTCGCTGGACACCAGCGCATGATAGGTCATCAGCGGCACGGTGAAGCCCACCAGCACGAAGGCATAACTGTAGCGGCTCACCGCCTGGGCATAGACCGCAAACGCGCAGGTCAATCCGGTGGCGATATAGACCCAGGCATGCACCTGGCCTTCCAGCATGATGCCATAGGCGATGGCCCCGCCCGCCACCGTGCCCGCCACCCGCTCCAGCCCCCGGCGCACGGTGGCGGTGCGGTCGTTCTGGAACACCCGCAGCACGCTGATGGCCGCCCAGACCGGCATTTCCAGCCGTAAGGCGTGGGCGATGGCGATGGCCAGCAGGATGCCCAAGGTCACCCGCAGCGCCACCTGCGCCCGCGCACCGGTCAGGGTGAACGCCTTGAGGTCGTCCACCGCCGACACCTCATAGCGCTCTGCCACCCGCAACGGCGGACGGAACAGGGCTGCGGCCCTCAGTTCCAGCCGCCTGCGAAAGCTTCGCCGCGCCCTCATGCCGACCGCCCCCTGCTGCATTGCGCCATATCTCATGATGGCGCCCCGTGCGCATCCCTGTCACGCTCCGGCGCCAGATGCAAAAGCGACAAGACCGGTGCGGTCGCCCCAATCCACTGTGCCCGGAGCCCCATTCACCCCTCTTGCGTCGGCGGACGGCAAGGCCATGATGCACCAGCGCAAATCAAGGCTCAGCGATCAAGATGCCGAAGCGGCATCGTCATCATGCCGTTACCGGGTACGCCACCACATAGGTTGAGGACTGAGACACTCTCACCCGCAGACTTCACCCGCGACCAGCGGGGCATGGGCGCAGAACCCAAATTTGACTGAGGAGAACCACATGGCCGGAACTCGCGTAGCGGACGTCATGGCTCGGACTTTGGCATCCGCCGGAGTGGAACGGGTCTGGGGGGTGGTCGGCGACAGCCTCAACGGCTTCACCGATGCCCTGCGCGCCACCCCGCAAGTCAAATGGATGCATGTGCGCCATGAGGAAGTGGCCGCGTTTGCCGCCGGCGCCGAAGCCCAACTGACCGGCAAGCTGGCAGTGTGCGCCGGCTCCTGCGGCCCCGGCAATCTCCATCTCATCAACGGCCTGTTCGACTGCCACCGCACCCGCACGCCGGTGCTGGCCATCGCCGCGCATATCCCGAGCCCTGAGATCGGCTCCGGCTATTTCCAGGAAACCCACCCGGAAAGCCTGTTCAAGGAATGCAGCCATTATTGCGAAATGGTCTCCAGCCCGGCGCAGATGCCGCGCGTCCTGGAGATCGCCATGCGTACGGCGATCCAGAAGCAGGGGGTGGCGGTGATCGTCATCCCCGGCGACGTGGCCCTACAAATGGCCGAAGGCCGCACCGACGGCGCCTGGACCGATGTGGCCTTCCCGACCGTGGTGCCCCCCGAGGCGGAACTGGACAAGCTGTGCGCCCTGGCCAACGGCGCCTCGCGCATCACCATCCTGGCTGGCGGCGGCTGCGAGGGCGCCCATGACGAAGTGGTGGCGCTGGCCGCGGCCCTGAAGGCACCGGTGGTCCATACCCTGCGCGGCAAGCCGTTCGTGGAATATGACAATCCCTACGACGTGGGCATGACCGGCTTCATCGGCTTTCCCTCCGGCTACCACGCCATGCTGGATGCCGAAGTGCTGGTGATGGTGGGCACCGATTTCCCCTATCGGCAATTCTACCCCACCGACGCCAAGGTGGTGCAGATCGACATTCGCCCCGAGAATCTCGGCCGCCGCACCCGCCTCGACCTCGGCTTGGTGGGCGATGTGAAGCCCACCCTCACCGCTCTGCTGGCGCGCCTGAAGCCGCGCACCGACGACAGCTTCCTCAAGAAGGTGCAGGAGCATTACAAGACCTCCCGCCAGGATCTGGATGCGCTGGCGGTGGGCAAGCCCGGCGACACACCCATCCACCCGCAATATCTGGCCAAGATCATCAATGAAGTGGCGGCGCCCGACGCCGTGTTCAGCGTCGACGTGGGCGAGACCACCGTGTGGGCAGCGCGCTACATCGCCATGAACGGCCAGCGGCGCCTGATCGGCTCGCTGCTCCACGGCTCCATGGCCAATGCCATGCCCCAGGCCATCGGCGCCCAGGGCGCCTATCCGGGCCGGCAGGTGATCTCGCTGTCCGGCGACGGCGGCTTCTCCATGCTCATGGGCGACATCCTGTCCCTGCGCCAATTGCAGCTGCCGGTGAAGATCGTGATCTTCAACAACGGCCTGCTGGGCTTCGTGGACATGGAGATGAAGGCAGCCGGCTTCCTCAATGTGGGCACCGACCTGCAGAACCCGGACTTCGCCGCCATGGCCAATGCCATCGGCATCCTGGGCATAAGGGTGGAAGACCCTGCCGACGTGAAGGGCGCACTGGAAAAGGCCTTCGCCCATGACGGGCCGGCGGTGGTGGACGTGGTCACCGACAAGATGGAACTGGTGATGCCCCCCGCCATCAAGGCCGAGCAGGCGCTGGGCTTTTCGCTCTATGCCGCCCGCGCCATCATCAATGGCCGCGGCGACGAACTCCTCGAACTTGCCAAGCGCAACCTGTTTCGTTGAGCGTTTGAAAAAGAAGCCCCGCCGCGCTTGCGCGCGGCGGGGACGCGCCTCAGGCGGGGGCGGTGCCTTCGGCGCGTGGAGGCGTCGCACCGTGCGCCGCCTCGTCCGTATTCCTCACATCATCCTTCACCTTGACCCGGAACCAGGTGGCGTAGAGCGCCGGCACCACCAGCAAGGTCAGCACGGTCGCCACCAGCAGGCCACCCATGATGGTGATGGCCATCGGCCCCCAGAACACGCTGGTGGCCAATGGGATCATGCCCAGGATGGCGGCCAGCGCGGTCAGCACCACCGGCCGTGCCCGCCGCAAGGTGGCGTCCACGATGGCCTGCCGCGGCGCATGGCCAGCGGCGATGTCGGTGTCGATCTGGTCCACCAGAATGACCGTGTTGCGCATGATCATGCCGGCCAGGGCGATCAGGCCCAGCAGCGCCACGAAGCCGAACGGCTTGTGGGCGATCAAGAGCGCGGCCGTCGCCCCGATCAGACCCAATGGCGCGGTGACCAGAACCAGGGCCAGGCGGGAGAAGCTCTGCAACTGGATCATCAGCAACGTGAGCATCACTAGGCCCATGATCGGGAACACCGCAAACAAAGCGGTATTGGCCTTGGCGCTCTCCTCGATCGCCCCGCCGGTCTCGATGCGATAGAGCGGCGGCAGCTCGGCCTTGATAGCCTCCAGCTTCGGCAGCAGGCGGGTGGTCACGTCGGGGGGCTGGATGCCATCCGCCACGTCGCCGCGCACGGTGAGCACCAGGTCCCGGTCGCGCCGCCATAGGATCGGCTCCTCCGAGCCATAGACCAGCCGCGCGATCTGTCCCAGCGGCACCGCAACGCCGTTGCGGGTGGTGATGGTGAGCCCGCCCAATTGGGCCAGGTCCACCCGCTCCTCGGGCACCGCGCGGGCCATCACGTCGATCAGCAGATTGCCTTCCCGGTGCTGGGTCACGGTGTAGCCGGACAGCAGCGTCTGCAACGTCTCTGCCACATCGCGCGGGGTGGTGCCGATGGCGCGTGCCCGGTCCTGGTCCACCTGCAAGGTCACCGACTTGACCTGCTCGCCCCAATTGAGATGGGGATCAAGAACCGCCGGGTCGGCGGCCATGACCAGGCGCACCTTCTCGGCGATCTCGCGCACCTTCATCGGGTCCGGACCGACCACCCGGAAATTGACCGGGAAGCCCACCGGCGGGCCGAAGGTGAAGCGATCCACCCGCACCCGCGCCTCCGCCAGGGCGCCCTCGGCTACGTCCTTCTCCAGCCGCGCCTTGATGCGCTCGCGGGCTTCCACATCCTTGGCCACGATGACGATCTGCGCGAAATTAGGGTTCGGCAGCACCGGGTTGAGCCCCAACCAGAAGCGCGGCGCGCCCTGCCCCACATAGGTGGTGGCGGTGGCGACATCCGGATCGTCCTTGATCATCGCCTCGCCCTTGGCCGCCGTGGCCTGGGTGACGGTGATGGAGGTGCCTTCCGGCAGCCGCATCTCCAGGAACAGCTCCGGCCGCGTGGAGGTGGGGAAGAATTGCTGCTGCACGAAGCCAAAGCCGGCGATGGACAGCACGAACAGGCCGAGCGTGGCTCCCATGACCAGGAAGCGATGGCGCAGGCACGCCTCGATGGCGCTGCGCAGCATGCGATAGAGCCGGCCATTGTGCGCATCCCCATGGGCATGGGGCTTGATCTTGGGCAGGAGCATGAAGCCCAGATAAGGAGTGAAGATCACCGCCACGAACCAGGACGCGATCAGCGCGATGCCCACCACCCAGAAGATGCCGCCGGCATATTCGCCGGCGCTGGACTTGGCAAAACCCACCGGCAAAAATCCAGCCGCCGTCACCAGGGTCCCGGTGAGCATGGGGAAGGCGGTGGAGGACCAAGCGAAGGTGGCGGCGCTGGCGCGATCATAGCCCTCCTCCATCTTCACCACCATCATCTCGATGGCGATGATGGCGTCGTCCACCAGCAGGCCCAGCGCGATGATCAGCGCCCCCAGCGTGATGCGGTGCAGGTCCATGCCGCTGGCGAACATGATGACGAACACGATCGCCAGCACCAGGGGCACCGAGAGCGCCACCACGATGCCGGTGCGCAGTCCCAGCGACAGGAAGCTCACCACCAGCACGATCACCAGGGCTTCGCCGAAAGTGTGGAGGAACTCGCCCACGCTCTCGGTGACGATGTGCGGCTGGTCGGCCACCTGCGTCACGTCGATGCCCACGGGCAGTTCCGCCACCACCTTGGCCATGGCGGTCTTCAGATGCTCGCCCAGGGTGAGAATGTTAGCCCCCGACGACATGGCGACACCGATGCCCAGCGCGGGATTCCCGTTCTGGCGGATGACGAAGCCGGGCGGATCCTCATAAGCACGATGAATGGTGGCGATGTCGCCGAGGCGGAACACCGCCCCGCCCGCCGCGATGGGCACCGAGGCGATGGCCTCTTCGCCGGTGAACGCGCCGGTGAGGCGCAGATTGATGCGATCGGCCTTGGTATCGATGGCCCCGCCCGCCACCACCGCATTCTGCCGGGCGACGCTGTCGAAGATTTCCGACGGCGTAACGCCCAGAGTGGCGAGGCGCGCGTGGCTGAACTCGATATAGATCTTCTCGGGACGCACGCCGATGAGATCCACCTTCTCCACATCGGGCACCCGCAAGAGCGCCTGACGGATGATCTCGCCCTGCTTCTTCAACTCCGCAGGGCCAACGCCTTGCCCGTTCAGCATATAAAGGGCGGAATAGACGTCGCCATATTCATCGTCGAAGCCGGGGCCGATGACGCCCTGGGGCAGATCGCCCTTGATGTCGCCGACCTTCTTGCGCACCTGATACCAGAGATCCTTGACCGCGGAGGCAGCGGTGGAATCCTTCAGGATCACCTGAATGTAGCTGACGCCCGGGCGCGAATAGCTCTCCACCCGGTCCAGATGCGGCAGGGACTGGAGCTTTTTCTCAATGGGGTCGGCCACCTGCTCCTGCATCTGGGTGGCGGTGGCGCCGGGCCAAGCGGCGCTCACCACCATCACCTTGATGGTGAAATTGGGATCTTCCGCACGGCCGAGCTTCTCATAAGCGTAGAATCCTGAGCCCGCGATCAGCAGGATCATGAACAGGGTGAGTGCGCGGTGGGTGATGGCCCATTGCGAGAGGTTGAAGCGGTCCATGATGCTTGCCTCACTGGGCCGAGACGGTGCGCACGACGCGCCCCGGCTCAAGGGTCTGGGCGCCCATGGCCACCACGCTTTCGCCAGTCGAGAGGCCGCCGGCCACCAGCACCGCACGGTCGGTATATCCCACCACGGCCACCGGACGGGCGGCGATGGCCTTGCTGGCCGGATCGACCACGAACACATGCGGCCCGAGGCCCTTGTCGAACACCGCCGAGAGCGGCAGGCTCGCCACCTGGGCGGTGCCGGCGGGACGCAGGGTGACGGTGGCGGTCATGCCCAGGGCCACGGTGTCATCGGCGCCCTCCAGAGAGAAGCGGGCGGCGTAAGTGCGGGTGGTGGCATCCGCCTGGGGCGAGAGTTCGCGCAATTTCGCGGGAATGCCCCGTCCGGGCTCCGCCCACAAGGTGACGCGAGCCTCCGAAGCGCGGGCCAAAGCGAGCGCGGTTTCCGGCAGCGCGACCACCGCTTCCTTCTCATCCAAAGGCGCGACGCGGGCCACCGTCTGGCCGGAACTGACCACCTGGCCCGGCTCCGCCGAGGTGGACACCACCACCCCATCGACCGTGGAGACGAGGTCGGCATAGGCCAGCTTGTTGCGGGCCAGATCCAGCGCGCGCTGGGCGCGATCCAGCCGGCCGACCGCTTCCTCCTTGGCCAGTCCCTTGCGCTCCTGGTCCGCCGTCGAGGCAAAGCCGCGCTGGGTCAGGGTGCTGTAGCGCTTATCCTCGGAGGTGGTCTGGGCGAGGTTGGCCCTGGCGGCGGAGAACTCGGCTTCCGCGCTCTGCAATTCCAGCCGCAGGTCCTCCGGATCCATGCGGGCGATCACCTGCCCGGCCTTCACCCGGTCGCCCACATCCACCAGACGCTGCACCACCTTGCCGCCCACGCGGAACGACAGGTCGCTCTCCCGCCGGGCGCGGATCACCCCCACAAAGGTGCGATCCGCCTCGCTGGGACGAAAGGCGACGGTGGTCACCTGCACCGGGCGGGGCGGCGGCCCGGCGTTCTGGGCCGGGGCGCTGTCACCGCACCCGGTCAGGGTCAGGAGGAGAAGGCCGAGACCGCCAAAGCGCAGGCGACCCGGAGCGGTCATCATGGACGGAATGGCGGTCGGCATGGCTATTCCTGAACCTTTAAGAGTGATGATATTTGGTTTTCATCAGAAAGTTGACGCACGAACGCATGCAAACGCTGTTTCTCAGAGCGGCAAGCGCTCAACCTCGATGGCCCGCAGCAGGAAGCCCGTGGCGACCATCGCCTCAGCCTCCAGGTCCTCGTCGATGCACTGCGCGATCAGTACCGGATGGCAGAAGCGCACACAGGCTCCCATCACGATTTGCGCAACCTGGCCGGTATCGTGGGGCAGGAAAGCACCCTCTGTGATCCCCTGCTCCAGCATCCGCTGGATGGCATTGCACAGTTGCATCTTATGGGCCTCGATGGCCCCCCAATTGTGCTCCATGGCCACCAGGACCATGTCGTGTACCCGCCGCTCCACCAGGAAGTTGTCTCGGTGGTAGCGCATCACGGCAACGATCATCTCCATGATCCGCTGCCGCGCCGGACCGGAGGCCCGGGCGATCACCTCCGCCTCGCGCTCTACCTCGGCCAGACAGCGATTGCAGATGGTCTCCACGATGGCCGTCTTGGACGGGAAGAAACGATAGACATTGGCCGCGGACATCCCCAGTTCCGCTGCGATATCGGCCACTGCGGTCTTGGCGAACCCCAAGCGGCGGAACAATCCCTCCGCCACCACGGAAAT
The DNA here is from genome assembly GCF_943371865.1 of Azorhizobium sp. AG788. Classification (GTDB taxonomy): domain Bacteria; phylum Pseudomonadota; class Alphaproteobacteria; order Rhizobiales; family Xanthobacteraceae; genus Azorhizobium. The sequence continues at coordinate 30,941 of NZ_CALRWL010000056.1, read as the reverse complement.
CCGCTCGCGGGTCTCGTCGGCGGTTTCCTTCGGCTTGATCGCCATGCACGCACACTCATTTTTATAATTCTGACGATTTTCATAAATCATCAGAAACCCTTTGACAAGGGCCTCCACCCCGTACCGACAGCCATGCGCTGGCGGAATACCGTCTTGTCAACCTTACGCAAGGATACCTGCGCGGGTAGCGCGGAGCAGGCGCGCACGGCGCAGCCCTACGGGTTTCCTTTCGTTTCAACGCCTAACGCGCCTAACGGGCTGTCTCCACCGCACACGCCGCACTTGCGCGTGGTGCCGGCCACGGGCAACGCGCCGCAGCGCCCCGCGCTGAACGCATGCGGCTGTCATACGGGCTTCTTACCCGCGGAGCGGCACAAGCTTCGCGCCAGCAATGTCCGGCGTCACTCAGGTCATCGCGCGTGGTGGGCTATGCTCGCGTCAATCGCTCCCCGCTTCTGATCAGATGATCCAGAGAAGAGTGCTGCCATGTTGTCGAATTTCAAGATTCTGACGAAAATATTGATGGTCCTCGGCCTGTTGTCGGCCGTGGCCATCGTCATCACGGTGATCGGCGTTCAATCGCTGTCATCCTTGAACAAAGCCACCGACATCATGGAGCAGACGGCGGCCCAAGGGGTGCGCGCCCAAGGCCTGGCTACGGCGGTCGTCGGCATGAGCAGAGTTGAGTTTGACCTTGCCAGCGACCCGAGCGCAACCAATCGCGCCAAGGCGCTGCGCCAGCTTGAGACCAACAAGGGCCTGTTCAATCAACGTATGCAACTGCTGCAATCCACCATGACCGGCGCCAACCGCGACCGCCTTACGCAGGTGGAGAGCCTGTATGCGGCGTATCTGAAGGAACTGGCCAACACGCTGTCCACCGCCGAGACCAACGCCAATGGCGCAGCCATCCGCATCCGGGCGGAGGAAAGCTGGAAGGCTGCGCAGAACATGACTGTCGTGTTGCGGAACTTCGCCGCCGATCTTGAAAAGGAAGTGGCCACGGTTTCTGACGCCGCGACGGCTGAGTATGAGGCGACCCGCCTGAAGATGATCCTGATCGCCGTCGGCGGCATCGGCGTCGGCCTGGTGCTGGCATTCCTCATCGGCCAGTTCGGCATCGCCCGGCCCATCGGCTCGGCGGTCACGACCCTCCAGACCCTGGCCGGCGGCCAATTCGACATCACCATTGCCGGCGCCGACCGCCGCGATGAAGTGGGTGAAGTGGCCCGCACCGCCTTGGTGTTCCAGGAGGCCGGCCGCGCGAAGATCCGCGCCGAGCAGGAAGCCGAAAGCCTCAAGCTGAGGGCCGATGCCGAGAAGAAGGCCGCCATGCACTCCCTGGCGGATACGTTCGAAAACTCCGTCGGCGGCATCGTGGCGGTGGTGTCCTCCGCCGCGGCGGAATTGGAGGCGGCCGCGCGCACCATGACGCATTCGGCCAGCCGCACCTCGCAGCAGAGCACCGTCGTGGCCGCCGCCTCCGAGGAAGCCTCCACCAACGTCCAGACCGTCGCCAGTGCCGCGGAAGAACTGGCCGCCTCCGTGCGCCAGATCGGCAGCCAGGTGGAACAGACCGCCCGCATGGCCAGCACCGCTGCCAGCAATGCCTCAGGCGCCGTGGAGAAAATGACCGAGCTGGCACAGGCCGCCAATGACATCGGCGAGGTCGTCGGCCTCATCAGCGCCATTGCCGGCCAGACCAACTTGCTGGCGCTGAACGCCACCATCGAAGCCGCCCGCGCCGGCGATGCCGGCAAGGGCTTTGCCGTGGTGGCCTCCGAGGTGAAGGGGCTGGCGGAACAGACCTCCCAGGCGACCCAGCGCATCTCCCAGCAGGTGGCGGCAATCCAGGCCTCCACCGAGGCCTTCAGCACCGCCATGGCGATGGTGAACAGCTCCATCTCCGACATCAACGACATCGCCGGCGTGGTGGCCGGCGCCATCGAGGAGCAAAGCTCCGCCACGGCGGAAATCGCCCGTAATGTGCAGCAGGCCTCCACCGGCACGCAGGAGGTGTCTTCCAATATCGAGACCGTGTCGGCCGCGGCCAACGATGCCGGGGCCGCGGCGGGCCAGGTGCTCTCCTCCGCCGGGGAATTGTCCCGCCAGGCGGCACGCCTCAGCGATGAGATGAACCAGTTCCTGCGCACCATCCGCGCCGCCTGAGGCAACGGGCCCCGGTCCTGCCGGGGCCCGCATTCCCTGCGGGCGGGTGGTTCCGCTATTGCCTCGCCGCTTAAAGCGCGCCGCACTCCGGCGGCAGGCGGGTGTGGAAATCGGTGCGGCGCTGATACGCATCGCCCGCGCGCAGCAGCACCGGCTCGCCATAGGGCCGCCCTACCAGTTGGAACGCCGCCGGCAGTCCGTTGGCGGTGAAGCCACACGGCACCGACAGAGACGGCAGCCCGAGATAGCTGATGCCCCGGGTGCAATGGGTGACCCGCGCGATGGCCGCCGCCACGTCCTCGGGCGCCCCCTCCGTCGTTTCCGCGATGCTCGGCACAGGCACTGCCAGGGTCGGCACATGCACCAGATCCGCCGCGCCCATGGCAGCGGTCAGCCACTCGCGCGCCATCTGCGCCCGCATCATCATGGCCTCCACATAGCGGATGGCCGGCACCGCGAAGCCCGGCAGGATGCGGGCCCGCACCTGGGCGCCATAGTCCTGCGGCCGCGCCGAAAGCCACTGGCGATGGAGCGCCGCCGCCTCGCTGGTCATCACCACCTGCATCAGCGCGTTGATGAGCATCATGTCAGGAACCGTGGTTTCCACGATACGGGCGCCGGCCTCTTGCAGCACATCCAGGCTGGCGTCCATCAAGGCGAGGATCTCGCTCTCCGCCGCCGTGCGGTAATAGCCCTGGGGCACGGCGATGGTGAGCCCCCGCACATCCCCGGTGAGGCCGCTCTCATAATCCCGGTCGGGGGCCGACAGCGTGATCGCGTCGCGCACATCCGGGCCGGCGATCACCGAGAGCATACGGGCCGCATCCCGCGCGCTGCGGGTCAAGGGGCCGATGGTATCGAGGCTCGGGGCCATGGGCATGGCGCCATAAAGCGGCACCAGGCCGTGGGTGGGCTTCAGCCCGGTGACGCCGCACATGGCGGAGGGATGGCGAATGGACCCGCCGGTGTCTGACCCCAGCGCCCCGCTCACCAGCCGCGCCGCCACCGCCGCCCCCGAGCCGGAGGACGAGCCGCCGGAGCCATAGGCCGGGTTCCACGGGCTCTTGCCGTGGCCGTAATGGGCATTGAAGCCGGTGGGCGAGAGGGCGAATTCCGCCAGATGCAGCGTGCCCAGATCTAGCGCACCGGCGCCGTCCAGCCGCTCCAGCACGGAGGCGGTGATATCCGGCACAAAATCCTTGCGGATCAGCGAGCCGCCGGTGCACACGCGGCCGGCGCGATAGAGCAGATCCTTATGCGCCAGCGGCACACCGCCCAAGGCGCCGATGTCCTCGCCCTTCGCCCGGGCCCTATCCACCGCCCGCGCCGCTTCCAGCGCGCCCGAACGGTCGAGGGCCATGACGGCATTGTAGCGCGGCCCGAGCGTCTCCAGCCGGTCCAGCGCCACGGCGGTGACCGCCTCGGAGGTGACGGCGCCGTCGGCAATGGCCTGCGCCGTCTCCACCAGCCCAAGGTCGAACAGCGCGCTCACGCCTCCTCCTCCCCGCGCTCGGCGATGCCGGCGCGCAAGGTCTCGAAGCTGCTCGGAGCGCTGTCGATGGTGACCCGCACCGCGGCCCCGGCGGCCACCGTGTCGTTCAATAGTGCCAGCAGCCGGGCCAGCCCCTCGGCCTCCTGCGGGGTGACGGCAATGGCATCCTGGGTGCGCAACAGCGCGGCAATGTCGGTCTCGGACATGGGGCCTCGTTCAGTGGACGCCAAGGAAGCGGGTCAGCGTCGAGGGATCCGTGGCGATGTCGGCGGCCAGCGCCTCATGCACCACCCGCCCGGTCTCCAGGATATAGACCCGGTCGGCCACCGCCAATGCACTGTAGAGGTTCTGCTCCACCAGCAGGATGCCAAGCCCGGCGCGCTTCAACTCCAGGATGATCTCCTCCAGATGCTGCACCATCACTGGCGCCAGGCCCTCGGAGGGCTCATCCATCAGGATCAGCTCCGGATCGATCATCAGCGCGCGGGCCACCGCCAGCATCTGGCGCTCGCCGCCGGAAAGCTGATTGCCGCGGTGGTGTCGCCGCTCCCCAAGGCGGGGAAAGAATTCGAACGCCTTGGCCACGGTCCAGCCTTGGGTGGAACCGGCGGGCTTCAGCACGGTGAGATGCTCGGTGACGGTGAGCGAGGGAAACAGCCGCCGGCCCTGGGGAACGATGGCGATGCCGCGCTTGGCGATCTCATGGGAGGGAACGCCCTTGAGATCTGCGCCTTTCCAGCGCACTGCACCCTCGCGCACATGCGGCGGGGTGAGGCCCATGATGGAGCGGATCAGCGTGGTCTTGCCCATGCCGTTGCGCCCCAGCAGCGCCACCACTTCCCGGGGCTGCACCGTCAGGCTGGCGCCATGCAGCACATGGGCCTCGCCATAGAAGCTGTGCAGGTCCGCGACCTCAAGCATGGTGCCGCGCCTTTCCCAGATAGACTTCCTGCACCAGGGCGTTGGTGCGGATCTCCGCCGGCGGGGCCTCCACCAGCATTTTCCCGTTGTTGAGGCAGGTCACGTAATCCACCAGCGACAGCACCAGATCCATGTCGTGCTCGATCAGCACCAAAGTGAGCTCGCGCGGCAAAGCGCGGATGATGTCGGACACGATCACCCGCTCGGTGGGCGACAGGCCGGCGGCGGGCTCGTCCAGGAGCAGCAGCTTCGGGCGCGCCACCAAGGCCATGGCCAGTTCCAGCTGGCGCTGCTCGCCATAGGACAGTTCCTTCACCGTGGACGTGCGGCGGGCATGGAGGCGCGAGATGCCCAGCGCATCATCGGCGCGATCGCGCTCGTCCCCATCCAGCGCACTGCCGCCCAGCAGCGAGAACTTGCGCGGCGAGAGACCGCGCAAGGCGAGGCGCATGTTGTCCGCGACCGTGAGGTTGGGAAACAGATTGGTGATCTGGAAGGTGCGGCTCATGCCACTCTTGGCGCGGGCATGGATCGGCGCGCGGGTGACGTCGGCGCCGTCGAACATCACCTGCCCCGCGGTGGCCCGCACCACGCCGGTGACCGCATTGAACAGCGTGGTCTTGCCGGCGCCGTTGGGGCCGATGATCGCCCGCCGCTCGCCGCGCGGCACGCGGATGCTCACGTCGTCCACGGCCTTGAGGCCGCCGAACTGGACGGTGATATGGTCGAGGTGCAGCAGATCAGTCACGGGGCATGGCGCCTCGGTTATGAACGGGAAGGCGAACCGGCACGGGCCGGGTCGATGGGCGGCGTGGTGACAAAGGCCCCGGCCCATCCCCGCGCGCGCGGGAGCGATGGGCCGGGGCGGTGCGCGATCAGCCCTTCTTGATGCCCTGGAACTCGCGGGAATAGGGCGGCTGCTTCATGTAGGTGACCGGATCATACTTCCAGAACTGCGACACGTTCGGATAATTGGCGATGGGCGCGTTCCAGTATTTTCCGTCCTTGTTCTTCACCACTTTGCGGATATGGACGTCATAGATCGGGTTGCCGTAGCTATCCAGCTTCACCGTCTGGCCCAAGGGCGAGCCGGTGAGATCTGTCTTCGATACGCTGGCGAGGAAGGCGTCGCGATCCTCCGCATTGCCCTTGATGGTCTTGAGCGCCTCATCCACCCACATGGCGCCGGAATACATGGAGAAGCCGTAGAGGGAAGGCAGCTTGTTGAACTTCTTCACATAGGCGGCCACAAACGCCTGCGTCACCGGGTCCGGCGAGCCCTCGGCGAAGTGCGCGGCGACGACCACGCCGTCCACCTCGTCGCCCATGGTGCGGATCACCGACTGGTCGGTCATGTTCATGGCCCCCACCAGCGGGATCTGCCCCTTCAGGCCGAAGGCAGCATATTGCTGCATGAAGCGAGTGGCGTCCGCGCCGGTCTCCATGGCGAACACCACGTCCACGCCGAGATTGGCCAGTTGGCCGAGATAGGGGCTGAAGTCCGAGGTATTCAGCGGGTGCCAGAACTGGCCCAGCACCTGGCCGCCGCCCTCGGTGAAGGTCTGGCAGAAGCCGCCGCACTGCTCATGGCCGAACGTATAGTCTTGGCTGATGGTGGCGACCTTCTTGTAGCCCTGCTTCAGCGCCCAATCCGCCAGGGGACGGGGGAACTGGCTGGCGGTATAGCCGGCGACACGGACGACGTTTTTGATCCGGTTGCGCTGGGTGAGATCGTCGGCGGCGATGATGGGGATGAAATAGGGCATGCCGTTGCCCTTCACATAATTGGCCACCGCCAGTCCTGTATTGGCCAGGAGATTGCCGAACAGCATGTTGACGTTCGACTGCTCCACAAGCCGGCGGGCCTTCTGAAGCGCGGTGTCGGGGTTGGCGGCGTCGTCCTCGACGATCACCTCCACCTTGCGGCCAGCGATCTCGTTGCCGCGCTCTTCCCAATACATGTTAAAGCCGTCCACCATCTCGCGACCGCCGGCGGCCACCACGCCGGTGAGCGGGGCCAGGAGGCCGATGCGGATCGGCCCGCCCTGCGCCCTGGCGATATAGGGCTTGGCCACCACGCCCACGGCGGCAGCAGCGGCACTCGTCTTCAGAAAGGTCCGGCGATCCATGGTCCCACTCCTGTCGGTTCGGTTCGGTCTGGTTGGTCGGTTGCTTTTTTTATTGGGTCAGCGGCGGCGGGTGAGGAGATCCCGCACCCGCCCGATCACCCCTTCCGGGGCGAAGATCATGATGGCGATGAACATCAGCCCCAGCACGCTCTGCCAGCGCTCGGTGTAGAGGCTGACGAGGTTTTCCAGGCCGATGATGGCCGCGGCGCCGATGAAGGCGCCAAACAGAGTGCCCACGCCGCCGGTGATGGCCATGAGCAGCCCCTCAACCGACTGCGACAGCGCCACCGTGGACGGGCTGACGAAATCGTTGAACATGGCGTAGAGCGCGCCCGCCAGACCGGCGAAGAAACCGGAGATGGTGAAGGCCAGGAACAAATGCAGCGAGACATCATAGCCCAGCGCCCGCATCCGGCTCTCGCTGTCGCGGATGCCGCGCAAGGTGAGACCAAACGGCGAGCGCACGAAACGCCACATGACAATGGTGATCAGCCCCACCACCGCGAATACCGCATAATAGAACGGCAGATGCCCGGCCAAGGCCTCCGGCCGCACCGTGCCGCGGAGGCCATTCTCGCCGCCGGTGACCGACGTCCAGCGCAAACACACGCCCCACACGATCATGCCCAAAGCCAGCGTCAACAGGAGGAAATAGACCCCGGAGGTGCGGATCGCCAGCAGGCCGAAGATGGCCGCGACCAAGGTTGCCGCCATCACGCCCAGCAGAACGCCCACATACGGCGAGCCGCCCATCTGGCTCCAATAGACCACCACATAGGTGGCCACCCCAAAGATGGCGCCATGGCACAAAGGCGTGCGGCCGGTGTAGCCGGCGAGCACATCCACCGCCATGGCCAGCACGGCGAAGATCAAGATCTCGGTGAGGATGCTCACCTGATAGATCGGCACCACCAGCGGCAGCAGCGCGAACGCCAGCGCGCCGATGGTGATGGCGACGCGCGCCAGCGTCACCTTGGGGCCGTCGGTGGATGCAGGAGACGACAGGCTCATCACGCCGCCCTTCCGAACAGGCCCAGGGGGCAGAAGGCGAGGATCGCCGCCATGGGGCCGAAGATGACGAAATAGGCGAACTCGGGAAACATCACCTGCCCCACCGTATTGAGCAAGCCGACGATCAGCGCTCCCACCGCCGCCCCCACCAGGCTGCCGCGCCCGCCGATGATCACCACCGCGAGCGAGAACACCAGGATCTCCGCATCGGCGCTGGGATAGAGGGTGAGGAACGCCCCGCCCACCGCCCCGCCCAGCCCCGCCAGCGCCGCCCCCAGCATGAAGGTGAGCAGGAACACCCGGCGGATATTGATGCCCATGGCAGCGATCATTTCCGGATCATCCACACCGGCGCGGATCAGCGCCCCCAGCCGGGTCTTGTTGAGCAGCAGCCACAGCGCGATGAACACGACCACGCCCAGGGCCAGGACGAACAGGCGATATTTGGGATAGAACAGGCCCCAGAACCGCACTGCGCCGCGCAGGAAGTCCGGGGTGGGCACGGTGTAGGTGTCGCCGCCGAAGATCACCAAGGTCATGTCGTTGAGCACGAAGGCCACGCCCAAAGTGAGCAGCACCTGGCGCAGTTCGTAGCCGCGCACGAAGCGCAGCAGGCCCTGGTCCAGCGCCAGCCCGGCCAGGGCGACGCAGGCCATAGCGGCAAGGATTCCCACCAGAAAACTGCCCGTGGTGCTGGCCGCCACATAGCCCGCATAGCCGCCCAGCAGATAGAGCGCGCCATGGGCCAGATTGACGATGCGCAGCAGGCCGAAGATCAAAGTGAAGCCCGAGGCCACGATGAACAAGAGCGCGGCGAATGTCAGCCCGTTCAGCAGTTGGAAGGTGTTGAGCCCGCTCATCCGGCGCCCCCCGCAGCCAAGGCGTCGGGACGCTCGCGCAAATACCAGTCGAAAATCTGCTCGCCGGTCATGAAGGCCACATCGTCCTTGGCGCGGATTTCCTCGATGATCTGGCGGAAATAGGTGAGCCGATGCGGCGCGCCCATGATGTAGGGATGCACCACCAGCGCCATGATGCGAGCGGTGTCGCGGGAATCCCGGTAGAGCTGCTCGAACTGGTCGTGGGCGCGCTGGTAGTATTCCCGCGCCGGATGATGCTGGATCAGCATCATGGCCACGTCGTTGCATTCCTGAGTGTAAGGGATGTTGACGATGGGCGTGGTGCGGGTCTTCAGCACCACCGGCTGGTCGTCCAGCACCCAGTCGCAAACATAATCATAGCCCGCCTCCACCAGCAGGTCCGGGGTCTCCCAGGTCTCGGTGAGGCCCGGGCCCAGCCAGCCGCGCGGGCGCTTGCCGGTGAACGACTGGATCGCCTGCGCGGTGCGGGCGATGTCCTCGCGCTCGTTCTCCACCTTCTGCATGTTCTTCTGGGTGAAGCCATGGCCCATGAACTCCCACTCGCGATCCAGCGCCGCGCGGGCGATGGGCTCGTAGCTGGGAATGGCAGTGCCATTGATCGCCAGAACAGCGGGAATGCGATTGTCGTCGAACACGTCCAGCAGGCGCCAGAAGCCCACCCGGTTGCCATATTCATGCCAGGCCCAGTTGGGAATGTCCGGGCTGGGCGAGCCGCCGGCGGGCGGAGTGAGCACCGTGCGCGGCATGGTCTCGCGCGGGTTCCATTCCTCCACATTGACGATGACCCACACCGCCATGCGCGCCCCGCCCGGCAAGGTCAGCTTTGGTCGCTGCGAGATGGCGGAATAGGAGATCCGTTCGGTGGGCAGCATGGTCAGGCCTCCGGGGCACCGATGGTGAGGGTGAGGCGGCCGAAGCCTTCCACGGCGCCGATGATGACGTCGCCGGGCCGCACCGGGCCGACACCGGCCGGCGTTCCGGTCATGATGATGTCGCCCGGCTCCAGCTGGTAGGAGGCCGAGAGGTTGGACACGATCTCCGGCACATTCCAGATCAGTTGATCCAGATCGCCGCGCTGCGTCTCCACCCCGTTCACCGCGAGCGTGATGGCGCCCTTGGCGGGATTACCGCCCGTCCCCTTGGGATAGACCGCGCCACAGGGCGCGGAGGCATCGAATGCCTTGCCCCGCTCCCACGGCAGGCGCTTGGCACCGCACTCGCGCTGACGATCGCGGCGGGTCATGTCGAGGCACACCCCATAGCCGAAGATTACGCTGTCAGCCTCGGCCACCGGGACGTTCCGCGCGGGCGCGCCAATGGCCACCATCAATTCGATCTCGAACTGATAATCGTCCGTATCGGCGGGATAGGCGACGGTGGCGCCATCGGGAACGATGGCATCCCGCGGCTTCTGAAAGAAGAACGGCGGATCGCGCTCGTCCTCGGCTTCCTTCATCTCCCGGATATGAGCGAGATAATTGCGGCCGACACAATATATCCGCCGCACCGGAAACCGCGCCGCGCGCCCCACCACCGGCAGCGAGACCACCGCCGGCGCAGGAACGACAAAGCCATGACCAAGATCAGCCGTCATGCCCATGGATGCTCACGCCTTGGTCTTGCTGGCAGTGTACCAGTCGAGGATCTCTTCGCCGTTCCAGAACGCCACGTCGCCCAGGCTGGCGGCATAGTCGTAGATTTCTTCCAGATATTTGATGCGGTGTGGCTGGCCGGAAATATAGGGGTGGATCGCCACCGCCATGATCTTCGCCCGCTCCTCGCCCTCCGCATGCAGACGGTCGAGACTGTCCTTGAAACGCTGCAGCCAATAAGGCGACTCGTGATTGGCGACCGCCATCATCGGGATGTCGTTATTCTCCACCGTATAAGGCAGCGTCACCAGTGGCCCCTTGGCAGTGGTGATCTCCGAGGGCTCGTCGTCCCACACCCAGTCGCCGATATATTTGACGCCGGCTTCGGCCAGATATTCCGGCGTGTCCAGGGTCTGGGTCAGGCCTGGTCCCAGCCAGCCCTTGGGCCGCTTGCCGGTGAACTGCTCCAATATGTCCATGGACCGATGGATGGTGGCGCGCTGGTCGTCCAGCTTGTGGATGGGCATCTGGTCATAGACATGGCCCATGAACTCCCAGCCGGCATCGCGCGCCTGGGCAGCAACCCGCTCATAATCCTCGCAGACGCGGGCATTGATGGACAGCGTCGGGCGGATGCCCAGTTTCTCGTAGAGCTTGAAGAAGCGCCACACGCCCACCCGCATGCCGTATTCGTGCCAGCTCCAGTTCGGCACATCCGGCAGCAAGGCCTGCCCGGTGGGTGCGGGAATGACCTGGCGCGCCATGGGCCGGCCTATGTCCCACACTTCCAGATTCACGATGGTCCACAGCACCACCCGGGTCTTGCCGGGCAGCTTGAGCGGCGGCCGGTCGACGATGGCGGAATAAGGGGCGCGTTCGCGCGGCAGCATGCTCATGATGTCCTCCCTGTTATGACGCGCCGGGCATGGCCCCCATGCCCCGGCGCAAGTCCAGAACCCCGGGGCGCAGCAGCCCTTCGAGGGTGGCGTACAGAAACGTGGCCCCGCGCCGCACCAGATCCGGCGCGGTCGCGGCAGTGGCCGGCAGCCCGAACGGCCGCCCCAGCGCGGACAATCGCGCCATGATGTCGTCCACCGCCGCCGTCAGTTCCGGGCGGGAGGTGTCGCCGAGAAAGCCCATGGAATGGGACAGATCGTTGGGACCAATCAGAATGAGGTCAATGCCCGGCACCTGAGCAATGTCCTCCAGGTTTCGATGGCCGGCAATGCTTTCAATCTGCGCGATGAGCAAAAGCTCGGATTCCCGACCTTTGGTGGCGGTGCGCGCCGTCTCCACCAGCATCCGACAGTCCGCAGGGCTCTCAGCCTGGGGCAGCACGATGCCATCCACCTTGCAGTCCAGATACCGGGTGAGGAAGGCCGGGTCCTTCGTGGGCACCCGCACCACTGCACTCATGCCCAGCGCCTGGGCGGTGCGCGCCAGCGTCGGTACGCTTTCGATGGAGACCGCTGTGCGCTCGCAATCGATGAACAGGCAGTCCGCGCCGCAGGCGGCCAGCGCCTCCACGGTGGGAAACGCCACCCCGCCGGGGTTCACCGCTAGGATCACCCGCCCCTGGGCAATGGCCGCCTTGGCGCGCATCGTCATGCCGAGGCCCCCGGCAGCGACGCCGGCGGGGCGAACGCGTCAAGCGCCATCACCGCATCGGTGTCCAGCACCGCACCGAACGCGGTGCGGATGCACAACAGCCCGGCCTCATGCAGCGCCGGGCCGTCCATGCTCTCCACGCAATCTTCCACCACGATCACCGCATAATCGCGCACATTGGCGGCGGTGGTGGTGGCCAGCACGCAGGAATTGGTATTCACGCCGGTGATCAGCAGCGAGTTGATGCCCCGGCTTTTGAGCAGGAAGTCCAGATCGGTTGCGAGGAAGCAGTCGTAGCGCTTCTTGGTATCCACCACGAAGTCACCGGGCGCAAACAATTCCGGCATCACCGTACAGCCGGGGCTGCCCTTGATATTGTGGCGCATGACATTCTTGCGCGTGGCGGCGGGATCTTCCGCGCGGGTGCGCCAGAACGGATTGGCGGCAATCTCCTGCGCATCCCGATAGGTGGTCACCAGATGAATGATGGGCACGCCCAAAGCCCGCGCCCAGGTGAACAGGCGCAGGTTGGCGGCGATCACCTTCTGCGCCACCTCCGGGGAAGTCGGCATGGTGGCGACGGCCATGTCGAGATGGCCACGATGCAGATCGATGGCCACCACCGCGGCCCGAATGGTATCGACGCCGAGACGGACCGGATGCGCAGCCTGGGTCATGGGCATTACCCCTTTCAGATCAGAGGATTCCAGCCGGTCTTCAGCAAGGCCTTCTGGTCGATGCCGAAGATGTCGGCCAGCCAGTCGGTGAGTAACTCCTGGCCCATGGTGGGGTTGTCGTGCTGGCAGTGCTCGGCACCCGTCTCGTCGGGATCGACAATGCGGAAGGTGACGTTGACGCCGTGCTTCTGCGCATAATCGCGGGTCTGGGTCGCCGCGCTCACGGTGAGCACGTCATAGCCGCCGTGCAGGATCAGATAGGGGCAGCGCATGTTCTGCAAATGCCCATCCAGGGTAAAGGCCTTGGCCTTCTCCATGGCCGCCGCCATGGTGGGGGCGCCCATCACCCATTTGATGTGCATGGCAAGGCCAAAATCCTCGCCCTTTCCGCCCCACATGTCATGCACATCCCAGATGGCGCCGTGGGAGATGACAGCGGCGAGGCGGTGTTCGTAGCAGCCGGCGCGGGCCGCGTAATAGCCGCCGAGGGAGGAGCCGCACAGTGCGATGCGGGCGGGATCCACATCGTCGCGGGTGAGCAGCCAGTCAATGCATTTGCCGATGGCCACCTCGGTATCGGGGCGGGCCACCACGCCATGGCGGCGCAAGGTGCCGCCCTGGCCCGGACCGTCGATCATCAAAACGGAAATGCCCCGCTGCAGGGCGCCGTGCGCCTGCATGAACCACATCTCGTCCTTGATGCTGTCGAGACCGCCCATGCAGATCAGCACCGGCATCTTGTCGCCGGGGAACGGCGCACGGACGAAATAGCCGCAGATCGGCTTGCCGTCCTCATAGGGGATGTCCACCGGAAAGCCGGGCGGATTGAGATAGGAGATGAACTTTTTGGAGCAGGCTTCCATGGCCTCGAAGGTGGGCAGGCGCCGCGGATCGGTCGGTTCCAGATGGAATTCCGCCTGCCGATAGTAATCAGCGGCACGCAACATGCAATTCATGGCGGTGCGGATATGGCCGGCCGCCTCAGCCGCCAGACCACGGGTCCAGTTGCGGTCGCCGATGCGCTTCCATTCCGCATACCAGCTTTCCAGATCGCCGGGGATCATGCGCGATGCGGCCTGAAATACTTCAGACACCGCGCCGCCGCCCTCCTGGGTCTCGCCGAGACCACGGCGAAACTGGTAGGCGAGCCAAGGATGCTCGGGCCAATGGTGCCAGCCATAGGGCTCGTAATGAGGCAACCGGTTCTGGGTAATCTGCTCGATGGCGCCATCGACCGCATCCACCATGAACCCACCCTCCTCGCGTACAACCGGACCGCGGCCGGCAGCGATGTAGGTTTGAATACAATAAGCGCTCCGTCAAGGAATTATGTATACATTTTTTGCTGCAATTCGCGCCTCTGATTGCCTGCTGATTGAGCGGGACGCGCATCTAAATGTAACCTCTGCAATGTGCAATGCACCAAAGCCCTCATCTGTTCGCATCTGCGAATTGTATGCTTGCCCATTCGGTGGAATGCCGGGTACCCTTCGTGAGGATCATCACCCCCTGGACCCGCATGGACGATATTGCCCTGGACCCCATCGAACCGCCGCGGTCCGGCACCGCGACGCGGTCGCTCTCGGTCACCGACCGGATCCGTGCCTCGGTGCTGTCGGGGGATTTCGAGCCTGGCGCGCGCATGCATGAGGTGCGTCTGTCCGAGCGCCTCGGCGTCTCGCGCACCCCGATCCGCTCCGCTTTGCAATCCCTCGCCAGCGAGGGGCTGTTGGACTATGCCCCCAACCGGGGCTATTCGGTGCGCCGCTTCCGCACCTCAGAGATCGTGGACGCCTACGAGATCCGCGCCATGCTGGAGTCGCTGGCGGCACGCTTTGCCGCCGAGCGTGGCCTGACGGACGATGAGCGCGCGATCATCGAACAGGCCCTTGAAGAGGGCGATCGGCTTCTGGCGCGGGATGAATTGGGGGAAGAAGAACGCATCGCCTATGGCGCGGTGAACTTCGCCTTCCACGACACCATCCACACCGCCGCCCGCTGCCGCATGCTGGGCGACATGGTGCGCCTGTGCCAAAGCGTACCGCAGTCCTCGCATCGCAATGTGGTGTCGTTCGACCACATGGATGTCCGGCGCCGGCACGATGACCATCACCGCATCTATGACGCCATCCTGCTCTGCGACGCCTATCGCGCGGAGATGCTCATGCGCGAGCATGTGGCCAGTGTGAAGACCGGTCTGGTCCGCGCCCTCAGCGGGCGGGCAACCCCGCGCCGCGCACGGTAACGCGGGACCGCGAAGGGGTGGGATCACCGTTCCCCAACTGTCCTCTCTTTCCGGATTTACCTCTACGCCACCTCATGCTACCTCGCAGAAGGTGGCGGCGCCCTTGTCGTCCAGTCCCGACGGTACGTCTTGCGCGCGTGGTGGATCATGGGCGATTGTCTTCCTGGCCAGAGCAGCACGGCGGTCCGCGGCGGCGTATACGGCGCCTCCAGTGCGCGGCTGAGACTGTCCACCGCCCTCTCGACCAGCCTGTGCGGCCTTGCCATCGTCACCGCCGCCCTACCCCTCGCGCCTGCCCATGCACAGACGGCCTGTGGCGCACCATGCGTGGTCAATGTATCCGGTTGGAATGGCGGCAACGGCGGCTACGTCCACTATCATTTTGACTCCGCGACCGGTTATGCGGGCGGGAGCGGCGCCGGCGGCGGATTTGCGAACATTGCCACGTACTCTCCCACCGTCATCACCTCCAATGGGGGCGCAGGTGGATTTGGCGGCGAGGGCAACTCCACCCTGGCCAATGGCACCGGGGGCAACGGCGGCAATGGCGGCAACGGCGGCCTCCTGAACGTCATCGTGTCCGGCGCAGTCCAACCCTGGGGTGCCGGGGTCGTGGTCAATGCCAATGGTGGCAATGGCGGCGGCGGCGGCTATGGCTATGGCGGCTTCTCCAACGCCTGGGGCGGGACAGGCGGCGCGGGCGGCGCGGGCGGTACCATCGCCGTCACGGTGGCGGCCAACACGGTTATTTCCACCGGTGCGGCCGAAGCCAGTGCCATCCTGGTCACCGCCAATGGCGGGGCGGCGGGCGCCGGCGGCGATGCCCGTGCCGACGACCATGCCTATGGCGGCAATGGCGGAACCGGCGGCACCGGCGGCACGGCCAGCGTGGTGGTGCAATCCGGTGGCAACATCTGGACCGGAGGCGCCAACGCCGCGGCCATCGTGGTCACGGCCAATGGTGGCGCCGGCGGCAATGGCGCCACGCCCAACGATTCCTTTAACGAGGTCGGAGGTTCCGGCGGTGTCGGCGGCGCTGCATCCACCGCCAGTGCCGCGGCCTCCGTGATTATCCAGGGCGGCGTCACTGTCACCACCTCCGGCTATGCCTCCAATGCCGTGGTGGCCCAGAGCCTGGGCGGCGCGGGCGCCAGCGGCGGCACCGCCGGCGGCCTGTTCAGCGGCAGCGGCGGCAATGGCAGCCCCGGCGGCGCGGCGGGCAATGCCTATGTGAACACAGCCGGTACCATCGTCACGTCCGGCGGAGGCTCGGTGGCCATTGTGGTCCAGTCGGTGGCGGGCGGCGGTGGCAATGGCGGCGGCTCCAATTCGGTATTCTCGTCCCTGGGCGGCAACGGCGCCGCCAGCGGTGATGCCGCCCAGGCCACCGGCATCAATTCCGGCAGCGTCACCACCACCGGCGCCTATTCCCACGGGATGATGGTCCAGGCGGTGGGCGGCGGCGGCAGCTTTATCGGCAGCAGCGGCGCCAATGCCCTGGCCATTGGCGGCTCGGCGACGCAGAGCGGCACCGGCGGCGGCGGCAACACCGTTGCCACCAATACCGGCACCATCATCACACGGGGCGCCTATTCCGATGGCATCCTGGCCCAGTCCATCGGCGGCGGCGGCGGCAATGGCGGCGGCGCCAGCGGTGTCGCATCCCTCGGCGGCCAAGGCGCATCGGGCGGGAATGCCGCCGGCACCACGGTGGTGAACACCGGCACCATCGCCACCAGCGGGGCGAACGCCTTTGCCATTTCCGCCCAGTCCATCGGCGGCGGCGGTGGTCGCGGCGGCGGCGCGCTCAGCGTGGGCGTGGGCGCCGCGGGCGCCATCGGCGGCGGCGGCGGCAGCGGCGGCAATGCCGGCAATGTCTATGTGGCCAACCGCGGCACACTTTCCTCCAGCGGGCTCAACTCCGCGGCGATCCTCGCCCAGTCCATCGGTGGCGGCGGAGGCGCGGGGGGCAATGCCTCCGCCAGCGACATCGGCTTTGTCAGCCTCGCCATCGGCGGCTCCGGCGGCGGCGGCGGCAACAGCGGCACCGTCACGGTCATCAATGCCAGCGGCATCTCCACCACCGGCGACCGCGCCTCCGGCATCATCGCCCAGGCCATCGGCGGCGGCGGCGGCATGGGAGGAGCCGGTGTCTCCAAAAGCGCCGGGCCCTATTTCTCCGCCGCCGTCTCCCTGGGAGGGAACGGCGGCGGCGGCGGCACCGGCGGCAACCTGTCGGTGAGCAATTCCGGCACCATCACCACCGCCGGCTTGGACTCCTTCGGCATCCTGGCCCAGTCCATCGGCGGCGGTGGCGGCAATGGCGGCACGTCCTCGGCCAAGAGCGCCGCGCTCTCGCTGGATACGGCTTCGGTCTCCGTCTCCGCCAGCATGGGCGGCACCGGCGGCACCGGCAATGTGGCGGGTGCGGTCACCGTCTCCAATGCGGGGATCATCACCACCGGCGACGACGGGTCCATCGGCATCCTCGCGCAGTCCATCGGTGGCGGCGGCGGCAATGGCGGCGATTCCAGTGCCATGGCGGCGGCGGTCTCCGCCGGCGCTGCGGTGAGCCTGTCCGCGTCGCTGGGCGGAAGCGGCGGCAGCGGCGCCGACGGCGGGGCGGTCACCGTCGCCAATACCGGGACCATCAGCACTGGCGGTGATTTTGCCGATGCCATCGAAGCCCAGTCCATCGGCGGCGGTGGCGGCAATGGCGGGGTCGGCGCCTCCGGCTCCACCTCGGCGAACCTCACCGGCAAGATGAGCATCAGCCTGTCCGCCGGCGGCGGCGGCAGTGGTGGCGGGGCCGGCAATGGCGCCGCTGTCAGCGTGTCGAATGCCGGCACCATCGCCACGGTCGGCGCCAGCTCACGGGGCATCTTCGCCCAGTCGGTGGGCGGCGGCGGCGGCAATGCGGGGGGCGGCACGGCCAATGCCAGCGCCGGACAGGTTGGGCTCACCGTCACCCTCGGTGGCGCAGGCGGCGGAGGCGGCGCTGGTGGCACCGTGACCGTGGTCAATACGGGCCTCATCACCACTGCCGGCGACGATGCGGACGGCATCCTGGCGCAATCGGTGGGCGGCGGCGGCGGCGTGGGCGGCACCGCCAGCAGCACGGCCAGCGCCGGCGGCAACAGCGTCACCAGTGCCGTGGGTGGTTCGAGCTCGGCCAGCTTCACTCTGTCCGCCAGCCTCGGCGGCTCGGGCGGGTCCGGCGGCAACGGCGGCACGGTGACGGCCAATTCCGGCACCGCCCAGGCGGCGGCGCGCATTGCCACCACGGGCGCCCATTCCTCGGCAATCGTGGCCCAGTCGGTGGGCGGCGGCGGCGGCAAAGGTGGCGCGGCAGCGGGCAAGGAAAGCGGCGGCAAGGTCGGGCTCAGCTTCGCCCTGGGTGCCACCGGCGGCAGCGGCGGCTCGGGCGGCGCGGTCACCGTCACCAGCTTCGGCGCGCTCAGCACGGGCGGCGCCGACGCGGTGGCGATCCTGGCCCAGTCGGTGGGCGGCGGCGGCGGCATCGCGGGAAATACGAATAGCACCAGCAGCGCCAAGATCAGCCTGGGCGGCGCGGTGGCACAGGCCGGCGGCGCCGGTGGCGATGGCGGGGCTGTGGCCGTCACCGCCGCCGGAACCATCGCCACATTGGGCGACCTCTCCGACGGCATTCTGGCCCAATCCATCGGTGGAGGGGGCGGCGTCGGCGGCACCGCTGGCGCGGACGCCCATGCCAGCGGCCAGCAATCGGTCTCGCTGTCGCTGGCTTTGGGCGGGTCCGGCGGCGTCGGCGGCGCGGGCGGCACGGTGAACGTCACCAACGCCGCCGGCATCACCACCGCGGGCGCCCACGCGACCGGCATCCTGGCACAATCCATCGGCGGCGGCGGCGGCAAGGGCGGCGCGTCCTCCACAGCGGCCAAGGGCGGCACCTACAGCATCGGCGCATCTCTGGGCGGCGGCGGCGGCAGCGGCGTCGCCGGCGGAACGGTCACCGTCGCCAATTCCGGGGTGATCCAGGTCAGCGGCGATCAGTCCATGGGTATCCTCGCCCAATCCGTGGGCGGGGGCGGCGGCACGGCGGGAGGCACTGCCTCGACTGCCAACGGCGGCACGGTGGGGGTTTCCTTCGGCCTCGGCGGGGCCGGCGGCAATGGCAGCACTGGCGGCGCCGTCTCGGTGACCAGCACGGCCAGCATCGCCACCACCGGCGTGGGCGGCATCGCCATCCTGGCCCAGTCCATCGGCGGCGGCGGCGGCAATGCGGGCAGCGCCACGTCCGCCAGCACCAGCAAGATCAGCCTGGGCGGCTCGCTGGGCGGGAGTGGCGGCTATGGCGGCGCCGCAGGTGCTGTTGCCGTCAACCTGTATAGCGGCGCCACCCAGACCCGCATCACCACCACCGGCAAGGGCGCCGATGCGATCCTGGCCCAGTCCGTGGGCGGAGGCGGCGGCAACGGCGCATCGGGGTCCGGTTCCGCCAGCGGCTCCGGCACCAACGGGGTCAGCCTGGCCGTGGCGCTGGGCGGCAGCGGCGGCTCCGGCGGCGTGGGTGGGACGGTGACCATCACCAATGGCACCGCCAGCCAGGCCGGTGCCTTGCTCTACACCACCGGCACCATGTCCAACGGCATCGTGGCCCAGTCCATCGGCGGCGGCGGCGGCAAGGGCGGCGCCTCTTCCTCCACCTCCAGCGGCGGCGGCATCACCTCCTTGTCCGCGTCTCTGGGCGGCAGCGGCGGCAGCGGCAATGCCGGCGGCATGGTGTCGGTGGGCAATTTCGGTCTCATCAAGACGCTGGGGGGGCATTCCGATGCCATCCTGGCCCAGTCCATCGGCGGCGGCGGCGGCAATGGCGCGGTCTCCAGCAGCCTGGCCACGGATGCCCAGAGCAAGGTGAACATCGCCGCCACCCTCGGCGGCAGCGGTGGCAATGGGGGCACCGGCGGCACCGTCGTCGTGCTGAACGCCGGCACCCTGGACACAGAGGGCGCTTTCGGCGTCGCGATCCTGGCACAATCGGTGGGCGGCGGCGGCGGCAGCGCGGCGGCAACCAACGAGACTGCCAAGGGTGGGCCGGCATCCATCAGCCTTGGCCTTGGGGGCAGTGGCGGCGCAGGCAATGCCGGCGGCAACGTCATGGTCAACAATACCGGCACCATCTTTACCGCGGGCGCCAGCGGCACAGCCATCATGGCCCAGTCCATTGGCGGCGGCGGCGGCAATGCCGGCAGTTCCACCAACAGCGCCAATGCCAAGATCGGAGTCGGCGCAGCGGTGGGTGGCGCCGGCGGGGGCGGCGGCACCGGCGGGCAGATCAACATCTTCAACGGCGGCAGCATCACCACCACCGGCGAGACCGCGGACGCGATCCTCGCGCAATCCATCGGCGGCGGCGGCGGCGCCGGCGGGGCGGGGTCCGGCAAGGCGGATGGCACGGGAGGGGACGGTGTCAGCCTCGCGGTGGCCGTGGGCGGCGGCGGCGGGTCCGCCGGGGATGGTGGCAACGTCACCATTGCCAACGGTACCTCCGGCAGCACCGCCACGATCTCCACCGCCGGCAAAAGTGCTGCGGGCATCCTGGCGCAATCCATCGGTGGCGGCGGTGGCAAGGGTGCAGCCTCCACCTCGTCCTCTGGAGGCACCGGCATTGCGGCGCTATCCGCCGCGGTGGGCGGAAGCGGCGGCGCGGGCGGCAACGGCGGCACGGTCGGCGTGACCAACTACGCCAGCATTGTCGCCTCCGGCGCGCATTCCAGCGGCATCATCGCGCAATCCATCGGCGGCGGTGGCGGCAATGCCAGCGTGTCCAGCAGCGTGGCGGCGGACCAGAAGGCCGACGCCACCGTGGGCGCCACCCTTGGCGGGTCCGGTGGCAGCGGCGGCGTGGGCGGCACTGTTCAGGTGACCAACTGGGGCATCATCGTCACCCAGGGCGAAGCGGGCATCGGCATCCTGGCGCAGTCCATCGGCGGCGGCGGCGGCAGTGCCGCGGCCAGCAGCGAGGCTGGCAAGGGCGGCAAGGTCTCCGTGTCCCTGGGCCTCGGCGGCTCTGGTGGCTCTGGCAACACCGCGGGCCAGGTGACGGTGCAATCGGGAGGCAGCCTTGCCACCAGTGGCGCCAATGCCATCGCCATCGTGGCCCAATCCATCGGCGGCGGCGGTGGCAATGGCGGCAGCGCCAACAATGCCAGCACCGCCAAGATCGCCTTGGGTGGATCCATCGGCGGCGGCGGCGGGTCCGGCGGCAATGGGCAGCAGGTCCAGGTGCAGTTGAGCAGCAGCTTACCCTCGGACAGTATCGTCACCACGGGGGTGGGTGCCGACGCGGTTCTGGCCCAGTCCATCGGCGGCGGCGGCAATGCCTCCAGCGGCAACGGCAAGGCGGACGGCGCCGGCGGTGACGGCGTCAGCCTCGACGTGGCCGTGGGCGGCGGCGGCGGGTCCGGCGGCACCGGTGGGTTTGTGACCGTCCAAAACGGCGGCGGGAGTGGCGGCATCGCCATCCGCACCGCCGGCGACAATGCCAACGGCATCGTGGCCCAGTCCATCGGCGGTGGCGGCGGACGCGGCGGCGCATCCTCCTCCGCCTCTGGGGGTACGGGCGTGGCTTCGCTGTCCGCCTCCATCGGCGGCGCCGGCGGCACAGGGTCGTCCGGCGGCGACATCATGGTGAACAATAGCGGGCAGATCGTCACCGCCGGCAGCCACTCCAGCGGCATCATCGCCCAATCCGTCGGCGGCGGCGGCGGCAATGCGGCGGTCTCCAGCAGCCTGAGCGACGGCGCCAAGAGCGACGTCACCCTCGCCGCCACCCTGGGCGGCAGCGGTGGCGGCGGCGGCATGGGCGGAAGCGTTCAGCTCAATGACAGCGGCACCATCGTCACCAGCGGCGCCTTCGGCATGGGCCTTATCGCCCAGTCCATCGGCGGCGGGGGCGGCAACGCCGCCATCGCCGGCGCCACGGGCGCCGGCGGCCATGCAAGTCTTGCCTTTAGCCTCGGTGGTGCCGGCGGCGCCGGCAATGCCGGGGGGCAGGTCAATGTGACCCTGGCGGGCTCCATCTATACCGCGGGCCAAGGGGCCACGGGTATCCTGGCCCAGTCCATCGGCGGGGGCGGCGGCAATGCGGGCAGCGCCACGTCCGCCAGCACCAGCAAGATCGCGCTCGGCGCCAATCTTGGAGCGGCCGGCGGCTATGGCGGCACCGGTGGCAACGTCTCAGTGACCTTGGCCAATGCCACCAGCGGCAAGATCACCACCACCGGAGATGCGGCCGACGGTCTTCTGGCCCAGTCCATCGGCGGCGGGGGCGGCAATGGCGGCGCCGGCAGCGGCAAGGCCGACGGGGCGGGCGGCACCGGCGTGGCGCTGAGCGCCAGCCTTGGCGGCAGCGGCGGCTCGGGTGGCACCGGCGGCGGCGTCCTCGTCATCAACGGCCCCCGTGGCTCCCAAGGGATCGCCATCAGCACGCTGGGCGTCGGGGCCAGCGGCATCGTGGCGCAATCCATCGGTGGCGGTGGGGGCAAGAGCGGTTCGGCCTCGTCGGCGACCGGCGGCAGCGGCGCGGCTTCGCTGGCCGCGAGCCTTGGCGGTACAGGCGGCAATGGCAATTCCGCCGGCTCGGTCACCGTCATCAATGCCAATATCATCGCGGTGGCAGGCGACCATGCGGACGGCATCCTGGCCCAGTCCATCGGCGGCGGCGGCGGCGGAGCGGTTGTGGCCACCAGCCTCGCCAAGGACCAGAAGACCGACGTGGCCCTCTCGGCGACCCTGGCGGGAGCGGCGGCGCGGGGAGCACCGGCGGTCTGGTGAATGTCGCCAATTCCGGCACCATCACCACCCAGGGGGCGTTCGGCGCCGGCATCCTGGCGCAATCGGTCGGCGGCGGCGGCGGCAGCGCGGCGCTCACCGGCGCGACCGGCAGCGGCGGCAGCGCCACCGTGTCGTTCGCCCTCGGCGGCACCAACAGTTTCGGCGGCGATGGCGGTCAGGTGCAGGTGAACAATACCGGCAGCATCGGGACCACCGGCCGTGGCGCCAGTGCCATTCTCGCCCAGTCCCTCGGCGGGGGCGGTGGTGCGGGGGCAGCGACACAGAATGCGGCCACCGGCACGCTGGCCATCGGCGGCGCCGTGGCGGGCGGCGGTGGGGGCAGCGGCCAGGGCAATGCGGTCACCGTGACCAGCACGGGGAGCGGCAGCCTCTCCACCGGCGGCGCCATGGCGGATGCCATCCTCGCCCAATCCATCGGCGGCAGCGGCGGCGTAGCGGGATCCGGCACCGATACGGTGGACGGTGCCGGCGCGAGCGGTGTCTCGCTCAGCCTGAAGATTGGCGGCGGCAGCGCCAGCGCGTCCGCCAGCGGCTCGGCCGGGAACGGCGGCACCGTCACCGTGACCAGCACCACCGGCATCGTCACCACCGGCGCGGATGCCGCCGGGATCGTCGCCCAGTCCATCGGCGGCGGTGGCGGCAAAGGCATGCTGGGATCGTCGAGCGCCGGCGGCACCGCCACGCTCTCCGCCAGCCTCGGCGGCACCCAGAATGCGGGCGGCAGCGGCGGCGCGGTGAACGCCACCGTCGCCGGCGCGATCCGCACCTCGGGCGCCGGATCCGACGGCGTGCTGCTGCAATCCATCGGGGCCGGCGGCGGCACGGCGGTGCTCGCCAACGGGGCCAGTGTGGCGCCCACCACCAGCTTGATTGCCACCCTCGGCGCGGCCGGCAGGGTCAGCGGCAATGGCGGCAGCGTGAGCCTGTCGCAACAGGGCAGCATCGTCACCAGCGGCGCGTCGGCCAATGGCATCGTGGCGCAATCCATCGGCGCCGGTGGCGGCAAGCTTTCAGCCCTGGAGGCCCAGACCAACGGCGCCACCAGCGGCACCATCACCCTGGGGGCCGGCACCAGCGCGCTGGAGCCGGGGACCACCCCCCTCGGCAATGGCGGCGCCGTCACCCTCACCGTCGCCGGAACGGTCGCCACCAGCGGAGCCAATGCCATCGGCCTGCTGGCCCAGTCCATCGGCGGCGGTGGCGGCCTGGTGGAGACCAGTGCCGGCCCCTCCTCCACCACCCTGGCGGTGACCATCGGCGGATCGGCCTCCACCACCACCGGCGGCCCGGTGCAGGCGACACTGACCAGCGGCGCGGCGATCCAGACCCAGGGCACCAATGCCCATGGCGCCGTGCTGCAATCCATTGGCGGCGGTGGCGGGATCGTCGGTTCCAGCGCCACCGACACCATCAGCACAGTCTCGTTCGGCGGCGGAAGCGGCGCGGCAACGGGAAACAATGCGAGCGCCGTCACCTTCACCCTCGATGGGGCGATCCTGACCACCGGCGCCGGGGCCAGCGGCATCCTGGCTCAATCCATCGGCGGCGGCGGCGGCATCGTGGGCAATGCGGCCACGGTGGCATTCTCCCCGACGGCGAATGTGCTCAGCGACACCGGCAGCCGCGGCGACGGCGGGGCTGTATCCATCGTGGTCAACGGCACCGTGCGCACCCTTGGCGCCAATACGGCGGCGGTCAACGCCCAGTCCATCGGCGGCGGAGGCGGCATCATCCAGTCCGGCAGCACGGCGATCATCGGCACGAACGGCCTCGGCAACGGTGGGGCTGTGAGCGTGACCGTGTCTGGATCCGCCATTGCCGACGGCACGGATTCCGTCGGTGTGTTCGCCACCAGCAGCGGCTGGCTTGGAGCCGGAACTATTGCCATCGCGCTCAATAGCGGAGCCAGCGTGAGCGGGGGCACCGGGGCCGGTGCGGGCATCGTCCTGTCGGGCGGAGCCAACAACACTATCGCCATCGCCGACAAAGCGCAGGTCAGCGCCAAAAGTGGCCTCGCCATACTGACCGGAACGGGACTGGCGGCGGCCCCGGGCAACACCACGGTCACCAATTCCGGCACCGTGGTGGGCAGCGTGATCCTGGGCGGCGGCACCAACCTGTTCACCAATGCCCGCGGCGGCCTGTTCGAGAGCGGCCAGGTGGTCAATCTCGGCAATGGGGTCCTGGTGAACTTCGGCACGGTGGACCCCGGCGGCGCCGGCAAGATTGCCACCACCACCCTGACCGGAGCGCTGTCGTCCTCCGGCGTATTGGCATTCGATCTGGATGCCAAACGCAACGCCTCCGACCTGCTCAACATCTCCGGGGCCGCCACCATCGCCGGCACCATCCGCGCCAATGTCCTCAACATCGCACCAAACACCGCGTTCACGGTGTTGAATGCGGGGACGCTGATCGCCAATACCGCGGAGGTGAAGGACGATTCCATCGTCTATCAATGGACCGCGAGTACCTCGGGCGGCAGCGTCAGTCTGAGCCCGAGCGCCAATTTCACCCCCACCGGTGTGACCCTGTCCAGCAATGCCAAGGCGGTGGCGCAGCATTTCCAGCAGATGTGGAATGTGGGCGGGAACGACGCCAGCAACGCCTTGTTCAACTCCTTCCTCACCACCTCCAATGGCCCGCAATATCAACGGGCCTTGACCGCCCTCTCGCCGGAACTGGTGGCCGCGCCCGCCGCCAATCGCACCCATGAGAGCCGCGGTGTTCTGAACCGCACGATGAGTTGCCCCGTGTTCGTGGCCGACAGCACCCAGCTCAACGAAGACCAGTGCGGCTGGACCCGGCTGATCCTCGGCCGCACCACGGAAACATCCACGGCACAAGCGCAGGGCTTCACCCAGGACAGCCTGACCATGCAGTCCGGCGTGCAGATGGAACTGGGTCACAATTGGTTCGGCGCTTTGTCCATGGCCTATACCCAAGGCTGGCTCACCGGATCGGGCTCCACGACCACCAGTTCCAGCAATGGCGGCGATGTCAGCGCCGCACTGAAGTATCAGGCAGGCCCCTGGTTGTTCGCGGGCGCCCTGGACCTTGGCTGGGTGCAATCCAACAATCAGCGCAATATCGCCGGCGCCGTGAGCGCACCGCAGAGTACGACGAATGTGTTCAATGCCACCGGCCGGCTGCGTCTCGCCTATGAGCTGCCGTTCCAGAATTGGTATTTGCGGCCCTATGCGGATCTCGACATCGCCTATGTGAACGCGCCCGGATACAGCGAGAGCGGCACCACAGGCACCGAACTCAACATCCGGGGCGCCAGCCAGACGACGTTCATCTTCACCCCGACCATCGAAGTGGGCGGGCGGCTGGACCTGGGCAACGGCCTGGTTCTGCGGCCCTATGCGAGCACCGGATTGTCCATCGCCTCCAACGATACCTGGATGACCACCGCCAGCTTCATCGGTGCGCCGTCCGGATCGGGGACTTTCAACACCGTGACGGTGATGCCCGGCGTCGTGGGCAATCTGGATTTCGGCCTTCAGGCAGTTGCCAACAGCAAATGGGAATTCAAGCTGGAATACGGGCTCAGCGCAGCGGATAATTTCCTGAGCCAGATGGGCATGGCCCGGGTGGCGGTGCATTTCTGATGATGCGTGAACGGATGGCCCTGTCCCGGCAATGATCGACACACTGTCTCCGGGCCCGACGCCCGATCTGGCTTCGCTCGCTCCCCAGGATGCCGCCCCCGAGCGGGACGCGCCTGCGGCGCCGGCGACGACTGAACTGACCTGCTCGCGGGGCTTTGCCCGATGGCTGGAATTGCACGACACCAGCCTGGCCTTCTCGTCCTACCAGACCGGACAATTGTTCCTGATCGGGCGCACGCCCGAGGGCGGTGTCTCGTTTCACCAGCGCGACTTCGTGCGAGCCATGGGGCTTTGGTACGAGCCGAACCGGCTGTTCCTGGCCTCCATGCTGCAGGTGTGGCGGTTGGAGAACATCCTCGCCTCCCACGAGCGCGCCAACGGGCATTTCGACCGGCTGTTCGTGCCGCGCATGGCCCGCATCACCGGCGACATCGATGCCCACGAGCTGGCCGTGGACGGCAGCGGGCGGGTGGTGTTCGTGAACACCAAATTCTCATGCCTCGCCACCTTCAGCCTGGTGCATTCCTTCCAGCCGCTATGGAAGCCGAAATTCATCTCCAAGCTGGCGGCGGAGGATCGTTGCCATCTCAACGGCCTGTGCATGGATGGGGGGCAGCCGCGCTTCGTCACCGCCGTCAGCCGCACCGATGTGGTGGACGGCTGGCGCGATCACCGCACCGGCGGCGGGGTGGTGATCGCGGTGGCGGACGATGCGATCGTGGCGGAGGGCCTGTCCATGCCGCATTCCCCGCGCCTGTATGATGGCCAGCTCTATGTGCTGGACTCCGGCCGTGGAGCACTGGTGCGGATCGATCCCGCCACCGGCGCGCGGGAGGACATCGCCTTCTGCCCCGGCTTCATGCGCGGGCTGGCTCTGCACAATGGCCATGCGGTGGTCACGCTCTCGCTGCCACGCTATCTGAATTTCAAGGGATTGCCGCTGGATGAGGAGATCGCGTGCCGTGGCGGCGCGCCGTGGTGCGGGGTGCAGATCATCAATCTGGCCACTGGCGACGTGGTGGAGTGGATCCGCCTCGACGGCGCCATTCGCGAACTGTTCGACGTGGTGGTCATGCCCGGCATGGCTTGCCCCATGGCCGCGCCGCTCCAGGGCGGCGACCTGGCATCCCTCATCAGCTACGAAGCCCCGCCCCGGCCGTTGGATCAGCCGGGGTGGGCATAACCGCGCCGGGCATCAGCCCGGTTCCTGGGGCGGCCCACCCGCGCGGGTGGGCCGCAATGGGCAGAGGTATGGTCAGCCCTTGTCGCGGGCGGCGAGCGCCGCGGCGAGGCCCTTGAAGGAAATCTGCAGCGACACCGGCTGCTGGTTGCGATCCAGGAAATCAAGCTTTCCCGGTCCCGGCGCCGCGGTCAGCGCAGCGACGTCATCGGCGGACAGTTCCACGTCGGCGATGCAGGCGCGGATGCAGAACTTGTATTGCGACGTCACCGTGCGCGGCTTCTCGCCATAGGCGAACTGCACGCCCGCCGGCAGCCACACGCCCACCGGCAGTTGGACCACCAGACGCAGCGGCGCCTCCTTGGTCAGGCGGCCGAACACCACCTGCGCCACCAATTGCTGCTGCTGATTGCCGATCTGCAGCGTCTGGGCGGCTTCGCACACCTTGGCGCCGCCGACCACGTCACTGCGCTCGCAGCGCACGACCCAATCGTCATAGGTGGCGGTGGTGCGGGTCGGGCCGCTGTCCTCGTTGGTGCCCAGCGCCGGACCGGGAGTCTTGGGCGCGGCTGCGGCGGGGGCCGCGGCAGGGGGCTTCTTGGCGGCGGGAGCAGTGGCGGGCGGTGTCGACTGGGCCCAGGCGCCGCTGGTGGTCACCGCCGCTGCGGCGAGCGTCGCTGCCAGAAGGCCAGAGCGGCACAGGAGCGACAGGTTTCGGACACCACGGACTGTCGACATATGTTCCTCGCAAGCACAAGAGCGCGCTAGTGATAGCGGCCCGCATCGATGCTGCCAATGGCAGAAAATAGCAGCAATATCAAAGTTCCCTCGCCTGCGGACGCCAGCCGGGACCGGCACGGCCCCAGAGATGCGAGGATACCGCTTCTGGCGCGCCTGCCGGTTCGCACGAATAGGGATGCGAAAGCCGTTCGGCACGGCTGATCATGCGCACACGCCCAGGCCCCCCGGCAAGGTTCGCCCTCTCACGTGTGCTCGATCTCGCAATTGCGCAGTGCGGTGCCTACATTTGGCTGGTAGTGGCGGCATGACCCGCGACCACGGCACTCTTTCGGAACGCCCCATGCCTCTCCCTCACCGCCGCCCTTCCCTGTTTCAACTCCTGGGGGCCGCGTGAACATCCATCCCGAAGCAGCCGATGCCGGCCTGTCGCAGGACTACCGCAACGCCATGCGGCATCTGGCGGGGGCGGTGAGCATTCTCACCGTGGGCGAGGGTGAGTCCCGCACCGGCCTCACCGCCAGTTCGCTCACCTCGTTTTCGGTAGACCCACCGACCTTGCTGATCTGCATCAACCGCAGTTCATCTGCCCGGCCGGAACTGCTGCGCGGCGGGGTTTTCGCGGTGAATGTGCTGCGGCCCGAGCAGCAGGCGCTGGCCGAGCAATTTGCCGGCCTGGGCGGTTTGCATGGCGCGGCGCGTTTCACCGGCGGTCACTGGACCACGCTGGCCACCGGCGCCCCGGTGCTCGACGATGCGCTGGCCAGCTTTGATTGCCGGCTGGAAGAGGTAATCGAGCGCCATTCGCACATGATCGTGCTGGGGCGGGTGGTTGCCACCCGTCTGTCGGAACACGCCGAGCCGCTGCTTTATTGGTCCCGCGGCTTCCGCCGCCTCGCCCCCTGATCAGGCTTGGTTCGCAGACCGTGACAGGGCGGCCACGGCGAACACGACCAGCAGAGCGCCGGCCAGTTGCAGCTGGCCGGGCATCTCGCCCAGAACCAGCGCCGCGCCGCTCAGGCCGAACAGGGGCGCCAAAGCCAGGAACACCCCCGCCGTTTCCGCCGGCACCCGCCTCAGCCCGTAGAGATACAGCCAGAACGCCAGCGCGTATTGCAGGATGCCCGACAGAGCGGCCACCGCCAGCAGTGCGGCGGTCAGCGGGGGCGGGCGGGCTTCGACGCCGCTCGCCACCGCCGCGGCCCAGAGCCCCAAGGCAAACACCAGCCCCGCGCTCTGTTGCAGCACCACCAGCGGCAGGGGCGCCATGTGGCTGACCAGCCGATGGGAAGCGACCACATAGACGGCGGCGCATCCCGTCCCCAACAAGATCAGGGCGTTACCGAGCAAGGGGTTGGGGCTCCCGACGGCCACGCCAGCCGGGCCGGATGTGGTCACCAGCACCACGCCCATGCTGGTAGCCCCCAATGCCAGGAGCACGCCGGTGCGCGGCCGCCGGCCGGTCAGCGCCCAGACCAGAGCACAGATGAAGGCGGGCTCCGCCGCGCCGATGACGCTGGCACTGCCGGCACTGGTGAGGGCCAATCCCGGCAGCGCCACCGCATAGGCCAGCCCCGGCTCCAACAGGCCCGAGGCCAGCGCCTTCCAGTTGTTCCCGCTCAGCCGCACCGGCGTGCGCGTGACGGCCGCCGCCATCCACAGGAAACCCGTGCTGGCGCTGACCTGAAGGGCGAGGAGGGCAAATGGCGGCAGGCTGTCCAATGCCTGCTTCGACAGCACGGTGGCGAATCCCCAGCAGGCCGCGGCCAGCACCAGCGCGCCACCGGCGGCGAGACCGCCAAGGGCAGGCCGCGGCATCATCGGACGGGAGACTGCCGGCACGGCGTGGCGCGCGGCCCGCTCCCGCACAGGCGCCGCTGCCGCGGACCTGCATGCGGCGCGACGTCAGCCGTCGGAGCGGTCGAGCGCTGCGCAGCCCTGGTCATTGCGGTGCTGCCTGCCGGACGGCGGCGCACTCCACCGGGCAGGTCTCAGCGGGACACACCCCTTCATCGCACAGCCTGCAGATATGATCCGCGCTTTGACGCCCCACCGTCACGCGCTCCAGCATGGCTTCCACGACACTGCGAAATGCATCTGCCATGTCGGGCGGCACGGCCGCGAGACTGTCGCACAGGACCGCCGCGCGTGCGGCCAGGATCGACCGGCGCAGCGCTGTGCCGGCGGGGGTGAGGCGCAGCGCCACCTTACGCTTGTCGTCTTCACCCGGTGCGCGCACCAACAGCCCCGCCTGCTCCAGCCCCTCCACCAGCCGCACGGCCACGGAGTGCGTGACCCCGGCCACCTGCGCCACGGTGCCGATGGTCGTGCCGGGATGAAACCCGACCAGCACCAGTGCCGCACAGGCACTGCCTCCAAGTCCGGACGCCGCACGCGCGGCGGCCTCCTGCCGATCCGTGAGAACCAGGGCCAGGGCGCCGACGAGATTGGCAGTGCGGATAAAATCGGATGACATCCGCAAATATATGCATTCAGAATGAATATAATCAAGAGCGAAGCCGCGCTCCGGTGTGAGCGGGGGCACAGGGGCGGACAAGAAAAAAGGCGGGCCGAAGCCCGCCTTTGGATCTGCTGACCGTTGCCGCTCAGGCGGCGGTGTTGATCCAGCTCACCAGCTTGGCCTTGGCGGCCGCGCCGACTTGGCGGGAGGCGATCTTGCCGTCCTTGAACAGCAGAAGGGTCGGGATCGACATGATGCCGTACTTAGACGCCGTCACGGGATTCTCATCCACGTTCAGCTTCACAATCTTCACCTTCTCGCCCATCTCCCCGGACAGTTCGTCCAGGATCGGGCCGACCATGCGGCAGGGGCCGCACCACTCCGCCC
>NZ_CALRWL010000055.1:0-41659 GCF_943371865.1 Azorhizobium sp. AG788 | reverse complement strand
AGGCCGGCGATGGTGCCGGTGCCGGAGATCGTGCCGCCATTGCCGATGGTATAGCTGGAGTTGGAGACCGAGCCGCTGGCCAGCACGAAGCTGGCATCGGCGACGGTGATGGCGCCGTTATAGCCGCTGGCGCCGGTGAAGTTCACCGTGGACCCGCCGACGATCACCACGGCGCCGGAGCCGGTGATGCTGCCGGGGAAGTTGTAGGTACCTGAGCGGTTGAACACCAAGGTGGCATTGTTGACCACATCGCCGGCGATGGTGCCGGTGGTGCCGCCATTGCCGATCTGCAAGATGCCCTGCGAGATCAGCGTGCCGCCGGTATAGGTATTGTCGCCGATGAGGATCAGCGTGCCGGCCCCGGTCTTGGTGAGCGAACCGGTGCCGGAGATCACGCCCGAATAGGTGCCGGTGGTGGCCTGGTTGAACACCAGGCTGGCGTTGTTGACGATATTGCCGGTGAGGCTGGTGGTGTTGCCCACCAGCGTGCCGCCGGCAATGGTGGTGCCGCCGGAGTAGCTGTTGGCGCCGGTCAATGTCGTGGTTCCTGCAAGAACCCGCACGGCCGTGCCCCCCTGGATCGCGGGGGAGAAGACGTAGGCGTCCGCCGTGTGGTTGAACACGATGGCCCCGGTGCCTTCGACCACATCGACCACCGACGCGTTCAACGTGCCGGGGGCGGTCGGCGCGGTGCCAGGCGCGGCGCCGATGATCACGGCCCCCCCGGCGTCAGGGAGCGACGAGCCCGAGCCCATCAGCACCATGCCGGCAGTGACCACCCCGCCATCGGCAATGGTCAGCGTCGCCGCCATGGCACCGCCCAACAGGATGGATTGGCTCGCCGTGAGCGTGGAGCCGGGCCCGGTCACGGTGACCGCCCCGGAATAACCCGTGAGCTCAAGGGTTGCCGCCCGCACGCTCCCGCCGGCGGCAACGGTGAGGATGCCCTGCCCGTCCGTTCCCACAAACAGGCCGCCCCCCACCGTCCAGCTGGAGCCGGTGCCCGTCACCAGTGCACCGCCGACCACCCCCGGGCTCATGCCGATGCCGGAGCTGCCCGAGGTCACGGTGGCGCCCGCGCTGACGGTGAGCGTGCCGGTGCCGCCAAATCCCACAAACATCTCGTCCGCCACCACCAGCGCAGCGCCCGGCCCGGACACCTGCAGGTTGCCCGCGGCCCCCGTCTGCCAGCCGATCACGGCAAAGTTGGCGGTCACGCCCGCGCCATCGGCGATGCTCAGCGCGCCCGCGCCAAGATAGCCCACATAGAGGTCATCGGTGCGCCACGCGGTCTGCGCCCCCGACAGGCTCGCCGTGCCGGTGGCGCCGCCGCCATAGCCGAGCACTCCGCTGGCACTGCTGATGCGCGCCCCATCGGCCACGGTCATGCTCCCCGCCGCGGCGTAGCCGATGATCAGCGCATTGGAGGCCGCCCAACGGCTCCCGGCCCCCCGCACCGTGAGCCCGGCGGAGGCCAGGCCGCTGTCCGTGCCGATGAAGGTATCCGCGGCCGTGGCGGTCGCCCCAGCCGTGACCTCCACCGCACTGGCGCTGCGGATGCTCACGGTACCGGCGGTGTCCCAGCGGGACCCAGCCCCGGAGACCGCCACGCTGCCCGCACTCATGGTGCCCCCCACGGTCGCGGCGCCGGCGGTGACGACACCCCCCTCGGCGATGATCAAGGCGCCGCGACCGAGATCGCCCACGGTGAGCGCGCCCGCCACGGTCCACTGCGATCCGGCGCCGGACACGGTCACGCCACCAGTGCCGGCACTCACCCCGATCCCCAGCAGCGCATCGCCGGACGTGCTCAGGCGGCCCCCGTTCAGCACCGAGATCGCCCCATTGGTATCCACCAGGAGGGGGCCGTTGACGATGAGGCGCGATCCCGGCCCCGAGACCATGGTGGCAGCGGCAGGCGTGAGGAGACCGGCAACCTGAAGGGTGCCGGTGGTGACCAGGGCGCCGTCGGCAACGGCCAAGGTTCCGTAGCCAAAGCCTCCGACGCTGAGATTGCCGAGGTTGCGCCACGATGAGCCCGCCCCCGTGACCGTCACGCTGCCCGCGGCGGTGTTGGTCACTTCGCCCAGCACCGCGGAGTCGGACACCAGCGTGCCGCCATCGGCCACCAGCACGACACCCTGTCCATTGCTGCCGATGGTCAGATTGCCGCTGGTCTCCCAGGTGGAGCCGGTGCCGGAGATGGTCACGCTGCCGAGGGTGCCGGCCAGGGCCCCGACCACGCCCCCCGCCCCCGCCACGGTGCCGCCGCCGGTGACCAGCAAGGTCCCGTTGCCGTCAGCAGCCACCTCGGTGGCAGCGCTATTGATCAGCTGCGTCAAGGCTCCCGAGACGTTCAGCGTGCCGGCGATCCCGCCCACGCCGATGCGCGTGGCGTCATAGCTGGACACCGTGTGGGCCGGCAGCGTGACCGTGCCTGTTACCACCAGATCCGCGGCTTGCACGAGAGCCGGCGCCATCAGCGTCCCGAGCGCCGCCAAGATGGCGCCCGCCACAGGACCGGGAGGCAGGGGGCTAGGAAACTGCCCGTGGCGGGCGAGCAGGCGGCGCATGAGGGCACTTTCCGTGAATGCGGGTGCCCCCTGTAACAGATCCGGGACCGGGTGCTTTGATCGCGGTTGCTGTCACCTCACCCGTCGGTCGGCACCAGCACGCGCGCGGAAAAATGGCCCCCCGCGGCCCAGGGTGGCGCCCCATACACTTCATAGGCGGGGGCATCGCCGAACACCCGCTTTGCGCGCGGCATCCAGAGGACGCAGACACCGAAGATGGCCTCCGCAATCAGATGGTGGGGACCAGCCACGTCGAGGCTGGCATAAGTGCCGGACCGCATCCGCATGCGCCGCAGCGGGGCGCGCAACGGGGGAAATGTAGAGCCGGGATCCACCAGCGCGCAATCATAGCGCATGCGCTCCGGGGCGGTGAGCGCGGGATCATCATAGAGAATGCCCACCGGCTGTGCGCCGTCCAGCGACAGTCCCGCCGCTGTCACCATGCGGGCGAAACGGCGCCAATGGCCCGGAATGAGATGCAGCCCGCCATGAAAGCGCATGGCGATGAGCGGAGTCTTGTCCCGGCGCACCTCCGCCGTCCCCTGCACCAGATCATGGTGCAGCCGGCTTGCCGTGGGCATGCTGGCCGCAACCGCGGCGCGCAGGCGGCTCGGCGTCGCGTGGAAGCGCCGGGCGAATGCGCGCGTAAATGCCGGCTGGCTGTTGTAGCCGGTGCGCAGCGCCGCATCCAGGATCGGCGTCGGGGTGCGGCAGATGATGGTGGCCGCGTGCTCCAGCCGGGTTCTGCGCACATAGGCGCCGATGGTTTCGCCCATGCTTTCGGCAAACCGGCGGTGGAAATGGAACGGGCTGAGGCCGACCTCCGACGCGATGGTCTCCAGATCCACCAATATCGACAGATCGCGCTCGATGCGGTCCAGGGCCGCGAGCAGCACACGGTCTTCCACGGCCTCCGGTGGCCCGCCGATCGGCGCATCCGCCGGCCAATGGGTCCAGGCCTGCCACGCCTGCGGCGCCAGGGTGGCGATCTCGCCGTGACGTTCGTAGGAAAAGCCATCCTGCGGAAACGCTTGCAATATACGCATCGCCTTTTGCAATCCTGCCACTCGCCCGCGGGCCTCCCCCTCTCAGGGCCTGTCCGCTGGCGATGAACTCACCGTCACGCCAATGCCGCCCCAGTTGGCCCGATATATCCGCGAAAAGCGCGATGCATCGAACAGAGCCCTGCCTGGGGCGCGCGCTGATCAGCTTGCATCGCACGCTGAGCGGCTAACGGGTTCTCTATCACCATATGAGAGGGCGATCCGCCAATCACATTGCGGCAATCGGATCGCGCTGCAGCTCCGTCGCACCGCCGTGCGACCGCGCGGTGAATGCCGGCGAGCGAGGCGATGTCGGCGTCGTGCTCAAGCCAAGCCGACGGTCGGCCACTGCCAGACCGGTCTGGCGGGCGAGCCGCAGATCGATGAGCGCCCGATAAACGGCCGGTGTCCTTTCGGGAATGGGGTCCGGCGGCACGACGATGGGCGCGGTGTCTCGCCCGCCCACAGGTGGGCGATCTCCAGCGGGGCCCGGCCACTGATGAATGGGAGGTGGTCGGATGGTCGGGGGCACGCAACCTCCCACGGTCCGCGCCTGTCGCCGGTCGGGGCGTTATTTGCCCAGGAGCGGCTCATAGCGACGATCTGTCAGCGTCTTCAGGAACGCCACCAGCGCGTCGATCCGACGGTCATCCAGCGCCGGGCCGGTTTCCAGCTCTTTCTGCGAGAGGTTGTCCGGCACTTCGGGCGGATCCCAGACCTTGCCGGTTTCTGGATCGACCTGACGTTCGGGCGAGGTCGAATTGTACTTGTTGTAGAACAGGATGACCGTTCGCAGGTCGTTGAACACGCCATTGTGCATATAGGGGCCGGTGACCGCGACATTGCGCAGGGTTGGCACCTTGAACTGCCCATCATGGCGCGTGTCCTTTACGCCTTTTCTCTCCAGGAGTCCGTGGTCCACCGGCCCGCCAAGCGCCGCATTCTTCGGCACGCCGATGTTGTGATAGCGATAGTTCGAGAATGTCTCGCCATCGCCGCCGGAGGGGGTGAGCTTGTGGCAGAGATGGCAATTGGTGAACTGGTTGGAGAAGAACAGCACGCGCCCGAGTTCCTCCTGGTCCGTCAGCATCTCCTCCCCGCGCAAGTAGCGGTCATATCTGGCATCGAACGGAGAGACGGCGGGGGTGCGCTCATAGGCGGCAAGGGCCGCTGAAAGCGCGGCGAAGGCGCGGGCGTCCGTCGCAAAGACCTCGCGCCCGAACAGCGTCTTGAATGCGTCCACATAGGCGGGGTTCTCCTTCAGCCGGGCGATGACGCTCGCCGTGTTCTGCATGCCCATCTCCACCGGATTGAGCACGGGCAGTCCGGCCTGCGCCTCCAACGTATCCGCCCGGCCATCCAGGAACTGCCCGCCCACATAGAGGCCGTCCGCGCCTTTGCGAAAGCGCGGGCTGAAGGCGGCATAGCTGACCGTCGGTGCGTTCCTGACGCCGCGGGACGCGCCATCGTCTCCCACCGACACCGCACCCGCGGCAGCGCCGGTGCGCGGATCGGCGAAGCCATGCGCGGGATCGTGACAGGTCGCGCAGGACTGTGTCCGGTTACGGGACAGGTTCACATCGAAGAACAGGGCCTCTCCGAGGCTCGCGCGGGACAGGGGCGAAGGCGACGGGCCGGCCGGACCCGCGGCCGCCGCCGCGAGGCCGATGACCAGAGACGAAACGGCCATTGCGACTGCGGTCGCTCCGGGAATTTTCATTGAGGGCAGTTCCGTAAGTGCGCCGACCGTCTCGCGCCATCACATGCAGTGTTTCAGGTCCGGTGGCCTTCTGCGCAATTGGACAGTTTGTCCATATGCTGCAGTAAAACGCACAAGGCCGGTTCACCTTGCCGCAGAGCAACCCTCTACGGATCGGGCAGCTTTAATGGCATAGTGGTTTTGATTCAGATCAAAGATGGCCGATTGCCCGTGAGCGCCCCCCGCCCCGCATGGAGAGAATGGACTGCCTACGCGGCAGCCTATCTGCTCGTCCTGCAGGTGCTGCTGACCGGCATGGCCCTCGGTGCGCAGGCGGCGCCTGCGCTGTGGGATGAATTTGGCGGCGCCATCTGCGCCAATGCCGGGGCCGAGGGTGGGCCGACGGCGCCGGTGGATGGCGACCACCATCTGCCCGCCTGCTGCGGGTTTGGCTGCGTCATGTCCGGCGCCGCGCCCTTGTCGCCGCCGCCCGCCATTATCAGCCTGCTGGCGCTGACACCCGTAGCGGTGATCGCTGTCGCGTTCGATGCGACGACCTTTGCGCCGCATGACCAGACTTACTCCCCCTCCAAAGCCCGAGCACCGCCGCGCGCAGTGTGATCGCCCACAGCTATGTCTGTGGGACCTCTGTGTTCGCCTGTCGCTCTCTGTGTGGTCCGCCTTGACGCGGAACGCCACGGCTATGGAGTCACGTCATGTTCTATTCAAAACGCTTGCCTCGAACAACCGTGCGGGCTCGCCTCCTCGGGCACTTGCGCATTGAAGAATTACTTGGGGTTGCAGTCTTCGCCTGCGCCGTGGTGCTGGCGTCCGCGCAGGCGCTGCTGGCGCATGAGTTCAAAGTGGGGACGATCGAGATCGAGCATCCCTGGTCGCGTGCGACGCCGCAGGGTGCCACGGTGGCCGCCGGCTATCTGGGGTTGACGAATAAGGGAGATACCCCAGACCGCTTGGTCTCAGCGTCGTCCGGCATTGCCAAGACCGTGCAGATCCACGAGATGGCCGTGACCAACGGGCTGATGACCATGCGCCCGCTGGCCGATGGCCTGGTGGTTCCCGCCCATGGAACGGTGGTTCTCAAGCCCGGCTCGTATCACCTCATGTTCATGGGTCTGAAGCAGCCGCTGAAGCAGGGCGCGCTGGTGGACGGCAGCCTGACCTTCGAGAAGGCTGGAACGGTGGCGGTCCAATTCAAGGTCGAGGCGGTCGGCGCCTCCGCAGGGGGGCACGACCATGCGCCCGCGGCCAAATAGGATGAGCGGCGCGGCGCCATCCGTCCTGCTGGATATCGGCGTGACGTTTCTGTCCGGGGCCATCGCCGGCGGCCTGCTGGTGGGCGGCGTCGTGGCACTGGATCTCCAGGCCGCCCGGGCCGTCATCGACATCAGCGGCAACGGGGTGGATGTCCGCGATGCGGCCGCCGTGGCCTGGATCTTCGGGCAGATGGCGCTGGTGTTCCGGTTCGTCCTGCCAGCGATGATGCATGCCTAGGGATAGAGCCGACATGTAAGCCCAAAGGGTCGCGGCGCCTGATCTCGCAGATCAAGGCCTTGCGGATTGCCGGTGTCATGCCGACGCGCAGAAGGCGCGGCGGGGGTCGGCTGTTTGCCTTTGAAATTATTGATCCATGAGTCAGGAAAGGATGAAACGCGCATGCCGTCAGCCGTCGTTCTCACGTCCACCGCGTGGCTGCGCGTGGCAGGCCCCGGCGGCTCCACCGCCGAGGCGGGGGAGGCGTCAGGCCTGGCGCGGGCGGCCGGTGCGGGCGCGATGGATGGCTTCATTGGCGCACATGGCCGCCGCATAGACCCCCAGCAGGATCATGCCGCAGCGGAACGGCAGATCGCGCGCCGCCAGCGCCCCGGCCAGCGCCAGCAGGGCCAGGACGCCATGGCTGAGGCCAATAACCCACCCCACGGGCTCTTCCCGCGGGCGCAAGGCTCCATAGAGCCCAATGACCACCAGACCCAGGACACTGATGAGAACAGGTGCAGACACGGCAGAGACGTCCTTGCTGAGAGCGCGATGCCTGCGCTTCTCTCACGCTTCCGCTGCGGGCGGCAAGGCGCGGATATAGAGATGCCAGGTGGCATGCCCCACCACCGGCAGCGTGACCAGCAGGCCCAGCAGCCCGAGGGTAACGGATCCGCCGATCAGCACCGCCACCAGCAGGCCCCAGGCCAGCATCACCGCCCCATTGGCGCGCACGGCCTGGATGCTGGCGACGATTGCCGTCACCACATCCACATCGCGGTCGAGCAGCAACGGCACCGCGAGCACGCTGGTGGCAAAGACGGCGCTGGCACAGGCCGCACCGGCCAAAATGCCGGTGGCCGCAAAGCGCAGGCCATGGGCGGTGGTGAACACCGCTTCCAGCAAATGGCTGAGCGGCATGGGCGTGAGCCCGAAGAACAAAGCGTAGATCAGGGTCGCCGCCTTCAGCCAGACGATGGTGGCGAACATCAGGAAGAAGCCGAACAGCGCCATTTGCAGCCCTCCGCCGCGCACGGCGCCCAGGAAGATGTCCATGGGCCGGAAGGCTTGGCCACGCATACGGCAGCGACTGATCTGGTAGAGACCGAGCGCGGCGAACGGGCCGAACAGCAGGAAGCCCGACAGCGCCGGGAAGATCAGATAGTCCCAGTTCAGGGCCAGGGCGAGCGCGAGGCCACCGAACCCCAGCACCACATAGACCGCGCCAAAGGCGAGGCCATAGAGCGGCGCGGCGCGAAAGTCCGCAACGCCCGCCCGCAACGCGACGGTGAGGTCATGCCAGGTCAAGGTGCGGAACGCCGGCACCGGCACATAGCCCTCCGGCAAGGCCAGAAACGGCGCATCCAGCTTTTGAGCAACAGTCTTGCGCGCATCCGGATGGGTGCGCGGAACGATGGACGGCATGGCGTACTCCTCCCGGAGAACAGGATGTCCGTGCGGCGCTCTGCGGCTCCGTTCCGGACACGATTGATGCTGCCCGAAATCCATGACGACGCAAGCCTTATCCGCAGCGCGCCCTACCCCGCTTTCCCTCTGAGTTTCACCGTGGGCCGCACCATGCGGGCCTGCGTCGATACCGTTTCGTGAGGCCTTGATGTCGACCCTAGACGCCCACCCGGTCCGCGCCGGTTCCATCCCCCATTACAATGAGGCCGTGGTCCGCAGGTTTACGCTCGCGACCATCGCCTGGGGTCTGTTCGGCTTTGCCGCCGGCACCTGGATCGCCACGCAGCTCGCCTTTCCCCTGCTCAATTTCAACGAGTTCAGCACCTTCGGGCGGCTGCGGCCGGTGCACACCTCGGCGGTCATCCTGGGCTTCGGCGGCAATGCGTTGATCGCCACCTCACTCTATGTGGTGCAGCGCACCTGCCAGGTGGGGCTGTGGGGTGGGCCGCGCCTCGCCAATTTCCTGTTCTGGGGCTACCAGGCCTTCCTGCTGCTGATCCTCAGCGGCTATGTGCTCGGCGTCACCCAGAGCCGGGAATATGCCGAGCCGGAATGGTATGCGGACCTGTGGCTGGTGGTGGTGTGGGTGACCTATATGGCCATCTTCGTCGGCACGCTGGTGCGCCGGCGCGAACCGCACATCTATGTGGCCAACTGGTTCTATCTGGCCTTCATCATCACCGTGGCGGTGTTGCACATCGTCAACAATTTCGCCGTGCCGATTTCGCTCACCTCCACCAAGAGCTACTCGGCCTTCTCCGGCCCGCAGGATGCCCTGGTGCAGTGGTGGTACGGCCACAACATGGTGGGCTTCTTCCTCACCGCCGGCTTCATCGGCATCATGTATTACTTCGTGCCGAAGCAGGCGGAACGGCCGATCTATTCCTATCGGCTGTCCATCGTCCATTTCTGGGCGTTGATCTTTCTCTATATCTGGGCCGGTCCCCATCATTTGCACTACACGGCCCTGCCGGATTGGGCGCAGACCCTGGGCATGGCCTTTTCCATCATGCTGTGGATGCCGTCCTGGGGCGGCATGATCAACGGCATCATGACCCTGTCCGGGGCCTGGGGAAAACTGCGTACGGACCCGATCCTGCGCTTCCTCGTGGTGGCCGTCGCCTTCTACGGCATGGCGACATTCGAGGGCCCGCTCATGGCCTTGAAGGCGGTGAATAGCCTGAGCCACTACACCGACTGGACCGTGGGCCATGTGCATTCCGGCGCGCTGGGATGGGTGGCGTTCATCGCCTTCGGAGCGATCTATTACATGGTGCCGCGGCTGTGGCGGCGCCCCTTGTGGTCCCTGCGGCTGGTGGAATGGCACTTCTGGTTCGCCGCCATCGCCATCGTGCTCTACATCACCGCCATGTGGGTGTCGGGCATCGCCCAGGGCCTGATGTGGCGGGCCTACGACCAGTTCGGATTTCTGCAATATTCCTTCGCCGACAGCGTGGCGATGCTGCATCCCTATTACGTCATCCGCGCCTTTGCCGGGGTCCTCTATCTGACCGGCGGCATCCTCATGGCGGTGAACGTCGCCATGACCTTGCGCCAGCCCATCCCCACCGGCGCGCGGATCACCGCCGCGGCGACGGCGTAGGAGACAGTCCGATGGCCACCCCTTCGCTCGCCCCCAAGGGCCACGCAATCATCGAGCGCTCAACGGCGCTGCTGTTCATGTTCACTTTGATGGTGATGTCCATCGGCGGCCTGGTGGAACTGGTGCCGCTGTTCAAGCTGGAGACCACCATCGCCCCGGTGAAGGGCATGCGGCCCTACACGCCTCTGGAGCAACTGGGCCGCAACATTTACACCCGCGAGGGTTGCTATCTGTGCCACAGCCAGATGATCCGCCCGTTCCGCGACGAGGTGGAGCGGTATGGGCATTATTCCATCGCCGCCGAGAGCATGTACGACCACCCCTTCCTGTGGGGCTCAAAGCGCACCGGGCCGGATCTGGCCCGGGTCGGCTCGAAATATTCCAACGCCTGGCATCTGGCCCATCTGGAAGACCCGCGCAGCGTGGTGCCGGTGTCCATCATGCCCGCCTATGCCTTCCTGAAGGACAAGGAGCTGCGCACGGATGACATCGACCTGCATCTGGCGGCGCTCACCAAGGTGGGCGTGCCTTACACCGCCGAGATGCGGGCGAAGGCGCTCGAAGACATCAAGGCACAGGCCAGCGGCGAGAATGCCGACGCCCTGCTGGCCCGCTATCCCAAGGCCAAAGTGGGGCCTTTCGCCGGCCAGCCGGGGCGCATCACCGAGATGGATGCGCTGATCGCCTATCTGCAGATCCTCGGCACGCTGGTGGACTTCTCCGACGTGCGCCTGGAGGGGAAGGACTAGTCATGGCGCAACTGCACCTGCCGCAATGGCTTATTTCCATTCTGATCAATGGCTGGCTGGTCGTGGCCGTGGTCCTGTTCCTGGCCATCATCGCGGTGACCTTCCGCCCCTCTGCCCGCGCGCAGATGGACCGGAACGCCCGCATCCCCTTTGACGTGGAGGACGAGGCCGATGGCCGTCCGTGAACGCGACCCCCTGACGGGCTATCTCACCACCGGCCATGAATGGGACGGCATCAAGGAGCTGTCCACGCCGATCCCCCACTGGTGGGTCAGCGTGTTCATCGCCTCCTGCGTGGTGGCGGTGATCTATATGTGGCTCTATCCCTCGTTCGCCATCACCGAAGGCTATTTTCCCGGCACCCTGGGCTGGACCTCGCGTGGCCAGCTGAAGGAAGAGGTGGTGGATGCCCGCGCCGCCCAGGCCCAGTGGCGCCAGCGCCTGATGGCAGTGCCATTGGACCAGGTGGAGCAGAATGACGATCTGCGCCGCTTCGCCGTGACCGGCGGACGAGCCATCTTCAACGAGAATTGCGCGCCCTGCCACGGGGTGGGCGCCGGCGGCCAGATCGGGCAGTTTCCCTCGCTGCTGGATGATGACTGGATCTGGGGCGGCACGCTGGCCGACATCGCCCAGACCGTTCAGCACGGCATTCGCAACGATGATGCCGATTCCCGCCAGAGCATGATGCCCACCTTCGGCGACATGCTCAGCGCCCGCGAGATCGATCAGGTGGCGGATTATGTGCTGACGCTCTCCAAGCCCGCGGACGACACCAGCCGTGCCGCCATGCCGGGGGCAGCGATCTTCGCGCAGAATTGCGTCGCCTGCCATGGGGCCACCGGCGACGGCAACCGGGAGATGGGCGCCCCCCGGCTCAATGACGGCATCTGGCTCTATGGCGGCGGCAAAGCGGCCATCGTGCGCCAGATCACCCATCCCCGCATGGGGATGATGCCCGCGTTCGGCGCCAAGCTGGGGGAGGAGGCCGTCCGCATGCTGGCGGTCTATGTCCATACCCTGGGCGGGGGCGAGCGGTGACGGGGCCGGCGACACTGACCGCGCCGCGCGCCGCCCGCCCGGTGCCGCGGCGCGGCGTGCCGCAGGCGGTGCAGGGCCGCTACCGCCGCATCAAGACCCTGCTCACCGTGGGTCTGCTGGCGCTGTTCTTCGTCACGCCCTGGCTGCGGTTCGACCGGGGCGAGAGCCTGCCGGGCCAGGCGGTGCTGTTCGATGTGGCCGGGCGGCGCATGTTTGCGTTCGCCCTGGAGTTCTGGCCGCAGGACCTGCCTTTGGCGGTGGGCGTCCTGGTGCTGGCGGCCTGCGGCCTGTTCTACGCCACCACCCTGGCCGGCCGGGTGTGGTGCGGCTTTGCCTGCCCGCAGACGGTGTGGAGCGATCTCTATTTCGCGGTGGAGCGCTGGACCGAGCGGCTGACCGGCCGCGACAGCCCCCTGGGGCGTTCGGTGCGCAGTGCGCTGTGGATCGCCATCGCCGTGGTGACGGGCTTCGGCTTCACCGCCTATTTCGTCGATGTCACCACCTTGCCGTTGCGGCTGGTGTCCGGCACCGCACCGCTGGGGGCCTATGTCACCGTCGGCCTGCTGACCCTCACCACCTGGCTGTTGGCGGCCTATGCCCGCGAGCGCGTGTGCCTGCACATGTGCCCCTGGCCACGGTTCCAGGCGGCCTTGCTGGACCGGCACAGCCTGGTGGTGACCTATCAGGCCTGGCGCGGCGAGCCGCGCGGGCGCAAGCGCGTGCCGCTACGCCCGGATCTGGCCGCGCCCAGCCTTGAGCAATTGGTCAACAGCGCCACAGCCGAGGGCACCCGCGGCGACTGCATCGATTGCACCCGCTGCGTCACGGTCTGCCCCACCGGGGTGGATATCCGCGACGGCCTGCAGATGGGCTGCATCGGCTGCGGCCTGTGCATCGATGCCTGCGACGACGTGATGACCCGCATCGATCGGCCCGCCGGCCTGATCCGCTTCGATACGGAGAGCGCGGAGGCCCGCCGCTCCTTCACGCCCGCGCGCATCACCTGGCTGCGGCCGAAGGCCATGCTGTTCGCCACCGCCTGCCTGCTGGCGCTGGGGGGCATCGGCTATGGCATGAGCCATCTGGCCAGCGTCACCATCGACATAGATCCGCAGCGCAACCCGCCGTTCGTGCGGCTGACTGACGGCAGCGTGCGCAATGACTATGTGTTCCGTCTGGCCCATCGCCGGGGCCATCTGCCAGCGGTCACGCTGTCTGTAGAAGGCCTGCCAGCCGCTACGCTGCGGGCCGGCTCGCAGGAGGGCGCAGGGGCGTCCACCCTGACCTTGCCGGTGGATGCGGACCGCACCGCCGGAGACCGCTTGCTGATTACTGTGCCCAAAGGCAATGTTCCCTCCGGCCGGACCCCGGTGACCTTCGTGTTCACCGATCCCGCCACCGGAGCGCGCATCGGCACGGTGGACAGCTATTTCTGGGGACCGGGGGCATGAGGCCGGGGGCAGACGCGCCGCCGGAGCGCCGGGATCGCTGGATTCCGTTCGCCTTCGTCGGCTTCTTCCTGGCACTGGCCGGGCTCCAGGCCTGGTTCGTC
Source organism: Azorhizobium sp. AG788 (assembly GCF_943371865.1). Lineage (GTDB taxonomy): Bacteria > Pseudomonadota > Alphaproteobacteria > Rhizobiales > Xanthobacteraceae > Azorhizobium. Next base: position 28,438 of record NZ_CALRWL010000055.1, on the reverse strand, counting down.
ATGCTGGCCTATGGCACGTTCAGCGGGCTGGTGACCGATCGGCCCTACAGCACCGGCCTTGCCTATGATGCGGTGATCGCCGCGCGCGAGGCCGAGACGGCGCAGGGATGGACTGCGGCAGTCGCCTTCACGCCCACCGGCGCCTTGACCGGGCGCATCACCCTGACCGTGACCGGCTCCGACCACACGCCGCTGACCGACATGGTCGTGCGCGGCACGGTGGAGCGGATGACCAAGTTTCCGCAGATTCTGCCGCTCGCATTCGCGTCGACGAAACCGGGGGAGCAGACGGCGATGTTCGCCGCCCCGCTCGCGGGTCGCTGGTTTGTGCGGGTGCGGATCGAACGGGGCGCAGAGGTTCTGCATCGCATCTTCGAAGTGGATGTGCTGCCGTGACCGCCGCCGTTGCAGCGTCCTCTCCTCGCCAAGACGCCCTCGCGGAACCGACCCGCTCGGTGGCGGCATTCGTGGACCCGTGCGCGGCGGGAGGGCGCATCCATCTGCTGGTGGAGGGCGCCCATTGCGCCGCCTGCATCCGTGCGGTGGAGGACGCGCTGACCGGCGATCCCGCCGTGCGCAGCGCCCGACTGAATTTGACCTTGCGCCGCCTCACCGTGGAGTTCTCCGGCGCGCCCGAATATGCCGATGCTCTGGCCCGCCGGGTGGAGGCGCTGGGTTATGACGTGGCCCCGTTCCATCCGGCGCATCTGGAGCGCGTGGATGACCAAACCGGGCGCATGCTGCTGCGGGCGCTGGCCATTTCCGCCTTCGCCTCCTCCAATGTGATGATGCTGTCGCTGGCGGTGTGGGCCGGGCAGGCGCAGGACATGGCGCCGGCCACGCAATCCCTGTTCCAATGGCTGTCCGCTATGGTCACGCTGCCGGCGGTGGCGCTGGGCGGGCAGCCGTTTTTCCGCTCCGCCTGGCGCGCGGTGCGCGGCGGCCACACCAATATCGACGTGCCCATCGCCCTGGGCATCCTGCTCACCACCGCCATGAGCCTGGTGGAACTGCTGCGCCAGGGCCGGGATGTCTATTTCGACAGCGCCACCGCGCTGCTGTTCGTGTTGCTGGTGGGGCGCTATCTCGATTTCCGGGTGCGGGCGCGGGCGCGGGGCGCCGTGGAGCGGCTGCTGATGCTGCGGGCCTATGGCGCCGCCGTCTGCCGCGACGATGGCCGGGTGGAGATCGTGCCGGCCGATCAGGTGCGCGTGGGCATGGTGGTGCTGGTGCGGGCGGGCGAGCGCCTGCCGGTGGATGGGCAGGTGGTGGAGGGGCGCTCCAGCCTCGATGTGTCCATCGTCACCGGCGAGAGCCTGCCGGTGGACGTGGCGCCGGGGCGGGACGTGCTCGCCGGCAGCGTCAATGGCGGCGGCGTGCTGCGCATCCGCGCCACCCATGCCATCGACCGCAGCCATCTGGCGGAGATGGTGCGGCTGGTGGAACAGGCCGAGGCCCAGCGCGGGCCGGCCGTGGCCCTGGCCGACCGGGTGGCCGGGCTGTGGACCCCGGTCATCCACGGCATTGCGCTGGCCACCTTCCTCGGCTGGTGGCTGGGCGTGGGGGTGGGGCCGGCGGATGCGCTGCAGGTTGCGGTCAGCGTGCTCATCATCGCTTGTCCCTGCGCCATCGGTCTGGCGGTGCCGGCGGTGCAGGTGGTGGCCACGGGCGCATTGCTGAAGCGCGGGGTGCTGCTGCGCTCCGGCGATGCCCTGGAGCGGCTGGCGGGCATCGACGCGGTGGTGTTCGACAAGACCGGCACCTTGAGCCAAGGCCAGCCGCATGTGGTGTCCTGGCCGCAGGATGCGGAGGCGATCCCCTTTGCCGCGCGCATGGCCGCCGGCAGCCGCCATCCCTTGGCCCACGCCATCAGCGCCGCCGTCCCCGGCGTGGTACCGGCCGCCGATGTGGTGGAATGGCCCGGCCAGGGCCTTGTTCTGGATGGCGCGGGGGGCGAATGCCGTCTGGGCAGCGCGTCCTTCTGCGGCGTGGCGCCCGCCGACACCTCGTCCCATAGCGAAGTCTGGCTCACCCGGCCGGGGCATGCGCCCGCCCGCTTCGCCTTTGCCGATCCGCCCCGCGCCGACGCGGCCGGCGTGGTGGGCGACATCCGAGCGCGTGGTCTGGGCGTCACCTTGCTGTCCGGCGACCGGGTTGGGGCGGTGGCCGCCTTTGCCGCGCAGGTGGGCCTGGAGGAGGCCCGCGGCGCCCTGCTGCCGGCGGACAAGATGGCCTATCTGAACGACCCCCGTCAGGCGGGCCGGCGGGTGCTCATGGTCGGCGACGGCCTGAACGATGCCCCGGCGCTCGCCGCGGCGCATGTCTCGGCCAGCTTCACCCATGGCGCCGGGGCCAGCCAGAGCGCCGCGGACATCGTGCTGCCGTCCCAGCGGCTCGCGGCCCTGGTGGATGCCATCGACATCGCGCGGCGGGCCTTGCGCATCATCCGGGAAAACCTGGTGCTGGCGGCGCTTTACAATGTGGCGCTGGTGCCGGTGGCGGTGCTGGGGCTGGTCTCGCCGCTGGGCGCGGCGCTCGCCATGGCGGCAAGCTCGCTCACCGTTACGCTCAATGCCCTGCGCGCCGGCCGCGCCCCCAAAGGGGCGATCTGATGGGCGCGCTGCTGTTTCTTGTTCCCCTTGCTCTGGCCCTCGGCGGTCTTGGCCTGCTGGCGTTCCTCTGGACGCTGCGGCATGGCCAATATGACGACCTCGACGGGGCGGCGCAGCGCATTCTTCTCGACGACGATCACCCGGAGCCCAGGTCATGACTTCGCCTTCCCCCGCCAACCCCGCCGCCATCAAAAGCGCTGTGGTGTTCCTGTTGAACGCAGCGCTCTGCATGACCATCGGAGGGGTGTTTTTCGGCCCCTGGGGCCTGCTGGGCGGCCTTCTGGTCTGGCTGTGCGCGGCCTTGGTGCCCCGCTTGGTCCGCGCCGCAAGGGGGCGTCAGACCCAGATCCGGGGCGCGTTGCGCCTGGGGCTGAAACTGCTGCGCACCGGGGGGGCGCTCATCGCCTTGCCGTTCGTTCTGGTGTTCACCATCGCCTACATGACGGTGGCCCATCTGTGGGGGACACTCGCCCAGCCGCTGCGCCGGATCGCGCCCTTTCCCGCCGGGCGGGGGCGCGGCGTGGCCCGGGCGACGGGGGCCTTCCTGCGCTCGTTCGCCCGCCCGGACGTGCTGCCGCTGACCGTGGCCAATCTGCTGATGATCCTGGTGATCGCCTGCGTCCTGGTGGGCATCCAGGTGGCGTTCTATGTGGCGCTGGCGGCGGTGCCGGTGATGATCCTGACCTTGGTCATGGTTGCCATCGACTTCAGCGCCGAACCCGAAGACGATCTGGCCTGAGGTCATCGGGTGGACAGCCTCACCTTCCTGGGCGGACTGCTGCTGGGCGTCGCCAGCAGCCTGCATTGTGCCGGCATGTGCGGCGGCATCGCCTCGAGCCTGATGTTCGTCCTGTCGCCGGACACGGGGACGGGCACGCGCATCCGCACGCTTCTGCTGGCCCAGGGGGGCAAGGCGCTGGCCTATGTGGCTGCCGGCGGCATCCTCGGCCTGTTCGGCTCGGTGCTCTACGGGGCCTTCGATCAGGCGGCGCTGCACCAGGGGCTGCGGGTGGTGGCGGCGCTGTGCCTGGCCTGGATCGGCTTCAGTCTCACCGGCCTGGCGCCACCGCTCAGCGCCCTTGATGGGCTGCTGGCGCCGCTCAGCCGCTGGATCACCACAGGGCGGTTCCGGCTGGCGCAGGCGGGGCCGGCCGCGCCGGTGCTGGCGGGCGTGGCCTGGGGATTGATGCCCTGCGGCATGGTCTATGGCGCCTTGTTCTACGCCATGCTCAGCGGCAACGGCACGGGCGGGGCGCTGGTGATGACCGGCTTCGCCCTGGGCGCCTTGCCGGCGGTGACCGCCACCGCGTTGGGAATCCTGACCCTGCGCCGCCTGGGAGCGCGCCCGGGAACCCGCATCGCCATTGGCCTGGCCCTGGTTGCCCTCGCCACGGCCAGCGTCGTGGTTCCAACCTCCGGCTGGGCCGCTTTGTGCCGGAGTCTGTAGCCCCGACCATGGCGTGAGATGTCCGAGGCCGGATCGCATTTTCCCTGCGGCGGCGAACCGATCGGCGAGCCGCCGTTGCCGGGTTCCGACCGCCCTTGTTCCGCGGGGTTCCGCGGGCACGCGCCCATCGAGCGCGTCTCCTGATCCGTCCGCCGTTTGGCTTACGGCATGGCCCATGAAGCGCGCCAAGCGGCGCCTATACTTGCCGCTGCCGGCAACCTCTCAGAACATGCAGATGTTTGCGCAGGCGGATTGACCTGCGCCCCTTCGCATCATTGGAAACATTTCAGTCCAAAAGCCGTTTGAACGTCGCCGGGGTCTGACGTTGCATTCCTATGCTCAGTCCCGTAGCCGGATGGGTGGGCCAACAACGCGCATTGTTGACGATGATGGCGTGACAGCTTGAACGAGCGTAGGGACCGCTGAATAATTTGTGTCATTCCTTGGGCAGAAATGCCATAGTTCAGCCATTGTGGGGGCTGAGTTCATGAGTCGTCTGCATCCAATGAATGGATGGGCGCGTCACGTCGCGAAAACCATGCAGAGATCGGTAGCGGCCTCCCTGCCGTGGCTGATTTCGTTTTCGCTCGTCTTCCAGATTTTCCTCACCTCAGCGGTCGTCGCCCAGCAGGCTGGTGCGGTGCGGGCCGATCCCGTTCCCATCTGCATCAATGATCCTGCCGGCGGGCGCGCGGACAGCGACGGCGGGACAGGCGGGAAAGCTGCGGTCCATTGCCCGCAGTGCCTGTCGCGGGTGGATGTGGCCATCTTGCCGCCGCCGCCGGCCACGCCAATGCTGGTGCGCATCGCCATCGCCAGTCAGGCGCATGTGCCGCCGACACCCACGGTTCCGCAGGCCTTAACGCGCCGCGACCACCGGCCCCGAGCCCCACCCCTGTCGATATAAGCGCAGCCGTCGTCCCTTCGAGACCCTCGGCGCGCACTGGCCGGTCGCCACTTAGGCGGTGCCGGTCCCTTTCCCTGGACTGTTCCGTTGCGTCTGCGCCGCCCCGCCAGACGCTCGCTCCGAAGGGAGTGAGCGTCGTCGCGCCGTGGCGCGCGCATCGCGCCGGCATCCTCGTGCCTGCCTTCCGCGCAGGCCCCTGTCATCACCGCTTTCAGGTCCGTCATCTGCACCGGCAGCACATGTGCGCCCCGGACACGGACACGTTCATAAATTCCGGAGTTCTCCATGGCTTATTCTTATGTTCGCGGTCGTTTGCGCCGGGGCGGGCGCGCGAAGACGTCCCTGGTCTCCCCCGTTCTGCTCACCCTTTCGCTCTCGTCCCTGGCGGCCACCGGTGCCGCGGGCCAGACGCTGACCCAGCCACCGGCGCCGGTCGAACTGACGACCGTGGTCGTGAGGCCCCCCGCCGGCACCAGCGGCCAAGGCGACGGCATCGGAGGCGTCACGCCCACGGACACCGGGATCATCACCGGGGATGAGGCCGCGCGCGCCACCGTCTTCACCAGCGACACCGGCTCGCTGATCTCCCGCATTCCCGGCGGGGCGGCCTGGGGCGCGGGCGGAGTCTCCAGCCTGCCGCAGGTCAATGGCATGAGCGCTGACCGGGTGCAGGTGGCCATCAATGGCATGATCTTCAGCCCGGCATGCCCGAACGAGATGAACCCGCCGCTATCCTATCTGAACCCGGCCATGGTCTCGAAGGTGAAGGTCTATACGGCCACGGCGCCCGTGAGCGTCGGCGGGGACTTCACCGGCGCCCGCGCCGACGTCACCCTGGCCCAGCCCACCTTCACGGCCGGGCAGGCCCTGACCACCAGCGGCAGCGTGTCGGGTTTCTACCGCAGCAACGGCAATTCCTACGGCACCGACGTCAATGCCACCGTCTCCAACGCCGACACCAACATCACCTACACCGGCGGCTGGGCGCGGGCGAGCGACTACAGCTCCGGCAACGGCACGGTGATCAAGTCCACCATGTACGAGACGCAGAACCACGCCCTGAGCATCTCCAAGCAATTCCAGGACCAGATCTTCACCTTCCAGATCGGCGGTCAGTTCATTCCCTACCAGGGGTATGTGAACCAATATATGGACATGACCGAGAACAAGAGCATCTTTTTCAACGGCGCCTATGAAGGCATGTTCGACTGGGGCAAGCTGGAAGCGAAGACCTTCTTTAGCCGGGTCCGGCATACCATGGGCTTCATCGAGCCGGACAAGAGCGGCGACATGCCCATGGATACCCGCAGCACCGATCTCGGATATGCGGTGAAGGCCACCATCGGCCTGTCCCCCAGCGACATCGCGCGGATCGGCAACGAGCTTTATTACAACAAGCTCGATGATTGGTGGCCGCCGGTGAGCGGATCCATGATGATGGGGCCAAATACCTTCTATAACATCAACAACGGTCAGCGGCTGCGCTTTGGATATTTTGCCGAGTGGGAGCACGCGCTGAACGCGCAATGGTCCACCATCATCGGCGCCCGCAACGACATCGTCTGGATGAACACCGGCGATGTGCAGGGCTATAACGCCATGATGTATGGCGCCAACGCCGCCGCCTTCAACGCCCTCGACCATGCCCGCACCGATTTCAATATCGACGGCTCCGCCATCCTGCGCTACCAGCCCAACGCCTCCAGCACGTACGAACTGGGCCTTGCCCGCAAGACCCGCTCGCCGAACCTTTATGAGCGCTACGCCTGGTCCACCAACGCCATGGCCATGGACATGATCGGCTGGTTCGGCGACGGCAACGGCTATGTTGGCAACATCAATCTGGTCCCGGAGAAGGCCAATACGGTGAGCTTCACCGCCACCTGGAACGACCCCGCCAAGAAGGCGTGGGAGCTGCGCGTCTCGCCTTACTACAGCTATGTGCAGGACTATATCGACGTCCAGCGCTGCGCGCTTCCGGGCTGCCTCGCCAACCTGTCGAACAATCTGACCGCCACCGACAGCTTCGTGTTCCTGCAGTTCGCCAATGTCGACGCCTGGCTGTACGGCGTGAATATCGATGGCAAACTCGCTCTGTGGGATAATCCGCAGTTGGGCCAGGGCGTCTTCCGGGGGGCGCTGAATTTCGTGCGCGGCCAGCGCACCGACGGCGTCAATCTCTACCAGATCATGCCCGTGAATGCGACGCTGGCCCTCGACCACACCTTGGGCCATTGGACCAACACGCTGGAAGTGCAACTGGTCGGCGAGAAGACCGAGGTCAGCCAGGTCCACAATGAGGTGGAAACCTCGGCCTATGCGCTGTTGAACTTCCGCACCAGCTATCAGGTGCAGCGGCTCAAGGTGGACTTCGGCATCGCGAACATCCTCGACACCGAATACAACTTACCCCTCGGTGGCGCCAATCTCGTGAACTACCAGGTCTCATCGATGATGGGGACATCCCCGGCATGGGGATACCCGGTGGCGGGGCCGGGCCGCTCGTTCAACACGCGGGTGACCGTGAACTTCTGACGGGTCATCACCGTAAGCACCTGCTCACGCAACGCAATCCTTCGCCACAATGTGGCCGGTGGCGCCCGTGGGAACGACGACCTGCGGCGCCCAGAGCGCGAAATCGACGGCATTTTCCAATGCCGTCGATCAGGCGATGAACCGCGGCGGAAGCGGCGGAGACCGGGTGCGAGAGCGCGACCGACCAGCTTCAGCCAGGTCGCGCAGTTGTGGACAAAGGCCTGAGGGAGACGGAGCAGAGCGGGCCCAATCACCCGACAGCATCGACGCGCTGTGAGGGAAGACTCACATGGTGACGGTGACAATCCAATCATATGACTGGATTACTATTCCTTTGATCAGCGCGTGAAAGTGACCGCCCGCGTTCCAGCAAAGGGGGGCCGCGCCGATCGATCCCTCCATGGGGTACGAGATCGCGTGACCGGAAAGGAGGGAAGAACGGCGTATCCGCCGCCACGTGTCGCGTTTTAGGATGAGGGCTCAGCAAACTGGGGACATCCGTGAAAGCAACACTGGAGATCGGACTTCTCTTCTTCCCCGGGATGACGCAGCTCGATGTCACTGGGCCGTTCGAAGTGCTCGCGCGCCTGCCGGGGGCGCGGATGCACCTGCTCTGGAAGCGCATCGAGCCGATCACGAGCGATGTCGGCCTGACCTTGATGCCGACAACCACGTTTGAGGACTGTCCGCCGCTCGATGTGCTCTGTGTCGGCGGCGGTCCTGGACAGATGGCGCTGATGGACGATCCTGAGGTCATCGGCTTCGTGGCCCATGCCGGCGCGAATGCGCGGTACGTCACGTCGGTGTGCGCGGGCTGCTTTATCCTCGCGGGCGCCGGCCTTCTCAATGGCTACAAATCAGCGTGCCATTGGCTCTCGCGCGATCAACTGGCGATCTTCGGAGCCATCCCAATCGCGGAACGCATCGTGGTGGATCGCAATCGCATTTCCGGCGGCGGGGTCACGGCCGGTATCGACTTCGCGTTTCAGGTGGCGGCGGAACTGTGCGGGGACGATGTCGCCAAGCGCCTGCAACTGATGCTGGAATACGCCCCGAAACCACCCTTCGACATCACCGAGCAGAACGCCCCACCCGAATTGTTGGCTGAAATTCGATCGGCGGCACGTCCGATGCTCGAAGAGCGGCGACTTTCCAGTGAGAAAGCCGCTGCGCGACTGCGCGACGGCCACCTTCCGGTGCATCCGGACGATGCGGACGTGCCATCGAGCCGCCCTGGAGTTCCGCGATGACGCTGCAGATCCGGACATCGGACGAGGACGGTCAACGCATCGTCTGGTTCGAAGATCAGAGTTCCGATCTGTCGGGCGTGATCGCCCTCGATTCCCTCGCGCTCGGTCCGGCCGCCGGCGGGTGCAGGTTCTGGCACTATGACGACCCAGAAGACATGTTGCGCGATGCGCGGCGGCTCGCGCGCGGGATGAGCTACAAGAATGCCATGGCGGGGCTGCCGCTGGGGGGCGGCAAGTCCGTGATCCAGCGACCGCGGGGCCCATTCGATCGCGAGGCTCTGTTCCGCGCGTTCGGCCGGGTGCTCGATGAATTGAGAGGGGACTATCTCACGGCGGAGGACGTGGGAACGTCCCCGCGCGACATGGAAATCGCGCGCGCGGTTTCGCCCTTTGTCCTCGGACTGCCCGCCAATGGCACCACAGCCGGTGGCGATCCCTCGCCGTGGACCGCGCTGGGGGTTTTTCTGTGCATTGAGCACGCTCTCGCCCGTCGTGGGATTGCCCTTGCGGGAAGCCAGATCGCCGTGCAGGGCCTCGGGAATGTGGGGGCAGGTCTGTGTCGCACGTTGCACGACCATGGCGCGCGGCTGATCGTGGCCGATGTCCATGGGCATGCGGTCGAGCGTCTCCTCGCCGATGTCCCCGCGGAGGTCGTCCTTGCCGAGGACATTCACCGCAGCGCTGTCGACCTCTTCGCGCCCTGTGCGCTGGGAGGCGGGCTCAATCCGGAGACCATACCCCACATCCAGGCACGGCTCGTGGTGGGCGCGGCCAACAATCAACTCGCATCGACGTCCGATGATGAGCACCTGAGCAGCCGCGGAATTCTGTATGCGCCGGATTATATTGTGAATGCCGGTGGAATCATCAACGTCGCGGCAGAATATCTGGGCAACCAGCAGGGCGAAGTCCGCGATCGCGTTCGCCGCATTCCGGACCGGCTCGCAGCCGTGCTGGATCGGGCGGAGGCAACGGGACAATCGCCGTCGCGGGTCGCCGATGCCATGGCCCTGGACCTGATCGGTGCCGCCACGCCCGGCCAGCGATCGCCAGCGTAGAAAGCGTTGGATCGACGCTGCCGGCCCGGCGCGGCAACAGCGCCGGGTGATGGCAGAAAATGATGGAATTGCGCCGTTGTAGGCCATCGACACACGGCGCAAGCTTCCATCGTCGAACGGCATGGCTGCCGACATGCAAGGTCATTTTCGCGTGCCGGCCTGCACTACAAAAACCCGCGACAAATCCAGCCATCAGGGGAACATGACAACATGGCGCAGGATCGCAAACCATCGTTTCGGGGCGGCGCATTTCGCAGGATGCTAAAATCGACCGTCGGTGCATTCACCCTCGCAGCGATACTGGCCGGGCCAGCGGCTGCGGAGATTTCCGGCGGGGTGGTCAAGATCGGGGTGATCAATGATCAGTCCGGGCCGCTGTCCGATTTGGCCGGGCCGGGCTCGGTGGCGGCCGCGAAACTGGCCATCGAGGATTTCCACAAGCTCTCGCCCTCGCTCAAGGTCGAACTCGTCACCGCAGACCATCAGAACAAGCCGGATATCGGCGCGCAGATCGTGCGGCGGTGGTATGGGGAAGACGGCGTGGACATGGTGGCGGACGTCGGGAACTCGGCGGTCGCGCTGGCCATCCAGTCCATTGCCCGCGAGAAGAACAAATTGGTGATCTACGCGGCTGTCGGCACCGGAGACATCACGGGAAAGCAATGCTCGCCCACCGGATTGGCTTGGCTGCACGACAACTACAATCTTGTCGCCGGCCCCGTGCGCAAGCTCGCCGGACAGGGCCTCACCTCCTGGTTCTTCATCGCCGCCGACTATGCCTTCGGGCGGAACATGGTGGCGGAATCGGAGCGGGTCCTGACCTCCGCCGGCGGCAAGTCGGTGGGAGCGGTCTTCCATCCGATCGGGAACGCGGACTATGCCTCCTTCCTGCTGCAGGCGCAGGGTTCCGGCGCGAAGGTGGTGGCCTTCGCCAACGCCGGCGAGCAACTCGTCACCGCCATGAAGCAGTGGAACGAGTTCGGCATGAGTTCGGGACCGCAGAAGCCGGTCGCCCTGCTCATGTTCCTCACCGATGTGCACAGCATGGGCCTCAAGACCGCGCAGGGACTGACCACCGTCACCTCCTGGTACTGGGACCTCAATGACGATACCCGCGCGTTCGCGAAGCGCTTTTTCGCGGTGCGCGGCACCATGCCCACGGCCCCGCAGGCGTCGGTCTATTCGGCAGTGCTGCACTATCTGAAGGCGGTTGCGGCGGTGGAGTCCGACGACACCGATCGCGTGCTGGCGAAGATGCGCGCCACACCCGTGGATGATTTCTATGCGCCCGGAGCGATGCTGCGCGCTGACAGCAAGCTTGTCCACGACTTCTACCTCGTCCAGGCGAAAGCGCCCGCGGAGCTGGAGAAGCCCTGGGCCTACTACAAGGTCGTCGAGAAAATCCCTGCTGCCGACGCCTACCGGCCGTTGAGCGAAAGCGAATGCCCCCTGGTCGTCGCGAAGGCGAAGTGAGGCCCTGAACCAGCGGGGCCGCTGCGGGTGCCTGTCGTGAGATGGCCCATTGCACCCGTCGCCGGCTGGTGGTTCCCTCTTCCATCCCTCGGGCGGGGAAAATCCGCAGACCCACGGCGGCCCCGCCCGAGCGCATCATGTGTCGTCTTCCTCTTCTGCGGGGCCAGGAGAGCGTGTCGAGCGGTGTTATTGATCTGTTGATCATCGTGAGACGACTGATCGATCCCGAAACGGGACGCGACGAGATTGCGGAGATCGGCATCGCGGGGGAATGGGAGGGCTGCGGACGTCAGCCATCGGCCTGCCCTTCACGCCGCAGTGGCCGGCCCCTTGGTGACAGTGATCGACGCGGAAGCCCATTGCACGGCGCAGGTGCTTGCGGCCGACTTCATCTGCCTCGCCAAGGCAGGCACACGGCCAGCCCGCGATCTTGCTGCGCTCCGAGTGAACCTGGCCCCCATGCACAAGGTGCTCGTGGTCGAAACGGATGCCGCCAGTCTGACGCCGGCGCGCGCGCCGCGCAGCGGCACACAACGCGTGTTCATCGGCAAGACCGGGCTGTTCGATGCCTCGCGATGACGTCCGCGCTTGAATCCATCACGCAGGCATGATCCAGAGTTCACGCGCAGATCGTGCGCGGCAGTCTCCAGGGGCTCGGCCGGGCGAGCGCAAAGGGGGCGCCATGTGCGCCCCCACCAGGGTTTTGAGGGGACCATATGGCACAGATCGCTGTTCTTGGGGCCGGCATGGTCGGCATCTCGACCGCCCTTGCGTTGCAGGACCGGGGCCACCACTGTGTGGTCGTCGATCGGTCGCCGCCCGGCCGCGAAACCAGCTACGGCAACGCCGGGCTCATCCAGGCGGAAGCGGTCGAGCCCTACGCCCTTCCGGCCAACCCGCTGTCGCTGATGCGCATGGCGTTTGGCGCCAAGAATGCGGTCGAACTGAACTGGCGTTCGCTGCCGAGCGAGGCGCCGGCCCTCTTCAGCTATTGGCGATCATCGCTGCCGAGCTCCCTGCAGAAGGTCATTCCCATTTGGCAGCAACTGGTGTCCGAAGCGGTCCCGCGTCATGCAGATCTGATCGCGGCGGCCGGGGCCGACAATCTGATCCGCAGGGACGGCTATTGGGAGGCCCATGACACGCAGCGCGGTCTCGCCGCAGCCATCCTGGAGGCGGAACGGCGCCAGCAGCGCTACGCCGCCGCATTCACGCTCGCCGACCCGGCCACCTTGGCCCGCGCGGAGCCGGGCCTGCGTCGTCCCCTGGCGGGCGCAATCCACTGGACCGCGCCCTGGAGTTGCCTCGCGCCAGGCGAACTGGTGGCGTCCTATGCCCAGCTGTTTGCGAAACGGGGCGGCCGAATCGTGGTTGGCGACGCACTCTCGCTGAAGCCCGTCGGCAAAGGGTGGCACGTGGCCGGCGAAGGCGCGGAACATGTGGTCATCGCCCTCGGGCCCTGGTCGCCGGCCTTGCTCAAGACGTTCGGCTATCACGTGCCGATGGTGCGCAAGCGGGGCTATCACCGGCGCTATGCGGGCGATGCCGGTCTGCGCCGCCCCATGCTGCTGGCGGATCATTCGGTGGTGCTGTCGCCCATGTTGGAGGGATTGCAGATCGCCACGGCGGCCGAGCTGTCCGCCGCCGCGCCCCAAGACCACCCGCGGCAGTTGGCGCGCGGAGAGGCAGCGGCGCGGTCTCTGGTGGACGTTGGGGCCCCCATCGCGCCGTCGCCATGGTCGGGGACCCGCCCATGCCTGCCGGGCATGCTGCCCCTGGTCTGCCAGGCCAAGCGTCATCCCGGTCTCTGGCTCAACTTCGGGCATGGACACCAAGGCTTCACTCTCGGCCCTGTCACCGCCGCGAGATTAGCGCGGGCGATGGACGGCGACGCCAGCGCGATCACGGGGCTCGATGGCGGCGTGCGATAATCGTTGCGCCGCTCAACGCCCCCTTGCGCACCGCTGGGACGCTCCAGCCGATGCTGCCGGGCAGAACGGGGCGCGGCGAAGGTGGTCGTCGGCAGGATGGTGGGGACGGTGTCGCTGGACACCGGCTCAAGGCGCTGCCAGATCAGGTGGACACCGGCATCCAGCAGGCGAGCCCACCTGAAGCGGTCCCGTTCTGCCCCCGCGCCGACCAAGCCGGGCTCAGCCCCCGCCACGTCGCGCGAATGTTCAGAGCCAAGACCGGCTCCCCCTCAACGGCCATAGAGCGTATCCGGCCGGAAGTGGCGTGCGAGCGGGTACATCGTACAGCCAGCGGAGTGAGCGCGCGACCGAGTCGACCGGTCTCCGTGATCGGGAGTGCAGGCTTGTCCCGCATTCAAGAAGGCGTCCAGGATTCTCGGGGCGCTTCATATGAGCGGCGGCGCGCATATCGCAGAGTCAGGGCTTCGACGTGAAATCAGTGCATGCGGCATTGTCGAGCTTCGATGGGCATTCCTCAAAACCGGCCCCACGGCGTCGCTCGGCTATTTTTTCGCCGGCGACATGAGGCCGCGAGAGCGCATCCACCAGAGCAGTTCGTCGAACCAGTGATCGCTCGTCGCGCCATTGGGCTTGAGGTCGAACCCGTGCCCGCCGTGCGCATATACATGGAGTTCGGCCGCCACCCCGGCCTTGCGCCATGCGGTGAACAGTTGCACGGCATCGTTCGGCTGAAACGGGTCATCTGCCGCGGCGGCGATGAAGGCGGGAGAGGCATCGGCCGGCACCGGCGTTCGCAGTCCGCCATAGAGCAGAACGACGAAATCCGGTCGCGACGCCTTGTCGCCGATCGCAAGATCGGCGGCGAGATAGGCTCCGGCGGAAAAGCCAATGACGCCGACCCGCTTGGGATCAATGCCCCATTCCTGCGCGTGTTGCCGCACGATCGCCATGGCGCGAACGCCGTCCTCCACCGCATGGGGCTCGCCGGCAAAGGGCGGCATTTCGACCGGAAGGCCGGTCTTCACCCGCGCCATGAGCGTGTCCATCTCCTTCAGATGGGCTTCGGGCATTTGCATCGGATCGCCGGAGCTTTGGATCGTGCGATATTTGAGCACCAGCGCAGTAATGCCCTGCTGCGCGAGGCGGCGGGCGATGTCGGTCCCGCCGGCGTCATATTCCAGGCCGACGAACCCGCCGCCGGGCGCGACGATCATGGCCGTACCATTGGCCCGCCCGGGCGCAGGGCGGAACAGTTCGAGCGTCGGTTCGCTGACATTGAAGATCAGCGTGGGGCCCGCCTTCAGCTTTGTCTGGGACTCGGGAACGCCGAGCGGTGCGACACTGCCCTTGGGATAGAGCGGGATGATTGATCCGCCGGCGGCAGTGGCCGGCGCCGACGCCATGGTCCACAGGAGCGTCGCGGCAAGGCCGAGACTGGCAATTCTGGAGCGTGGGCTCATAACAGTCCTTCGCCTTCGAAACCCCGCTTTGGGGGTGACCGTAGGTCGTGGCGTAGCAGGAATTGCTGGATATTGGCCATTCACCACGGCGCTCGGCTGGATGCCCGAACGATCGGGCTGGCCGGTCAGCGAAGCACGTGAGGGAACCATCTGTCGCCAATTCAAGACCGCAAAACGACCTTCCAACTGCGGAATGACACACCAGAGCAGCATTTATTCCGCGCGCCGGGCACTGCGTTGCCCAAGGCACCCTCCGTATCCACTGGAGCAATCTAGAAGCAGCAGGCAACGGATCGAAATGACATTTTTCCCTCCTTTGCTGCCACAGCCAAGGAGGTTCAACGACATTCCGCCCGTGCGCGCAATTCACTCGCCGCTCGCGCGAACTCAGCGCTGGACATGAGCTGCAGGAGGCGTCACCCTCCATCGACACGTCATCGAATAATCGATAGCTCAGCAGCGCGTGGGCGGATCATCCCCACCTGCAGGGGCGTCGTCCTGACCCCGTTGAGGATCACTCGTGAGCAGCAGGCCCAAGACATGGAGATACCTGACCGCGCTCAGCGTGGCGTATCTGCTCGTCTTCCAGTTGCTGCTCATCGGCGTGTCCGCCGGCACGCGCTTCAGTGTGGCGGCGACGGCCGATGTCGACGCGACCGCCTGGTGCGCCGGCGAACGCTCCGGGCACGATGAACCTCCGGAAGATGCCGGCTGGGGGTTTCCGCCCTGCTGCTCCATCGCCTGCCCCATGGTGGCGGCGATCGGCCTGCCGCCCCACGCGCCGGCGGCATCAGCGCCAGCGCGATTGGCGCGTGCCGCAGAGCTTTTCACGCGTCCCGACGCCCGCCATGGCCCGCAGATCGAGACCGCGAGCTTCCATGCCCGCGGGCCGCCGTCCGCGGCCTGACCGGCCGCCCGCCGGCCGACGTCGGTGCCTGACCGGCCATCGCCATTTCCGCTGCACGACCACGCGCGCGACCGTCAAGGTCTGACACGCGGCGATCCGCCGTTGCCGATCGGGTTCCGGGTTCGGCCCTGAACCCGGGGTGCGGCGCCGCGTCCGCCACGTGCCGAGCCGTGGCATACGCCCCCACCCTTATCCTCATGCCCCCGGCGCCGATGCGCATGGCTCCGCAGCCCGCGGAGCGGCCGCCGGCGGCAGGACCGAAAAGCCCCAAGAGAAGCCCCATGAACAGCCTTGTGAGACGCTCGAAGAGACGCCGCATGAATGGCCGGACCATCGCCCTGCTCGCGTCCGCGACCATCCCCACCTCCGGGTTCGCCCAGCAGATCCAGGAGATCAGCCTCCAACCGGTCATCGTCCAGAGTACGCTGTCCGACATCACCGCGACCACGGCCGGCGATGTGGAGGGCTACCGCGCCCTGACCGCGTCCAGCGCCACCCTGACCGCCACGCCGCTGCGCGAGATCCCGCAGTCGATCCAGGTCATTCCGCGCAGCGTGCTGGACGACCAGGGCGTCACCTCCATGCAGCAGGCACTGCAGAACGTCAGCGGCGCGGTCGGTCAGAATCCGCTGCAAACGCCCGTCTACAACGGCAACTACATCCGCGGTTTCGTCGCCGAGCAATATCTCGACGGGATGACCACCTACCTGAACACGGGTGACCCGAACTCCTTCGCGAACGTGGAACGGATCGAAGTGCTCAAGGGCCCCAATGCCATCCTCTATGGCGGCGGCGTCGGATCGCCCATTGGCGGCGTGATCAACGTGGTGTCCAAGATGCCCACCGCCAACCGCTTCTACGAGTTTGGCGGCACCGTGGGCAGCGACGGCTATTACGCGCCTTACTTCGACATCAACCAGCCGCTGAATAGCGCCGGCACCGCTCTGTTCCGGGCCACCGGCACCTATATCTGGGCTGGATCAAACGTCGATGTCATCGAGGCCAAGCGCTATTCGTTCAACCCGACCCTCACCCTCACCAACAATGAAGATACGTCGCTGACCATTCAGGGGCTCGTCTCGCACTGGCAGCAGCAGGACTATCAGGGCTTGCCCGCGGTCGGCACCCTCACCGGGCCGTTCCGGCTCAACCGCGACCTTTTCATCGGCAATCCGGACATCCCACCCACCACAATCGACAGCAGAAGCATCACGGCCACGCTCGACCATAGGTTCAATGACATCTGGTCGAGCAGCACCAAGATGCGCTACGGCGAGACCCATTACGATCAGATTTCGCAGATCATCATCTCCAACGAGCCGGATCCGGGCACTGCGTCGTGGCCGCTCTACAGCTCCAATGTCAAGGAAAACCGCGCCGAGTTTTCGGCGTCCTCGCACCTCCTGGCGGAATTTTCTTCCGGCATGTTCGATAACAAGCTGCTTTTCGGTGCCGACTACAGCCATATGTCCGAGAAGGCCACCATGTATATGGGCGGCCCGTTGGCCACGGTCGATCTGCTTGCCCCCACCTCATGGCCGGCCTGGGAGGCACCGACCGGCGTCGCCATGAGCGACGGCGATAATGAGTATCAGACTCTCGGCGCTTATGTGCAGTTGCAGTCCACCATCGCGGACCGGCTCCACGTCCTGGGCAGCCTGCGCCTGGCACGGCTTGAGATCGATCAGTATTCACCGACCTATCTGCGTAGCGACACCACCAGCGAGACCCGGCTCCTGCCCCGCATCGGCGCGGTCTTTGACCTGACCAAGGACTTCTCGATCTTCGCCGATTATAGCGAGGGCATGAAAGGCAACCCCTTCTATTTCTACTCGGGCGCAGCGGTGCCCGAGCTCTCCAAGCAGGTCGAGGCCGGCATCAAGTTCGACTTCAAGAACGGCCTGTCCGGCAGTGCCGCCATATTTCAGATCAACCGCTCGAATGTGCCCGTTACCGATCCAAGTGACCCGTTCGGGCTGACCAGCCTTGCCATCGGCGAGCAGCGCTCGCGCGGTTTTGACGCCGATATCATCTGGCAGCCCGACAGCCACTGGAAGCTCATGGCCAACTACGCTTATGTGGATGCCGAGCTGACGGAAGACATCCCCAACGGCGCCCCGGCTGGCAGCAAGCTGGTGGGCATTCCGCTGCACTCCGGTGGGTTCTGGGTGGACTACACCTTCGGCGGCGGGATGCTTGCGGGCTGGAGCACCGGTGCCGGGCTGCATGCCGCCTCGGGGGCACCGATCGAGCTGACAAACACCTACATCACCGAGAGCTATGTGACGGTCGATGCCGCCATCCGCTACAAGAACAAGGGGTTCACAGCCAATCTTGCCATCAAGAACATCGCCGATGCGCAATACTATCTGCCGTACCAGTATATGATGGGCTCTGTGGCCGCCGCGCCGGGACGTACGGTCTACCTCACTCTGTCGCAGCGCTACTGAGCGCGAGAGCCCCTGACCTCGGACCGGCGGCGAAATTCGCCGCCGGTGCAGCCCGGCGCGCACTCGGCCGTCGGGCGTTTTGGCAAGCCCGCAGGAGATATCCGTAAGCTTTGCGGCAAGCTGAGCTCGCGCTCAGCTGCTCTCAATCGGCGCGACCGGAGCGACGAATGGCTTGCGGTGGTTGACCGAAGGCTCGGATGAGAGCACGCCGCATCCGCTCAGGGTCACGAAATCCCGCTGATTGCGCGACGACGTCGATCGTCTCGCTTGAAAACTCGACCCGTTCGCGTGCCACCTCAAGCCGCAGCTTCTCGATCGCCTTGGATGGCCTCGTTCCGGTCTCTGCGGCGAACGCGCGCGCAAAATGGCGCGGGCTCATGCCGGCACGTTCCGCAAGTTGCTCCACGGTGAGCGACGCGTCGAGGTGCTCGCGAACCCACGACAGGAGTGCCGCGAAGCGGCCATTGGGTGCCTTCAATTCCAGAAGAGAGGAGAATTGTGACTGCCCGCCGCTGCGGCGCTGATAGAGCACGAGGTGGCGAGCGGTTTGCCGGGCAACCTCATCACCTTGATCCTCGGCCACCATCGCGAGCGCAAGGTCGATGCCCGCGGAGATGCCCGCCGACGTCCAGATCCGGCCATCGCGCGTAAAGATCTTGTCGGGCTCGAACCTGACTTTCGGAAAGCGAGACACGAAATCGCGTGTGAGCGACCAGTGGGTCGTGGCACGGCGACCGTCCAGCAGCCCCGCTGCGGCCAGGATGTAGGCGCCGCTGCAGACACTCGCCGACGCGCGCGTCGCCCGCCGCTACCCGGCGCACAAAGGCCAAGGTCGCTGAGCAGGCCAAAGATTGCTCAACGCCCTCTCCTCCAACCACGATCAGCGTGGAGATCGGGGGGCAGGAGTGAATATCGCAGGCGAGCATTGCGGCGCCCGACGAACTGCGCACCGGCCCTTCAGTGAGGGCGACAACCTGCATCTCTGGAATCTTTGCCGCGTCGCGCCTTGCAATCTCGAAAACCGAGATTGGCCCGGCGACGTCCAGGATCTGGAAATCGGGAAAGACAAGGATTCCAATCATGAGGATGACCGAAAGTGAGGGAACAACGACATTTTTCCATTGCCGTACTCATGGCAACATGTGTTGATCAACCTCATGGTGGGAGATGTCATTGCCGAGCGCTTTCCCGATCGGATTGCTCGCGTCGCCACGTGTCGACCGGCTCGACGGAGCTGCGCGCGGTGCCGAGCTCCCCCTCTCTTGCGAGGATGAGAGCGTCCTTGGTCGGAGAGAGCGGCCCCGGCATGTATGACATTGTCTTCGTCGGCGGCAGGGTCCTGGATCCCGAGACGGGCCACGATGGAATTGCCGACGTAGCGCTTCGCGACGGCCGCATCGCAGCGGTCGGGTGCGATCTGGAACCGGCGGCGCACCTTATTCCGGCCCATGGCCTTGTGGTCGCGCCCGGCTTCATCGATCTGCACGCGCACGGGCAGTGCCTCCCCGCAGACCGGATGCAGGCGTTCGACGGCGTAACAACGACCTTGGAACTTGAGGTCGGTGTGTGGCCGGTTGCGCGCTGGTACGACGAGCAAGCCCACGCGGGGCGCGTCCTGAATTACGGGGCCTCCACAGGCTGGATCTTCACCCGCATCGCCGCGATGACCGCGCAACAAACCGAGTCGAGCCTCGCCGGGATGGGACGGGCCATGGCGGACAGCCGCTGGACCGTGGACGTCGCGACGCCAGCCGAGATGGCCAATATTCTGGAGCGGGTGCGGAATGGGCTTGATCAAGGAGGTCTCGGCATCGGCTTCCCGAATGCCTATGCGCCGGGCGCAGGGGTCAAGGAGATCTCCGAACTCTGCAGTCTGGCATCCTCCATCGGTGTGCCGACCTTCACGCATATCGCCTACATGTCGAACGTTGATCCACAAAGCTCCATCGACGCCTACACGCGCCTGATCGGGCTTGCGGGCTCGACCGGCGCACACATGCATATCTGTCACTTCAACTCGACAAGCCTTCAGGACGTGGAGCGCGCGGCCGAGCTCGTCGCCAACGCCCAGGCGCAGGGCCTCAAGGTCACAGTGGAAGCCTATCCTTACGGAACCGGTTCGACGGTCATCGGGGCGGCCTTCTTCGGCGATCCGGCATTTCCAGAACGCACGGGCGGGGGCTACGACACGATCGAGCATTTGACCTCGGGCCACCGCTTCCTTGATCGTGACGACCTCGTCACCGCACAGGCGAAGGATCCCGGCGCGCTCGTGCTGTGGCATTTCCTGGACGTCGCGATGAACGATCGCCACCGGGATCTCCTCGACGTTTCCGTTCTCTATCCGGGCGGCGCCATCGCGTCCGATGCCGTCTCCTGGCTGCTTCCCGACGGCTCGACCTATCTCGGCGATCACTGGCCGCTGCCGCAAGACGTGATCTCCCATCCGCGTTCCAGCGGGACGTTCACGCGCTTCCTGCGCAAATGGGTGCGGGAGCGCCAAGCGATGTCCCTGTTGGAGGGCGTACGCAAGTGCACCCTGATTCCGGCCCGACTGCTCGAAGAGAGCGCGCCCGCGATGCGCCGCAAGGGCCGGATTCAGGTGGGCTGCGATGCCGACATCGTGTGCTTTGATCTCGATACGCTGACCGACAGAGCCGACTTTCGCAATCCGAACCGCCCATCTGAAGGGGTGCGGCACTTGCTGGTCGGCGGTGAGCCCGTCATCGCAAACGGGGACTTGATCCGGGAGGCACGGCCGGGCCGCCCGGTCCGCCGGCCCCTGGCGCAATGACAATTCCCGTCCTGCTGGTGGCGGGAGCGCTCGGCGCGGGGAAAACCACGCTGGTCAACCACCTTCTGCGCAACCCGGATGGCCGGCGAATTGCCGCGATCGTCAATGATTTCGGCGCCATAGACGTGGACGCGACCCTCCTGGCGCCGTCGGCGGACGGGATTGTCAGCCTGAAGAACGGCTGCATCTGCTGCAGTCTCGAAGGCGATCTGCTGCGGACCCTCGTGACGCTGACGCGCCGGCGGCCATGCCCCGATGCGATCATCATCGAGACGAGCGGCGCCTCCGATCCCGCCGCGATCGCGAGCGCGCTGCTCGATCCGGTGGTTTTCGTAGCCACACCTCTCGACACCGTGGTGTGCGTCGTCGATGCCAGGCAGATTGCGGACAGGCCAGCGCTCCTGGATGATCCACTCTGGCGATCGCAACTGCGTGCAGCGGATTTCGTCATCGTCACGAAGGCGGACCTGGTGGCGCCTGCGGAGCTTGAGGACGCAAAAGCGGGCGTCGCCGCCCGGCACGCCGGGAAACGGACGTTCTACGCGATCGACGGCGCGGTCCCCTCGCCGGTCCTTTTCTCACAGGGTCATCACGCTGCGGCGGTCCGACCATCGCTGCGGGCCATTGAGGCCACCGAGCGCTTCGAGACCATGAGCTGGACGGCATCCACGCCCCTATCGCTCCCACGCTTCCAGCGGGCCGTCGGCCAGCTCTCGTCGGTCCTGCTCCGCGGCAAGGGCTTCGTCACCTTCGATCATCAGCCCGACCAGCCTGTGGTGTTCCAGCTTGTGGGCACCCGCGTCACGATCTCGCCCGGCGTCGACACGGCAGGGGACGGCCCTATGAACCGTCTGGTGTTGATTGCCGAGATCGGACGCCTGGATCGCGGCAAGGTCACGACGCTCCTGGACGCCGCGGTGATGGCGCCCGCAAACGCAGCGGTCGCGATTAAATGACGGTGTCGGCGTAAACGCGCCGCACTGGCATCGACGTGCCGGACAGGCGCTGGTGGCCGGTGGCGCGTGGACGGGCGGCCAACTGATGCCCGCCCCCGATGCAATCGCCCAAATATTTTCTATGTATCGTTCCTCTCTCAGCGCCGCTTGGGCCGAGATTCCGCGTCACCCGATAGTCTTCGTCGAGTCGTTTGCGCGCGATCGCCGGTCGGCATTCTGACGTTACTCCCGCGGAGCACCGGTCCCGACTGCCGTGGCGGCGGCTGCATGAGTGGGCCTTCGCAGTCCGCGACGCATTGCGGATTCAAGGCGAGATAGCCCGCGGCGTCGGGCCAATGGACCGAATTTGGCAGCTTCTGAGGGAAATAAGGCATTTCCGACATTTATAATGTGATGTCATTCTTTCCCTCATGAAAACACGGGAGACCTTCTTGAAAACATCAATTCAAATCGGATTACTCGTTTTTCCTCAGGTCACGCAGTTGGACCTGACAGGTCCACTCCAGGTCTTCTCCAGTGCGCCCGGCACCGAGGTGCATCTGGTCTGGAAGCGCATCGAACCGGTGCCGAGCGATTCCGTTTTAACGCTGACGCCGACTTGCACCTTCGCCGATTGCCCCCAGCTCGATGTGATCTGCGTCCCCGGTGGCTACGGGACAGATGCGCTCCTCAATGATGAGGACGTTCTGGATTTCCTGCGCAGGCAGGCCGACGGCGCGAAGTACATCACGTCCGTCTGCACCGGTTCCGTGGTGCTCGGCGCGGCCGGATTGCTGCAGGGCTACCGCGCGGCGACGCACTGGAGCGCACGGGACGCGTTGGCCCCGTTCGGTGCGACGCTGTCGGAAGAGCGGGTGTGCGTCGACCGTGACCGCGTTACCGGAGGCGGCATCACGGCCGGCATCGATTTCGCATTGACGCTGGTCTCCCTGCTGATCGACCGGCGAACGGCGGAGATGGTCCAGCTCAGGATGGAATACAATCCCGCCCCCCCCTTCACGTCGGGCTCGCCGGATACAGCCCCGGCTGAGGTTCTCGCCCTCATGCGCGAGAAGATGGCGCCCGGACAGGCGCGGCGCCTCGAGGCTGTGAACCAGGCAGCGGCCCGGCTCGCTGGGCGAGCCGGGTAACGAGGCCACGGCACCGCGGATCGCCGTTGCGCGGCGAGGCGACGAAGAGCGGTCGCAGTGCCGCCAATTGTCCTGAGCAGCGGATGCCAGGGCCTGCCAGTCGGCGACACCACCGATCCCGCGCGTGGCCAGCGCAGTCCCGGCGGCGGAAATGGCATAGCGCGCCAGCTGCGGCCACAGGCTCTCCAGAGCCTTGGGATCGGGCAAGGCGGCAGCAATGGCGACGGCCACCCGGTTCACCTCGCTGGTGGACAGGGGGACACCGGCCATGAGCTTGATGACGTCAATGCGATTTTGGATGTGCACTATTCGTGCGGGCGATTCGAGCTGGCCGAAAGCGCCGCCCTGACGCTCGATTCACAGTATGGTTGGGAAAAACTGCAAACTGAGTTGCAAACCGGCCAATCCGTTCCACTTCTGGACCGGCCGAACCACCACCTAAGTCTTTGAGAGTTAAGTGGTGGGCGCACTAGGGCTCGAACCTAGGACCCGCTGATTAAGAGTCAGCTGCTCTACCAACTGAGCTATGCGCCCCCGCCCTGAGGTGTGAACCCCGTGTGGGAGGACGGTGATGTAACAGCCTCCCCCCACCCTGTCCAGTACCGGAACCGGAAAACGCCATCTGGATGCGGCGCCTGTGGAAAACCCCGGCCGTCGGCCCGGAAGGACCGGCGGCCGGGGCCCATGACTACTCCTTGAACGCCTCTTCCCGCTTCTGGCGGATGGAGGGCAACAGCACCATCACCAGCGCCGCCGCGGCCAGCGCCAGCAGCACCGCGGAGATCGGCCGGGTGACGAACACCATGGGATCGCCGCGCGAGATCAGCATCGCCCGGCGCAGATATTCCTCCAGCATCGGCCCGATGACGAAGCCCAGCAGCAGCGGCGCCGGCTCGCAATCCAGCTTCACCAGCGCGTAGCCCAGCACCCCGAACAGGGCCATGGTGTAGACGTCGAAGGTGTTGTTGTTGACACTGTAAACCCCGATGCAGCAGAACGCGATGATCGCCGGATACATCACATGGTACGGCACGGTGAGCAGCCGCACCCAGATCCCGATCAGGGGCAGGTTCAGCAGCACCAGCATGAAGTTGCCGATCCACATGGAGGCGATGACGCCCCAGAACAGGTCCGGCTTGTCGGTCACCACATTGGGGCCGGGGGTGATGCCCTGGATGATCAGCGCACCGATCATCAGCGCCATCACCGGGTTGGAGGGAATGCCCAGGGTGAGCATGGGGATGAAGGAGGTCTGCGCGCCGGCATTGTTGGCGCTCTCCGGCCCCGCCACGCCCTCGATGGCCCCCTTGCCGAAGCGGCCGGGGGTCTTGGACATCTTCTTCTCGATGGAATAGGCCGCGAACGAAGACAGCATCGCCCCGCCGCCCGGCAGGATGCCCAGGAATGAGCCCAGGATGGTGCCGCGCAGCACCGGCGCGATGATGGCCTTGAACTCGTCCTTGGTCAGCATCAGGCTTTTGACCTTGGCCGCCACCAGCGAGCGCTGGCTCTCATCCTCCAGATTGCGGATGATCTCGCCGATGCCGAACATGCCCATGGCCAAGGCCACAAAGTCGAAGCCGTCGGCCAGTTCGTCGATGTTGAAGGTCAGGCGCGGCACGCCGGTGTAGATGTCCTGGCCCGAGAGGCCCAGCAGCAGGCCCAGCACGATCATCGCCAGCGCCTTGACCACCGAGCCCGAGGCCAGGGTCACCGAGGCCACCAGCCCCAGCACCATCAGCGAGAAATACTCCGGCGGGCCGAACTTCAGCGCCAGTTCCGCCAGCGGCGGCGAGAACACCGCCAGCAGCAAGGTGGCCACGGTGCCGGCGAAGAAGGAGCCCAGCGCAGCGGTGGCCAGCGCCGCCCCGGCGCGGCCCTGGCGGGCCATCTGGTGGCCGTCGATGGCGGTCACCACGGAGGACGATTCCCCCGGCAGGTTGATCAGGATCGCCGTGGTGGAG
The DNA here is from genome assembly GCF_943371865.1 of Azorhizobium sp. AG788. Classification (GTDB taxonomy): domain Bacteria; phylum Pseudomonadota; class Alphaproteobacteria; order Rhizobiales; family Xanthobacteraceae; genus Azorhizobium. Next base: position 3,564 of record NZ_CALRWL010000055.1, on the reverse strand, counting down.
CCACCATATTGCGCCCCGTAATAGATGCCCGACAGCATGATGAGGGCAGACACCGGCGGCAGCCCGAAGGTGATGGGCAGCAGCATGGCGATGGTGGCGATCGGCCCCAGGCCCGGCAGCACGCCGATCAGCGTGCCCAGCAGCACACCCACGAAGCAATACAGCAGGTTCTGGAACGAAAGCGCGACGGAGAAGCCGAGCGAGAGGTTGTCGATGAGTTCCACGGGCGTCTCCTCAGTAACCGCCGAGCCACGGGCCGAGAAGCGGTATCGGCAACCCCAGCCCGAGGATGAATACCGCCCAGCAGAACACGCACATCACCCCGGTGATGCTGAGTGCGGTCACCAGGTTGAACTTGCGGCTGGCCAGGGTCGCCAGGAACACAGTCGCCGCCAGCGCGGGCAGAAAGCCCAGCGGCCGCATGGCAAAGCCGAACAGCAGCGTGCTCAAGGTCAGCAGGATCAGCGCCCGCCAGACGATACCGCTGGGCGCCTCCCCCGGCACCCGCAGCCCGTTCACCAGCACGATCAGGCCGAGGCCACCCAGGAGTATGGACAGGAACAGCGGGAAATAGCCCGGCCCCATGCGCATGGCGGTGCCGATGTTCAATTCGCGCGACTGCCAGGCAAACAGCCCGGCCAGCGCGATAAACAACAGGCCTGAGATGACATCCTTAGGATTGCGTACGAAGCCCATGGCCCGCTTTTCCCTCGCTTAAGATGACGTTGCGCCGCCGTTGCCGCCGCGTTTCCCCCGGCCGCCGCAGCGTCAGGGAAATCGCAGCGGCCACGACGGCGCGCCGTTTGGTAACGGATGTGACGGCGATCAGCCGACCGATCAGTCGGCGTAGACGCCAGCAGCCTCGATCACCGGCTTCCACTTGGCAACTTCCGCGGTGAGGAACGCCTTGTGGAAGGCCGGCGAGCGGCGATCCTTCGGCTCCGGCTCGGTGCCGAGGTCGGCGAAGCGGGCGACCACCTTGGGGTCATCCAGCGCCACGGTCAGCGCCGCATTGAGCTTGGCGATGGTCTCGGGCGAGGTGCCCTTGGGCGCGTAGAGGCCATGCCACACCGCCACTTCGAAGCCCTTCAGGCCGCCCTCCTCCATGGTGGGCAGGTCCGGCAACGACTTCACCCGGTCCTTGGTGGTCACCGAATAGGCCTTCACCTTGCCGCCCTTGATCTGGCCGGTGGTGTTGGTGGTCTGGTCGCACATCAGGTCGATCTGCCCGCCCACGAGGTCGTTCATGGCCGGGCCCGTCCCCTGATAGGGCACCGTGGTGACCTGAGTGCCGACGGCGGACATGAACAGCATGCCGCACAGATGGGAAGCCGAGCCGACGCCGGCATTGCCATAGGTGACCTTGTCCTTGTTCGCCTTCACATAGGCGATGACGTCGGCGATGGTTTTCGGCTCATAGCCGGGCTTGGCGATCAGCGTCATGGGCACGGCGGTGATGAGGCCGGCCTCCTCGAAATCGCTGAGCTTGTACGGCAGCTTGCGATAGAGGCTGGGGGCGGTGGACTGGCCGATATGGTGCAGCAGCAACGTGTAGCCGTCGGGCGCGGCCTTCGCCACCTGCCCGGCGCCGCGGGTGCCGCCGGCGCCGCCCACATTCTCCACCACCACCTGCTGGCCCAGGGTCTTGGTCATGGATTCGGCCACGAGGCGGGCCACTGTGTCGGTGGGTCCGCCGGCGGCGAACGGCACCACCACGGTGATCGGACGCGCGGGGTAGGCCGCCTGCGCCAGCGCGGGCCGGGATGTCACCCCGAGGGACGCGATGCCCAGGGCGCTCGCCGCCACCATCGTGAGGATCGCGGCGCGGGCCGCGTGAGCCATCTTGAAGGTCATACCACTCTCCTGGTCTATCCCCTCCCGGGGCTTCTCTGACGCTAAGTCATGCGCCTTATGCTTGTTGAACGGCGCGCCATACCGTCCGTCAAGTCCTCCTTTCGTCCGGGACGGGGCAAGGGCGGAAAATCTCTGGTGCGGCTGCCGCCGTTCCGTGCAGTTGCCGTTCGCCGTGCACAGCTACCACCCGCCGCAAAGCTGCCGCAGCGCCGCCCCACCCATCTCAATAACACCTTGTTTTACCATTGTTATTTCCAAGAGACGTCATGGAACCCCGCCTTCATCTTCACCGTTGAGCGTACAGCAAACTGGAGGCGACGCCGATGAAGACCGTTCGCGACGCGAACCCCCAATCCACACCGAGGCAGGCGCTGGTGGCGGGGGTGGCGGCAAGCTTTCTTCTGGCGGGGCTGATGGCCCCTGCCCAGGCACAGGTGTCCCCCCGTTCCGGCCAGGGCGCCCCCCTGCCTCCCGGCTCCCCCGCGAACCCCGGCGCCGCGCGGGTAGACATCAACGTCTTTTACGCGCCGCTGGCGGAGCACGGCAGCTGGGTGGTCCATCCGGTCTATCAATATGTCTGGGTGCCCGCCGACCTGGACGCCGCCTGGCGGCCCTATCAGGAAGGCCGCTGGCTGTGGACCGAGGACGGCTGGTACTGGGATTCCGCCGAGCCCTTCGCCTGGGCCACCTACCATTACGGCCGCTGGGGCTATGAGCCCGACTATGGCTGGTATTGGGTTCCCGGTGACACCTGGGCGCCCGCCTGGGTGAAATGGCGCCGCGGCGGCGGCCATACCGGCTGGGCGCCCATCGCCCCGGACGCTCCTGGCTATGCCTACGGCCCCCCGCGCCGCTATGACGTGCCGGTGGCGGAAAGCTGGGTCTTTGTGCAGGACCAGTATTTGGTGGCCCCGGACCTCACCGCCCGCGTGCTGCCCATCGCCGCCTTGGCCGGCTGGCTGCGCAGCGATCCGCGGGTCTATGATCCCAGCTTCGGCAATGGCCGCGTGGCGACGCGCTTTGTGCCGCCCACCGATTTCGGTCCCACCGTGGAGCGGGAGGTGGTCACCCGCCGATTGGTCTATGTGGACCGTTATCAGGAGGAATTCGACGATTCCGCCGGCGCCCGCATCGGCATCTACCGGCCCTATATCGCCCGCGCCCAGCAGATCTCGCCGCCGCGGGAAGTGATGCGCAGCGTGCCGCAGGACCGGCGGGTGATCATTCGCCAATATGTGGGGCCGGACCCCGGCAACGGTCTGGCGCCGTCTGCGGCTTTGCTCTCCGTGCTGAGCGTCGACCAGCGCCAGTCCCTCCGCGATGCCCGCTTCTCCGGCAACCAGCAGGCCTACCGCCGCGACCTGGACCAGTTCCGCGACGCTCGCACCCAGCAACTCCAGCAGGAGTGGGCCGAGGCGGAGCGCAATCGCGAGCGCTATGAGCGGGGACGCCTGGAGCGCATGCGGGGGCAGGAACAGATGCAGCAGCGGGTGCTTCAGCAGCGCCAGCAGCGTGCGGCTGACGTGATCCAGCGCCTGGAACAAGAGCGGCCCAACGCGGTGCCCCCGGCCTTGCCGCAGGCGCCCGGCGCCCCCGGCGGGCGCCTGTTGCCCGGCGCGCCAGCCGCGCAGCCCACCGGTGCGCCCGCAGCTCCGCCCCCGGGCGCGCCCGCGGCCCAGCCCCCCGGTGCGCCACCGCCGCCCCCAGCGG
>NZ_CALRWL010000054.1:0-42798 GCF_943371865.1 Azorhizobium sp. AG788 | reverse complement strand
AGCAGGCCGCCCGCCGCCGGGCCGATGGAGCGGGCGATATTGATGCCCAGCGAGTTGAGCGCCATGGCGTTCTTGATGTCGGACTTGGGCACCAGTTCGGGCACGATGGCCGGCCAGGTGGGCCCGGTCAGCGCCGCGCCGACGCCGCCGACGAAGGTGAGCCCCACCAGCAGCCCCACCGTGAGCAGGCCGCCATAGGACAGCAGCATCAAGGTGGCGCTGACCGCCGCCAGCAGGATCTGCACGGCGATGAGGAAGCGGCGGCGATCCAGGATATCCGAGAGCACGCCGGCGGGTATGGCCAGCAGGAAGATGGGCAGCGTGCCCGCCGCCTGCACCAGCGACACCGCCGCCGGCGAACCGGACAGATCCGTGACCAGCCAGGAGCTGGCCACGTCGCGCATGAAGCTGCCGGTATTGCCGAGCACCGTGGCCGCCCAGATGATGGCGAACACCGGCTGGCGCAGCGGCGCGAAACTGCTGCTAGGCGCGGCGGATGCCGGCGGCTTGGTGGCGTCCGGTGTCGGCATGGTCTGCGCTCCCTTCGCCGCCTCGGGCGGGCATGGTTCATGGTCAATGCGCACGAGCGCAGCCCATCCGGCGCCGGGCTCGGAAGCCGGGCACCAGCGGGTGCGCTCTGCGATATGGCAATGTCCGCCTGAGGGCGGATCGCTCAGCCCTCGTGGGCGCCGAACATGGTCTTGGCATAGGTGATGCCGAGGCCGTAGGCGCCGCCCCACTTCTTGGCGATGCCGGTGGTCATGTCATAGGTCTCGGTGCGGGCCCAATCGCGCTGGAGTTCCAGCAGATATTGCAGCGCCGTCATCGGCCGGGCGCCGGCCTGGACCATACGGTCCATGGCGCGGTCATGGGCCTCGGTGGAGATGTCGCCGCAGGCATCGGCGATCACATAGACCTGGAAGCCCTGGTCGATGGCGGAGAGCGCCGGGCCGACGATGCACACCGAGGTCCACAGGCCCGCCAGGACGATGCGGTCCTTGCCGATCTCGTTCACCTTGGCGATGACGTTGGCGTCTTCCCAGGTATTCATGGAGGTGCGGTCGATCAGCGCCTGACCGGGGAAAGCGTCGGTGATTTCGTCATACATGGGGCCGGAGAAGGTGTTCACGGCCACCGTGGTGAGGATGGTGGACACCCCGAAGCCAGCGGCGCCACGGGACACCAGAGCAGCGTTGTTGCGCAGCAGCGTCGTGTCGATAGACTTGGTGGCGAACGACATCTGCGACTGGAAGTCGATCATGATCAGCGTGTGATCCTTCGGCGTCACCAGGGTGGCGCCGGGAGTGGGGGTCGCGGTCAGGGGCATGGAGCGTCCTTGAGACAATGGGGTGTGCGAGACGATGGACGCAGGGCGCACGGCGACCCCGGCAGTCCGGACAGCCTGGCTGTGACGAAACGACGTGAATCGCCGATCGCCCGGTGGACTGTGCGCAAACGCACCGACCCGGTCTTGTCTGATCGCGAGGTGTTTGGGACGGTTGCCGCATGCATCGATGCCGATGCGCCCCATGCCGTCAGCCCGGAGGGTGGGCTCCCTCGGCTTGCGCCGCCAGATAGGCATGGATCTGCGCCACCACCGCGGCGCCCTCGCCCACGGCGGCCGCCACCCTTTTGGTGGAGCCCGCCCGCACATCGCCGATGGCGAAGACCCCCGGCTGGTCCGTCTCCAGCGGCGCCGCGGGGCGCGCCTGACCATCCGTGCCGGTGATGCGGGGATCGCCGGTGATGATGAAGCCGCCCTTGTCCATTTTCACCTGACCGGTCAGCCAGCCGGCATTGGGATCGGCGCCGATGAACAGGAACAGATGCCGCACCGCATAGGTGCGCACGGCACCGCTGGCGCGATCTCGCAACACCACGCGCTCCAGCCCGCTCTGGCGGTCGCCCTCCAGCGCGCTGACTTCGGTACCGGTGTGCAGTTCCACATTCGGCAGAGCGGCGATGCGGTCGATGAGATAGCGCGACATGGAGGCCTCCAGCCCGGTGCCGCGGACCACCAGATGCAGTTGCTTCACCTTCGGCGCCAGGAACACCACCGCCTGCCCGGCGGAATTGCCGCCACCCACCAGGACCACCTCCTCCCCGGCGCACAGGCGCGCCTCCACCGGGGAGGCCCAATAGGAAATGCCCGCGCCCTCGAAGGTGGCGAGATTGTCGATGTCCGGCCGCCGATAGCGCGCACCGGATGCCACCACCACGGTGCGTGCCTGGACGCTGTTGCCATTGCACAGGTCCAGCATCAGCGGCGCACCGCCGACGCTGCCGCGATGCAGAGATTTCACCTCCAGCGGCAGAGCCAGTTCCGCGCCGAATTTCTGCGCCTGGACATAGGCGCGGCCCGCCAGCGCCTGGCCCGAGATGCCGGTGGGAAAGCCCAGATAATTCTCGATCCGGGCGGAGGCCCCTGCCTGTCCGCCGATGGCCCGCTGGTCCAGCACCAGCACATTCAAGCCCTCGGAGGCGGCATAGACCGCGGTGGCCAGGCCGGCGGGACCGGCGCCCACCACCGCCACGTCATAGACCTTCGCCGGGTCCAGCTTGGGGGTGATGCCGAGGCAAATGCCCGCCTCCTCATTGCTCGGGCGCTTCAGCACCGTCCCCGACGGGCACACCATGAGGGGAAGCTCCTCGGGCAAAATGCCGAGGCGCTCCACGATGGCCCGGCCGGCTTCGTCGTCGGTGGCGTCAAGGGTGGTGAACGGATCGCCATTGCGGGTGAGAAAGCCTTGCAGGCGCACCAGGTCCGCCTGCCCCGGCCGGCCGATCAGGATCGCCCCCGAGCCGTCCGCCTCGATCAGCCCCACCCGCCGCAGGATCAGGGCGCGCATCACCACCTCGCCCAGTTCCGCCGTGCCGATCACCATCGCCCGCAGATGGCTGGGGTCCACCGGAAACGCGGTGCACCCCTCCGGCCCTGCGGTGGCGGCCGCCAGGGAGGCGCGCCCGGCCAGCTGGTTGACTTCGCCGGTGAATTCGCCGGGACCCATGGTGGTGATGGGCCATTGGTGGCCCAGGCCATCCCGGCGCACCACATCGACCGCGCCCGCGGTCACGAACCACATGGAGGTGTCCACGTCGCCCACATTGAACACCGCCTCGCCGGCCGCGAAGGTGCGTTCCGGGGCGCTGGCAAAGCGCCGCGCGGTCTCCCGCTGCGCTCCCTCAAGCACCGGGAACATCTGGTGGCGGCGGGTATCGATGAGGCTCATGGCGCGGTTCCGGCGTAACGGGTGGGCTGAGGGTCTGGCCCTGGCAGCGGTAGGTCCTCGCACGCCCCGCGTCTTTGACGAATATGACGTCATCGCCCCCGCCCACTTCCACCGGCCGCGACTTCGGCCTTGAAAGCAGCGGCGCACCGGACCATGACGAACACGCGCCGGTTCCTGATCGGCCCCGAACGCCCTGCCACACTCCCGCGGAGCCCATCCATGCCCGTTGACGCCACTCTCGCCGCGCTGCGTGCGCTTCTCGGCCCGTCCGGCGTCGTCACCGCCGGCGACGTGACCGCGCGCTATCTGGTGGATCAGCGGGAATTCGTCCAAGGCACCACCCCTGCCGTGCTGCGCCCCGCCTCGACGGAGGAGGTCGCAGCGGCAGTGAAGATCATCGCCGCCGCGGGCCTCGGCGTGGTGGCGCAGGGCGGCAACACCAGCTATTGCGGCGGCGCCACGCCGGACCGCAGCGGTCGGCAGTTCGTGCTGAGCCTGGAGCGGATGAACCGCATTCGCAGCATCGATCCGCTGGGCTTCACCTTGTCGGTGGATGCGGGCGTGATCCTTGTGGATGCCCAGGCCGCCGCCGCCAGCGAAAACCTGATGCTGCCCATGAGCCTCGGCTCAGAGGGCAGTTGCCGGGTCGGCGGCAACATCGGCACCAATGCCGGCGGTCTTTCCGTGCTGCGCTACGGCATGACGCGGGATCTGGCGCTGGGCATCGAGGCGGTGCTGGCGGACGGCAGCATCCTCAACGACATGCGCCGGCTGCGGAAGAACAACACCGGCTATGACGTGAAGCAGAGCTTCATCGGCGGCGAGGGCACGCTGGGCATCGTCACCGGCGCGGTGTTCAAGCTCATCCCCGCTCCCACCCACCACGCCACCGGCTGGCTGCAACTGGCGGACGCGCCACCTTTGGCGCAGATGCTGGCGCTGGTGCGGCGGGAGACCGCCGATCTGGTGTCCTCGTTCGAATACATCACCCCCGGCACCCTGGATCTGGTGCGCGCGGATCCCGCCGCCGCCGGCCTCGGGTGCGGCCCCGGCGGCGTGCTGCTGGTGGAACTCTCCGCCGCCTCCGCCCGCGTGCCGGTGGAGGAGATCCTGGCCGGAACCATCGAGCAGATGGTGGAGCAGGGCTGGGTGACGGACGCGTTTCTGGCCCAAGGCGACCGCCAGCGCGCCGACATGTGGCGCCTGCGCGAGACCATTCCCGAGGGCGAGAAGAAGGCCGGCGGCTCGGTGAAACACGACATCTCGGTGCCGATCTCGGAGCTGAACGAATTCATCGCGCGGGGCGGCGCCGCGGTGGCTGCCTACGACCCCAGCTTGCGGCTGTCGTTCTACGGCCATGTGGGCGACGGCAATTTGCACTACAACGTGCTGGTGCCGCCGGGCGAAGACCGGCTGGCCTTCTCGGCGCGCATCGACCGGGAACTGGCGCCGCAGCTCTATGATATCTCCGCCAGCCTGGGCGGCACCTTCAGCGCCGAGCATGGGGTCGGCCGCTTCAAACGCCATCTGTTGGATCATTATTCCGACCCGACCCGGCGCGACCTCATGCGCCGCATCAAGACCGCGTTCGATCCGGCCAACACCATGAATGCGGGCGCGGTGGTCGATCCGTTGGGCTGACCGGTTGCTGATCAGCGCTCCAGCGCATCCCGCAGCCGGTAGTACCAGATGGCGGCGGTGGCATAGAGCGGGTGCAAACCGTGCAGCGGCAGCGGCCGCAACGGGCTGACGGTGAGCGGCAGCCGCACCGAGGGATCCAGCAGATGGGCGCCGATCACGTCGCCCATGGCACTGGCCAGGGCCACACCCCGGCCGTTGTAGCCCAGCGCAATGGTGAGGTTCGGCGCCGGCCGGTGGATGTGCGGCAGGTGGTCGGGGGTCATGGCCACCCGGCCCGCCCATTGGAACTCCAACCCCAATGTCCGACTTTGCGGGAAGATGGCGTGCAGGGCGGCGATGATGCGGCCATAGTCGGCCACCGAACGGGGTTCGGCGAATGAGCCGCGCCCGCCCATCATCAGGCGATTGCCGGGGCCGATGCGGAAATAATTGCCGATCCGCCGCGTATCGGACACCACGCTGCCGCCGGGCAGGATCTGCGCCAGCAGCGCGGCATCGAGCGGCTGTGTCGCCACCTGGAAGCTGTGGGCGGGAATCACGGTTGCCCGCAGGCCCGGCCACAACCCATCCGTATAGCCATTGGTGGCCAGCACCACCTGATCGCTGGTGACGCGTGCGCCCGCTTCCGTCTCCACCAGCCAGCCCTTGCCCTGCGGTGTCAGGCGGGTGGCGCGGCTGGCGCCATGGATCTGCGCCCCTGCCGCCAGCGCCGCCCGCGCCAATCCACGGGCATAATTGAGCGGATGCAGTGCCCCGGCGCGGCGGTCCAGCCAGCCACCGGCAAAGCCGGTGCCGCCGGTGGCGCGGGCCATGGCGGCAGCGTCCAGCACCTCAACCGACGCGCCGCGCTTGGCCCAGGCGGCCGCGCGCCGCTCCAGGGTGGGCAGATGCGATGTCTTCACCGACGCCTGGATCCAGCCGCTGCGCCGCGGCTCGCAGGCGATGGCGTGGGTCTCGATCAATCGGAACGCCACGTCGGCGGCGCGGCCGACGAAATCGGTGGTGGCTTCGCCGAACTGGGCATCGAGCGCATCGGGGTCCAGCTTGAGGCCGGGGATCACCTGCCCGCCATTGCGCCCACTGGCGCCGAACCCCGGTGCGCCCGCATCCAGCACCCGCACGGTCGCGCCGCCTTGGGCGAGGCGCAGGGCCGCCGCCAGGCCGGTGAAACCGGCGCCGATCACCGTCACATCGGCGCGATGATCGCCGGCCAGAGCCGGCGTCTCAGGCGCGGGGGTCGCGGTGGCGGCCCAGATGGAGGCAACGGGATGTGTTTGGCTCATGGGCTCAGACCGGATGGGTGACGCGGCGCAGGAAATCCTGCGTGCGCTCGTGCTTGGGATGGCGCAGCATCTCTTTGGCCGGGCCGTGCTCCACAATGGTGCCGCCGTCGAGGAACAGCACGCTGTCGGCCACCTCGCGGGCGAAGTGGATCTCGTGGGTGACCACCAGCATGGTCATGTGCTCCTCGGCCAGCGCCCGCATCACCTGCAGCACCTCGCCCACCATCTCTGGATCGAGCGCGGAGGTGGGCTCGTCGAACAGGATCGCCTTCGGCTGCATGGCCAAGGCGCGGGCGATGGCCACCCGCTGCTGCTGGCCGCCGGAGAGCGATTGCGGATAAGCCTGCATCTTCGCCCCGAGGCCGACGCGGTTCAGCAGCGCTTCCGCGCGCGCCCGCACCTCGGCCCGGTCCTGCTTCAGCACGAACAGCGGGCCTTCCATGACGTTTTCCAACGCCGTGCGGTTGGGGAACAGATTGAAGCGCTGGAACACCATGGAGACGCGGGTGCGGATGTCGTGAATGGTGCGGGAGGCGGTGTCCACCCGGACGCCATCCACGGTGATCCGCCCGCTCTGATAGGTCTCCAGCCCGTTCACACAGCGCAGCAAGGTGGACTTGCCCGAGCCCGACGGCCCGATCAGGCACACCACCTCGCCCGTGCCGATGCGGGCATCGATGCCCTTGAGCACCTCATGGGCACCGAAGGATTTATGGACCCCTTCGAACCGGATCATCGCGCCTTCCCCATGGCCAGTTCCAGGCGCCGCATCAACAGGTTGAGCGGAATGGTCAGGCACAGATAGAGCAGCGCCACCAAAGTGAAGATGGTGGTGTTGTTGAAGGTGGAGGAGGCCAGCATCTTGCCCTGCATGGTCAGTTCCGCCACCGAGATGACCGAGACCTGGGAGGAATCCTTCAGCAGCATCACCAGATTGTTGGCATAAGGCGGCAGCACGATCTTGAACGCCTGCGGCAGGATCACCCGGCGCATCATCAAGGGGCGCTTCATGCCGATGGATTTCGCCGCTTCCACCTGCCCGGTATCCACCGCCTCGATCCCGGCGCGGAAGGTCTCGCCGATGTAGCAGGAGTAAGTGAGCGCCAGACCAATGACGCCGGCCTGGAAGGCGGTGAGGTCCAGCCCGATCTCGGGCATGACGAAATAGATGTAAAACAGCACCACCAGGATCGGGATGCCGCGCAGCAGCTCGATGAAGATGCGGGTGGGGGTCGCCAGCGCCGGAATGCCGGAGGTGCGCAGCAAGGCCCAGAGCAGGCCCAGCGCCGTGGACAGGCACAGCGCCAGCACCGTCACGGCGATGGTCAGCCACAGCCCCTTGAGCAGCAACGGCAGATATTGGGTCGCTTGCGCGAAGAATGTCGCCATGGACCGTCTCTCCTACCGCCGTGCCCCCGGCACATGCCAGGGGCGTCGCGCGCAGCTGCTACAGGCCGTAGGCCGCGAAAATCTTGGCCAGTTGGCCGTTCGCCTTCAGCTTGGCGATGGAGGCGTTGACCTGCTGCAGCAATTTGGGATTGTCCTTGGCCACCGCCAGCGCCACGCCGCCTTCCTTCAGCGGCTTGTAGCCCTTGACCAGGCGAATGCCGAGATCGGGATTCTTGGTGATCTGGTAGGCAACGATGGGCTGGTCGCCGAAGCCGGCCTTGATCCGCCCCAGCTTCACGTCGCGCATGATGTCGGCGATGGAATCATAGAGCTTCACTTCGCCGAACACGCTCAGCGCTTTGAGCGAATCCGCGAAGGTGGTGCCGATCTGCGCCCCCACCGTCGCGCCCTTCAGATCTTCGATGGTGAAGTCCTTGGCGTTGGCTGCCACGAACATGCCCTCGCCATACGTATAGACCGGGTCGCTGAAATCCACGACCTTGCGGCGCTCGTCAGTGGCCAGCATGCCGGCCGAGATCAGGTCGATCTTGTGGGTGGAGAGCGACGGCACGAGAGCGGAAAAGGCCGTCAGCTCGAACGCAGGCTTCAGGCCGTTGTCCTCGACGATGGCGCGGGCCAGATCCACCATGGCCCCGGTGGGCAGCTGCGTGGCCGTATCCACGAAGGTGAAAGGGACGCCGGTGGCGGTCACGCCGACCCGCACCGTCTCCTGTGCCTGTACCGGCGTCGCGAGCGCCAATCCCACCGCCACGGCGCATACGGCGAACTGCTTTAGAAACATGGTGTTTCTCCTCACCCAGAGGCGATGCCGGACGCCGGCAGAGATCGGCGCAGCGCGCGGCCCAAGGGCGGCACGGCGCATTTCCACTATAATGAAACGTCTAACCCCAGCAATAGAATTTGCGGGCAATTTTTCACTTGCATGAAATTTGCGCGTCGTGCCGACACAAGAAGCGCGTGCAAAGCCCATCCATCTGTCTTCTCAAAGCCAAGCGGATGCGCTAATTTCACTCTCATGAAGCCAAAACGTCCCTCCGTCCCATGACATCGCCCGCCGCGCCCCCTCCGGCGCCCCCCTCCGTTCCGGACATTTCCGCGGATGATCGCGCCCTCGGCCGGGCGGTGCGCGAGGCACGTCAGGTGCGCGGGCTTTCCCTGCAGCAGGTGGCCGATGGCGCCAGCATTTCTGTCGGGCTGTTGAGCCAGATCGAGCGCGGGATCTCCTCGCCCTCCGTGCGCGCCCTGCGGGCGATCTGCGGCGTGCTGGACTTGCCGGTGCATGCCTTGTTCGGCGGCACCCAGGCCGGCGTGGAACAGGAGGCGCGGCGCATCGTGCGGGTGAACCAGCGCCGCCGGGTGGACTTCGGCACCAAGGGCTTCGTGAAGGAATTTCTCACCGCCAACGATACCGGCGCCTTGCAGATCATGGAGATCACGCTGGAGCCCGGCGGCGGCTCCGGCGAGGACGCCTATAATCACGAAGGCGAGGAAGGCGGGCTGGTGCTGGAAGGCCTGCTGGAACTGTTCGTGGACGGCAGCGCCTATCGCCTGGGCGCCGGCGATGCCTTCAGCTTCGAGAGCGCCCTGCCGCACAAGTTCAAGAATCTGGCGGAGGGGCGCACCCGCGTGCTGTGGATCACCACGCCCCCGGTGTGGTAGGCCGCCTTACGCCTGCGGCGCGCGGCCGAAATCGAACATCTTCATGTAGGCGGCGCTATCTTCCGGGCCGATGCCGGCGGCCACCATCATGCGGTGCAGATCGGTGACCAGCCCGGTCAGCGGCATGGGGGTGCGCAGCGCCATGGCATAGCGCTGCACCGCCTCCAGATCCTTCAGCATATTGTCGATCCGCCCGGTGGGGGTGAGGTCGCGCGCGGCCATCTTGCCCATGAACTCCTGCAGGATGCGCGAATCCGCCCGCCCGCCGGCCAGGGCTTTCGGAATGCTGGCCGCATCCACGCCGCCATCCAGCGCCAGACGCGTGGCCTCGGCCACCGCCAGGAAATTGCAGGCGCACAGCACCTGGTTGATGAGCTTGGTGGTCTGCCCGGCACCACACGGCCCCATATGGGTCATGTTGGCCGCCACATCCGAAAGCACCGCGCGCGCCCGTTCCACGGCGGCATCGCTGCCGCCCATCATCAGAGTGAGACGGCCCTCAAGGGCGGCGGGGGCGCCGCCGGAGAGCGGGGAATCCACCCAATCCATGCCGGTCTCGGCATGAAGGCGCGCAGCCATGGCGGCGGTGGCCTTCGGGTCGATGCTCGACATGTCGATCAGCGTCTGGCCGGCACGCGCGGCGGTGGCGATGCCCTCCGGCCCGAACACCACCACCTCGACGATTTCCGCCGTATTCAGGCTGGTGGTGATCACATCCACCTGCCCCACCAGTTCCGGCACCGAGGCGGCGGCGACGGCCCCCTGCGCCAGCAGCGGCGCGAGCTTGGCCGGGTCCATGTCGCGCAGGATCAACTGATGGCCCCGGGCCAGCAGCCGGGTGGCGATGGCGCCGCCCATCACCCCGACGCCGATGATGCCGATGGGTTTGGTCATGTCAGGAGGCCCCCTTGGCCGGCTTGCGCGCCCGCCGGCGGGAAGCCTGGGCGGTTGTCTCGCGCGGGATCAGGCGAAACCCCATGTCGATGATCTCCGGCTCCGGCGCATGGGTGCCGTTCAGCAGTGCCATCAGCAGCTCCCCGGTGCGGGAGCCGATGGCCCGCGCATCCACCCCCACGGTGGTGAGGGCCGGCACGCACTGGCGGCCGATGTCGAAATCGCCGAAGCCCATGAGCGAGAGATCGTGCGGCACGCGGATGCCCCGGCGCTGGCATTCCATCAGCGCGCCCCAGGCGGAAATATCCGAGACGGCGAACACCGCCTCCACATCCGGCGCCCGCGCCAGCACCTCGCCCAGCGCCTGGCGGCCATGATCGAAGCCCACCGGCACCTCGCCGTGGTGGATCACCAGATCGTCCGCCAGTCCGGCCTCGCGCAGCGCGGCGGCAAAGCCGGTCATGCGGTCCTCGCCGCGATAGTCGCGTGCCGCGCCCGCCTGCCCCGGCCCCAGCGCGCCGATGCGGCGGTGGCCCAGATCGATCAGATGCCGCGCGGCGGCGCGGCCCACGTCATAATTGGAAAAGCCCACCGCATGATCGATGGGTTGGGTGGCGGTCTCCCAGATCTCGATCACCGGCACGCCGGCGCGCACCAGCAGCTGGTGCGCCGCCTTGGTGTGATGGCAGCTGGCCAGCACGACGGCATCGGGTCGGCGCGGCAGCATGGCGCGGATGAGGCGCTCCTCCTCCTCCAACCGATACATGGTGTAGCCGATGAGCAATTGATAATCCGCCGGTCGCAGCACCTCGGTGAGGGCATGGGCGGTGTCGGCGAAATTGGCATTGGTCAGGGTCGGCAGGATGGCGGCAACGAAATTGGTCCGCCGCGACGACAGGCTGCCCGCCACCCGGTCGGGCACATAGCCCAGTTGCTCCACGGCGGCGAGGACGCGGGCCCGCGTCTCCGCCGCCACGGTTTCAGGATCGGCCAGAACCCGCGACACGGTCATGGTGGACACGCCGGCCAGACGCGAGACATCGCGCATGGTCGGCTTGCGGGCCTGGGGGGACATAAGGGTGCGCCTCAGCCTTCGGCCTGGCGGCGGTAGACGATATGATAGAAGCGGCCATCGAACAGCTTCACGATCTCCTCCGTCACCGCGCGCGCCTTCGTGCGAATGGGCGAGGACAGCGCCTCATCGATGGCATCCAGCGAGGGATAGTCGATCTCCTGCATCATGGCGATGGGCGGGGCGTCCGCATCGCGGCGCTCGCCGCGCAGCACCCGCACCGCGGTGGCATGGGGCATCTGCTTCCACAGCGGCAGCAGCCGCTCTTCCACCAGGCGGAAGAACTCGTCCTCGCGGCCGGGGGTGATCTGGCCCTCGAAAATGGCGCAACGGGTATACATGGGGGAACTCCCTGAACGGATGGGGATGCGCCGGAGGCCCGGCGCGCAAACGCGAGGCACGCCGGCCGCTAGAAGGTGAGATGCACCTTGATGGCCCGGTTGCGATCCGCCGCCAGCACGAAGGCCGCGTCGGCCTCGCCCATGGGCATGTCGGCCGACAGGATCGGCGTCACGTCGATCAGCCCGCGGGAGAGATAATCCACCGCGGTCTGGAACTCACCGTGGAAGCGGAACGCGCCGACGAAGTCGATCTCGCGGGCCATGAGGATGTTGGCCGGCACCGGGATGACGCCCGGCGGCATCATGCCCACCTGCACCACACGACCGCCCGGCCGCACCACCTTGAACAGCGAGGCCAGCGCCTGCGGCGAACCGGTGGCTTCCAAGGCGATATCGAAATAGCCCTTGTCGGCCTCGTAACGCTCCAATTGCTCCGGGGCGGTGGCGACGCAGATGGTCTCATCGACGCCGGCGGCGCGGGCCACCGCCAGCGGCGCCTCCACCAGATCGGTGATGGCGATGAAGGCCGCGCCCATGCGCCGGGCCACCAGCGCCAGCAGGATGCCGATGGGGCCGGCGCCGGCGATCAGCACGCTGCGCCCGGCCAGTTCGCCCGCCCGCCGGCAGGCATGCACCGCCACCGCCAGCGGCTCGGCGCAGGCGGCCACCCGCATGGACACGTGATCGGGCACCGGCACGCACTGATCGGCACGGGCGATGAGGGTTTCGCTGAAGCCGCCCTGCACATGGGGGAAGATGGCGGCGCTGCCGAAGAAGCGCATGTTGCGGCACAGATTGCCGCGCCCGGCGCGGCAATAATCGCAGGTGAGGCAGGCCCGGCTGGGATTGACCGCCACCCGCGCGCCGATGGCGAGGCCGGACACTGAAGTGCCGAGCGCCTCCACCGTGCCGGAGACCTCATGGCCGAGGATGAGCGGCTGGCGCACATCGAAATCGCCCACCCGACCCTTGAAATAATAGGACAGGTCCGAGCCGCAGATGCCGCCGGCGCCGAAGCGCACGCGCACCTCGTCGGCGCCGAGCGCCCGCTCAGGCACATCCTCGATCCTCAAATCCTTGGCGGCATGCAGAACAGCGGCGCGCATCTCGTCTCCCCGGTATGCGAGGCCATTGACTCCGGCGGCCTCTTGTTTTGTTATCGATACCATGCTCTATCCCGAGCACAAGCAAAAAAGCACTTCAGCCGGCCGCACGGGCACCGGACTGGAGGCGGATCTAGGGAGCATCATGTCGATCCAATTGTTCGACCTCACCGGCCGTTTGGCGCTGATCACCGGCTCAAGCCAAGGGATTGGGCTTTCTCTTGCCGAAGGTCTGGGCCGCGCCGGGGCGCGGGTGGTGCTCAACGGACGGGACGAAGCCAAGCTGGCGGACGCCGCCGCGTCCCTCGCCGCCAAGGGCGTCACCGCCTTCACCGCCCCGTTCGATGTTACCGATCACATGGCCGTACGGGCCGGCGTCGACAAGATCGAGGCCGAGATCGGCGCCATCGACATCCTGGTCAACAATGCCGGCATCCAGCGCCGGGGGCCGCTGGAGGATTATTCCGTCGAAACCTGGCACGAGGTGATGCGGAACAATCTCGACAGCGTGTTCTATGTGGGCCAGGCGGTGGCCCGGCACATGATCTCACGCAAGCATGGCAAGATCATCAATATCGCCAGCCTGCAGAGCGAGGCGGCGCGCTATTCCATCGCCCCCTACACCGCCTCCAAGGGCGCGGTGAAGAATCTCACCAAGGGCATGTGCACCGACTGGGCCCGCCACGGCCTCCAGATCAACGCCATCGGCCCCGGCTATTTCGCCACGCCTCTTAATCAGGCGCTCATCGAGAATCCCGAGTTCGACGCCTGGCTGAAAAACCGCACCCCTGCCGGCCGCTGGGGGCGCACCGAGGAATTGCAGGGCGCCGCCATCTTCCTGGCCTCCAGCGCCTCGGACTTCGTCAACGGCCAAGTTCTGTATGTGGACGGCGGCGTTCTCGCCACCCTTTAGGGCACGTCAGGTTCATGTTGAACCAGACAGGCACTCAAGGTCTGTGTTGGAGTTTGTCTTTTCGGGGAAACCGGGTCCCGCCTTTCCCTGACAAACTCCAATCCCTGACAAACTCATAGGCGCCGGCCGGCGCCCCATAAGCCGCGCGCCAACGCGGCACCAGCACAATCAAAACACCAACACCAAGGGAGGAAACATGACCATCCTGACCAGGACACGCGCCCTCGTGCTCGCCGCAGGCCTCGGCGCCGCAACCCTCATGGGCGCGGTGAGCGCCAAGGCCGTCACGCTCAACGAGATCGTCCAGCGCGGCACCGTGCGCATCGGCGTGCTGATCGGCGGCCCGCCCATGGGCATGGTCGACGACAAGGGCAACCCCACCGGCTACGATTATGACGTGGCGGTGCTGCTGGCCAAGTATCTGGGCGTGAAGGCGGAATATGTGGCCCTCACCCCGCCGGCGCGCATTCCCGCACTGCAGACCGGCCGCGTGGATTTCCTGGTGGCAACCTTGAATCCCACCCCCGAGCGCGCCCGCTCGGTGATGTTCACCATGCCGTATAATGCCTTCAACATGGTGGTGGTGACCTCCGGCGGCAAACAGGCTGCCAGCCTGGACGATCTGAAGGGCAAGAAGGTGGGCGCCAATCGCGGCTCGCCGCAGGAAGCGGCGCTGCGCCGGGCCGGTGGCATCAGCGTGGTGGTGTTCGATGACGATTCCATCGTCACCCAGGCCCTGCTGTCAGGCCAGATCGATGCTGCGGCCTTGCCCGAGACCCTAGTGCAATCGGTGACCAAGCAGAACCCCGGCGCCAAGCTCGTCACTGGCTTCAGCATCTATGCCCAGGGCAATTCCATGGCGGTGCGCCAGGGCGATTTCGAATTGCTGCAGTGGCTCAACAACACCGTCTACTTCATGAAGAAGAGCGGCGAGCTGGACACCCTCTACCGCAAGTGGACCGACACGCCCCTGCCGCCGCTGGACACCTTCTGACCGTTCAGTCTGAGCGTTCGGTTTCTTGCCGCTCATCTGCGTCCGAAAGCCTGAGCGCGCGCAACCTGCTGCGCGCGCTCCCCGCCCGGAGCCATGGGGGACGTCGTGCCTTATACTTTTCAGTTCGGGGTCATCGCCAATTATCGCGATGAGCTTCTCAGCGGACTGCTGCTCACCATCGAGCTGTCCGTGACCTCCATCGTGCTCGGCACCATCATCGGCACGCTGCTGGCATCGCTGCGCTCCATGTATGGCGGCTGGATTGGCCGCGCGATCAAATTCTATGTGGAAGTGGTGCGCAACACGCCGTTCCTGGTGCAGTTGTTCATCATCTTCTTCGGCCTTCCGGCCCTGGGAATACGGGTGGATGCCACCGTCGCTGCCTTGGTGGGGATGACGCTCAATCTGGCCGCTTATTCGGCGGAGATCATCCGTGCCGGCATCGATGCCGTGCACAAGTCGCAGATCGAGGCCGGCCAGTCGCTGGGGCTGACCTCATTCCAGATCTACCGCCACATCATCATCGCCCCGGCCATCGCCAAGGTCTATCCGTCCCTGTGCAGCCAGTTCGTGCTGATGACTTTGGCCTCCAGCGTGTGCTCGGCCATCTCCACCGAGGAACTCTCGGCGGTCACGGCGCAGATCGAATCCACCTCCTACCGCAGCTTCGAAGTGTATGTGGTGGCGACCCTGATCTATCTGGCGCTCTCCGTGGTGCTGCGCGGGGTGTTCGCGCTCATCGGCTGGCTGGCCTTCCGCCGCCGCCCCACCCTCGCCCCCGCCACCGCCATCGAAGGGGCCTAAAGATGATCCTGCGAAGCTTCGGCCTCAACGACCTCATCTTCCTGCTGGAGAGCCTGCGCTGGACGCTGGTGCTCACCGCCATCGCGCTCACCTTCGGCAGCATCGCCGGGCTCGTCATCGCTTTGTTGCGGGTGTCGCAGCTGCGGGTGCTGCGGATCCTGTCTGGTCTCTATATCCAGATCATCCAGGGCTCACCGGTCTTGATGATCCTGTTCCTGTCCTATTACGGACTCAGCCTGATGGGCTTCCAGCTGCCGGCCCTGGTGGCGGCCAGCATCTCCATGAGCGTCTATGTCAGCGGCTATCTGGGCGAGATCTGGCGCGGCTGCATCCAGTCGGTGGCCAAGCCGCAATGGGAAGCCTCCGAATCCCTGGGCATGACCCGCTATCAGCAGTTCCGCCACATCATCCTGCCGCAGGCCATGCGCATCGCCTTGCCGCCCACCACCGGCTTCGCGGTGCAGGTGGTGAAGAACACCTCCATCACTTCGATCATCGGCTTCGTGGAACTCTCCCGCGCCGGGCAATTGATCAACAATTCAACGTTCCAGCCGTTCCGGGTCTTCCTGACCGTGGCTCTGATCTATTTCGCCGTCTGCTATCCCCTGTCCCGCCTGTCGGGCTGGCTCGAGAGGAAGTTACATGTCGGAAGTGCGCATTGAAGAGGTCCACAAGAGCTTCGGCGCGGTCGAGGTTCTCAAGGGCGTCTCGCTGAATGTGGAAGCGGGCCAGGTGGTGGCGCTGATCGGCCGCTCCGGCTCGGGCAAGAGCACGCTCCTGCGCTGCATCAACGGGTTGGAGACCATCCAGTCCGGCCGCATCGAGATCGCCGGCCATGAGGTGACGCAGGACAAGGCCAAGCTGCGGGCGCTGCGCACCGAAGTGGGCATCGTGTTCCAGAGCTACAATCTGTTCCCCCACCTCTCCGTGGGCGAGAACATCATGCTGGCCCCGCGCATCGTGAAGAACGTCTCCGCCGCCCAGGCGCGCACGGTGGCGCAGGATGTGCTGAACCTGGTGGGCCTGTCGGAGAAGTTCGGCGCCTATCCGGACCAATTGTCCGGCGGCCAGCAGCAGCGCGTCGCCATCGCCCGCTCCCTGGCCATGCATCCCAAGGTGATGCTGTTCGACGAAGTGACCTCGGCGCTGGATCCGGAACTCACCGAAGAGGTGCTCAACGTCATGGAAAAGCTCGCCCGCGACGGCATGACCATGATCCTGGTGACCCATGAGATGGGCTTTGCCCGCCGGGTGGCCAGCACCACGGTGTTCATGCACCAGGGCAAAATCTGGGAGCAGGGCCCCTCCCCCACTTTGTTCGCCGACCCGCAGACCCCGGAACTGCGCCAGTTCGTCAAATCCGACGTGAAGTGATCCCGCCCGCCCCAGGCCGCCAGAAAGACCCCGCCATGAAGCCCGACATCCTGCAACTGTGCCCGTTCATGCCCACCCTGGAAGCGGCGCTGGCGGAGCGCTTCACCTTGCACCGCTGGTTCGAGATGGCCGATGGCGAGGCCTTCCTCGCCAGCCATGGCGCGGCGATCCGCGGCGTGGTCACGGGGGGCCATCTCGGCCTGCCGCCGGAACTGGGGGCACGCCTGCCCGGGCTGGAGATCGTCGCCATCAATGGCGTCGGCTACGACAAGGTGGACCTGACGGTCGCCAAGGCGCGCGGCTACCGCGTCGCCAATACCCCGGACGTGCTCACCGAAGACGTGGCGGATCTGGCCATCGGCCTGTCCATCAGCCTGCTGCGCCAGATCGTGCGCGGGCATGACCATGTGCGCACCGGGCAATGGCCCTCCGGCGACCTTGGCCTGGGGCGCAAGGTGTCGCGGCGGCGGTTCGGCATCTTCGGGCTGGGGCGCATCGGCCGGGCCATCGCCCGGCGGCTGGAGGCGTTCGACTGCCCCATTTCCTACGCCTCGCGCACCCGTCAGGATGTGCCCTACACCTTCCATGACACCCCGCTGGCCCTGGCGAGCCACTGCGATGCGCTGATCGTCGCCGCCGCCGCCACCCCGGACACCCGCCATATCATCGATGCCCCGGTGCTGGCGGCGCTGGGCGCCAACGGCGTGCTGGTGAATGTGGCCCGCGGATCGCTGGTGGACGAGGCCGCCTTGGTCGCCGCGCTCGTCAGCGGCCAATTGGGCGGGGCGGCGCTGGATGTGTTCGAGGATGAGCCGCGGGTGCCACGGGCCTTGTGGGACATGCCCAATGTGGTGCTGACCCCGCACATGGCCAGCGCAACCCACGAGACCCGCGCCGACATGGCCCGCCTGCTGCTGGCCAATCTCGACGCGCATTTTTCCGGCCAGCCTCTCCCTGCCGCGGTGGTCTGAAACGCCGAAGGCGCCCCCCGCGTCGGCGGGAGGCGCCTTCGGGCCGCGATCGCCTCAGGCGGCGCGGACCGTCTCCAGGAAGCGGTCCATCACCGTGCGCAAGGTGCGCGATTGCTCCGCGAGGCTTTCGGCGGCGCCCTGCACGTCGGTCGCCGCATTGCTGGACTCTGCCGCGGCGCCATTGATGCCGGAGATATTCTCCGTCACCTGGAGCGTTCCCCGCGACGCCAAGGCGACGTTCTGCGCGATCTCGCGGGTCGCGACCCCTTGCTGATCCACCGCCGTGGCGATGGCCGTGGCGATATGGTTGATACGCTCGATCACCGTGATGATGGCCACGATGGCGGTGGACGAGGCCTCGGTGGAGACCTGGATCTCGGAGACCTGGGATTCAATGTCCGCCGTCGCCCGCGAGGTCTGGTCGGCCAGTTGCTTGACCTCCGCCGCCACCACGGCGAAGCCCTTTCCGGCATCTCCCGCCCGGGCCGCCTCGATGGTGGCGTTGAGGGCGAGCAGATTGGTCTGACCGGCGATGTTGCGGATCAGATCCACGATCTGCCCGATCCTGCCGGCGGAAACCGACAAGGCGCGCACCTTGCCGGCGGTTGAGTCCGCCTCCGTGGCCGCCGTGGCCACGATGCGGGCGGACTCGTCCACCTGCCGCTTGATCTCCTCGATGGAAGAAGCCAGTTCTTCCGCCGCCGAGGCGACCGTCTGCACATTGGACGAGGCGCTCTGCGAGGCGGTGGCCGCGGTCTCCGATTCACTGGCGACCCGCTGGGTCGCCGAGGCCATGGTACCGGCCGCGCCGGACAGTTGGTTCGATGCCGCCCCCACCTGGTTGACCACCTGGCCCATCGCGCTCTCGAACCCTTCCGCCAAGGTCATCATGGTGGCGCGGCGCTCCTGATCCTGGCGCAGCCGGGCCTGCTCGGTCTCCAGCGCCTTGCGACGCCCCTCTTCCTCAAGGCCGAGGCGGATCTGATCCACGGCGCGGGAGATGTCGCCGATTTCGTCCTTGCGGCTGGCACCGGCAATCTCGCCGATATGCTCGCCGCCCGCCATGCGGCGCAGGGCCGTGGTGAGACGCAGGATCGGTCCGGCCACCCCTTGCGCCACAAAGGCCATGGCGAGGAAGGCGAGGACGGTCACGGCAATGGCCGACATCACCTGCCAGAACAGATCGGTGCGGGCCCGCTCCGCCAGCGCGGCCTTCAGATGCATGGCGTCCGCCATCACCAGAGCCTGCGGCACGGTGATGGTGATGGACCATGCGGCGCCGGTCCGGCCCAACGCGATGGGGGCGTAGACCTTCAGCATGCCACGCTCGGCATCCTCCCGCACCGCGGCCTCACCGTTGCGCAGGATGGCCATGTCCTTGTCGGCCTGCGGCTCGATGGCGCTGAAGGGTCCGCCGATGGCCTTGGGATTGGCGCTGGATGCCACCACGAGGCCGGCATTGGTGACGATGGCCACCGCGCCCTTGCCGCCATAGACCGAGGCATCGACCTTTTCCGCCAAAGCCTGCAGGAACGAGAGGTCGAAATCCGCGCCGGCGACACCGGCGAAGGCGCCGTTGACCTTGATGGGAACCGACATGGTGGCCAGAAACACCGGCTTGCCCTGGACGATATAGGCCAGGGGCGCGAGGATGCTCTCCTTGCCATTGGTCTGCGGGCCGATGAACCAGCCACCCTTCATCACGCCATTGGGGTGCAGGTCGCGGCTGTCATATTCCACCAGCGGCTGCACAGCGATCTTGCCCGCCGCATCGCGGGTCCAATAGGGCAGCGCCCGGCCGGTGGCGTCCGAGCCGATGTCCTTGCGGCCGACGAAGCTGGAATCCATGCCGTCGATCGCATCGGGCAGCCAGGCGCTATAGGTGCCGTTGAAACGGGGATTGTCCTTGAGCACCCCCAGCAGCATGGCATTGAGTTGGGCACGGCGCAGGATGGGGGAGGAACCGGCCTCCTCGGGCTTCGCCGCGATGACTTCCAGACTGCGCGCCATGGTGCGGGCCGCGTCAAAGGCGGAGTCGACTTCCGTCTGGACAATCGATGCCTGAGCAGATGCCAGGCGCTGCAAAGATTCCTTGCTGGTGCGATCCAGCAACCCTTCAACATTGGTTGTGACGAACTTCGATGTCTGATCGGCGGAATAGATGCCGTAAGCCACCAGTGCCCCTGTTGATGCCATCACGCAGACGGCCGAGAGGGCGATAATTTTGACTTTTACAGAGTGCGGATTCACGACGTCCTCGCCTGACCAGTTGCATCGTTCACTATGCTACCGTCATTGGCGAGGCTTGCCCGAGGCTTGCGCGGTTGCGTATTTCCAAGCAAGACACCTTAGGTACTACTTTTGTCGCATAAATATTACATAGCAAACACAAGGCGATGACAAACAACGACAGATGTCCCTCGGTATAATTACGGATGAAATGACACACCCGACGGGGCACGCTTGGGCCGCCCGGCACGCGGGGCACGGCCCAAAAACAAAGGCCGTCGCGGTTGCGACGGCCTGGAACAGTCGTTGTGTGCCTTGAGTTTGAGCGAGATGCGGCCTCAGGCCGCCACCGGCTCGCCCAGCGTGTGCATGAGCCGGTTGGCCCAGCCGAAAATGGCGGCGGAGAGCACCAGATCCACCATCTCCAGATCGCTCAGGCCCAGGTTGCGCAACGCCTCCACATGGTCGGACGTCGCCTGCGACGGCGTGGTGGAGAGCGCCACCGCGAAATCGAAGATGGCCTGGGAGTGGTCGTCCAGCTCCGCCGCGGTGCCGCCGGCGAAGATGGTCTCCATCACGTCGGTGCGCTTGGTGAGCTGGTTGTAGCGCGAGCTGTGCACGGCGGCGCAATAGACGCAGCGATTGACGATGGAGGCGCCCACCGCCCCCAGCTCCCGCTCCGCCCGCGACAGGCCATCGGTGCCGTACATGATGGCGTTGAACAAAGGCGAGCGCACCGCCAGGGATTCCGGATCATGGGCCAAGGTCAGCACATAGTCCGACACCTTGGTGTTGGAGGGCGTAACCTTCATGGCCTCCAGTTGTTCCGGGCTCGCCGCATCCAGGCGCACCGGGGTCACATAGGGCACCCACTTGGGAACGACGGTGGTGAAGTCATGAACGGGCGTGCTCATCACAGACCTTTCAGCAGCCGCAGGCCGGCAATCACCCGGACCTGATAATTGACGAAGGCGGCCAGTTCCGCGAGGCGCACGATGTCCGCCTCGGCCACGCCTGCCGCTTTGAGCGCCTCGATGTCGCCGCGCGTGGCATCGCGCGGGGCACGTGTCAGCAGGTCCGCATGGCGGATGAGCGCCGCCAGCCGGGGATCGAAGCCTCCCCCCTGAGCCGGGGTCTGCGGATCGGCGAGCAAGGCCAGCACCGGCGTCTCACCGGCGGTCCGCAGCAGCCCGTGATAATGCGCCGCCAGCGTGGCATCGCCATGCTCACGCGCCATGCGCGCGGCCAGCGCCGCCCGTTCGCCATGGCTCAGCCCGCCGGGGTCGCGCGGCACCAGCACGGCATCATGGCTGGCCTGGCTGAGGCCCATGATCTGCGCCCGCGCCGCCAATGCCGTCGCCAGCGGTGAGCCGGGCACGACGCCGGCCAGGGCTTCAATGATGTGAGTGGGGTCCATCTTCGGCAGATCCTCCGCTGATTGCCGCGCGTCTCCCGCAGTGTTGCGCCGCAACATTGTCCGGGAGGAGCTGAGGACTATTTCATCATGCGTGTCGCGTATCAAGATTGCGCAATCATGCTGCATATTAATACAGCGCCCTGCCCAACGAACCGCCGCATCCGGGGCGTTGCTGCCCCAATTTGATGCTTGAAACGAATGATGACGTCCATAGTATGTCAATTATGGATTTAGACGATCTGGACCTCCGACAGCTGGATGCCTTTGCCGCGGTGATGTCCGCGGGCAGCATCACCGGCGCCGCGCGCCTGCTGGGCCGGTCGCAGCCGGCGACCACGCGGCTGATCCAGGATCTGGAGACCAGTCTCGGCTACGCGCTGTTCCATCGCAGCGGCCCCCGCATCTCGCCGACGGAACAGGGCGTCCTGTTCCATGAGGAGGTGGAGCGGCTTCTGGTCAGCATCAGGCATATTCGCGAGCGCGCCCAAGCCATCGGGCGGGGCGACGCCCGCCCGTTCGAGATTGCCGCGACCCCGGCTTTGTCCATCGGCCTGGTGCCCGATGCGCTGGCGATGCTGGAGCCGCACCTGCTGCCGCGCCTGCTGCATGTGCAGTCGCTGTCCGCCGAGCATGTGGTGCAGAGCCTGCTGGCACGGGCGGCGGATTTCGGCGTCGCCAGCCTGCCCATCGAGCATCCCGGCATCGATGTGCATTGGGTGGGCGAAGCGCCCTGCGTCGCCGCCGTGCCCGCCGGTTCGCCTTTGGCGGCGCAAGAGATGGTGCGCATCGCCGATCTGGCCGGGCAGTGCATCATCACCATGGCCAATCCCTATCGCCTGCGCCGCCGCATCGACGAGGCTTTGGCCCAGGCCGGCGTCGTTCCTGAGCGCATGATCGATACCAATGCCTCGCTGGCGGCCCTGGCCATGGCCCGCGCCGGGCTGGGGATCGCCATCGTCGAGCCCGCCACCGCCTGCGGCCTGTGCCCGGAAGGCTTGGTGCTGCGGCCGCTGGATGTGAACATCCCGTTCCTGTTCGGCACGCTCTCGCCCACGGCCAAGCCGCTGTCGGCCACCATCGTCGCCTTCAATGACGCTTTGCAGGCGGTGGCCGCGCGCCGCCTGCCCGGTTTCCGCCTCCATGAGCCGGGCCGCAAGGACACCTTGGCCGATGCCGTCTACGGCGCCACCGCCACCGCCACCGCGCCCGCGGCCCCTGCCATCTCCAAACGGGGATCTGCCCGATGACCGCCACCGATGCCATGGGGCTCGATGCCCTCGAACGCCGCCTGGCCCAGGATCTGGCCTGGCTGGAACTGCCCTCCAAGTCCTGGGTGCCGGCGCGCAGCGTGGACGGGCGCCGGGTGGTGGATGTGATCATCGTCGGCGCCGGTATGGCGGGCCTCGTGGCCTCCGGCATGCTCAAGCGCCTGGGCGTGGACAATCATGTGCTGCTGGATCGCGCCCCCGCCGGCCAGGAAGGCCCGTGGGTGACCTACGCCCGCATGGAGACCCTGCGCTCGCCCAAGCAGTTGACCGGCCCGGCCATGGGCCTGCCGGCGCTGACCTTCCGCGCCTTCTATGAGGCCAAGTACGGCCTTGCCGCCTGGGAGAGCCTGGGCAAGATCCCCCGCACCCTGTGGATGGACTATCTGGTCTGGTACCGCAAAGCCCTCGACTTGCCGGTGCGCAATGAGGTGACGGTGAGCGCCATCACCCCGCGTGCCGACGGGCTGCTGGATGTGGAAACGCAGGATGCCTCAGGCACCCAGCTGATGACCGCCCGGCATGTGGTCCTGGCCACCGGCCGCGACGGCCTCGGCGGCACCTATGTGCCCCCGATCACCGAGGGGCTGGACCGGGCCTTCTGGGCCCATTCCGCCGATGCCATCGATTTCGAGGCCCTGCGCGGCCGCCGGGTGGCGGTGATCGGCGCCGGCGCCTCGGCCATGGACAATGCCGCCGTGGCCCTGGAAACCGGCGCGGCGCGGGTGGACCTGTTCATCCGCCGCACCGATATTCCCCGGATCAACAAATTCACCGGCATCGGCAGCCAGGGCGTGATCCACGGCTTCGCCGGCCTGTCGGACGACTGGAAATGGCGCTTCCTCGACCACACTTTGGCCGCCCAGACGCCGCCGCCGCGTGACAGCACGCTGCGGGTGTCGCGCCATCCCAACGCCTTCTTCCATCTGGGCAGCCCCATGACCAGCCTGGTGCAGGCGGGCGACCATCTGGTGCTGACCACGCCCAAGGGCCGCGACGAGGTGGACTTCGTCATCTTCGCCACCGGCTTCCGGGTGGATCTGGCCGAGCGGCCGGAACTTGAGGCGGTGGCGCCCTTCATCCGCTTCTGGGGCGATACATTCCCGGTGCCGGCGGGCCAGGAAAATGGGGAACTCGCCACCTCGCCGTATCTGGGAGAGGCTTTCGAATTCCTGGAGAAGGAGCCCGGCACCTGCCCGGCGCTGAAGTATATCCACGGCTTCAATTTCCCCGCCACTTTGAGCCACGGCAAGCTCTCCGGCGATATCCCCGCCATCAGCGAGGGCGCCGACCGGCTGGCGCGGGGCATCGTGCGCGAGCTGTTCGTGGCCGACCGCGAAATCCATTTCGCCAACCTGTCCGCCTTCAACGTGCCGGAACTCCAGGGCGATGAATGGGTGGATGCCGACGCCGCGCCGGAGCCCGCCCATGCCGCCGGCTGACGCGCCAAAGTCCATCGCCCTCAATGGCGCCACCTTCACCTATGATGTGGCGGGCGAGACGCATGACGAGACCATCGTGGTGCTGCACGGCGGGCGCGGCATTGGCGACCATCGCACCGACTTCAACGCCTTCCTGCCCTTGGCGGACAGCTACCGCCTGCTGGCCTATGACCAGCGCGGCTGCGGCACCTCCTCGCTGACGCCGCCCTTCACCTTCGAACAGTTCGCCGACGATCTGGAAGCCATCCGCCTGACCCTGTGCGGCGGCAAGCCCATGGTGCTGATCGGCGGCTCATTCGGCGGCATGATCGCGCTGACCTATGCGGTGAAATACGGCGCCGCCGGCCTCTCGCGGCTGATCCTGCGCGGCACGGCGCCCAGCCACCACCACGAGGCCGAGGCGATCGCCAATTTCAAGGCCCGCCTGCACAAGGCGCCCAGCGCCTCGCTGCGCATGGTGGAGAAGATGTTCTCGGACGTCATCGACGACACCGAGCTGCGGCTGATATGGCTCGCCCTGCAACCGCTCTATTTCGAGACCTTCGATCCCGATGCCGCCTTGGAACGCACCCGCACGCTGCATCTGCATGCGCAGACGCACAACGCTTTGTTCGCCACCAAGGATTATGATCTGCGCGACCAATTGGCGGACATCGCCGTGCCCACATTGGTGATCGTCGGCGGCGCCGATTGGATCTGCCCGCCCAGCCAGTCGCGGCTGATTGCTGAGAGCATCCCCGGCGCCGAACTGCTCGAAATCCCCGGCGCCAATCATGCGGTGCATGTGGAAGCCAATGTCCCGGTGCTGGCCGGCATCCGCGCCTTCCTGGCGAGGACCGGCCGGTGACCCGCTATGCCCTCACCAAGCTGGCTGAAGCCCTGATCGCCATCTGGGGCGTGGTGACGATCGTGTTCTTCGTCACCCGTCTGGTGGGCGATCCGGTGGCGCTGCTGCTGCCGGTGGGTGCCTCGCCGGAACAGATGCAGCAGATGACCGCGGCTTTGGGGCTCGATAAGCCCTTGTGGCAGCAATATCTGGTCTATGTCGGCCAGGTGCTGACCGGCGATTTCGGCCAGTCGTTCCAGTTCAATCGCCCGGCCATCGGCGTGGTGCTGGAGCGCATGCCCGCCACCATCCAGCTGGCGCTGCTGGCCATGGTGCTGGGCATCATCATCGGCGGCGCCGCCGGCTCCATCGCCGCGCTCAAGCGCGGCTCGGTGGTCGAGTTCGTGGTGATGACTTTGGCGCTGCTGGGCCAGGCGACGCCGGTGTTCTGGCTGGGCATCATGCTGATCCTGCTGTTCGCGGTGGATCTGGGCTGGGTGCCCACGGGGGGCTATGGCTCGCCCGCGCATCTGGTTCTACCCGCCTTCACTTTGGCGGTGTTCGTCAGCGCCTCCATCGCCCGCCTGCTGCGCTCCAGCATGCTGGACGTGCTGAAGGAAGACCATGTGCGCACCGCCCGCGCCAAGGGCCTGCTGCCGGGCACGGTGTTCGTCTGGCACATCGCCCGCAATGCGCTGATCCCGGTGGTGACCATGATCGGCATTCTCACCGGCGAACTGCTGGGCGGCTCGGTGGTGACGGAGACGGTGTTCGCCTGGCCGGGGGTGGGCCGGCTCATCGTCCAGGCCATCGAGACCAAGGATTTCCCGGTGATCCAGGCCGGCGTGGCGCTGATCGCCACCATCTATGTGGTCGTCAATTTGCTGGTGGACCTGCTCTATGCGGTGCTCGATCCGCGCATCAAGGGACGGGGCTGAGCCATGACCTTCTTCCGCTCCCGCTTCCTGCGCGCGTTGATCAAGAGCCGCTCCGGCTTGTTCGGCATGGTGCTGCTGCTGGCCTTCCTCGGCGCGGCGCTGATGGCGCCCTGGCTGGACCTGCCCAATCCGGTGCGCGGCGACCTCAAAGCCCGCCTCGCCCCGCCCACCTGGACCTCCCCCCTCAGTCCCGGCGCCCATCCCCTGGGCACCGACCAGCTGGGGCGCGACATCCTCAGCCGCATCATCTATGGCAGCCAGATCACCTTGAGCGTGGCGGCCAGCGCCGTGGTGCTGGGCGGCATCGTCGGGGTGCTGCTGGGCATCGTTGCCGGCTATTGCGGCGGCATGGTGGATCGCATCCTGATGCGGCTGGTGGATATCCAGCTGGCCATCCCGCTGATGCTGCTGGCGCTCTTGGTGGTGGCGGCCCTGGGGCCGAACCTGACCAATCTGATCATCGTCTTGGCGGTCACCAGTTGGATCCGCTATGCGCGCATCATCCGCGGCCAGGTGCTCTCGCTGCGGGAACGGGAGTTCGTGCTCTCCGCACGGGCCATCAGCGCCAGCACCAGCCGCATCATGCTCCGGCACATCCTGCCCAACGTGCTTACCCCGGCCCTGGTGGTGGCGACCCTGGAACTGGCCCGCGTCATCATCATGGATGCGGCCCTGAGCTTCCTCGGCCTCGGCGTGCAGCCGCCCACCGCCAGTTGGGGGCGGATGCTGGCGGAAGGCCGGGTCTACATTTCCAGCGCCTGGTGGATCGTCACCTTCCCCGGCCTTGCCATTCTGCTGACCGTGCTGAGCGTCAACCTCGTGGGCGACTGGCTGCGCGATTATTTCGATCCGAGACTGAGGACCTGACCCCATGACCGCATTCGGCAATCCCTCCCGCATCGAGCGCCTGCGCGCCCGCATGGACGCGGCCGGCATCGACGTCATCGTCTCGTTCAAGCCGGAGAACAGCTTCTATCTCACCGGCTTCAACCCGATCATCTATTCCCATCCGGTCATCGCCATTTTGCCCCGCACCGGGGCGCCGTCCATCCTGGTGCATGCGCTGCGCGATGATCACGCCCGCGCCTCCAGCTTCGTGTCGGATATCCGCCTCTATGGCGCCTGGTCCACCAAGGTCACCATGGGCCTGCACTGGCAGGCGGCGCTGGCCAGCCTGCTGGCGGAAGCGGGCCTTGCTTCCAGCGTGATCGGCATCGAGGAAGAGTTCGTGCCGCTCTCGCGCTATCGCGAGCTGGAAGGGCTGCTGCCCAAGGCGACGTTCAAGGACGTCTCCGGCCTGATCATGACCACCCGTCTTGTGAAGGATGCCGACGAGATCGCCAACGCCCGCGCCGCCGCCCGCATCGCCGACGTGGGCATGGATGCGGCCATCGCGGAAGTGCGCGCCGGCGGCTCCGAGCGCGACATTTCGCTGGCCTCCATGGCCGCCATGAACCGCTTCTGGGCCGATACCTTCCCGGACAAGGAAGTGTGCGATTTCGGCTCGCTGGAAGGCGGGGCGCAGAATGGCCTCGCCACCTGGGCGCTGGCGGGCGACCGCATGTTCATGAATTGCGACAACCCCACCCCGCGCAAGCCGGTGGCGGGGGAATGCGTCAGCATCTTCATCTGGACCATCATCGACGGCATCCATGCGGAAAACGAGCGCACGGTGATGGTGGGCGAACAACCGGCGGAAAACCTGCGGGCGATCCGCTCCATCCTGGAAATCCGCGCCGAGCTTGAGCCGCTGATGAAGCCCGGCACGCCGATCTCGGCGCTGTTCGCCGCCACCAAGGCGGGGCTGGAGGCGCGGGGCTACGGCAAGTATCTGCCCGGCCGCATCGGCCATGGCATCGGCCTCGGCGCCCATGAGCATCCCTCGCTGGATGCCAAGACCGACATCCCGCTGGAGCCGGGCATGATCTTCACGTTGGAGCCGAACCTGCGCATGCCGGGCATCGCCGCCACGCAGTTTTCCGACACCATCCTCATCACCCCCGACGGCTGCGAATTCCTCACGCAGTCGGTCGGCGGCGAACTGATCGCCTGACGCCATGGCGCCGCTGCTCCAGGTCCGCAATCTCACGGTGGCGTTCGATACGCCCGCCGGAGTGATTCACGCGGTCAATGACGTGTCCTACGACCTGGAAGACGGCGAAACCCTCGGCATCGTCGGGGAATCCGGCTCGGGCAAGAGCGTGCACGTGCTGGCCATGGCGGGGCTGATCGCCAAGCCGCCGGGGCGCATCGTCTCGGGCCAGGTGCTGTTCGAGGGACGCGACCTGCTCAAGATGCCGGAAGCGGAGCTGCGCGACCTGCGTGGCGGGCGCATCGGCTTCGTGTTCCAGGATCCCATGACCTCGCTCAATCCGGTGCTCACCGTGGAGCGGCAATTGGTGGAAGTGCTGATGCGCCACCAGGGGACCACATGGGCGCTGGCGCGCACCCGCGCGGTGGAGTTGCTGGACCTGGTGCGCATTCCCGATGCGGAGCGGCGCATCGGCCAGTATCCGCACCAATTCTCCGGCGGCATGCGCCAAAGAGTGATGATCGCCATCGGCGTCGCCTGCAATCCCCGCCTGCTGATCGCCGACGAGGCCACCACCGCGCTCGACGTGACCGTGCAGGCGCAGATCCTCGACATGATGCGCGATCTCAAGCGCGCCTTCGGCACCACCATCATCTGGATCACCCATGACATGGGCGTGGTGGCCGGCCTCGCCGACACCGTGCAGGTGATGTACGCCGGGCGGGTGATGGAACGCGGCCCGGTGGATGCCTTGTTCGAGGATCCGCGCAGCGCCTACACCTGGGGCCTGCTGCAATCCCTGCCCACCCAGGAGCGCCGCGACGCCGGGCGCCTGCACCAGATCCCCGGCAGCCCGCCGGACCTGTCGCTGCCGCAGATCGGCGACCCCTTCGCCCCGCGCAACATCTTCGCCACCCCCCGCTGCTTCCAGGAGACCCCGCCGCTGCGCCAAGTGGCCAACGGCGTTCCGGGGCATCTGGCGGCGGCGTGGTACGATCTGCGGGCCGCCTTGGCCGCCCGCGCCGCAGGAGATGCCGCATGAGCGCGCAAACCGGGCTGACGCCACTGTTGGGCGTACGCGACCTGCGCAAGACCTACGCCACCCGCGGCGGCCTGCTGGGTCGGCGCACCGGCGAGGTGCGGGCCATCGACGGCATTTCGTTCGAGGTGATGCCGCGCGAAATCCTCGGCCTCGTGGGCGAATCCGGCTCCGGCAAGAGCACCACGGGCCGTGTGGTGCTGCGGCTGGAGGAGCCCACCTCCGGCGCGGTGAGCTTCGACGGCAATGTCATCACCGGCCTGCCGCAACTGGAGATGAAGCGCTATCGCCGCGAGATGCAGGTGGTGTTTCAGGATCCCTATGCGGCGCTCAACCCGCGCATGACCGTGGGCGCTTTCGTCGCCGAGCCGCTGATCGTGCACGGCCTTGCCCCCAACCGCTCGGAACGGGAAGAGAAGGTGGCGGCGCTGTTCAAGCAGGTGGGGCTCGATCCGCGGTTCATGGCTCGCTATCCGCATGAATTCTCCGGCGGCCAGCGCCAGCGGGTGAACATCGCCCGCGCCATCGCCATGCGCCCGCGCCTGATCGTGGCGGATGAGCCCATCACCGCGCTCGACGTGTCGATCCAGGCCCAGATCGTCAATCTGTTCCAGGACCTGCAGCAGGAACTGGGCATGGCCTATCTGTTCATCGCCCATGACCTCTCCATGGTGCGTTATCTCTGCCATCGGGTGGCGGTGATGCTGCGCGGGCGCATTGTCGAGATCGCCCCCACCGAGGCCATCTTCACCGATGCGCGCCACGCCTATACCCGCTCGCTGCTCTCGGCGATCCCGGTGCCCAAGCCCGCCATCGAGCGGCTGCGGCGGCCGATCGCGTTCGACTATGAAACCGAAAAACCCAGCCCCGAGGCGACCCTGCAAGAGGTCTCGCCCGGCCATTTCGTCCTGACCTGACGCCGACCCCAAAGACGACCACATCCCCTCGCCCCGATGCTCTGGCTGCCCGACGGAGACGCCCCATGATCGCCTTGAAGCCCGCCGCCTTCGCCACCGCCCTTCTCGCCGCCGCGTCCCTGCCCGCCCTGGCGCGGGCGGAGACCGCCACCATCGCCCTGGCGGTGAACATCAACACGCTCGACCCGCACATGTCGGCCTCGTTCGGCTCCGATCTGTCGCTGCTGAGCCATGTCTATCCCTCGCTCATCCTGCGCGGGCCGGATCTGAAGCTGCAGCCGGCTTTGGCGAAGAGCTGGACCCCGGTGAACGACACCACCTGGCGGTTCGAACTGGTGGCCGGCGCCAAATTCGCCAATGGCGAGCCGCTGGATGCCAAGGCGGTGCAGTGGAATCTGGACCGGGTGCGCGATCCCAAGGTGAATGCCCGCATCAAGTCGTGGTTCGAACTGGTGAAGGCCGTGCGGGTCATCAATGACACCACCCTGGAGGTGGAGACCAGCGCGCCGTTCCCGGCCTTTGCCGATCAGCTCTCCATGTTCTTCCTGCTGCCCCCCGCCTGGACCGCCACCCATGATCCGGCCAAGGAGACCATGGCCGGCGGGCGCTATCAGATCACCGAGAACGTGCCGGGCGACCACATCTCGCTGGCCACCAACCCCAGCTATTTCGGCGACAAGCCGGCGTTCGACAAAGTGGTGTTCCGCACCATTCCCGAGCCCTCCAGCCGCATCGCCGCGCTGCTGGCGGGCGAAGTGGATCTGATCACCGGCGTGCCGCCGTCCGAACTGGCGCGGGTCCAGGCCAGCGGCAAGGCCACCTCGGGCGCGGTGCCGTCGACCCGCACCGTATTCATCAAGTTCAACACCCAGAAGCCGCCGCTGGACAACAAATTGGTGCGTCAGGCCATGAATTATGCGGTCGACAAGACCGCCATCGCCGAATCCATCTTCGAGGGCAAGGCGGCGATCTCGCAGTGCCAGATCCTGACCCCGGCCTATTTCGGCTATAATCCGGCGCTGAAGCCCTATGCCTATGATCCCAAGAAGGCCAAGGACCTGCTCAAGCAGTCCGGCGTGAACCTCTCCCAGCCCATCGAGATGGACGTGCCGGTGGCCACCTATCTCCAGGGCCAGGAAGTGGCGCAGGTGGTGGCGGCGCAATTGGGCGAGATCGGCCTCACCGTGAAGATCACGGAGATGGATTTCGGCGCCTATATGAACAAATACCTGAAGTCCCGCACCCTGGCGCAGACGTCGCTGCTGACCCACGGCTGGCCGACCCTGGATGCGGACGGCCAGCTCACCTTGCTGGCGCCGGGCAACCAATATGCCTATTGGGACAATGCCGCCTTCGGCAAGGCGGTGGAAGCCGGGCGCTCCACCACCGACAAGGCGGCGCGGCTGGCGGCCTATAAGGACGCCACCTCGATCATGTGCGAGGAAGCCCCGGTGCTGTTCCTCTATGCCCAGCCCAACACCTACGGTTTCTCCAAGCGCGTGGTGTGGCAGCCCCGCGCCGACGACTGGGTGCGCGCCTTCGACATGAAGCCGGCCCAGTAGCGCGCGAAGGCGACCGGACATGCATCTGTTCGGAAGCCATTTCGGCACCTATGCGGTGGTGGACGGCCCCGATGGCCGCCCCCGCCTCTCCGGCTTTCCCCTCGACCCGCAGCCCTCGCCGGTGGGCGCGGCCTATCTGGATCTGGCCGACCATCCCCTGCGGGTGCGCGCCCCAAGCGTGCGGCGCGGCTGGCTGGCGGCGCGCAACGCTCCCGCCGGGCGTGGGGCCGGGCGCGGGCAGGATGAGTTCGTGCCCGTCAGCTGGGATGAGGCCGCCACGCTGGTGGCGGACGAGATCGTCCGGGTGCGGGAGACGCATTCCAACGCCGCCATCTTCGGCGGCTCCTATGGCTGGGCCAGCGCCGGGCGGTTCCACCACGCCCAGAGCCAGCTCAAGCGCTTTCTCAACCTGTGCGGCGGCTTCACCGCGGCGGTGAATACCTACAGCTACGGCGCCGGCGCGGTGCTGCTGCCGCATGTGATCGGCGCGGCTTATAAGGGCGCCACCGACACCGCCCCCAGCTGGGACCAGATCGCCGCCCATGCCAAATTGCTGATCGCCTTCGGCGGCTTCCGCCTCTCCAATGCCCAGGTGGAAGCGGGCGGCACCGGCCAGCACCGGGCCGAGCGCTGGCTGCAACGGGTGGCGGATGCGGGCGTGCGCATCGTCATCCTCAGCCCCTCTGCCGACGATGTGCCGGCCCTGGACGGCGCCGACATCACCCACATTCCCCTGCGCCCCGGCACCGATGCGGCGCTGCTGCTGGCCATGGCCCACACCCTCCAGGCGGAAGGGCGCATCGACCGCGCCTTCCTCGATCGCTGCACGGTGGGCTACGACACCTTCGCCGCCTATCTGGACGGCCGCAGCGACGGCGTGGTGAAGGACGCCGCCTGGGCCTCCGCCATCTGCACCGTGCCCGCCGAGACCATCCGCGCCCTCGCCCACGCCTATGGCGACCAGCCGGCGGTGCTCAACCTCTCCTGGTCGCTCCAGCGGGCGCGGTTCGGCGAGCAGCCTTATTGGGCGGCCATTGCGCTCGCCGCCATGGCCGGACAGGCCGGGCGCCCCGGCTGCGGCTTTGCGTTCGGGCTGACCGCCGTCAGCTCCGTGGGCCAACCGATCCGCAAGCTCCAAGGGCCGGCGCTGGGCCAGGGGCGCAATCCTATTGCCAGTTTCATCCCGGTGGCCCGCCTCACCGAGCTGCTGTCCGATCCCGGCGGCGTGCTGGACTATGACGGCCAGCGCCTGACCCTGCCGGACATCCGCCTGGTCTATTGGGCCGGCGGCAATCCGTTCCATCACCATCAGGACCTCAACCGGCTGGCGCAGGCGTGGCGACGGCCGGAAACGGTGATCGTGCACGAAAGCATGTGGACCGCCACCGCCCGTCACGCCGACATCGTGTTGCCCGCCAGC
Organism: Azorhizobium sp. AG788; assembly: GCF_943371865.1. Taxonomy (GTDB): domain Bacteria; phylum Pseudomonadota; class Alphaproteobacteria; order Rhizobiales; family Xanthobacteraceae; genus Azorhizobium. The sequence continues at coordinate 10,022 of NZ_CALRWL010000054.1, read as the reverse complement.
TTCCCGTTCGAGCGCGATGATCTGGCCGCCTCCTCCCGCGACAACTGGCTGATCGCCTCCCGCCGGGTGCTGCCGCCGCCGCCGGAGGTGATGAGCGACCACGCCATCCTCACCCGCATCGCCGCCAAGCTGGGGCTGGCGGACGCCTCCAGCGAACGCCGCAGCGAGACGGAGTGGGTGGAACACCTCTATGCCGGCTACCGCCAGCGCCACCCGGAATTGCCCCCTTTCGCGGAGTTCTGGGCGCGCGGCTTCGCGGCCCTGGACGAGGGCGCGGACGCCCCCGCGCCAACCACGCCGCTGGAAGCGTTCGTGCGCGATCCGGACGCCGCCCCGCTGTCCACGCCCTCGGGGCGGATCGAGATCGCCTCGGCGGCCATCGCCGGCTTCGATTATGCCGACTGCCCCGGCCATCCAGTTTGGCTGGAACCGGAGGAATGGCTGGGCGCCGCGCAGGCGGCGACCTATCCGCTGCATCTGCTCTCCCCGCAGCCCGCGCATCAATTGCACAGCCAGTTGGCCCATGCCGGCCCGAGCCTTGCGGCCAAGGTCCAGGGCCGCGAAGTGCTGCTGATGCATCCCGCCGATGCCGCGCGGCGGGGCCTCGCCGACGGCGATCTTGCCGAAGTGTTCAATGCGCGAGGCCGCACGCAGGTGGCGATCGGGCATGCGCCCGGCCTGATGCGCGGGGTGGTGATCCTGCCCACGGGCGGCTGGTTCGCCCCCGCCGCCGATCCCGCCCGCACCGACGCCGGCGGCAACCCCAACGTGCTGACCTCCGACCGGCCCACCTCGCGCCTGTCCCAGGCCACGGCCCCGAATTCCTGTCTGGTGGAGGTGGCGCGCAGCGCCCTTTAGGCCGGTGTCCGGGCCGCGACCGGCATCCGCCCGCCGGCCTTAGTGGCCCGCCCGCCCCACAACGGTTGTATCGTCCACGAAATGCGCCCGCATGCCACACACTCGCGCACCGCTTGTATGGGACGCGACCCCACAATCCACTAGAGTACCCTTGGTGGAGGTGCTAGCTCCCAGGGGGCAGGGTTCTTCCGCCCGCGCAACCGTCCGTTCACTTTAGGCCAGTCATTGTCCGACCCTGCCGCAGCGGCGGCGCCCCCGGGGCGCCGGTGCTTGGGGCCATCGGCGAGTGAGATCCAACATGACGCGCTTTGTCTGCCTCCGGCCCTTCCTCCTGGCCTTGTGCCTGCAGCTCCTGGTGAGCGCGGGCGCCATGGCCCAGGGCGACCCTTTGCCCTCCTGGAACCCAGGCCCCGCCAAGCAGGCCATCCTCACCTTCGTGAAGGAGACCACCGAGGCCAACAGCCCCAAGTTCGTGCCCCCGGGAGAACGGGTCGCCACCTTCGACCAGGACGGGACGCTGTGGACGGAACAGCCGATCTATCCGCAGGTGATGTTCGCCATCCAGCGGGTGAATGCGCTGATCGAGAAGCGCCCGGAACTGCGGGAAATAGAGCCCTACCGCACCGCGCTCACCGGCGACATCAAGAAGATCAACGATCTGCTGCCCAAGGAATTGGAGAAGCTGATCGTCGCCACCTCCTCGGGCATGTCGGTGGAGGAGTTCAAGGCCGAGGCGGAACAGTGGCTGGCCACCGCCAAGCATCCGCGCTTCAACCGGCCCTATACGGAGCTGGTCTACCAGCCCATGGTGGAGGTGCTCTCCTTCCTGCGGGCCAACGGCTACAAGACCTATATCGTCACCGGCGGCGGCCAGGATTTCGTGCGGACCTTTGCGGAAAGGGTCTATGGCATCCCCCCCGAGCAGATCGTGGGCAGCGCCGGCGGCACCAAGTTCACCTATGCCAAGGACGGCAAGCCCTATCTCATCCGCGACCCGCGCGTGCTGCTGAACGACAATTATGCCGGCAAGGCGGAAGGCATCCATCTGATGATCGGCCGCCGCCCCCGCGCCGCCTTCGGCAATTCGGTCGGCGACCGGCAGATGCTGGAATATACCCGCGGCGGCGACGGCTCGCGCCTGACCATGCTGGTGCTGCATGACGACGGCGTGCGCGAATATGCCTATGGCCCGGCCCAGGGCTTGCCGGACAGCCGCGTCGGCACCTTCCCCGCCAGCCTGTTCACCGAAGCGCGCTCCCGCGGCTTCATCGTCATCAGCATGAAGAAGGACTGGAAGCGCATCTTCGGCTTCGAGCCGTAAGGCGCGCTCCGCTCACCCCGCCAAGGCATCAGCCGCCGGCCAAGGCCGGCGGGCTTTGCAGATAGGCCAGCAGCATTTCGCTGGCATGGCGGCGGCGCTCCGCCCGCCAGCGCGCCGTGGTCAGGTTGACGCTGAACAGATGCGACAGCGTCGGCGCGTTGGAAATGTGCACATAGCTCAGCGCCACCATGGTCACATAGAGCTGGAGCGGGTCCACGCCGGGCCGGAACACCCCCTGCGCCACCCCACGGGTCAGCACGTCCTCCATGGCCGCCATCAGCGGCGAGGACATGGCCGAGACCTTGGTGGACTTCTTCAGATGCTTGCCGCCCAGCAGGTTCTCGCTGGCCAGGATCCGGATGAACAGCGGGTTGGCGGCAAAATGGGCATAAGTGAAATCGAACAGCTTGATCATCGCCGGCAGGGGGGCGAGATCGCGCAGATTGAGCCGCTGCTCCTGGATGCGGATGTCCTCGAACACCGCCTCCAGCACGTGCAGATACAGCGCTTTCTTGCTGCCGAAGTAATGATACAGCATGCGCATATTGGCATCCGCCCGGCGGGCGATGGCATCGATGCGGGCGCCGGTATAGCCGTGCTCGGCAAATTCGGCGATGGCCGCCTGGAGGATGCGATCCGCCGTGGCGGCGGCATCCCGCGGCCGACGCGCGGTGGCAGCCGGAGCCGGCGCCACGGCCGGCGCCGCGGCGGGTTCCACTGCCTTGGCGCGGCGGCGGGGCGCCTTGGGTTGCGCCGCCTCGGGCGCGTCGGGGCGCGCGGGCTGGCTCATGGCACGTCCTTTCCGGCCAGGGTTGCGGCCTTGGCATCGAGGGCGGCCAGCACCTTGTCCGGGGTGATGGGCAGCGACGTGATGCGCACGCCCACCGCGTCTTCCAGCGCGTTGGCGATGGCGCTGGCCACCCCCAAAATGCCCGCCTCCCCCACTCCCTTGGCGCCGAACGGCCCGCGCCCGAGCCCCTGCTCCAACGTGATGGCTTCGAACAATTCCGGCAGGTCGGTGGCCAGCGGCATGCGATAGCGCTGGGGCGTGTCGCTGCTCAGATGGGCGCCGTCGAACACCATGTGCTCGAACAGCGCCTGGCCGATGGCCTGCATGGATGCTCCCTCGATCTGGCCGCGCACCGCCTCCGGCACCAGCGCCCGCCCGGCATCCGCCGCGCTGACCAGATGGAGAAGGGTGATCTTGCCCGTCTCCACATCCACCTCCAGTTCCACGCCGACCCAGTTGGGCATCCAATACACGATCTGCGCATTCAATGCCGCAGCCGGGCAGGTCTCCACCTTCACCTCGCCCGCGCCGGTAAATTCCGTCCCCAGCCCACCATAATAGGCCCGCGCCAGGGTTTTCAGCGGCGTGACCGCATTGCCGTGGCGGATCGCCCCGTCCGCATAGTCCAGGCTCGCCGCCGGCACTCCCAGCCGCTCGGCGGCGAAGGCGAGGATGCGCCCGCGCACCATCTCCGCCGCCCGGCGCACCGCCTCGCCGGTGACCACGGTGGCGGAGGAGGCATGGGTGCCCTGGTCGAAGGCGGTCTGGTCGGTATCCACCGCCGCCCGCGTCACCCAAGCGGGATCGATCTTCAGCACCTCCCCGACGATGCGCCGGAACGCCTCGGTGGCGCCCTGGCCCATGTCCACGGTGGCGCAGCTGATGACCGCATGGCCCTCGGGCAGGACTTTCACCTGCGCCTGGGCATAGCGGCCCTGCCCGCCCGCATCCTTGAAGCCGATGGCGAGGCCTTTGCCCCGCGCCAGATGCGGCGCGCGGGCGGGCGGGCGCGTGCCCCAGCCGATGCGCTGCGCCACCAGCTCCAGCCCCGCCACCAGATCGCAATCGATGGCGCTGTCGCCGGGGCGGAACGGATCGCCCGGCGGCAGCAGATTGCGCCGCCGCAGTTCCAGCGGATCGAGCCCCAGCCGGCGGGCGATCATGTCGATCTGGCTCTCGGAGGCCCATGCCGCCTGGGTGCCGCCGAAGCCCCGGAACGAGCCCGCCGGCACCGTATTGGTGCGCACCGCCCGGGCGTGACTGTCCAGCGCCTGCCACAGATACGGCCCGCCGATGCGATAGCCCACCTTGTCTGCCACCAGCGCGCTGCCGTCCGCATAGGCGCCGCCGTCCAGCAGAATGTCCGAGCGGCGGGCGAGGAAGGTGCCGTCGGCGGCCACCGCCGTCTCCAGCGTCAGCCGCGCCGCATGCTGGGACAAGGTGACGAAGCCTTCGTCCATGGACAGCGCGAGGCGTACCGCGCGCCCGGCCTTCTGCGCCAGCAGCACGGTGAGCGGCTCCAGCTTGCAGAAACTCTTCACCCCGAACGCCCCGCCGATATGCAGCGTATGCACCCGCAGCAGATGCTCCGGCAGGCCGAAGATCTCGCCAATGTCCTGGCGCAGCAGGAACGGGTCCTGATTGGAGGACCACAGCTCGAACCCGTCGCCCATGGGCCGGGCCAAGGTGATGATCGGCTCCAGCTGGGCATGGGACATGCGCGAGAACTGGAACGTGTCGGTAAACACATGCGCAGCGGCGGCGAAAGCGGCGTCCACATCGCCCATCCGGTGCCGGAAGGAATAGAGCACGTTGGGCGCCGGCTCCTTCAAGGCGGTGACGCCCGCCCCATGGGCCGGCACCGCCCCCAGGCTTGGCGCCGTGAACAGCAGCGGCGCGCCGGGCGCCAGCGCCTCATCCAAGGTGGCGATGGTGGGCAGCAGCTCATAGTCCACCTCGATGAGGGCCAACGCCTTCAGAGCGGTGGCGGCATCGCAGGCGGCCACCGCCGCCACCGGGTCGCCCTCATGGCGCACCCGACCGATGGCCAGCAACGGCTGATCCTTCACCCACAGGCCATAGAAGGGCTCGGGCAGCGCGGTCACGTCGGCGCCGGTGACCACCGCATGGACCCCGGGCAGCGCCCGCGCCGCATCGGTGCGGATGGCGGTGATGCGGGCGTGCGCATGGGGACTGCGCAGGATCTTGGCCTCCAGCAGGCCCGGCAAGGTCATGTCCATGGTGAAGAAGGGCTGGCCGGTCACCTTGGCGGTCTGCTCCGCCCGCCAGGGTGCATCGGGTGCGCCCTCGCCGTCCTGCCGCAGGCGCGCGGCCAGAAGCACCGCGTCCTCGATGGCGCGATAGCCGGTGCAGCGGCAGATATTGGCCCCCATCCAGGCGCGGACCTCGGCGCGGGAGGGATCGGGGGTGCGGTCCAGCAGCGCCTCCGCCAGCAGGACCATGCCCGGCGTGCACATGCCGCACTGGAACGCGCTGCCCGCCACAAAGGCCCGCTGCACGGCAGTGGGCGCGGCCCCCGGCGGGCGCAGGCCCTGGAGGGTGGTGATGGCCCGACCATCCATGGTCTGGGTCAGGGTGCTGCAGGCGGTGGTGGGCACGCCATCCACCAGCACGGTGCAGGCGCCGCAGGCGCCATGGTCGCACACCACACGCACGCTGGAGCGGGCGCAGGCGCCGGACAGCGCATCCGCCAGCACGCCGGGGGCATCGTCCGGCAAGGTGACGGCGGCGCCGTCCAGGGTGAAGGAGACGGCGCTCATCGGGCCGCCGCCTGCAACAGCCGCGACAGCAGCAGCGGCGCCATGCGCGGGCGATAGTCCGCCTCTCCCGCCCAGGCCACAGTGGGCGGCGGCAGATCGCCGAACACCGCCTCGGCCAAGGCGCGCGCGTCGCGCGGCAAAGCGTGGGGCGCCATGCCTTCCACCGGCAGGGTCCGCACCAGGGGGCGGGGGTGGCAGCCGCCCAGCACCGCGCGGGCGCTGCCGATCACCCCGGCGGTCACATCCAGGCTGAGCGCCACCGCCAGCGCCGGCCGCAGGGAGCGATCATAGATCAGCCGCCGCATGCGCTCGGGACCGGGCAAGGGAATGCGGAGGGCGGTGACGAGGCCCGGCAACGGCAGCGCGGCCCCGGCGGCATCGCCCAAGGCGGTCACCGGCAGCGCCGCCTCATGGCCGCCCGGCAGCAGCACCGATACCGTGGCGCCGATGGCCATGAGCAGCCCGGCGGCCTCATAGGCGGGAACCTCCGCCATGAGATTGCCCACCAGGCTGCCCTGGCTGCGGATGCGGATATTGGCGAGGCTCGCCCACACCGCCGCCAGATCCGGAAACGCCGCGCGCACCAGCGGGCTCTGGGCCAATTGGTCATGGCGGCAGGTGGCGCCGAGCACCAGCTCATCACCCGCGCGGGCGATGGCATCGGCGCCGGGTATGCCGCCCAGCCACACCACCGTGGCCGGCCCGCCGCCGGTCTTCATGCGGTTCACCAGATCCAGGCCCCCGGCCATGGGCACCGCATGGGGATCTTCATCCAGGATGCGCCGGGCCAGAGCAAAGCTGCCCGGCCGCAACACGCGGAACGGCGCCATCAGATGGCGGGAGCGATGCACGGCGAGGCGGGGGGCTGGCAATGCGGCGGAGGGCGCAGGCGAAGGCAGGGGCATCACGGTCCGGTCGGTTTTAGGGCGCTGCGCAATCGGCATCCAACTTGCAGCGGGAGGGCGTCGCAGTCCTTGCAAGGCGTTTGCCAGATGCGGAGGCGCTGCCTGACACAGGCCCTAAGGAACCGACCCAAAGGAACCATCCCATGACAGACCGGCTGGGCTATCGCCTGAAGATCGGCATCATCATTCCCTCGACCAACACCACGGTGCAGCCGGAGACCGACGCCATGCGCCCGGCCGGCGTGACCAACCATGTGGGACGCATTCATATTCCGGATCTTCCCCTCACCAATGACACCGAATTCGAAGCCATGGTGGAGGCCATCGGGCCGGACCTGTTCGGGGCGGTGGACCGGGTGATGACCTGCAAGCCGGACCACCTCGTCATGGGCATGTCCATCCCCACCTTCTGGGGCGGAAAGGCCGGCGGCGCGGCGCTTCTGGCCCGCCTGGAAGCCCGTGCCGGGGTAAGCGTCAGCATGGGCTCGGCGGCCTGCGTCGAGGCGCTGGGGCGGTTCCCGCAGGTGCGGCGCATCGGCATTCTCACCCCCTACCAGCCGGTGGGCGATGCCCATGTGGCGCGCTATTTTGCCGACCATGGCTATGAGGTGGCCCAGGTGCACAGCCTGATGCGCCCCAGCGAGGTACAGATCGCCCACGCCACCGATGCGGACATCCGCGAGGGCCTGAAAACCCTGGCGGTGGCAGGGGTGGATGCCATCGTGCAGGCGGGCACGGACCTGGCCGTCACCGACATTGCCGACGAGGCCGAACGCTGGCTGGGACTGCCGGTGATCGCCATCAATGCCGCCACCTATTGGAGCGCGCTGCGCCGCTGCGGCATCGCCGATCAGATCGCCGGACGGGGCCGACTGCTGGCGGAACACTGAGGGCCTGAGGGCGGCAAAATGCCTAAAGCCTGTTCGTTCCGCCAAACGGCTCGCATCCTGCACAGGCAATTGGTGCTTAAACACCTCTTTTTGAACCCGTGCAGAGCGCCGCGCCAAACCGGCTCGACGTCATCCCTCAATATTTTTCAATGAGATAGACCCATGCGTCCGAGACAAGATGCCGAATTCGTCTGGTCATTATGTAAGCAGGTTATGCGTACTAATCCCCCGGAAGCCGCCCCCTCGCGCAGCGTCAGAGCCCCCTACGCACGGAGCGCGGCATGACGGGGATCGTTGCCGGGCGCCTGCGCGCCCTCGGCCTGGAACTGCCGCCGGTGCCGCCGCCGCGGGGAGCGTTCAAACCGTTCTCGCGCATGGGTCACACGCTCTATCTCGCCGGCCAGATCTGCGAGTGGAATGGCGAGGTGCGTTTTTCCGGGCCGGTGGGGCTGACCCACGATCTGGCGGCAGGCCAGCAGGCGGCACAATTGTGCGCGCTCAACCTGTTGGCCGCCCTGGCACAGGCGCTCGAGGGCGACCTGGACAAGGTGGTCGCCTGCCACCGGCTGGGCGGCTTCGTCTATGCCATGCCGGGCTATCCCGATGTGCCGAAGGTCATCAATGGCGCCTCGGACCTCATGTTCGCGCTGTTTGGTGAAGCCGGCCGCCACGCCCGCACGGCGGTGGGGGTCGCCACCCTTCCGGCCGGGGCCAGCGTCGAGGTGGACGGCATTTTCGAGGTGGAATGAGCCTCCACTCAGCGGAGATCGCCCGTCCCGCATGGGCGGTTTTGCGCCTCTCCCAACTGGCACGATTCTGGCTTGGGATCAGGTCAGGCGAAGTAAGCGTTTTCTGCATAAGCTGAAGAAGGACTTCCCGACCGATGCCGAACGACACCCCCTCCCTGACCCGCCCCGCCTCCCGCCGCACCGTGCTGAAGGCGGGCGGCGCGCTGGCGCTTGGCGCCGCCGCCGGCCTGCGCCTTGCCACCCCCGCCATCGCCCAGACCCGCAGCCTCAAGCTGACCCTGCCCTGGCTGGCGAACGGCTCCACCCTGTTTGCCTATGTGGCCAAGAACCAGGGCTTCTTCAAGAAGCGCGGGCTGGATGTGAGCATCTCGCGCGGCTTCGGCTCGGTGGCGGCGGCCCAGGCGGTGGGCGCCGGCGAGTTCGACTTCGGCTTCGTGTTTGCCGGCGGCGTCATCCTCGGTGCCGCCCGCGGCCTGCCTTTGGTGGCCATGGGCACGCTGGGCTACGACGCCACCATGGGCATCGCCGTGCGCGCCGACAGTCCGATCAAGACCCCCAAGGACCTGGAGGGCAAGAAGATCGGCACCGTGCCCACCTCCGCCGAGGCGCCCTACTGGCCCGCCTTCGCCAAGAAGGCCGGCATCGACACCTCCGCCATCACCATGGTGCAGATGGACAACCGGGTTCTTGAGCAGAGCGTCATCAACAATCAGGTGGATGCCATCACCGCCATCGCCACCTCCAGCGTGCCGGTGATGATGGCGCTGAAGCAGCCCTGCCGCTTCATGCTGTGGAGCAAGTCCGGCGTCTCGCTCTATGCCGGCCAGGTGGTGACCCGCGCCGAGACCCTGGCCAAGGACAAGGAGCTGTGCAAGGCGGTCACCGACGCGCTGGTGGAAGGCCTCGTCTATGCCATGAACGATCCCGAGGCGGGGGTGGACATCTTCCTCAAGGAAGTGCCGGAAGTGGCCATCACCAAGGGCGGCAAGGAAAACGCCACCATCTCCCAGGGGCTGATGCACTATACCGTGGTGGCCCCGGAAGCGGAGCACCACGCCATCGGCTATACGGACATGGCCAAGGCCGCCGGCATGGTGGACATGGTGATGGAATATGGCGCCCCCAAGGATGCCAAGCGGCCCGATCCGGCCACCTTGTTCACCAACCAGTTTGTCAGCGATGCGGGCAAGCTCTCCCCGGCGCAATGGGCGGCGGTGAAGAAGAACGTGGCCGAATACGCCGCGATCCTGGGATGAGCATCACCCCCAGCCTTCCGCAGGCGACGTCCGATGCCGCGCCGTTCCAGGCCATCACCGCCCGCGCGGTGCGCAAGGTGTATGAGACCCCGTCCGGGGCGGTGGAGGCGGTGGCGCAGGCCAGCTTCGACATTGCCCGCGGCGATTTCGTCTCCATCCTCGGCCCGTCCGGCTGCGGCAAGAGCACCTTGATGCTGATGGTGGCGGGGCTTGAGCCCGCCACCTCCGGCGCCATCACCCTGGACGGGCTGGCGGTGGCCGGGCCGCAGACCAGCGCCGGCATGATGTTCCAGGACCCCACCTTGCTGCCCTGGCGCAGCGTGCGGGACAATGTGCTGTTCCCGGTCAGCATGTGCCGGCCGGTGCTGCCGGAAGATGAGGCCCGCGCCGAACACCTGCTGCGCATGGTGGATCTGTGGGCGTTCCGCCACAAGCGCCCGCGCGAACTCTCCGGCGGCATGCGCCAGCGGGTG
>NZ_CALRWL010000053.1:0-44902 GCF_943371865.1 Azorhizobium sp. AG788 | reverse complement strand
AAATAGCCGCGGGTCTCCGCCACTTTCCGGGGTTCGTAATAAACGATCCAGTCCCCTACGCAGGCCTCGACCCGCCCCAGATATGGGCGCGGGAACTGATACCGCTCAGCCGGGCTATCGTCATAGATCGAGTCCGAGCGGTGAATGAAGACGCCGAATCCCATGTGCCATCCCTGATCCCCGTTCGATCCTATCGCAGATTGGAACGCATTCGGCAGCAGGGGGGCCATTCCCCCCTGTCGCGCGCGTCACGTTATCGACCCAGCATCACGCTCTGAGTTCTCCTTCGCACTGCCGTGAGCGATAGGGCGGCTATCTATCAATCACATATCCGCTAATATGTGATTGATAGTGGGAGACTCTATCGCTCATGGTGTGGAACTGGACGCAGCCCGGCTGGCCGCATTTTGCCTATGATCCGGTTGCCCTCGAACCGCTGGAGCGGCGGTTCCTGCTGCTCACCGGCGAGGTGATCGGTGCGGTCCGGCATGTCAGCGAGGGCGAGCGGAACCTGCTGCGGATCGAACTCCTCAGCGACGAGGCGGTCAAGACCAGCGCGATCGAAGGGGAGACGCTGGATCGCCTCAGCGTGCAATCCTCCCTGCGCCGTCAGCTCGGCCTCGACACCGACAATCGCAACGTGAAGCCGAAAGAGCGGGGCATCGCGGAGATGATGGTCGATCTCTATCGGAGCTGGGCCGATCCTCTCGACGCCGACACGCTATTCCGCTGGCACCGCATGCTGATGGCGGACAGCCCGCATTTGGAAACGATCGGCGGCTACCGTCGCCATGAAGACGCGATGCAGATCGTGTCCGGCCGTCAGGATCGGCCGACCGTGCATTTCGAGGCGCCGCCATCTTCTCGGGTTCGGGACGAGATGGCCGCCTATCTCACCTGGTTCAATGGCTCGGCCCCGAACGGGGACGCGCCCTTGCCGGCACTTACCCGGGCCGGGATCGGGCATCTTTATTTCGAGAGCATCCATCCCTTCGAGGACGGCAACGGCCGTGTAGGCCGAACACTCGCGGAAAAGTCCCTGGCCCAGAACATCGGCCAGCCGACGCTGATCGCGCTCGCCCATACCATCGAGCAGCATCGCAAGGCCTATTACGACCAGCTCGAGATCCATCAGCGGACGCTCGATGTCATGGGGTGGCTGGTCTATTTTGCGGAAACGATCATCGCGGCCCAGCAGACGACGCTCGGCCGCGTCGCCTTCCACATCGCCAAGGCGCATTTTTATGATCGCTTCCGCGACAAGTTGAACGAACGGCAGGAAAAGGTGATCGCCCGTCTGTTCCGTGAGGGCCCCGGCGGCTTCACGGGAGGCCTGAGCGCGGAGAACTACCTCGCGATCACCGGCACCTCACGCCCCACCGCCACGCGCGATCTGCACGATCTGGTCGAGAAAGGCGCCCTCACACGCACCGGCGAGCGCCGGTATACGCGCTACTACCTGAATCTGCCGGGAAAGACTGTAAAGTCGTGAGCTAGCGGCAAGTGGCGCAACTATTCGGGGTCTTTGGGTCGAGGTCGGCGAGGCATCCCCCCTTAAACCTGCAGGATGCGCCAGAAGCCGAAGTTCGCTGCGGCTGCGACGAACGGCCGATTTGGGGCGGTCTGCTGACTGTCCGGTTCTCGCCGAGAAACTGAGAAAGCGGACGTTCGGTCAACGACCCCGATATGGCCGTGGCAACATGTGTCAGCGGTTTCCCCAAGCGGACATCGCGATCCCCTGTCCCTTCTTTGATACTATCGAACCACGCGCTCGCCGGTTTGAGCTGATAGGTACCGGGCTGGCGTCATGCCCATCGCCTTCTTAAACATGACGATGAAGGCGGTGGGCGACTCGTAACCGAGGGTGCCGGACACATGCTGCACACTCGCGCCGCTCGCTAGTTCCCGTAGCGCGACAAGCAAGTGGAGCTGTCGACGCCATCGTCCAAAGCTCAGCCCCGTCTCCTGAACCATGAGCCGCTTGAAGGATCGTTCACTCATGGCGATGTGTTCCGCCCATTCACCCAATGGGCGCCGATCTGCCGGCGCTGCGGCAAGCAGCCTGGTCACCAAGGCGATCTTGGGATGGGCAGACGTGGGTAGCCTGAGGCCGCTTCCCGGCATCAGCGTCAACTCATCGAGAAGCACCCGTGCGAGACGGCCGAAATGGTCGTCCGCCGCGGACACCGCGGGTGCGTCCGCCAAGCGCAGAATCATCTCGCGGACCATCGGCGAGATCGACAGCGTGCAGCAGTTCTGGGGCATGACCGCTGCGTCGGGCTCCACGAAGAGGTACGCAAGCCGAGCATTGTGGGTGGGATGGTTGCTGTGCGCTACGCCGCCTGGAATCCAGACCCCGCATGTCGGTGGCACGATCCACAGTCCATCGGCGGCCGTGCAGGTGACGGCGCCATGCAAGGCCAGAATAAGCTGGCCCTGCCGATGATGATGGTGAGGCATCTCCGCTTCATAGTCGGCGAAATCGAGATGAAACGCGGTTGCCGTTCGACCAGACCCGTCCGGCACGACGGCGGCATAGCAGGATGTGGCAGCAAATTGGCCTAATCTGACGATCATATGGCATTATCGCCAATTTCGCCCGCTCGGCAACTTGATAAAATCCATTTGCGAATGATGGAAAAAGCCATGCGAATTGCTGTTGTCGGTGCCACCGGACGGATCGGTGCGAAGCTCACGCGAACCCTGCTCAATGCCGGCCATCAGGTCAGGGCCCTGTCGAGAGGCGGGCCGGCCCTTGACGCCCTGGTCGAGATCGGCGCCGAGCCGTTCACCGGCAGCTTCGACGATGGGACAGGAAACCTCGACCACTTCTTTCGAAATGCGGACGCCGCGTTTCTCATGGTCAAGACGGACTGGAACAACATCCACGGCCACTACGCCGACGTCGCTCTGCGGTTCTTCGACGCGCTGCGCCACTCCTCGGTCAAGCGCGCGGTCAGCCTGACGTCCATGGGGTCGGAGGTCAGGGGAAGCACCGGCCACTTCCAGCCGTTCTACCAGCTCGATCAGATCCTCAACCGCTTGGAAGCCACGGACCTCGTTCACCTGCGGGCGGGCTGGTTCATGGAGAACCTGTTCGCCTGGACCGACGCCGTGGCCCAGTATGGCGGTATCGGCTGGTCGCTGGACCCGAACGTGAAGACGCCTTGGGTGGCCACAGGGGACATCGCCGATCTGGCCTTCAAGGAACTGACAGGCCAGACCGGTCGACATGGCGTGGTCCGTGAGCTCGGTGAGGATTTCACGATGTCTGAGGTAACCGCCATCCTTGCACGTGAAGTCGGGCGACCGGTCGAATACCGCTTCGTTGACAGAAGGCGGCACGAAGTCGAGGCCGAGTTCCTCGGACGGTTCGGCACCCAGGAGCAGTGGCTTGACGATACGCAGACGCTAGACGCGCTGAACGACGGCCGCGTGCGGTTCCACGACGACCGTCCCCCGCTGCCGACCAAACTGGAAGCCTTCGTCCGCGACGTTTGGAAACCACGCTACCTCGCCGCCATCGCGGCGCAGCAGCCTGACCGCGAAACCTTCTTCACCTGGAGCGCCCAGCAGCAGCCGGGCGACCGACCAAATGAGCCTTTGGCTCGTTGAGCCGAGGCCGAGTAAGTCGCAAGCCTGCAAACGATCGGAAGCGAGGCTAGCATAGCGTCCGCTTATCGCTTCCGTCACAAGAAAGCGCCCTGACCGCAATCCACGCCTTGCCGGTCATCGCTGAGGAGATTCCCATCACCGGCGCAACGGTGCAATCGGGGCCGCTAGCCGACAGGCGGGTTTTGGGAGCGGAGCGTGAGTAGCCGCCGTTCAAAGCGGTGTCTGGTGCAAGCGCATGACCGTGCAGGCAGTGTTGCGCAATTCCCAAGTTCGAATTTTGGGCGAGCCGAATGATTCCCGTTTCGCCACGTCAGACGGCGCAATTCCTAGAGCCGCCTATCGGGAGCAGAATTTGGGAAACGCCAGCGCTCTGGGCCGACAGGCCCATTCGCGGCACCGGCGATCCAGGCGAGCGAGCGTTGATCAGGAAGCGAAGTAAGCGGCGGATCAGTCCTTCATGAGGTGGTTTGGTTGTCGATCACCTGTTCGCGTCGAGTGTCGCACCCAGGTGATCGACAATCGCGCGGACTTTCGCTGATGGCCTGGGACCTGCCGGGAAAATGGCGTAGACCTCGGCCGGATCGAGCCGATAGGGTTCGAGTAGTTGCGTAAGCAGGCCAGTGCGGAGTTCCTCTCCTGCCATCACGCGGGTCACCAGCGCGATGCCCATCCCTGCTACCGCAGCCGCCAGAATCCCCGGTGCTGAGTTGATCCAAAGCTTTGCGGGGACATTGACGGAGGTGACGGTCTGATTGTGCGTGAAGCGCCAGCTCTCGCGGCCAAACAGGCCATGCTGGACGATACAATCGTGCCGGGCGAGTTCGGCCGGATTGGCGGGCGCGCCATGCGCTGAGAGATAGGCCGGGGCCGCGACCACCAGTCGCTCGACTAGCGCAAGTTGGCGGGCGCCAAAGGTGGAGTCGTCCAGCGGTCCGACGCCCAGGCGGATGGCGACATCGACACCGTCCGTGATGAGGTTCTGGCGCGCATCGCTCATGATCATCTCGACCCGAAGATCCGGATGTCTGGCCAAGAACGGCGCAAGCGCCGGAATGACCGCGCGCGTGCCATAGAGCACTGGCATCGCCAAGCGTATCACGCCGTGCAGCGAGTCTGTCCCCCGGGCTGCCTGCTCGGCCTCCTCCATTTCTGCGAGCAGGTATCTCGCGCGATCCAGATACAGGGCGCCAGCTTCCGTCAGCGAGACGCTGCGGGTGGTGCGCAGCAGAAGTGTCGTCCCCAGCCGCGCCTCCAGCGTACCGATGATGCGCGATACCGACGGTTGAGAAAGCTTCAGCTCGCGCGCCGCGCGAGAGAGACTGCCGCTCTCCGCCACGCGGACGAACACAGCCATTTCCTGCCAGCGATCACTCATTTGAAATCCGGATATATGTTTTCCATATTGGATGGATACACGTCCTTTCACGCATGGCCTAATTCCCAGCCTCCGGTGGGTCCACCGCGAACCTTCTCTACTTCCGAGGTCGGATCAGCCGCGTCGTTCCATCTCCCAGGTCCGGTCGGTCTGATCCCACATTCAAAGGATGATCTCACAATGGCTATCAGGATCTACGGTGACCCCGGCTCGGGCAGCCGGCGCCGTGTCACGGCAGCAGCGGCTGCCATGGGCATCGACATCGAGATCGTGAACGTCGATCTCTTCAAGGGCCAGAGCCACACGCCCGAGTTCCTGGAGCTAAATCCGCACGGGTTGTCGCCGGTGATGGTGGACGGCGACTTCGTCCTCTACGAGTCGGCGGCGATCAACCTCTATCTCGCTGAGAAGGCAGGCAGCGATCTAGCGGGTAAAACGATCCGTGAGAAGTACGAGATCCTCCAGTGGATGTTCTGGTCAGGCGAGCAGTGGCGGATCTTCGCGACGCTCACTTTCGATGAGGTGCTTAGCAAGCGTTTCATGGGCCGGCCTGCGGATGAGACCATCGTACAACTGGCGGCCGACAAGATCCGTGCGGGGGCTGCCGTCTTGGACGCGCATCTTGCCAAGCATGACTACATCGTCGGCGACCGGCTGACGCTGGCGGATTTCGACATCGCCGGGCCGTTCTCGCAGAACGAACGGACGAAGATCCCGCTAAACGAATTCCCCAATCTGGTCGCCTGGCAGCAGCGCCTGCTGGACACGGTACCTGGTTGGGCTGCGACGAAGCGCGAGGTCGATGAGCGCATCGACGGTGCGCTCGCCGGTGCAGGGATAGAACTGTGAGCGCGGTAGAGGCGTCGATGGATTACGAATTGTTCTGGATCAGCGGCAGCCCCTATGCGTGGCGGGTGCAGTTAGCGCTCGAATACAAGGCCGTACCATATGCGTCCCACCGCTTGGACTCAGCCAAGCGGGAGAATCGCTCGCCGGCATTTCTCGCGCTCAACCCGCGCGGCAAGGTGCCGGTGCTGAGGACCGGTGACGCGGCGCTCTACGAATCCGTCGCGATCATCGCCTTCCTGGATCGCAGCCATCCCGCCGTGCCGCTGTTCGGCCAGACGGCGCAGGAGCACGGCCGCATCTGGCAACGCGTGAGCGAGTTCGAGAACTACACGCGCGATCTGTTCGATGTGGAGATGGTCCGCCCGCTGTTGCGCGGCCATGCGAAGGACGATCCCGAGGCCATGCGCGCGTCCGCTGCTCGCGCGTATGATGCGCTTGGCTGGATGGAGCAGGCGCTTTCGGTCGCGCCTTATCTGGCGGGTGACGATATCACCGCAGCGGACATCGTCGCGCTGCCGAACATCCAGATGCTGCGACGGGCCGCAGCGCGTCCGGAAGCGATCGAGATGGCTCTTGGCCTTGAAGACCTCGGCGCGCGTCTGCCAGCATTGGGCGCGTGGCTGTCGCGGATGGAGAAAATGCGGGGATATGACGCTGCTTATCCACCGCACTGGCGGAGCTGTTCACGGGCAGGCAGCGCGCCCGCGACGTGATCGCTGCCTGCCACCACTTGGCAGAGCCAATCCATTCCCGATTCACAATCCTTTTGGTCAAGGCGAACACCGGATGCGAGCGCTTATCGATGGTTCGCCGTGGACCTGCACGCAGCGCTGGCCGCCATTGGCTGTCGTGCCGACGGCTCATGGAGGCGGCTGGGGCGCCACATCAACGGATGGCGGCTTCCGGGATCGATCCCGGCGAGCTTAAATGACGAGGGGGGCGGCGCTTTGCTGACAGACGGCTCCGGGGCGGGGAGCGGACTGTCCGCTAACGGAGACTTCAAACGAGAAGCGGACATATCGCCAGTAGAAGCTGAGGGCCGGGAAGTGGCCCTGAGCTGACGTGTGGAAGGTCTGCTCTCGATCGGCGAGGCTGACAATGCTCGCAAATGTGGCCGGCCTCCATTGCCGGTGCAGCTAGGCGGATTATTCATGAGAAATGCCAAGCCTAATGCAAGCTATTGGATTTGCTTAATGGATTACGAAATGCGTATTTCGTAGAGATTTATGCAATCAACTCCGCAGATCAGCCGCCTGCCCCTGCCTTTCAGCGACCACCGGGTGAACTGACGCATAATCCGGGCTAGCTCACTTGGCCGACTGAGGTGGGCTGATGGCTAAATCGATGAGAAGCTTCCTTCAAACCAGTTGACGAAGGCGCGCGCTTTCGCCGTCGGCAGTCTCCCGCTCGGATAGAGAGCCCACAAGTCGGCGCTCGGAAGAGTCCAGTCGGTAAGCACTGGAACAACGCTCCCATTCGCAAGCTCTGGTTCCATCATCCAGCGCGAGCTAATCGCGAGGCCGAGACCGGCAATCACCGCCTCGCGCACCCCATCCGCCGCGCTGAACGAGAGCCGGGTGGGAACGCGCACGGTCGTATACGTCGTCCCACGCCGAAAGCGCCACTCCTCGGCGATCAGGCCCTGCGTGTAGACGATCGCGCTGTGGGCGAGGAGGTCGGTGGGTGTGTTTGGTACCCCCATCCGCTTGAGATAGGCCGGACTTGCGACCACATGGCGCTCGCAGGTGGCAAGTCGGCGCGCGGTCAAGCTCGAATCCGATAGCTCACCCGCACGCAGGGACACGTCGATATTCTCTTCCAGCAGATCGATGTAGCGATCGTCCATGACGAGATCGAGCCTCAGATTGGGATGCGCCTCCATGAACGCCCCAATCCTCGGCACGACATGCAACCGCGCGAAGATCACGGACGAGCAGACCCGCAAGCGCCCTTGGAGGCCGGCGCCTTCTCCGCGCGCTGCGCTTTCCGCCTCGTCGGCTTCCGCCAGCGTTCGCCGCGCCCTTTCGTAGAAGATCTGCCCGGCCTCGGAAGGGCGCAGGTGCCGGGTCGAACGGACCAGGAGGCGAACCTTAAGGCGATCCTCCAGCGCCGCGATGAGCTTCGACACCGCGGGCTGACCGATCCGCAGATCGCGCGCCGCCGCGGAGAACGACCCGGTCTCGATCACCCGGACGAAGACTTCCATCGCTTGCAACCGATCCACGCACGCCCCGCATATTCCACCCAGGAATAAATGATATCGTTTCTCCCCTCCTTCTGGAAGCCGAGCGAATGGATCATTTGGGCCGCACGCCAGCGCTGGTGCCGGACGACAAGGAGAAGCTCGATGACTTTCCAGGAAACTTTCGCCCAGATCGCCCAATCTGGTCTGCCGCTGCAAGGCAAGCTGGATGCGTTCAAATTCGAATTCGATACCCGCCTCGCGCCCCCGGCGGCAGTTGATGCCCTGCATCGCTCCGTCGACGAACTGATCGCGTCGGGCGCACCGGATCGCGCACTGAAGGTCGGGGACGTCGCGCCGGAGTTCACCCTGCCTGACCCTGACGGCAATCCGGTCTCTTCCAAAGCGCACCTTGCCAGAGGCCCGCTCGTGGTCACCTTCTATCGCGGCGTCTGGTGTCCGTACTGCAACTACGACCTGACCGCGCTCGAAGAAGCCCGCTCGGAGATCGAGGCGCGTGGTGCGACCCTGGTCGCGATCTCCCAGCAGTTGGCGCCCAACAGCCGCAAATCGCAGCGCCAGAACGGGCTCGGCTTCCCGATCCTGGGCGACCATGGCGGCGAAGTCGCCGCCCGGTTCGGCGTGCGCTGGACGTTGCCGGATTATCTGCGCGTGGCCCATAAGACGCTCGGCGCTGACCTGCCGCAGTTCAACGGCGAGGACAGCTGGACCCTGCCGATGCCCGCCCGCTACGTCATCGCAACGGACGGAACCGTCGTCTATGCCGAGGTCAACGCCGATTATACCCGGCGCCCCGAGCCGTTGGCGATGTTCCCGGTCCTGGATCAGCTGGCGCGCCAGCGCGGCGCCTGATCGCCCCACTATCGCTTGACCGCGCCTTCGGTGCTTTGGACCACCTGGGGCGGGGTTGGACGATCTGAGGTCCTTTCTGCACGCCACCACTGCCGGATTCCGCGCCGATACGGCGCAACCCTGGATCACAAACCAGGTAGCGAGCAGATCCTCTCAAGCGCGTAAATCCAGATTTACGTAACGGAACTGAGATCGCGATTACGTCAGCTTAGTACTGCGCCCGAAGCCGCGCGCGCATGTCAACAGAAGGACGATTGAAATGGCTAAGTTTGCATTCCTCATCGAAATGAAGGCCAAGCCCGGCAAGGAAGCAGAAGTCGAGGCGTTTCTCGCCAAAGAAGCCTCGCTGGTCAAGGACGAGCCCGGCAACCTAACGTGGCACGGCTCGAAGGTCGAAGGCGATACGGGGCTCTATCGCGTGTTCGACTCGTTCGTCGACGAAGCTGCTGGCGAAGCGCATATGGCCGGCCCGGCAGGCCAGGAATTCGTCGAGCGGGCGGACGATCTGTTCAGCGAGACCAAGGTCCTCCGCTTGCAGGTGGTCGCCTTCAAGTAAGGCCGCACGTCGGCGCCTGATCACCGATTCTGAAACGATCTTGGGCGGCTTGGCGCACCCGCACGTGCCAGCCGCCCATTTTCAAACACAACTCTCTTCGGAAGGACATCCAGTGGCTATTGGATCCGCTAAACCCACGATCGTGCTCGTGCATGGTGCCGTCGAAGATTCGTCGCTTTGGACTCATGGCGTGATCCAGGGGCTCCAGCGTGACGGGTATTCGTTCAAGGTCTTCTCCAATCCCTTGCGGGGCGTGGCGCACGATGTCGCCTATTTGCGCAGCCTGCTCGACACGATCGAGGGACCGGTGCTGCTCGTTTCGCACGCTTACGGTGGCGCCGTCATCAGCCAGGCTGGGGACGACCCCAAGGTCAAGGGGCTCATCTACGCGGGCTCGCCGATGCCGGCGGCGGGGGAATCGACAAACGACTGTCTCGAACGCTTCCCCGGCGGCGATTTCGCGACGTCGGTCGACCTGATCCCGTACATCTTGCCCGACGGGACCAGCGGCACCAATCTCGTCGTCAAAGCCGACAAATACGGGTATCTCCTCGCCGCCGACATGCCCGAGGACAAGCTCGCCCTGATGATCGCCACCCAGCGACCGATTTCCTTGGCGGCGCTCAACGAGAAACGGACATCGGCTGCCTGGACGAGCAAGCCAAGCTGGCAAATCAGGCCACTCCTGGATCCTGTCATCCCGCAAGCAGAGTTTAAGTTCGAGGCCGATCGTGCCCACTCTCAGGTCATTGAGCTGAGATCTTCGCACGCCATCCCCGTAACTTTCCCAGACGTCGTGGTCGATGTGATCGGGCAGGCTGCCCGGGCAGTCGCGCCCTAACCGCAATAAGGCATGAGGGTTGGCGGGCACGAGCGCAAGTTATTGATCTGATGTAGGATTCGGCTGTCGGGGCCAATCCGCATTGATCCGGACGCGCCATGCCCACCAGCAACGACGCTACCGCCATCCTGCCCGGCCTGTCACCAATCCGCGGGCGGACGATCGAGACCCACTTCGACGGCGCGCTGATGTCCTCCGATGGCGGCCTGCTGGTGCTGCGGGAGGTCGAGCAACGGCTTGGGATCGCCGCGCGTCTGCCGCCTGCATCCAAGACCGCGGGCGCCCGAGGGCGTCCCGCACGGTCTCGACGAGATCATCCGCTTCCGGATGCTCATGATCGTCGCGTGCTACGAGGACGGTAACGACGCTGACGCCGCAGGCTGTCAGCGATAGAGCGAGCGGTCGAACGTCGTCTCGACTTCGCAGTCGCGTGCGGATACCGATTGATTTTGGCGCTGGTTTGCCGAAATTCTCTTTGGTAAATTGAAGCGACAGCTTGGGTGCGGTGCCCACCACGTTCAATGGCAGCCAATAGGGGCAAAGCCGAACGTCCCCTGTAGGCGGACGATCCAATTTCCCTCTTGGCGCAAAGGTGCCGACGTCCTCCACCTAGCGAATGTGCGCTTTTGGGCCGCGGCCGTTACCAGCTCATTGGCCGAGATGGGCGCGCTTTGCTGACGGACGGCTCCGGGGCCGGGAGCAGACTGACCGCCAACGGAGACTTCAAACGAGAAGCGGACATATCGCCGACAGCAGCCTAGGGCCGGGAAGTGGCCCTGAGCTGACGCTGGGAAGGTCTGTGACGTTGCCCCCAACTTCTATCCAGCGGTGAGTTCGCTCCGGCGGTGGGGTTTGGCCTGTTCGGCGGTGTGAGCGGCGGGATCTGGCGCGGAGCTTCTGGCTTGGCGCAGCGGCAGATCCCGTCGGGGGTGGAAGGTTGCGGCGAAGGCGGACGGGTTTGCCAGCCGAGGCCGGAGTGGGGCCTGGATCCATTGTAATCGGACCGCCATCCGCTCAAGGCGGCCCTCGCCTGGCTCAGCGCCGAGAACAGCGTCTCGTTGAGAAGTTCATCGCGCAGGCGACCGTTGAAGCTCGCGATGAAGGCATTCTGTATGGGCTTGCCCAGCGCGATGTAGTGCCACTCGACCTGTGCCGCGTCCGCCCAGGCGAGGATGGCGTTCGAGGTGAACTCGCTGCCATTGTCGCTAATGATCATCTTCGACGGCCGTGCTCGGCCATCAGGCGATCCAGCTCCGGGCCGCCCGCACGCCGGACAGCGATGTGTCCGCCACCAGGGTGAGGCATTCCCGGGTGCAGTCATCCACGACCGTGAGCATGCGGAAGCGGCGACCGCAGGTGAACTGATCGGACACGAAGTCGAGCGACCAGCGTTGGTTCGGTGTCCGTGGCGTCAGCATGGGGGCGCGCGTTCCGATCGCCCGCTTGCGGCCGCCGCGCCGGCGCACCGTCAGGCGCTCTTCGCGATAGAGCCGGAACAGGCGCTTGTGGTTGACCACGAAGCCTTCCCGCCCCAGCAACACGTGCAGGCGCCAATAGCCGAACCGCCGCCGCTCATGGGCGATGGCTTTCATGCGCTCGCGCAGGGCGGTGTCGTCCACACGCGTCGTCTTGTACCTCATGGTCATGCGGCAGAAGCCGGTGGCTTTACACGCCCGCCGTTCGCTCATCCCGTGATGGCCCACCAGATGCGCGACAGCTTTCCGCTCGGCAGCGGGCGTCACCATTTCTTTCCCAGGAGATCCTTCAGCGCCACATTGTCGAGCATGGCATCGGCCAGCATGCGTTTCAACTTGGCGTTCTCATCTTCCAGCGCCCGTAGCCGCTTGGCCTCGGACACCTCCATGCCGCCGAACCGCGCCTTCCATTTGTAGATGCTGGCGTCGCTGACCCCGTGCCTGCGGCACAGCTCCGCAACCGGGATGCCGGCCTCATGCTCCTTCAGGATCCCGATAATCTGCTCTTCTGAAAGACGGCGGCGCTTCATGTCCTGGTCCTAAAGTCGGGCCAGAACGAACTTCAAGCTGGATTAGGGACAAGGGGCAACGTCAGAGCCGGCGCCGCCACGCAGCTTTCCGCCTGACCAGAGGCTGAGCTCACATTGCCGGGCGGATACGGAGGCGGCGCGCCAATCGGCAAGAGAGGGAGTTAGTCTGCCCGCGTTCCGCGCGCAGTACCTCCGGCCAAACCGGGCCTACGCCACACGCTCGAATGTCGGCTTCCGGAATCGGGCGCAGAGCCGAATGGCTCGCGCCGACCAACCATTGCTATAAGCCATGGCACATCGTGACAGGAGCAGCCACCGGCGAGACGTCCGCTCTTGGGGATGCATCGCCGAAGCCTGAGCGGCGGAAATGGCGGCGCAAAGCGGACGTCGCTGAGAGGGCACTCGAGGGGCCGGTATGGGTCAATCGGCGACATTGTCCGAGCGACTATTAGTACCGCCAGCACTCCATCCCCAGCGGCCGCTGCAACGTCTTCGCCTCGTCCCGCATCCCACGTCCAGCTCGTCGGCCGTGACCAGGCACACCGGCATCGCCTTCTGGTGCACGGCGGCCACTTCGGCGTTCGGCTCGGTGGCGAGGAAGCCATAGAGGTCGCTCCGCACCCCGCCTTCCTTGAGCTAGCGCACGCCTTCCCACGCGCATCAGAGGCCGGCGAAAGGGAGGAGCGGCCGGTCTTCGCCCAGGGCGAAGCAGGCGTTGGTGCGCTTGCCATCCGCATCGCGCGGGTTCGGCGAAGGCCGTCACGAGCACCAAGCAGCGATGTTCCGGTCCAAGCCAGGGCCGAATTGAGCGTCGTGACCGGAGCACGGCACGAGGCTGCTTGACCGTCCGCCCCGCAAAATCTTTGGCCGCGCCGTAGGCACGATCAGGCCTATCCGTGGACGGTCAGACTGCCAGTGTATTCCGCCTCAGCGCCGGAGATATTTCATGAGCGCCGCAATGCCGAGCACGACCAGCGCCAGGATGAGGAGGCCGAAGAGTCACATCCCCCACATGCCACTGCCCATCATCTGATCGTAATTCATGACGGTCTCTCCTCTGCGGCTTCAAGCGATCTTCACCACCGCCATCATGCCGGTGGCCATGTGGTAGAGGTGGTGGCAATGAAGGAACCATTCGCCCTTCGGCCCGGCGTCGAAGGCGATGGTGACGGGCATGTGCGGCGGCACCATCACCGTGTCGCGCACCGCGCCGAAAAAGCGGCGCCCGCCGATGCCCACCACCTGGAAATGGTGGCCGTGCAGATGCATGGGATGGCTCATGGTGGTGGGGTTCATGAAGGTCATCTCCACCCGCTCGCCAGGGCTTACGGCAAAGGGGCTTGCCTCACCATAAGTGCGGCCGTTAATGGTCCAGCGATAGCCCGCCTCCTCGCCGAGCATGATGGGGAAGACCTTGTCTGCCCTGCGCGGCGCGAGCGGCTTCCCAGCGGAAAGTCGCGCTTCGAACGTGAGGTCGAGCAGGCCCTGCGGACGGTCGGCCGTGTCGGCAATGCGCGCGACGGTCGCTCCGGCGGTTGCCAGGACGAGGCCGGTACGCCGGGGCGAGGCCTCCACCTGCGCCAGCACCGGGAAGGCCCCGCCGCTCGCCGGAATATCCACGAGAAGATCGATGCGCTGTCCCTGGGCCAACGGAAAAGCATCCGCCTCCAGCGGAACGCAGGGTGAGCCATCCACCGCGACGCAGCGCGGCTTCAGGCCCGGCACGGTGACGAAGAAGGCAGTGGCGGTGCCGCCGTTGATAATGCGTAGCCGCACCTGTCCGCCCTTCTCCACCTTCAC
The DNA here is from genome assembly GCF_943371865.1 of Azorhizobium sp. AG788. Classification (GTDB taxonomy): domain Bacteria; phylum Pseudomonadota; class Alphaproteobacteria; order Rhizobiales; family Xanthobacteraceae; genus Azorhizobium. The sequence goes on along the minus strand of NZ_CALRWL010000053.1, from coordinate 30,806 downwards.
CACCTCAGGATCGACAAGGGTGCGGCGGTTAGCGAGGAAGGCGTCGTAGTCGACGTCATTGGCGTGGGCCATCATCCCGCCGCCCATTCCCGCACCCATCCCGTGCCCCGCGTGGCCGGCGTCGGCGCCAGCAGGAGCAGGCCCCATCATCCCGCCGCCCATGCCGCCCATCGCGCCCATGCCGTGGCCGGCATGGCCCATTCCCGGCATCGCCATCCCCGCCGCGGCCGGGGTGGGCTGGCTCGCTCCGTGCGCGCCATGGGCGCTGCTCCCACCGAGGCCGGCGAGGATCTCCTCCGGGCTGCGGAACGAGAAATCGTGCAGCATCACCACCGCGTCCTGCGCATCGCCCGAATCCGCCTCTCGGGTGATAAGGGGAGCGGCGAGCAATTGCTGCTCGCTCAGTGTATGGGAATGCATCCAGTGGGTGCCGGGCGTGAGCAGGAAGTCCACCTGGTCCGTCCCGCCGGGCGCGAGTTCGCCGCCGTCGGGGCGGGCGCGGTCCTGGTCCGCCGGAGCGAAGATCTGGCCGTGCCAGTGCATCACCGCCGGCGCCTGCGAAGCATTGAGCACCGCGCCGGCGAGGCGATCGCCCTCCTTCGCGAAGATGCCTTCGCCCGCCGGGCCCTTGACGGCGAAGACCTTGGCCGTCTTGCCGTTCACGTCGATTGTGAGGCTCTCCACGGTGATGAGCGGGGCGGCTAGGACGCGGCTCCACCCGCCGGAGAAACCGAGCGCGCCGGCAGCGGCGCCACCCGCGAGGACGGTGCGGCGGGACACGGAGGACAGGTGCTTAGGTCGGGTCATGGTCGGCCTCCTGGGGGCGTCGCCGTGCAGACGAGGCGAGGCAGGGATTGAGTTCAGTATTTCGCCTGGGTCGTTGAGCCGTCCGGCGCGGTGAGCTGGACGGCGCCCTTCACGCCCTTGGGCACGGCGACCGGGGCGGTCCCGGCAAGCCGGCTGCCGCCGGCGGGCGTCAGAGGGAAACGTTGGGCCTTGCCGTCCACCACCAGGATGGCATTGGCCTTGAACCCGTCGGCCGGAACCGGCTTGTCGGAGCCGTCGCTGAGATAGAGCGAGACGGCAGGCGTCCCGTCGGCCACCAGTTCCGCATGAAAATGCCCGGCGTCCAAGCGCACGCCGCCGTTGGGGCCGATGCCGGGCTCGTGCGCCAGGAGCGGCGTCGCGAGAAGGGGAAGAGCGATGAGGGCCGACGCAAGGGGGCGGAAGATCATGGGTCACTCCGATCAAAAGGCATCCGCGCGGGCGGCGGCCGGGTTGGGGCCGGCCTCGCCCACCGCCGCCACGAGCCGCTCCAGCGGGCGGCGGCCGTAGACAAGGACGAGGACGGGGGTGAGCACGGCATCCAGCAGCGTGGCGCTGACGAGGCCGCCGAAGATGGTGACGGCCACCGGGTGCAGGATCTCCTTGCCCGGCATCTCGGCGCCGCTCATGAGCGGCAGCAAGGCGATGCCGGCGGAGGCGGCCGTCATCAGCACCGGGGTCAGTCGCTCAAGGCTCCCGCGCGCCACCAGTGCGGGACCGAATGGCAGGCCTTCGGTGATGGCGAGATTGATGATGTGGCTGATCTTCAGGATGCCGTTACGCGCGGCGATGCCGGTCAGCGTCACGAAGCCGATCATGCTCGCCACCGAGAGCGGCTGCCCGGCCAGCCACAGGGCCACCACCGCGCCGATGAGGGCCAGCGGCACGCTGCCCATGATGACCAGCGCGAACAGTGCCGAGCGGTAGCGGCTGTAGAGGATGGCGAAGACCAGGAGCAGCGACACCGCGCCGAGTGCGCCGATGGTGCGCATGGATTCCTCCTGCGCCGCGAAGGTGCCTTCGAGGCTCGCGGACATGCCGGACGGCAAGTCCGTCGCGGCGATCACGCGGCTCATGTCGGCGATGATGGTCGCCGTGTCGCGCCCGCCGGAGGTGTTGGCGAGCACGACGATTCGCCGCCGCCCGCCCTCGCGCAGGATCTGGTTCGGCCCGTCCGTCTCCTTCACGTCCGCAACCTGGGAGAGGGGCACCCAGCCGGATGAGGTCTCGATGAGAAGGCGGGCCAGCCCCTCGGCGCTGCGCGTTGCCTCGGGCAGGCGCACTACTAGGTCGAAGCGCCGGTTGCCGTCCACGAGGGTCGAGGCCACGCGCCCGTTGGAGAGCCGCGCCAGCGCGTCCGTCACCTGTGCGGGCTGGAGGCCATGGAGGGCGGCGCGGCCGTAATCCACGCTCACCGTCACCTCCGGCACCCGCACCTGCCGCTCCACCTGCAGGTCGACGAGGCCGGGAATGGCGCCGAGGCGCTGGCGCAGGCTTTCCGCCGTGGCGCGCAAGGTGTCGAGGTCGTCGCCGAACAGCTTCAGGGCGATTTCGGCCCGCACGCCGGAGAGCATGTGGTCCAGCCGGTGGGAGATGGGCTGGCCCAGATTGAAGGACGCCGGCAGGACGGCGAGGCGGTCGCGGATATCCGCCGTGATCTCGGCCCGGCTGCGGTCGGAGGGCCGCAGGTCCACCTCGATCTCGGAGGCGTGCACGCCCTCCGCATGTTCGTCCAGCTCCGCCCGGCCGGTGCGCCGACCCACCGCCTTCACCTCAGGCACGTCCAGGATCAGCGTCTCGGCGACAAGCCCCATGCGGTCGCTCTCGGCCAGCGAGAGGCCGGGGCGGAACGACATGGAAATGGTGAGCGAGCCCTCGTTGAACGGCGGCAGGAAGGCGCGCGGCAGACTTGCGGCACCGGCCAGCGCACCGACGAAGAGCAGCGCGGTCGTGCCCATCACCAGGCGCGGGTGGCGGAAGGCGGTGGAGAGCAACGCCGCGTAGCCACCCTTCAGCATCCGCACCAGCGCGCCGTCTCGCTCCGCATGGCGGCTGAGGGCCGGCAGCAGGTAGAAGGCGAGCACCGGCGTGAGTGTGATGGAGGTCAGAAGGCTCGCGAGGATCGAGACGATATAGGCCTGCCCCAGCGGGGCGAACAGCCGCCCCTCGATGCCCGGCAGGGCAAACAAGGGCACGAACACCAGGACAATGATGAGGGTCGCGTAGACGATGCCGGAGCGCACCTCCCGGCTCGCCGCCACCACCACGTCGAACACGGGACGGGGTACGGCTGCGGCGGCATTCTCGCGCAGGCGGCGGAATATGTTCTCCACATCCACCACCGCGTCATCCACCAATTCGCCGATGGCGATGGCGAGGCCACCCAGCGTCATGGTGTTGATGGAGAGGCCGAAGGCGTGGAACACGATGGCGGTGGCCAGGATCGACACCGGGATGGCGGTGAGCGAGATGACGGTTGTGCGCCAGTTGAGAAGGAACAGGAACAGCACCACCGCCACCACCGCCATGGCTTCCAGCAGCACCTTCTCCACATTGCCGATGGAGGCGGCGATGAAGTCCGCCTGACGGAACACGGGCGGGGAGATGCGGATGCCGTCGGGCAGCGTGCGGTTGAGGTCGGCCACCGCCGCTTCCACCGCATTGGTGAGGGCAAGGGTGTCCGCCTCCGGCTGCTTCTCCACGGAGAGGATCACGGCAGGCCGCCCCATATAGCCTGCATCGCCGCGCTTTAGCCGCGCTGCGAAATCCACCTGCGCGATCTGGTGGAGGAAGACATTGCCACCGGCGGGGCGGGGCAGGACGAGGGTCCTGAGGTCATCAAGGCTCAGGGTGCGGGCAATGTTGCGGATGAGGAACTCCCGGCCGCCCTGGTCTGCGAAGCCGCCGCCGGAATTGGTCCCGAATTTGGAGAGCGCCTTTTCCAGCGCATCGAGCGTGATGCCGTAGGCGCGCATGGCGGAAACGTCTGGCGAGACGCGGAACTGCCGCACCTCCCCGCCCATGGGGATGACCTGCGCAATGCCGGGGATGGCGAGGAGGCGCGGGCGGATGACGAAGTCCGCCGCCTCCCGCACCGCCATGGGCGATGCGCTATCGCTGGTGACGGCGAACATCAGGATCTGGCCCATGATGGAGCTGATGGGGCCCATCTGCGGCGCAACGTTCGCCGGGAGCCGGTCCCGCACCAAAGCGAGGCGCTCGGCGATTTGCTGGCGGTTGCGGAAGATGTCGGTGCCGAAGTCGAATTCCACATAGACCACGGAGAGGCCGACACCGGACACTGAGCGCAGGCGGACGAGGCCCGGCAGGCCGTTCATGGCCGTTTCCAGCGGGAACGTGACGAGTTGCTCCACCTCCGCTGGGGCGAGGCCTTCCGCCTCGGTCATGATGGTGACGGTGGGCCGGTTGAGGTCCGGCAGCACGTCCACCGGCAGCCGCGTGACCGCATAGGCGCCATAGACCACCAGCACGAGAGCCAGCGCCAGCACCAGCAGGCGGTTGCGCAGCGATTGGGTGACGAGGACCGTGAACATCACCGGCCTCAGCGGATCTGGTCGATGAGTTCGGCGCCATCGGTCACGATGCGGCGTACGGGGGCGAGGCCCGCCAGCACCAGCACGCGGGACGCGTCGAGGGGCTCCGTCTTCACCTCGCGCGGCATGAAGCGCTCTGCGCTGACGTGCTCATAGACGATGGGCTGGCCGTTCGCCCCACGCACCACCGCCGAGCGGGGGATGGCGATGCCCGTGCGCGGGGCGCCGGCCTTCGCGAAGACCGTCAGGAACTGGCCGGGGCGCAGCTCCCCGGTGTCCGCGGCGACGGAAAACAGGACGGGAAACGCCTGGGCCCGGTCGGATATCCCCGCGCCCACGAAGGCGAGGGCCACGGTGCGCCCGTCGGGCAGGCGTCCTGTGGCACCGGACCGGCCGGCATCGGGCGAGAAGCCGAGCGCCTCCACCCACAGTCGGCCGGGATCGACGATGCGGAACACCACCGTATTCGGGTCCGCCATCTGCCCCGCGACCGCATCGGCGGCGGCGATGACGCCCGACACCGGCGCGCGCAGGGCCTCCGGCTCGCGCTGCACCCGCTCCAGCCTGGCGCGGCGGGTCTGAAGCCCCTTCAGCTCGATTTCCGCTTCCTCTACCTCGCGCCGGGTGACGGCGTTGGGAATGGCCGAGAGCCGCTCGTAGCGGCGCTTCACGATGGCGATCTGCTGGTCCAGTTCGTAGCCCTGCTGCTCCAGGTCCTTGAGGTCGGAGGCGCCGATGGGCGGATGCACATAAGCGAGGATCTCGCCTGCCGCGACCTTCGTGCCGAGCGGCTTGAAGCCCCCCTCCGGCGGGGCGAGGCGCCCACCCACCGCGGTCTGGACAAGGCCGCTGGCATTGGCATCCGGCACCACGCGGCCGGGTAGTTCCACAGTGCCGGCAAAGGTGCCGGCAGCGGTCACGAGGGTGCGCACGCCAAGGATGCGCTGGGTCGGCTTGGGCACGATCACCGAGCCGTCAGGAAGGCGCTGGGCGGCATCGCGGGCGGGGAGCTGCCGAGCGGGCGGCTGCGTGTCCGCCGCCCATGCCCCGTGCGGGGCGCCGGCCAGAGCGACGCCGAGCGATCCGAGGACGAGGAGCGCGCCCACCCGACGCCGGGACATGACCAGCGCCCCGGCCAGGAAGCCGATGAGGAGGCCCGCCAGAATGCCCGCGAGGAGGTCGGTTCGCAGCCCGCCGAGCTGCGCCAGCATCGCCGGCGCTTGCGTCTCGGACGATGTTGGAGCGGCAGGTATGGTCAAGGTGGCGGCAAGAACGTCCACCGTGTCGCCGGCCGTAACGGTGAAGGCAAGGTCGTGCGCGCCGGGCTTCGCGGCGAAGGGAACCGGCAGCACATAGGTGCCAAGCCCGGAGGGCTTCGCGGCCTGCAAGCCCTCGGGCGTGTCCACCTCGATGGCAGCGCCCTCCACCGGGGCGTTGTCGGCGAAGCGGTCGAGGTGGATGGTGAGGGTGTCGTCGCGCAGCACCGCCACCAGCTCAAAATCGGCCGAGGTCGCCTCGGCGCGGGGGGCGAGCGTCGTCACCGGGGGCGGCGGGGGCGCGCCGTGGTCGTGGCCTTCGTGGGTCGCCGCGGGACCGGACAGCGCCGCGCCGGCGAGAAGCCCGCACAGGCCGAATACGGCTTTCCGCAAGAAATGGCGACCCATGCCTCAACCCGTCCGCTGGTTATTCCGGTACGGGAGAGCGATAGCGTGCGGCGCGTCACGCCGCGTATCGCTTCTGTATCAGTTTGTTTCAGCCTGGACCTTGGGCAGGCGCACCGTCACCATGAGGCCACCGCCGGTGGCGTTGGCGAGGCTCAGCGTGCCACCGTGCGCCTCGGCCACCGCGCTGGCGATGGTGAGGCCGAGCCCGACGCCTCCAGTGGCGCGGCTGCGCGACGCCTCAAGCCGCACGAAGGGCTCAAGCACGGCGGCGAGTTGGTCCTCTGGAATCCCCGGTCCCTTGTCCCGCACCGTCAGGACGGCATCCGCTTCCTCATCCATAATGGACACATGCGCGGAGCCGCCATAGGCGAGCGCGTTGTCCACCAGATTGCCCACCATTCGCTTCAGGCTGACGAGCCGTCCCGCGACGACGAGGCGCGGCGGCGCCGAAAGATCGGCCCGCAGGCCCTGGTCCCGCGCGTCGTCCACGATGGTTTCCACCAAAGCCACGAGATCGAGCGGCCGCACCGGCTCCTCGCTCGCCTCGCCGCGCAGGTAGGAGAGCGTCGCCTCGACCATCTGCTCCATCTCCGCGACGTCCCCGGCGATGGCCTCGCGCAGCGCCGGGTCGCTCACATCCTCGAGGCGGAAGCGCAGGCGCGTCATGGGCGTGCGCAGATCGTGGGAGACCGCCGCGAGGGCCTGGGTGCGCCGCTCGACCAACCCAGCGATGCGCGCCTGCATGCCGTTGAAGGCATGGGCCAGCTCCCTCACCTCCTTCGGTCCGGTCTCGGGCAGGTGAATGCGCGCCGCATCCGGTGGCAGGGCCGCGACGGTGCGCGCCATGGCCCGCAAAGGCCGCGTGAGCCATGCGGCGATGGCGAGGGACAGGAGCAGCACGCCCGCCGCCATCAACGTGGTGGAGAGCAGGGAGCCGTGCCCCCCGGCGGTCTGCGGCACGGAGGCGAACAGGCGCACATTCAGCCAGCTCGCATCGGGCAGGCGCACGGCCACAAGGCTGAGGTGTGGATCGGGCCCGGCGCCAACCAGAATGTCTGCTGCGGCAAGGTCCGGTGCGAGCGCGCGAACCTCGGCGGCGAGGCGCTGGGCGGACTCGTCGGCGTAGGGCCCCGCCGCCGCCATGGCCGCGCGGCCCCAATGGGCATCAATGGCGCCGCCGGAAAGCGCATGGGCGACGTCCTCGCGCTGGTCCGGCGGCGTCGCGGCGAGCGACCTGCGCAGCGCCACAACCTGGTCGGCGAGGCGGACGGCATGTGCCGCATGGCGCTCCCGCTCCATGGCATGTTCGTAGGTCCACAGGCTCAACACATGGACCACGACGATTCCGAGCACGGCCACGACTGCGGTCCGCAGGGCGAGGCTGTCGAGGGCGCGGATCATGAGCGCGCCACCTCCGGGACGAAGAAATAGCCGGTCCCGCGCACCGTCTTGACCATCTCCGGCCCGCCGCTCGAATCAAGCTTCCTGCGCAGCCGGCTTACCTGGATGTCGATCGCCCGATCGAAGCCGGTGGCGATGCGGTTTTTCGCAGCATCCATCAGCTGGTCGCGCGTGAGCACGCGCTGGGGATGCTCAAGGAAGGTCAGCAACAGGTCGTATTCGCCGGTGGAGAGGTCGACGATGGCGCCTTCCGGGTTGGTCAGTTCCCGTCGCCGCGTATCGAGCATCCAGCCGGAAAATGCCAGGCAAGTGCCGCCATTAACAGCGGCGGGGTCGGACAGCCGGGTCCGCCGCAGCACCGCATGGATGCGGGCGAGCAGTTCGCGCGGGTTGAAGGGCTTGGCCAGATAGTCGTCCGCGCCGAGTTCCAGGCCGACGATCCGGTCCACGTCGCTGCCGCGGGCGGTCAGCATGATGATGGGCAAATTCGAGGTGCGGCGGATGTCCCGGCACAGATCGAGCCCGCTCGTCCCCGGCAGCATGATGTCGAGAATGACGAGGTCCACCGTGCCGGCGGCCATTGTCTCCCGCATCTCGCGGGCGTCCTGCGCGGCCGTGACCTTGTGCCCGTGCTCACGCAGGAACTTGCCGGCGAGGCGCCGGATCTCGGCATCGTCGTCAACGATGAGAATGTGGCCTTCGGGGGACACCGTGTCACGCACTCCTCTGCACCACTCCACACCGCGGCGCTCGGCGTGGTTCTTTCTAGCCTAAAGCCGGATGCCATCACATTGAATCCCAGAGCGATCCGAAGTGCTCGATGAACACTTCCATGTTCAAATAGCTTCGGGGCGTTTCAACTCTGAGATTTCGGACCCATTCGGCGACTTGGCTCGGTCCGTTCGTCACAAGCAGACGTACTCAAAGCCCGAGAATGCGTCACTACCGGCGGCCTCCGTCACCCTCCAGTTGAGAAACATCCTCAACGATCTCCTGCCGCAGCTGCGGCCCCTTGGCGAGGCGCCGGCCAAGCGCGGTGGTATATGCTGCGTACCGCTCGGACACCTTTGCCCGCGCGGCCTGGGCGGCCGGTTCGGGCAGCGCGGGGGTGGTGGCGAGCCAAAAGCGGATGAATGTGGCGAAGGCTTCGGTCGAGATGCCGAGATCCCGCTCCAGCCGGGCCAGGCGGCGATCGATCTGGCCGAGGCGCCGGGCAAGAGCGGCCTCCTGGCGCTCTGAGCTGTCGGGCGACAGGAAGGAGGCGATTGCGGCCTGGGCGATCAGGGACATGGACTGGTCGCGCTGGGCGGCGTAGTGGGCCAACATGTCCATGAGGTCGGGCTCGAGATAGACGGAGATCTGCGCTTTCTTCGTGCGACCTGCCATGGCGATCACAGCTCCATGCCGTCGTTGGGATTGAGGCTGACCTGTCGGGCGACGCCCTGCATCAGGCCGGTCATGCGCCGGTTCCGGGCGGCGACGTCGTCCATCTCGTCGTCGCGATCGGCGTCGAACTCGAACTCATTCTCGATTGGCTGCATTTTCTCGACCGGTTTCACGCGGCGAAGTTCGGGCTGAAGCCGGTGCTCAGAGCCGGTCGGGTCATCGTCGTGACTTTCGACGGCGGGGCTCCCGCCCGTGCTCTCCTGTGGTGCGGGCACCGGCAGCGCGGTCCAGTCATCGTGTTGGGCGCTCGAACTGCGAGAGAGCGTTGGCGGCGGCAGGACCCGGTTACGGAAGCGCGAGTCCTCGTAGTAGCGGGCCTTCTTGGCCCGGATCGGCGGGGTGCCGGCGACCATGACGATCTCGTCTGTGGGCGGGAGCTGCATGACCTCGCCGGGGGTGAGCAACGGGCGGGCGGTTTCCGAGCGCGACACCATGAGATGACCCAGCCACGGCGAGAGCCGGTGCCCGGCATAGTTCTTCATCGCTTTCATCTCGGTGGCGGTGCCGAGCGCATCGGAGACGCGCTTGGCGGTGCGCTCGTCATTGGTCGCGAAGCTCACGCGGACATGGCAATTGTCGAGGATCGAGTTGTTCGGCCCATAGGCCTTCTCAATCTGGTTCAGCGACTGGGCGATGAGGAAGGCTTTCAGGCCATAGCCCGCCATGAAGGCGAGTGCCGATTCAAAGAAGTCGAGCCGGCCGAGTGCGGGGAACTCGTCGAGCATGAGCAGCAGACGGTGGCGTCCGCCCTTGGCCTGTAGGTCCTCGGTCAGACGCCGGCCAATCTGGTTGAGGAGCAGGCGGATCAGCGGCTTGGTGCGATTGATGTCGGAGGGCGGCACCACGAGGTAGAGGGTCGAGGGAGCCTTGCCGCCGACGATATCGGCGATGCGCCAGTCGCAGCGTCGCGTCACCTCGGCAATCACCGGATCGCGGTACAGGCCGAGGAAGGACATGGCGGTGGAGAGCACACCGGATCGCTCATTGTCGGATTTGTTCAGCAGCTCGCGGGCAGCGCTTGCGATGACGGGATGAGGACCCGCCTCGCCGAGATGCGCGGTCTTCATCATGGCGTCGAGCGTGGACTCGATCGGCCGCTTCGGATCGGAGAGGAAGGCGGCAACGCCGGCAAGCGTCTTGTCCGTCTCGGCATAGAGCACGTGAAGAATGGCACCGACGAGCAGCGCGTGGCTGGTCTTCTCCCAGTGGTTCCGCTTTTCCAGGGAGCCTTCGGGGTCGACGAGGATGTCGGCGATGTTCTGGACGTCACGGACTTCCCACTCGCCGCGACGCACCTCCAGCAGAGGGTTGTAGGCGGCGGACTTGGCGTTGGTCGGATCGAACAGCAGCACGCGGCCATGCCGGGCGCGGAAGCCGGCGGTGAGCTGCCAGTTCTCGCCCTTGATATCGTGGACGATGGCCGATCCCGGCCAGGTCAACAGCGAGGGCACGACCAAGCCGACGCCCTTGCCGGAGCGGGTCGGCGCGAAGCACAGCACATGCTCGGGCCCATCATGACGCAGATAGTCCCGTTCATACCGGCCGAGCACGACGCCATCCGTGCCGAGCAGCCCGGCAGACCGGACTTCATCCCTTTCGGCCCAGCGCGCTGAACCATAGGTCTCGACCCGGGAGGCCTCCCGCGCCCGCCAGACCGACAGGGCTATGGCGACCGCGATGGAGAGGAAGCCGCCGGAGGCGGCGATCAGTGCGCCCCGGAAGAACACCTCCGGCGCATAGGCATCGAAAACGTACCACCACCAGAAGAAGGCCGGTGGGTAGTAGATCGGAAGGCCGAGAAGCACGAACCACGGCGCGCCCAACTGCGGCTGATAGCCGAGGCTCCAGGCCACATATTGTGTCGCGCCCCAGATCGCCGCCAGCACGATGAGCAGGACGGTGAAGATCTGCCCCCACAGGATTTTCGTCGCCGACATGGTGATTATCCTTCTATCGGGTCAGAGGCCGAGGCCGCGCTTGCGACCGAGGCTCCAGTCGACACCACCATCATCACGAGCGACGCCGGAGACATGCTTGCCGAGCTGGCGCTCCAGAGAGGGCGACCAGGGCACGAGCTGGAAGCCGAGGCCGTCGTCGAGCATGGCGAAGCGGCCGGATGCGAGGTTGAGGCGCTGGCGGTAGGTGCCGGCGACATACTCGCCGGTGCCGGCCCTGTTGAACGCCAGGCCGGTCTCGGCGGCGAGCTTCTCGCCGACGGCCTCCAGTTCCCGGCGGCGGAGCGTGTCGATGAGATTGCGGGCGAAGACGACGCGCCGTCCCTGTTGTTCTGCCAGCCCCTCGCGGATGAGATGCTCGGCGCGTCGGTCAAGTGCCTGGCTCACCTCGGCGCCAAAGCCGCCGTCTGACAGAGCAATGGGGTCACGCGCAATGGCCTGCCGGTCGAGCCAGGTGGCGCCGGTGGCGGTCACCTGATGGGCGAGGTCCAGATCGGAGCGCACCGCGAGTGCGACGCGCCGTTTGCCGTGCGCGTCGTCGAAGGTTCGTAGTTCGACGATGGAGCCCGGCGCGCCATCGCCGGCGGCATCGAGGTCGGGCAGCCGGATGTGATGAGAACGCCCGTCGACGCCATCGACGATGGCATAGGCGGAGCCGTGGAGTTCATCATCGAGACCGCGCGCGACCAGTCGGCCGATGACCGGCACGTCGAGACTCTCGGCGGCGAGGACATAGCTCGCCGTGCCACGCTCGATACCGCGTTCGGTGAGGGCGCGGTGCATGCGCTTGATGATGTCGCCGCGCTCCCCCAGCCCGCGCAGGGTGGCTTCCGCTTCCGGCTCCATCATCCATTGGGCGTTGCCGATCTCACTGGCGAGGCCGAGCGTCTCGAGTTTGCGAAGGCGCCCGATCTTCAGCGCATGGTGTTCGTCCGGCTGTCGGCCGGGAGCCGGCGCCATGTCGATGATGCCGCTCTCGCCGGTCTCGCGGAGAAGCTGGCGGTCGAGCTCGGTCCAGCGCTCGGCCTCGATCTGACGTTCCAAACCCCGGCGGATATCGAGCTCGGTGCGCGGGCCGAGTTCCTGGGTGATCAGGTCACGGGCGCGATCGCGCATGCCCTCCTTGATGTAGTCGCGGGAGATCACGAGATCCTGGTCATCGCCGCGGCGGCCTCGCACGATCAGATGCACATGGGGATGCTCGGTGTTCCAATGATCGACGGCGACCCAGTCGAGCCCGGTGCCGAGGTCCTTCTCCATCTGACGGGCGAGGTCGCGGGTGAAGGCCCGCAGGTCCTCCATCTCCAGGGCATCGTCGGGCGAGATGATGAAGCGGAAATGGTGACGGTCCTCGCGGCAGCGCTCGGTGAAGGCATCGACATCCACGCTGTCGCTCTCGGGACCGAACAGCCGCGCCTTCTCGCCCTCGCGGGTCACGCCCTCGCGGCGGAGATAGGTGAGGTGCTGACTGAGGGAGCCCGCGCGGGCCGTGTGTCGGACGACGCGGGCCTTCACCACGGCGCCGCGTGAGCGCGGCGTGATCCGGCGGCTGGCCTGAAGGCTGGCAACCTGTCCGCTGCCGAAACGCGAGCGGTTGCCAGAGGCGATCTTGCCGGAGCGAGAGATCCCGCCGCCGGCCTTCCGGGCCGCGGCGAGCGCCTGGGCGACAAAGGGACGGGCTTGCTGTGCGCGGGTCGAGCGGATGCGGCCGGGACGGACGCGGAACTCGCGTTCATCGCTCATGGCGAAGCCTCGCAATGTGCGGAAAATCGTTGATGCGGTGCCATTTGCGGCACGCGCAAACCTTGTGGTTTGGCTCCACAAGGTGCCGAAGGCGCGGAAAACACGTGGTGAAACAACACCCCGACCGTCGCGCAATGTGCGCCCTTTTATCCTGCCCTCGTGCGGTCGTGGTTCCTGTCCTGCGCCTGCTCGCGCGCCATGGAACGCCAGAACCCGACAGGATGCGAAAGCCGGTCAGCCTGCTCATGGCGCCCTCCGCGATGGCAAAGGAGCAACGGAAAGCGCGCCCGATCGCGGCGCGAGGAACGGGGAATCGGTGGGATTGCTGCGCGCGGGCTGCGCGGCGAACAGCGGCGCCTCGTGCCAGCTTTGCGCCATTGGCCGCACCAATCCGGTGGCGCCGGCTGCAGACTCTGTGTCGATGATCGGCGCCAGGGCCGCGATGTAAGTGCGCGTCTCCAGCGGCAGCCTCTCACCCGCAAGCGACGCCTCATAGCGCGCCGGCCCGGCATTATAGGCCGCGAGCATGGCGCGGATGCTGCCATAGCGGTCATGGAGCTGACGCAGATAGGCGGCGCCGGCGAGGATGTTGTCACGCGGGTCGAATGGATTGGCGCCGAGACCGTAGTGGACGCGAAGCTCGTCCCAGGTCGCAGGCATGATCTGCATCAGACCCATGGCGCCGGCGGGTGAGACGGCGCGCGGATCGCCGCCGCTCTCGGCCCGCAGGACCGCACGGATCCAGCCGGCTGGAAGCTCGAAGCGCTGTGCGGCTTCGTCGATAAAGGCGGCGTAGGAGGTCACGGAATACGTCACACTGGGCGACATGGTTTGCGCGGTGGCAGAGCTAGGCGAGGCGCCGCCGATCAACAGTCCGGATGCGAGGAAGAGCGCCGAGCGACGCATGTCAGCGCACCGCCGCGCGCCAGACGAAGGCGCCGTCGCCGGCTTCATCCGTGAGGAGTGGCATCGCACGGCCGATGACGGTGCCGTCTGAAATCGGCCCGAAATACCGTCCGTCGAGACTGTCACCAACGTCTGGGTTCATCAGGAACAGTTCGCCAGGCGCAATACGCCGGCAGCCCTGCCAGACCGGCAGATCGCGGCCCACGCGGTCGCGCGGCAGCGCTTCGCCGAGTGGCACGCCATCAACTGTGATGGCGTCACGGAGGCGGCAGACATCCTGCCCCGGAAGCCCCATCACGCGCTTCAACAGCGGCGTGCCTTCGCCGATATAGCCACGTGCGATGAGGAACGCAGCGAGCGGCGGCGGTGGCATCACCGCGACCAGATCGGTGATCTCGAGAGCATCGGCCGGGTGGAGAGAATAGAGCCCGACAGGAACGCTCGCCGAGACATTCCAGATCAGCTTGAGCGGCGTCGGCAGCGTGGCGGCGTAGGCCACGCCGACGCTGGCGGCCGCAGCCATCAGCACATAGGCGGCGCGGTTCATTGCCCGCACTCCTGCCGCTTCAACCACGCCAAATGGCGCTCAATCGTGTAGGCGCGCGGCTCGAAGCCGACGCTGATGCGGTGCGCGACATGCCCCCAATGGTCAGGGGCGACGGTCCCCGCATCGATCCCGATCGCCTCGATGGCGTCGATGTGCTGAAGGATTTTCTCCACCTTCGGCCATCCATCCACCCGCAGCAGGATCTCGCCGCCGGGCCGAACGAAAGGCAGCGTCTGGTAGCTTTCGCCCGGCGCCACGCAGCGCACGATATCGAGGCGGGAGGCCACGGTACCGAAGTCGTTCGACGCCCACCGGACAAAGGCGAAGATGCAGCCGGGAGGGAAAGAGAGGATGCGCCGGCGGCGATCCAGAAGCTGCTCATGCGCGTGATGGCCGAAGCGGATCCAGTTCTCAATCCGCTTCTCGATATGGGTCAACTCCACATGGGTCAGGGCATCGGACGGGGGACTGGACGCGGATGCCGTGCTTGCCGCACGGGGCGCAAACGCCGCGCTCATGGCTGATCTCCAGATTGGGGAGGGAATTCGCGCGCGAGGAGGGCGCGCAGCATCTCGGCGACGGTGACGCCACGCCGGAAGGCGGCGACCTTGATCCGCCCGCGCAGGTCGGGCGTCACATCGATGGTGAGGCGCGCGGTGAACGTAGCGCCGGGGCGGTGCTCTGGCGCGACATCTGCCGCCTTGATCCAGTGCTCGGGATCGGCAGGTCGGGAGGCAAAGTCGCGGCGGATCGGGCGCTCGCTCATGGCGCGAGCCTCCCGAGGTCGAGACCATTGATCTCGGCGCAGAGCGCGGCGATCTCGCGCGTGGCCGGCCCCGCATCGTCGCGCTCGAAGACGAGACGCCCGGACTGCGCCGCCGCCGCAAAGGCGATGCGCTGACCGATGGTGCTGGCGAGCACCGGGGGATCCTGGTCGGCCAGCGTCCGTGCGGTCTCGCGGGCGAGAACTGTACGCGCGCCGCAGCGGTTCAGGACGAACCGGACCAACAGCGCCGGGCGGTAGATCCGCGCCTCGCGGATCAGCGTCAGCATCTCGGCCGACGCCCATCCATCGAAGGGCGAGGGCTGCACCGGGATCAGCACCAGGTCGGCGGCGAGCAGGGCCGAGCGCATCAGCCCGGCGACGCGGGGCGGTCCATCGATGACGATGTGATCCGCGTCACGTGCAAGCTCGGGGGCCTCCCGGTGCAGCGTGTCGCGGGCGAGGCCGACGACACCGAACAGCCGTGGCAGGCCCTCGCGGCTGCGCTGCTGCGACCAGTCGAGGCTCGAGCCCTGCGGATCGGCGTCGATCAGCGTGATCCGCTGTCCCTGCCGAGCCCATTGCCCGGCAAGATGCAGCGCCAGGGTGGTCTTGCCGACCCCGCCCTTCTGATTGAGGAGCGCGACGATCATCGCCGATCTCCCCCGCGAGGAGGTGTCTGCGAAGACCTGTCAGGCGGCGTTTTCCCAGGCCGTTTTGACCGCTGCCGGCGATGATCTGCGGCGCTCTCAAAAGCGCTCGCGCGCCTCTTAAAGTTAGATTCTGGGTTAGACTCTAAGTTAAGGGCGCGATTTTCTGATTGAGGACAGGGGGTTAAGGCCTGTTTGGGTTCCTGATAGCACGAGGCACCGGTTCCCGATGGCACGATAGTCCGGGTTCCCGATAGCACGAGCCTATCCACAGGCTGTCCACAGGGCGCGGCAGGCTCGAAGGCGAGCAGCAGCCGGCCGCTGACCTCGACCTCAACGAACAGCCTGTAGCCGGGAAGAGGCTGGCGCCGGATCAGATCCCTGAGCTCGAAGGCGAAGCGCTTGAATGGCGACAGGCTGCCCGACTTCTGGTGCAGGTGCCGGAAATCAAATCGCCACCCATCCTGTTGCCGCCCGCCATGCTTGCGCACCAGACGGTAGAGCCAGCGCTCCAGTCCGCCCGTCAGCCCGAAATAGGCCCGGTCGATGGTGAGCACGAGCGCGTCGTCGAGTACGGCACGGTAGAACCAGTCCGGCAGGATAAGGTCGACGCCGTCGGGCCGGCCGTTGCGGTCGGTCCGTTCCTGCCATTCATTGATCCAGGAGAAGCGGTGCCGGCGTCCCTCAGCCGGCTGGCGGAGGGTGGTCGAGACCGTCGTCGACTGGAGACGGTCGAGCGCGGCCTTGAGGCGCTGATAGTCGCGCAGGGAGGTGCCGCGTCCGACAAAGGTGAGGATCTCATAGGGCGTCGCCGCCATCAGGCGCGAGGTGCGCAGCCCCGCGTCGCGCGCCTCGACGATCTGGCTGGCGGCCCAGATGAGAATGTCCGCGTCCCAGATGGTAGCCATGCCGTGGTCGGGCACGGCCTCGACCCGGATGGCGATGCTGCCGGTCCGGAAATCGATCGGTGCAACGCGCGGCGTCTTGGAGAGGGAGAAGAAGGGATAGGCCATGAGATCCTGCGCATCTCGTGGCGCGAAGTCGCCTGGCCGGGCGCGGAACAGGTCCAGCTGTCCGCGCTCCGAGAGGCTGTGATGCCGCGCCGCCATGGAAGCGTTCAGCGCGCGGCGCGGCCGGCGAACGAACCTGCGGCAAGCGCATGGCGCTTGGCCGGCAGGACGGAGCCGCGCGGATCGGAGGTCGAGGTGACCGCGCCGCGCTCGGTCCAGGCCTGGAGGTCGTCGATGGAATAGACGACGCGCCCGCCAAGCTTGCGATAGGCGGGGCCGGTGCCATAGGTGCGGTGCTTTTCCAGCGTGCGGGCCGACAGGCTGAGAAACTCGGCGGCTTCCTTGGTGCGCAGGTAGCGCGGCGGGAGGGTGGCGAGATCGGGTCGCATGGAGCGGGCCTCCGTGGGCGTGGCGGGAGCCGCCGGAGTGCGGCGGCGGACGGTGACCACGGTGGCGGAGGAGGAATGTCGGGAGGGATGGGGAAGATTGGGGGGCTAAAATCCCCACCCCGTCACGGGCGGCGACGGTGGCGGAACATCCGCAGATAGCCGCCGGCGATCAGGCCGGTGCCGCCTTCCACAAGGCCGATGACGCGGTCGCGCAGGGGAGATGTCTTCCAGGGATCGGCCGCGACCCGCTCGATGCCGAACAGGGCCTCAGCGATGGCGCGGTAGCTCGCGCCCCGGTTTCCTCCATCGTAGGCCTGAAGCACCAGACGCAGGCGTCCGCGCTGCTGACGGGTCAGTCGGGTGTCGGGTGGCATCCGCTTCCCCCGCTGCGCATGCCACAGGTTCAGCGCCTCGATACGGTCGGGCAGGTCGTCGTCGAAGGGGATGAGGGCGGCGATCGGTGCGGCGGGTTCAACGCCGGAAAGCAGACGGGTCAGATCTCAATTGAATTCAACAGCACGTCCATTCTGTCGCAGACCTTGGCTGGACCATTTCCGCTGACCCCGAACTCCTCCGCTAGCAGGATGTTGAAGAACTCAGTCGCGTTCGCAGACGAGGCCTGAATCGTCGCTCTGATGGATGAGGATGTGGCCGACGAGGCGGTCTGCGGTTCCGAGCGTGACCTATCCGCGACCGCAGGCTTCATCGGCGTCGTAGCCTTGCCAAAAGAGCTCAGCGCAGGCCACGCCGTCCCGCGAGCCGTAGCGGACATCGAGGAAGCCCTTCACGGCGACGAAGGCGATCTCGCCGTTGGATGCGCCTCGAACCTGAGCTGAGTCTCTTCGCCAAAGTCGAGAATTTCGTTGTCGCAGGGGGCCACATCTCGACCATCCGCCAGCGTCCGGCGAAGGCCTTCGCGAAAGCTGGAGCCGTGTCCATCAACCCGGCTCCGCCAGCAGGCGCGGGCAGACAAGATCGTAGGCCGCGGCCGCGAAAGTGAAGGCCCAGTCCACCCGGTCAACGCCGCGTAGCATCGGCCGGCGCATCCCCGACCGCCTTCATCAGCCGAAGGCCTCCTCGATGCGCTCGACCGCTTCGCGATATCTGATGCTGCTTAGGGCGACCTTGGAGCGAGATGCGCTCCGCCCACATCATGCCGGTGGGGCAATTTCGTGGGCGAGACGCCCGCGCGATATCGCTGCTGGTTCAGTCAATGGCCAAGTCGTGCAGCGATGCCCAGACCCTCTCCTTCTCTCGGGCCCCCCGGATCGCAGAGCGATAGGCGCGAATGTGCATATCGAGCCACCATTCCTCGGGTCCGGCCGGGACGAGCGTGGCGGCCTGCAGCTCCGCAGCGATCGTGCTTTCCGGCAGCCACGTCATGCCATACCCCTCCAACACCATCGCCTTGAGCGCGAGTGTCAGCCTGTTCTCATGCACAACTTCAAATTCGGGCAGATGAGGTTGCGCGGCGAGGATGGTATCAATCAACCGTGTAATGTACGTGTGCCGCGCATAGCGCAGATAAGGGATGGGTTTGTCGGCTTTGAGAGCATAACGAGGCTTCCCGCTCCGACCGGGGATTGAAACGGGGATCAACCTCTCTCGCCCAATTGCAAAGGAGGGATATTGCTGCGCGTCGATTAATAGCGGCACAGAAGGGTGTGCGTAAAAGAGCATGAAATCCGATGCGCCAGAAATCAGGCTTTCAACGCAGTCATGCATCGGTCCAACTACAACCTGAGTGCGCATTGACCCCAGTCGGGCTTCTAAGCTGTGCAGCCATTTCGGAAAAAAACTCATCGCAATAGTGTGTAATGTCACGAATGAGTGGAAGGAGGGTTCCACCCCTCCCAATTGCAGGCACTGTTCTTTTTCCCGGTAAAGGGCGCGAACCATTTCCTGCGCCCCTTTCCGAAAGCTCAGCCCTTCCGGTGTGAGCGAGGCGGGGAAGGTGCTGCGATCAATCAGCGTAACCCCGAGCCATGATTCAAGATTCCGGATGCGGCGGCTGAAGGCCGGCTGAGTGAGATTCCTGAGTTCCGCCGCCCTGGAGAAATTCAGCGTAGAGCTCAAGGTGAGGAAGTCTTCCAGCCATGCCAGCTCCATAGAACCCTCTCCTTCTGCTCTCGCTGCATTTGTTCGCAAGCATCGCCGAGCCGCCAATGCAAATCCGGCATAGCATATACCGATAATCAATTTCCCAAGCGTCCCGGCGTTCTGTACGAGGGAATTGGCCCGGAAATAATGAAAATAAGCACGGACTTAGCCGCAGAGGGCGGGAGCCGTCCATTCCCGAGGAAGATCGAAAATGAATCGAGCAGAATTCTTGGCAGGTGCCCTCGGGGCGCCCTTAAGCGCTGTTGGACTGCTCGGAAGCGCGCAAGCCCAGACGACGGCTGCCCCTTCTCAGGGCGACTTGGCGCGCATTCTGACAGAGAAGGTGGTCCGCATCGGCGCCGTAGAAGCCTTTCCTTACTACAGGCGAGACCTGCGAACACAAGGCTGGACCGGCATCATGCCCGACATCGCCGAGCTGATGTTTGGCTCGATCGGTGTGCGCTGCGAATATGTCACGACGGATTGGGGCACCGCTGCCGCCGGGCTGCAGGCCCGCCGCTTCGACACCATCGGGGGGTTCAATGCCACGCCGCAGCGCGCGCTGGCGGCGGGTTTCTCGGATGCGGTCGCGCAGAGCCGGCTCGCAATCCTCGGCCTGACAGCCAGAGTGAACACGCTCCGCGAATGGTCCGCGTTGAATCAAGCTTCGGTCACGATCGCCGCCGTCGATGGAGCATCCACCACGCGCCTGGCGCAGAATTTCCTGCCCAATGCAAGTTGGACCCTGGTGCGTACGAACGATGCCATGACGCTGGAAATGGAGAGTGGGCGCGTCGACGTCGTGCTGTCAAACGAGCCTACGCTCTCCCTGTACCGGTCCCAGCGCGGACAAGGCACTTTGGCGGTCCCGACGCCGCTTCGTGCGCAGCCCATCAATTTCGGCATGCGCCTCGAAGCTCTGGACCTTCAGCGTTGGATGAACGTTGCAATTGAATACTTCCGCATCCAGGGGGCCCTGGATGAGATCTGGAGCAAGTATGTCACGCCGGCATGAATGAGCATCATGATGAATAGTCCACTTCTTTCCATTCGAGATCTGCACAAGAGTTTCGGGCACATCGAAGTACTCAAGGGGATAAATATCGATATCCATAAGAGCCAAGTTTTCGGCTTCATTGGAGCCAGTGGCTCAGGAAAGTCCACCCTGCTCCGATGCATCAATATGCTGGAGGTCCCTCAAGTGGGCAGCATCCGCTTGGCTGGGGAATTGGTGGGGTTTCGCGATACGCCCCGTGGCCGCAAGCCGTTGCCCGCCCGGGATCTCAGTCGTCAACGTCGTCGGATGGCGATGGTCTTCCAGCACTTCAACCTCTGGCCCCACCGCACAGCGCTGGAGAATGTCATAGAGGGCCCAGTGGTTGTGCAAGGTATGGATCGAGACCAAGCGAGAGAGATGGGCACAACTCTCCTTCGCAAAGTCGGGCTTGAGGGGCGCGTTCACGCCTATCCCAGTCGATTGTCCGGCGGCCAACAGCAGCGCGTAGCGATCGCCCGTGCGCTCGCTCTACAGCCTGAGATAATTCTATTCGATGAACCGACATCGGCGCTGGACCCGGAGCTCGTTGGTGAGGTCCTGAAGGTGATCCGTGACCTGGCTCAGGAAGGCATGACGATGATCATCGTCACGCATGAAATGGGTTTTGCGCACGAGGTCTGCGATCAAATCGTTTTCCTAGCGGACGGGAAGGTCGAAGACCTGGGCCCACCCGCGCACATCTTTGGCGAGCAGGCGGCCCCGCGCACCCGTGAGTTCACGCGCCGCTACATGGAGCGCCATCAAATCGAAATGGGACGACCGGAATGACCGAAGCTGCTTACCAGTGGAACTTCCAGGTCATTTGGGAGTATCGGGACGTCTTCTTGCGCGCGATGGGAGTGACACTTTCGCTTGCTGGGTTAACCATCATTCTGGGCGCGCTGGCCGGACTCGCACTGTCTTTATTGCGCATGTCGTCCCACCGGGTCGTGAGGTGGCCAGTCATCACTTGGGTGGAGCTGCTCCGTGCTGTTCCACCCTTGGTGCTGGTGGTCTGGATTTATTACTGCCTCCCCATCCTGACGGGTTTGACGATCCCTGCGTTCCAAACTGCCGTCTTGGCGCTCGCCCTCTATAGCTCGGCCTTCTTTTCGGAGATCTTTCGTGCCGGCTTGCAGTCCATCGACCGAGGGTTGGTCGAAGCTGCGTCCTCCGTCGGCATGTCCCAGGCACAGGCCTTCAGACGGGTGGTGTTGCCGCTCGCACTGCAACGCATGTTGCCGCCGTTGGTCAGCCAGTGCGTGCTGGTGGTTAAGAATACGGCGCTCGCCGGCTATATCGCGGTTGCGGACATCCTCTACCAAGGCCAACAGATCAGCATGCAGACTTTCAGGCCGCTGGAGGTCTTGACGACCGTCGCCCTTACTTTCTTGGCGCTCATTATCCCCCTTACGATGGCTGCAAACGTGATCGAGGGGCATTTTCGCCGCAAGTACTACCGCTGAGCAATGGGAAGAACAGTCCAAATGGCATATGTGCGTATCGAGATGCTCTCCGGTCGGAGCGAGGAGCAAAAGGCGATTATTGCCCGTGCGGTGACCGACGCGCTCCAAGAGCATGCGGGGATCGCGCCCGCTCGCCTCCTCATCGTGTTCGAGGATGTGGCTGTGGAGAACTGGGCGAGCGATGGCGCTCTCGTGTCGGCGAAGCGCCGCGCAAGCACCAGCAAGATCTGAGACCGCCAGATCAGGTGGCGGCTGAGGCGGTGGCGAGAGCCGCGACCTTTACTGACCGTTCCCGTTGGAACTCTATCCCTTCAGCCCGCCGGGAGGCGCAGTCTATCATGAACATGAGATCCGAGCGGCACGTCACCATCGTCGGTGCCGGCATCGTCGGCGTGTGTTCCGCGCTTTGGCTTCAGCGTGACGGTTGGGCGGTGACGCTCGTGGACAGCCTGCCTCCGGGACGGGGCGCCTCGTTCGGGAATGCGGGCAATATCAGTCCGGGGGCCGTCGTGCCTTACTCGATCCCAGGGTCGCTACGTCAAGTGCCGGGCTGGCTTTTCGATCCAACTGGACCCTTGAGCATCCGCCCCGGTTATCTTCCCCGTTTGCTGCCCTGGCTTTTCGGCTGGGTGCGCGCCAGCCGAAAAGAGGAAGCCCTGCGCATCTCTGCGGCCATGCACGCGCTCCATTCAGAAAGCTTTGAGGCCTATGCCCAACTCACCCGCGGCACAGACGCGGAAGGGCTGGTGGAGCGGATCGGCCAACTCTATGTCTCCGAAAAGCCCGGCGCCGCCGCAGGATCTGCCCTGGCGCAAGAGATGCGCGCCAAGGCTGGTGTCGCAGTCCAGGTGCTTGACGCAAACGACATCCAGCAGATGGAACCCGCACTGGCACACCGTTTTCAGAGCGGCATTCTGCTCCCCGACAACGGGCGATGCCGCAACCCGCATCGACTGGTCACAGCCTTGGCTGAAGTCTCGGTGCGCAACGGAGCCCAAATCGTCCAGGGCGAGGTCATGGCGATTCAGACCGAAGGAAGCCGAGTGACCCGTCTGATCCTGGACGGCGGCTCCCAACTCACACTCGATGCGTTGCTGATTGCGGCCGGCGCGGGATCTGGCCGGCTGCTGAAGCAGTTCGGCCGCAGCGTGCCCATCGAGGCTGAGCGCGGCTATCACGTGACCCTCGCCGATCCGGGCGTTGTCCTGCACCGCCCTGTGACCCATCGCGATTGGGGCTTCGCGGCGCAGCCGATGGACATGGGGCTGCGGCTGGCGGGCACCGTGGAATTCGCCGGGATCGGAGCTGCCCCGAACTGGCGAAGGGCGGACCTCCTGATGGAGCAGGCCAAGCGGATGTTCCCAGGCGTGCAGACCGATCAAGTCAGCCGGTGGTGCGGCGACCGACCGAGCCTTCCGGATGGCTTGCCGGTACTCGATCGAATGAGCGGCGTCGCCAACGTCTTTCTGGCTTTCGGCAATTCGCATTTCGGCTTGACGGCGGGTCCAGTGATGGGCCGAGCCGCTGCAGCCCTCCTCAATGGCCGTGCAACGAGACTGCCGATGCAGCATTTTCGGCTGGATCGCTTTGGCCGCGTGCCAGGCCTTTTTGCTTAGCGCAATAAGGTGAGAGCACGATACAGATTAGTTGTAAGATCGGCTATGCATATTTGGAATTCATTGTTCCGAATATGCATTGGACTGAACCAATAGAATTCACCCATAGTCGCACGCAAGAAGGAGTGCGATATGCTTGGCGTTCTTGGAGGAATGGGGCCGTTGGCGACGGTCGATTTCATGGAAAAGGTAATAGCCAACACGCCGGCCGGACGAGATCAGGATCATTTGCAAATGATCATCTGCTCCGCCACCGAAGTTCCCGACCGAACAGAGGCGATCATCGGTCAGGGTGCGGATCCCCTACCCGCCATGCTTGAGGCCCTGCGCCGACTGCACGTTTCAGGGGCTTCGTGTGTGGCCATTCCCTGCAACACCGCGCACCATTGGTATGATGCCCTTCAGGCGGAGGCGCAGATCCCCATACTGCACATTGTCGATGCCGTGGTGGAAGACTTGCGTCGTCGCGGCATCGTGGACGGCCGCATTGGCTTGCTGGCGACCACGGGCACCGTGCGGGCCGCCATCTACCAGCGACGCCTGCCTTCCAATTACAGCTGTGTCGTGCCGGCCGCCCAAGATGAGGTGATGCGCGGTATACGGCACGTGAAGGCCGGCCGCATCGATGATGCCGCCGGCGCATTGACCCGGCAGGCCGAAGACCTGCTGTCTTCTGGCTGCAGCGCCGTTGCGCTGGCGTGCACGGAAATTCCCATCGCGCTAGCCCAGGCCGGAAGTGACCTTCGCCCCCACCTCATCGATGCCACCGATGCCTTGGCCCGCGCCTGTATTGCACGGCTCAAACCGGGCGCGCCTCGCATGGTGAGCGGGCGTGCAGCATGAACTGGCGTATGCCGCCGAAAACGGAAGCCGCTCTGTCGGCCCTCTGCAAGACCAAAGCACAGGAAGGGAGATGCGCATGGTGAGGCCTGGAATGGACGTGCCAGACGTGGAGATGCGCCTGGAGCACGATCTCCTCGGGGACAAACGCGTGCCGTCCTCTGCCTACTACGGCGTGCATACGTTGCGTGCGGTGGAAAACTTTCCGATCACCGGCACGCCAATCTCGATCTATCCTGATCTCATTCGGGCCTTGGCTTGCATCAAGCAAGCGGCCGCGCTCGCCAATGCGGAACTGCGTCTTCTGGATACACCAAGGTGCGACGCCATCGCCGCGGCTTGCGTGGAGATCCGTGAGGGCAAGCTGCATGATCATTTCGTTGTCGATGTGATCCAAGGCGGCGCAGGCACCTCCACCAATATGAACGCAAACGAGGTGATCGCGAACAGGGCCCTTGAGCATCTGGGCCACCGGAGGGGCGAGTACCAAGTGCTGCTCCCCAATGAACACGTCAACATGAGCCAGAGCACCAATGACGTATATCCGACCGCATTGAAGGTCGCGGCGCATGTGGGGATCCTTCGGCTGACCGAGGCGATGGCCACGCTCCGTCGGAGCTTCGAGGTGAAGGCGGAGGAATTCCATGACGTGCTGACGATGGGGCGCACCCAGCTGCAGGATGCCGTCCCCATGACGCTCGGCCAGGAATTCAGCACCTACGCCGTCATGCTGGGCGAGGACGAGGACCGCTTGGGGGAAGCCGTCCGCCTGATCTGTGAGATCAACATGGGGGCGACCGCCATCGGCACCGGCATCACCGCCCACCCCGACTACGCGAAGCTGGTCTGCAGCCACCTGTCGGCGATCACTGGCCTTCCATTGGTGACCTCTCCCAATTTGGTGGAGGCGACCCAGGATTGTGGAGCGTTCGTTCAGCTCTCCAGCGTCTTGAAGCGGACCGCCGTCAAGTTGTCCAAAACCTGCAACGACCTGCGCCTGCTATCCAGCGGGCCCAGGGCTGGGCTTGGAGAAATCAACCTGCCGCCGGTCCAGGCCGGTTCTTCCATCATGCCGGGAAAGGTCAATCCCGTGATCCCGGAGATGGTGAACCAGGTGGCCTTCGAGGTGATTGGCAACGACCTCACCGTCACTTTTGCCGCAGAAGCCGGCCAGCTGCAGCTGAACGCTTTCGAACCCATCATCGCGCACAGCTTGTTCAAGAGCGTGACGCACCTGACGCGGGCCTGCCTCACCCTGGAAGAGCGCTGCATCCGGGGGATCACGGCGAACCGAAGCGCCATGCGCGCCGCGGTGGAGCGCTCCATCGGCATTGTGACGGCGCTCAATCAGTACATCGGCTACGCCAACGCCACGGCCGTTGCTCAGGAAGCGCATGCCACGGGTCGCGGCGTTTATGAAGTAGTCCTTGCGAAGCGCCTCCTTTCGAAGGCGCAATTGGACGTGCTGCTCCACCCGGACGTCCTGACCAAGCCCCAGAAGATATTCGATGGGCAGGAGAGATGATCCGCGTCCTGATAGCGTTCAGCGCCGATGATCTCTGGTCGATCGGGCCTCGTCGGCCGACCGTCACGCTTTCAATTTGACGGATTGAATGGGATATGCCGGATATTTTTACTGGAACGCGCGTTTTGCGCTATTTCATTGAGGTGGCGAGCCAGGGCAGCTTTCGCAGGGCCGCCATCTCGCTGGGCATCCAGGAATCATCGGTAAGCCGGGCCATTCGTAATCTTGAGGACCAGATCGGCGCCTCGCTCTTTATCAGGCACTCGGGGGGTATAACGCTCACACTCGCGGGGCAACGCTTTCTTGATCGGGTGCGGGACGCGCTCGATCAGCTTGAAGCTGGGGCTCGAGAAGCGGCCGCTATAGGGCAGCCGGAGAGAGCCCATCTGAAGGTCGGGGTGTTTTCAGTTGCAGCTTGCGGAGCGATTTAGCAGTTGTTTGCCGATTTTGCCCGCCAGAAACCCGAGATTGACGTTGAATTTCATGAAGCATCAGCGGCGCACCACCTGCTATCCCTTGGAATGGCGCGGCTTGATCTGGCGTTCACGATTGGGAATTCACATGCACATTCGTATGATGCAATCGAGGTATGGCACGAGCGAGTGTTTCTCGCCTTTTGTGAAGGGCATCCATTGACGTTTAAAAGCCGCTTGGCCTGGAGCGAGCTTGCTCAGGAACGCCTTCTAACGTCCTCCGGTGGTTCAGGTGATGAGATCAGCGCTTACGTCACAGATCGCGTAAGGGCCATGGGCGGCGAGCCGAAGGTGGTAGCTCATAAGATTGGGCGTTATAGCCTTTTGGGGCTGGTAGCCTCCTGCCTGGGAATAATGCCCCTGCTGGAGTCGGAGACAATTGTTTCGATACCAGGGGTCACTTATCGACCGATCGGCGGAGAGGTGCTCCCGATCTTTGTCATAACCTCTCCTAAGAATGATAGCCCAGCTGCTCGTGCGCTCCTCACTTTAGCTCGGACGACAGGTCAGTCGGGCTGATCGCACCGTGGACCATGCCCGTATCGCTACGGTCTGGGCGCCGCGTCTCTGCGAATGCCCGATCCTCGGTATGTCAGCCTCCATAGGGATCGAGACCGAGGTCCCTCATGACGACGACCCGCACTGGGTACGGACGGTCGAGGGCGGCCTTGAGGCGCTTATCCCGTAGGTGCTGTGTTTCTCGAGTGGTCCTGGACGACAAGCTGAGGAAGACGGTGGCGTCCTTGGTGCGCAGAGAGCACGGCGGCAGCGGGACAGCGTCGGGGCGCATAGATCGAACCTCTGTGGGCGATCTCGGACCTCTGGGTGTCAGCGGCGAATGGCGATCACTGTGGCAAATGGCGTCCGCCGTGGAGGAGGGGGAAAGTTGTTGGGCGTAAAATGCCCACCCTCGCCAAGCCGAAGGCGCAGCTATGGTCGTCGACGATGACGCAGGATCTTCATATAGCCGCCGATGATGAGGGCGCGGCCGCCTTTGACGAGGCCGATGACCCGGTCGCGGAGGGACGAAGTTTTCCAGGGCTCAGAAGTTGCCCGCACCGCGCCAAACAGGGCCACGGCGATGTCGCGATAGCTGGCGCGGTTGGCCCGACCATCCGCGGCGAGCATCATGCTGCGCAGGCGGTGCCGTTGCTGTAGAGTCATGCGCGTGTCGGGCAGCGGCGGCCGCCCTTCGACTGTGCGCCAGAAGCGGTTCAACGCCTCCACCCGGCCCATCAGGTCCGCGTCCATCGGAATGACCACTGCTACGCGGGCGTCACGGTGGCGGCCCGGGAGAAACAGAATCTGCGACTGGTGCCTCCCCTCACCGATGGAGGCGTGAGCACCTTCCGGGCTCAACTGCAACGCGGATATACCATCGACCTCCCTCACCTGGACGCCGTCCGCGAAATGGGGAGACGAGCCAACAATCACGGCGGCAGGATTGACGCGCGGCGACCAGATGATGGACTGCTCGATCGAGCTGAGAGATGGTCTTGCCGCGAAATCGAAGCCCCCAGCGCTGCTCCACCTCCCGGGGGAGCGGTTCGGCCTCGGTACCGGCTGTGACGATCGCGTGGTATTGGTCCTGATAAGTCTCGTCTCGGCGCAGACATTCCCAAGCGAGGCCTTCGACGCAGAGGTCGTCGAAATAATCGTAGTTGGCGCTGTCCCGCCAACGCGATGTGTCCGGCTTCATTCCCTCGGCTCCGCATCAGTGGCGTGCGTGTCGAGCGAAACAGTCAAGAATTGCATCGCCTAAGGGAAGGCCCTCTTTGAGCATCGCGTGATGCCCTGACTGCATCCCGCCAGCCCGATCAGTCGCCCCGGGTGCGGAGAAGGTCCTTGTAGCCGTTGGCGGCGACCCAACGGGCGCGGGCGAGATGGCTGTCAAAGATATTACGCGCACGCTCAGGCTGATGCGCGGCATCTAGTCCGAAGAGCGCTGCGACGATCTCTTTCCAATCCGCGCCGTCGGCCACCGCATCCATAAGGCGCGCATAGAGGCGTATGTGCGATCTGTCGTAGCCGGTGAGTTGGAGGCTGGACGGCGCGATATCCTCAAAAGAATCGGTCATGTGACCCCACACCTCCATGACCATTATTATTCACGCTTCGTAGCCGAGTAGCGAACACGGCGCGAGTGGGAAATAACACATCGAATCCGGTGTTTGTGCGCCTTGGCGGCGAAGCGATCCTATACATACTATAGTTGATAATCTCGGAGGGCGTAAATTGCGATCCGTCTGCGCATGGATATGCGCAAGCTGGTCGGCCGGAACTTCGCGCGCCTGCGTCAGGAGAAGGGCTTGACACAGGAGGACGTGGAGACGCGATCCGGCTTCAGCCAGCAGTACATCAGCGGGCTCGAACGCGGCCGGCGCAATCCCACCATCATCACGCTCTACGAACTTGCACAGGCGCTGGGCGTCAGCCACGAAGAGCTTGTTCGCCCCGACGGCAAGGACTGAACCGCGGGGAAAGCCCCGGCCAGATCCGGCCGGGGCCTTGGGCGCCTCACTCGCCACGTCGCCCGTTGGGGCGGGACCAGATGAGGGAGAAGTTCTCTCCGTCCTCGTCATCGAAGAGGTTGGCGTAGATGGCGGCGGTGAAGCTCGGATCGTCGAGCTTGAGGCCCAGATAGTCGCGGCCCTCGGTGGAGCGCTTGGACCAGGCGGCGCCGATCTCGGCGCGGCCGACCAGGACCCGGTGGCTGGGGGCGTTCTCGCCGCTGGCGCGGGTGTCGGGGATGATGCGCACGCCCCGGGCCTGCACGCCGAGGGTCACGATGTCGCCGGTGAACTCGTTGGTGCCGGTCTTCTTGAAGGTGCCGATGGTGGCCATGTTCCGTCTCCGTCCTGTCTCCTGAGCCCGCACCATTGCGGCCTCGATGGCGATCGAGAGGCCGGAGGCGAGCGACGCCACATCGGCTCGGGGTCCCCGTCGCGCTCGCGCGATGGGGTGAGGATTGCGACCGCAGCGCAGCGGAGGACGGCGCAGGCGCGACTTTGTTGCTTCGCGAGGAATGACGGCGATCCGGGGTCCCCGCGCAGTGCGCGGGGTGGGCGTCGGCAGGGGAAGAAAGTCGGGACCAGCCGTTGTGGCATAGACGCTCGAGGCAAAGCCGTCCTTCGGCCAGATCAGGCCATTGAAGAGGCCGTCTGGAGCGGGCACGGACGGATGGATGACGGAGAGGCCGTGGCCCTCGCGCCGGTTACACAGACCCGACCGGCCAATATGAGCGGACGATGCCCTGAGGCTGGCCAAGATGCGCATTCCCCGTCCCGCCAATGTCGCGAATGCTCTGCCCCAGGGGGCCTTTCGACTGCGACGCGGCCGCCGTCCTCCACGCGCACCAATCCTACCGCATGGGAGGGCAAAGCCGGCGCGCCGGATCTCCGCTCCCTCCTGGCCCAGCCGGCTGACGCGGACGCTATGCCATTCGCCGTCTGGTGCGCCGAGCGGCTATCGCTGTGTAAGGGAGGGGAGCCGTGCCCGTCAGAAGGGCCGAACGTCTTCATTCCGGTGATGCGCACGAAGGCGACAATGCCAACCACGCCGGCTCCGAGGATCGAAAACCCCATCTGCCACGTCTGGGAGGGCATGGTGTGCTTCACGATGCCAAGGGTGGCGTGGAAGCCCGCCGCTGCGGCCGGGAAGACAAACACGGCGGCGATGAGCAGACGTGCCCAGATCGGACGGACGATCGCGAACAGGAACTGGCCGAGGGCGTAAGTCAGGCCAGCAGCGGCAAGGCCGACAACAAGAACGCCGGGCCATCCGGCGCCGGTACCATAGGCCCATGTGCCCGCCATGATGCCCGCAAACAGCGGCAACGCGAATACCGCCAGCGTGAAGAGCAGCCAGCAGAGGAATGCGATCGTCGCCATGCTGAGGAGCATGCCGATGAAGATAATGGGGGCGGCTCCATAAAATCAGACCGATGCGCCTCCACCACCACGATGCACAGGCGGGATTGGCGTTGGCGTCAGAGCACGAGGGCACGCCGTCTCCGCCGTTCATGGCCGCCCGCTCGCCTCTCAAGAGGCAAAGGGATCGATTTCGCGGACGATGGCAGCTTCGTCGCCGTCATATTCGGCAGCCGGGGCGACGGAGAGTGTGCCGTCGCCGGCGCGGAAGATGACGACGGTGGCCATCAGGGTGGTGGCGAGGCTGAAGGCGAAGGCGTGAGCGATCTGGGCGGACATCGACCTGGCTCCTGCGCGAGCGGAGGTCCATCCCCCGCTGACAGGCGCCCGAAGAGGCCGGCCGGTGGCCGCAATCACCGCGTGAGGCGCAGCCGGAGCGGCGGCACGCGCAGCGTAGTCCGACCCGTCATGGGTTGATGGCGTCAGGCCATCGGCTGGACCCAAGGATCAGCGTCGTGAAGCGGGGGGGCCGTCCGGTCAGGAGACCGTGATGGCGGGTTGCCGCGGTGGCAGGTCGCTTCCGCAGGGTTGTCAGGTCCAACACCTGCTGCCGTGGCAAGCTGTCAGCGTTCCACGCTCCACGGATTGATGACCTCCACACCGGCGGCGTCGAACGCGCTGGTATCGCGCGTGGCCACAGCGAAGCCCCGGGAGGCTGCGATTGCGGCGATATAGCCGTCGGGCGTCGGAAAGCCCTTGCCGGCCGCACGAGCCTTCACGGCGAAGTCGGCATAGCGTCGTGCGGCAGCGATATCGAAAGGCAAGACGCGGTCGGCGAACAGCTCCATCACCCCGTCCAGGGCTTCGGTGAGCCTGTCCTTGCGCTTGCCCGCGGGCAGCGCACCGATGCCGTACAACAGTTCGGCGATGGTGACGCTGGAGAGATAGAGCGTCTCGGCCGCCTGCTCGTCGAGCCACGCCCGCACGGTGTCGTCGGGCGTGGGCTTCATCGCCTCCGAGATGACATT
>NZ_CALRWL010000052.1:0-46029 GCF_943371865.1 Azorhizobium sp. AG788 | reverse complement strand
ATCCTGTCCATCACCGCCACCCCCACCATCGCGCCCGCCGGTGCGGCGGGTGCCGCGGCGCCCGCAGGCGGCGGGGCGGCGGCGACACCGGGCCGGCAGTCCAGCCTGGGCAGCACCACCATCAACCAGCACATCACCGGCAGCGATCCGCGCGCCATCGCCCGCGCCGCCCAGCGCGAGCAGGACCGGGCCATCCGCCAGGCCCGCGCCGGTGCCTTGCATGACATCGGAGCCTGGGCATGAGCGGATTGATGGCCATCGGCGCCGCGGTGCTCAAAGTGGTGGGGCTCAATCCCCAGCGCCTGGGCACCCGCTCGGAAACCCGCGTGCCGGCGGCGGCGACCTTTTCCGGCATGGATTTCCAGCTCACCGGCGCCGGGCCGAAGACCAGCCGCATCGAGTTCGCCACCTGGCCGGCCATGTTCGGCGGCATGGATGCCTTGGCCATCCTGAAACTGATCCACCAGCAGCAGACCGTGGTGCCGCTGATCCGCCTCGGCGCCAATTATGCCGGCAGCCTGGAGGGGCTGGTGGTGGTGCAATTCCTCGACGTGGGCGAGGAGCGCTTTCATCCGCGCAGCGGCGTCGGCCGGATCGTCCATGGCGAGGCCGAGCTGCTGCATGTGGGCAGTGCCACCTCGCTGGCCGGCGGTGCTCTGGGCACCGGCCTGGGCGCCGCGGTCAACGCTTTGGGCGGCACCTCGGCGCTGGGTTCAGCGGTGGCCGTGGGCTCCACTGTGGCCGGCGCCCTGAGGTCGTTCCGATGACCCGCTATCTGGTCACCCGCGACATCCGCCTCGACCAATTGGTGGACGTGCTCATGGGCACCGCTGGGAATGGTGCGGTGGAGGCGGTGGTCACCGCCAATCCGGGCCTTGCCGCCTTGGGGCCGGTGATCCCGGCCGGCACGGCGCTCGTGGTGCCCGAGCTTCCTGCCGCTCCGCCGTCCAGCGCTTATGTGCGGGCCTGGGAGTAGCGCATGGCCATCCGCATGCCCATCGTCATGGTGCAAGGCCCCAAGACCGCGAACCTGCTGTCGGTCTGGGGCGACACGCTCACCTCCGTGCGCATCCGCGACGCGGTGGGCCATGAGAGCGACACCTGCACGCTCACCTTCCGGGTGGCGCCGCCATTCCCGGCCATGCCGCCCAAGGGCACCCGCTACAGCGTGCAGATCGGCTGGGCGCGGGACGCCATGGCCCTGGCCGGCATCTATACCGTCCAGCGCACCGGCCTCACCGGCGATCCCGAGGGCGGCCACACCATGAGCGTGGAATGCCGGGCGGCCGATTTGATCGACACCGCCAAGTCCGTGGACAGCGGCCATTGGGACCAGGCCACGCTGGGGACCATCGTGTCTGACGTGGCCAAGGGGCTGGGCCTGCAGGTGGTGGTCGATCCGGCGCTGAAGGCGATTGCCATTCCCTATCGCGCCCGCGTCCAGCAGGAGGCGTTGGATTTCCTGTCGGACCTGGCCGACGACTTCGGCGGCGCCATCAAGGTGGCCGGTGGCAAGCTGATGATGACCGAGCGCGGCGCCGGCCGCACCGCCTCGGGCGGGGCGCTGCCCACCCTCACCATCGCCTATGACCCGGCCTATGACTTCGCCTTCGATTTCGAGCCGCGTGGGGCGTACCGCACCAGCCAGGGCCGCTGGTACGACGAGGCCACCGGCCTCTGGCAGGACGAGGACGACGAAAGCGACAGCGGCAAGGGCCGGCTGGCCCGTCCCCATCCTTGGCCCTCCAAGGACGAGGCCCGTCATGGTGCCCGCGCAGCAGCGCGTGAGCGGAGCCGCCAGTCCGCCACCGGGCAGGTGACCGTGGCGGGCGATCCGGCCGCCGTGGCCGGCTGCCCCGTGAAGGTCACCGGCTTCGGCCCCGATGCGGATGGCACCGCCTGGTGTGCGGAGAGCGTCGAGCACCACATCGAACCCGGCTCCGGCTGGATCACCACTTTGACCCTGGAAACCAAGGAGGCCGCCCAGAGCAAGAGCGACAGCGAGGACGAGAGCGGCGACAGCGCTTCCGGCACCGGCACCATGGCCGGCGATCCGGAGGGCGGCACTGTTGCCTGAGGTGGGGCGGGGCGCGAGCGCCCCGAACGCGGGCCAGCCTGGCAGCAACAACCCGCGCGACCGAACGGTGCGGAACGGTCCCCCGATGGGGCCGCTAACCCGCAAGGCCTTAACAAGTGGAGAACATCCGTTGTGGATCGTGCCGCGCGCTGCTGTTCCGCGCCGGCCGGGGTGCCATCTCCGGCACCATCGAAATCAAGTGCCGCCGCTGCGGCACCCTGAACGCATTGAGGCCCCCCGAGCCCCCATCCGAGCGCCGCGAGCGTCCCGATCAAGGAAGCGCAAATTGTGGCTCTACATCCCGTTGAACCTGTTGCCCGCGCGGGCACGATCCGAGGCCTTGCGCTGTGCGCAGGCGTGGGAGGCCTGGAGCTCGGCCTCGGCATCGCAGAACCCGGATACCGCACTGTTTGTTATGTCGAGCGGGACAGCCACGCTGCGTCCGTTCTCGTGGCGCGGATGGAAGACGCGGTCCTATGTGACGCGCCTGTGTGGGACGACCTTGCCACCTTCGATGGTCGCCCCTGGCGTGGCGCGGTGGATCTCCTCACTGCGGGCTATCCCTGCCAGCCGTTCTCGGCCGCCGGCCGCAAACTTGCCGAGCGAGACCCCCGCCACCTCTGGCCCCATGTCGCCCGCATCGCCTCCGAGGCCGCCCCGCGATGGCTGTTCCTCGAAAACGTCTCCGGCCATGTGGATCGAGGCTTCCACGAGGTCGCCCGAGAGCTACAGGCAATGGGCTATGGCCTCGAAGCGGGCCTGTTCTCAGCGGCTGAAGTCGGCGCTCCGCACTGGCGGGTCCGCCTTTTCGTGCTGGCCCACGCCCACGGCCTCGATCATGGCGAATCGGGCCGAGCTGCGGGTGAACGAAGCGGGGATGCTGTGGGTGGCCGCAGCCGACCAGCGCGGCAGCCAGGTCTCCATCGCCGAGGCGGCCAAGGACTGGAGCGTGATGCGCCGGGTGATGACGGCCCTGGGCTGGACGCCGGGGCCGATGCCGGCCTTCCCTTATTCCCGCCGCGTCCTGGCGACCATCCGGCCTGGGAGCGGGTGCTCTCCCGGCGAGTGGATCTTGAACCCAGCCTTCACGGAGTGGCTGATGGGCTGGCCCATCGGATGGAGCGATACCACGCAGCCGGTAACGGCGTTTGCCCCCTGGCTGCAGCGCTCGCGTGGCGCACTCTCAGACATCGCTTTGATCGACGTTTAAGGGCCTGAAAACCCACCGCGCGCGGGTGACATATGATCCTGCGCGCGGTGACATCCGATTTTGCGCGCTACAGCAGGATTCCAGCCCAGTCGAACGGGCGCTTCCACCGTCGCACGGTGCGGGTCGGTCGATGGAAGACGGAAATGGTGAGCCCGTCGGGATTCGAACCCGAGACCCCATGATTAAAAGTCACGTGCTCTACCGGCTGAGCTACGGGCTCACTGCGGTGGGTGGTAGGCCGCACGGCGCGCAGGGTCAAGATGCCCAGTGCCACGCGCCTGTGTGCAGATGCCGCTCCTCCCGCGATCTCGCTCATGAAATCGGTCGGACGGCCGTGTGGACGGATGCGTTTTCAGGGACACGCATGCCGGGTCTGCGGGCGCACCTGCGCAGGCCCCCAGACCCGGACCCAACGCCGCAAAGGCGTCGGCTAAAAGGAAAGCCTCAGCCGCCCATGGCCTTTTCCGCGGCTTCCATCGCCTTTGCCTTGGGGTTGGCGACGCAATAAGCCTTCATCTTGGTGTCCATGTCGGCGGCCATCTTGTCGGTGGCCGCGTCGCCGGTCTTGGGCGTCGGGCCGGCGGATGCTGCGAGCTTCAAATAATCAGCGCAGCTCATGGACGGGTCACTCACCTGAGCCAGTGCGGGCGCCACGGAGAAGGCGAGAGTAAGAGCGATAAAATACGCGGTACGCATAAAATACATCCTTATTGTTTTGACCAACATTCCGGCTTTACAGATTAGCGATATCGTCCACAAGCACCAATAATTGATATATTCGATCTCCAATTACGCCGTTGTATTTTCGTGTCTCGTCGCAACCATAGCGTTGCATGCCGTAACGGCATCTATATTCGTTTCATTCCACTCGGTTTTGGATCGGGCCAATGCTACGCATAGGCCTTGGCCGTTTGCCCCGCCCTTTGCGTCGTTCGGAAGGAGTCCCGCATGGATTATGTGAAGCTTGGCCGGACCGGCCTCGAGGTCTCGCGCCTGTGCCTTGGCTGCATGAGCTATGGCGCGCCCGATCGCGGCACCCATCCCTGGTCGCTGCCGGAGGCGGAGAGCCGGCCCTTTATCAAGAAGGCGCTGGAAAGCGGCATCACGTTTTTTGACACGGCGAATGTGTATTCGGACGGCACCAGCGAGGAGATCCTCGGGCGTGCCATCAAAGAGTTTA
The DNA here is from genome assembly GCF_943371865.1 of Azorhizobium sp. AG788. Lineage (GTDB taxonomy): Bacteria > Pseudomonadota > Alphaproteobacteria > Rhizobiales > Xanthobacteraceae > Azorhizobium. Next base: position 41,562 of record NZ_CALRWL010000052.1, on the reverse strand, counting down.
CGCGACGCGATGACGTGGTGATCGCCACCAAGGTGTTCAACCGCATGCGGCCGGGCCCCAATGGCGCCGGATTGTCCCGCAAAGCCATTCTCGCCGAGATCGACAATAGCCTGCGCCGCCTAGGCACTGATTATGTGGACCTCTACCAGATTCATCGCTGGGACTATGCAACGCCCATCGAGGAAACCCTCGACGCGCTGGATACCGTCGTGCGCTCCGGCAAGGCCCGCTATATCGGGGCGTCCTCCATGTATGCGTGGCAGTTCGCGCAAGCGCTGGCTTTGTCCGATCGCCATGGGTGGGCGCGGTTCGTCAGCATGCAGAACTTCGTCAATCTGCTTTATCGGGAGGAGGAGCGGGAGATGCTGCCGCTCTGCAAAGCGGAGGGCATTGGCGTAATCCCGTGGAGCCCGCTGGCCCGCGGCCGCCTCACCCGTCCTTGGAGCGAGACCAGCGCGCGCTCGGAGACCGACGAATTCGGCAAGACGCTCCATGCGGCCACGGCCTCGGCCGACAAGGTGGTGGTGGAACAGGTTGCTGCGATCGCTGCGGCCCGTGGTGTCCCGCCGGCTCAGGTGGCCCTCGCCTGGGTGTTGCAGAAGGACCCGATCACCGCGCCCATCGTCGGCGCCACCAAGGCGGCGCATCTCGACGATGCCGTCGCCGCCCTCTCGCTGCGTCTCTCGCCCGAAGAGATTGTCGCTTTGGAGGCGCCCTACATCCCGCATGCGGTGGTCGGCTTCAGATGAGCCGCTGACACGCCGGAATGCCGTCGCGCACGCTTCGTGCGCGGCGGCATTACGAGGGTTGCGCGGCTACCAGCGCAACAGACGTCGGCCCAACAGCGCCCCGACGCACGCCATGATGCCAATGCCCAGCATGTACCAGACCGCCACAAACAGCGGCGAGTCGTCGGGGCAATGGGCCGCGTAGAAGAAGGCCCCCAGCGCTCCGCTTGCGATTCCGGCAACCAGTCCGGTGCATGTGGGCGAGGCAGACGCACCACCGCGCAGCGCCGTAAGGACCAGGGCCAGAGGCGCAAGGGAGATCAGCGGCACGTAGATCAGGCACTGCTGCCAGTTCTGTCCAACCAGCCGGGGCATCCACAGCGCCCGCGGCAGGAAGCTCAGTTCCAGAACCACGCCGGTCGCCAGCAGCAGCAGGGGGCCCAGCAGCAGTCCGGGCGCAGCGGATGCCCAGGACTGAGGCTCTGCCGACCGCAGGGCCAAGCGGAATGCAACGGACGCCAGCACACCTGTGATCAGGAATTTGAAGAGGAAGCGTGGATCGGCAAGGGACGCGATGAAGCTGCCGCGCGTTCCAAGCACGCCTTGCATGACCATGGCCGCCAGCACGATGGCCCCCAGCCCCGCCCACAGGACGCTCTTCCGGAGGGGCGGGCCGCGCGGTGTCGTATCGGCTGCCAATGCTGAGATCAGGTCCTGCGTCCTCATTCACCCTTGCTCCGATACAGTGCGGCCAGCCGCTTGAGGCCGCGATGCAGCGCCACGCGCACGGCCCCCTCGCTCATGGCCAGGCGATTGCCCGCCTGTTTCACGCTCTCCCCCGACAGACAGATGGCTTCCACCACATCTCTCTCGCGACCGTGGAGCGCATCGGTCAGTCGCTGCGCCTCACGTTCCGTCAGTTGCTCCTCAGGGGCCTCCTGCGTCAGCACGTCTTCCCAGTCGGCCAATGGCACCTCGGCCTTGCGGCCACGGCGCCGCATCACATCCACCACCTTGTGGCGCGCAATCGCCCGCACCCAGGGCCCGAGCGGTGATGCGGGGTCCCATGTTTGGCGTTTCAGATGCAGAGCCAGAAGGGTTTCCTGCACCACGTCTTCCGCGTCGGACGGATCAAGCCCCACACGCAGCAAGTCCCTCCGGGCCATTCCCCGCAGGGCTGGCGCCAGCGCCGTGAGCAGGGCGCGATAAGACCGTTCGTCGCCGCCGAGGGCGGCGCGCATCAGGTCTGACCACTCATCGCTATCCCGTATTCCCGTCACGTCTGCCTGTTCTTCGCCCCGAGGCGCGCATTTGTTACATGCCATTCCAACGGAATGCGCCGGCCCCAGGCGGCCACGCCCGAGTTGGCCTGTTATCGCCCATGCGCCCGCCCGCCGCCAGCGGTGCGCAGGCGGGACAACCGGGCGGAATGCCATGGGCAGGATGCGCGAGTGGACACAGTGAGGGGCGCGGCGCTCCACCTCGCTTGCTTATCCGCGCGGGGTGACCTAAGCGACTGTGCAAGGGTGGAGTTCCGGGGGTTCGGATGACGAAGGTTTGGTCTTTCACGGGACGTCTAGCCCAAGGCTGCGTGGTTCTTTGCACCCTCAGTGCCGCGCTCGTGCTCGCGCCGTCCGCGACGGTATGGGCCCAGAGCAGCACCAGCGTGCCGCACATCGAAATTCATCCGCGCAAGCCGAACGTGATTGAACTGCCGGTGATTCCCCAGGGCAGCTATCTCGATCCCGGTCCCGGCGCGCCCATCCGCCCCGACGTTCCCATCGGCGACGATCGCAATGAGGATTATGTCTTCCCGTCGGATCTCGACGGCGAAGGTGGCTCGCCTCCGGGCGATCCGACCAGCGGCGGTGGCTGGAGCCCCCTGCCCGGCGATACGCCGAGCTTCTGAGTGGGAAGGCGTCGCAAAGCGGCGCCTTCGCAGCTTGGGCTATTTCGTGCAGTCGGTGCTTTCGGGGTCGAGTCCGTCTGGCTGACCCCAGTCATTCTGCGGCAATGACGCGAATGGGCCTGTGAACACCTGCTTCTGCATCTTGAACGAGACCGGGATCGGTGATCCCGGCGCATAGTCCACGATCCAGAAATAGTCGTACGTCTGGTCCGGCCATGTCTCCGGCACTCCCGGAAGACGATTCAGGTTCAGGGCATAGCGAAGGGTCAGCGCCTGTTCTGCGGGCGGCAGCGAAGCGTCCGCAATATTATTGTGCTCCCAGACGACAATGACGGTCTTTCCATCAAAACGCGGATCCGTCAGGAGCGTATCGGCCGCCTGCTTGGAGCGGCGGGCCAGATCGCGCTCGAACAGCTTCGGCTCCTTTCCCGCGGGAATGACCGAATAGAAGACCAGCGGCAGGTCCCATGAGTTGGCGGTAGGGGATGCGGTCTCGATGGTATGGATCGAGATCGTATAAACCGCTTCGGGGGCTGTGCCCGGCGCGAACAGGCTGTTCTGCGCATCCTTGCCCAGATACTGCTTCACCAGCGCCCTGGCCCGTTGCCGGCCCATCTCGCACAACCGGTACGGATCGGCCTTTTCCCCATGCCGCAAGATGATGAGGCGCGCCGGCGTCGCGCCTGCCGGCTGGACCATGGCCAGCGTCTGCGCGATCAGAGCCGCCGCAGCGATCACAGTGGACCAGAACAATCGCATCCGAGCCATGGGGACGTCCACTTCTCGTCAGGGGCAAGAGGTCGAGCACAGGCGGCAGCGCCGCATCACGGCGGTTGGCCGATACCTGGCATTAGACACAAAAAAACGGCGGGGGAAGCCCCCGCCGTTCGTTGTCGCACAGAGGCGAAAGATCAGCGCTTCGAGAACTGGAAGCTGCGGCGAGCCTTGGCGCGGCCGTACTTCTTGCGCTCGACCACGCGGCTGTCGCGGGTCAGGAAGCCACCCTTCTTGAGAGGGGCGCGCAGTTCCGGCTCATAATAGGTCAGAGCGCGGGAGATGCCGTGGCGCAGCGCGCCGGCCTGGCCCGAAAGGCCGCCGCCGGACACCGTGCACACCACGTCATACGCGCCTTCGCGCGCCGCCGCGGCGAACGGCTGGTTGATGATGAGACGCAGCACGGGGCGGGCGAAATACACCTCCACCGAACGCTCATTCACCAGGATCTTGCCGGTGCCGGGACGAACCCACACGCGGGCAACCGCATCCTTGCGCTTGCCGGTGGCATAGGCGCGGCCGAACTTGTCCAGCTTCTGGACATGCACGGGGGCGTCGACGGCTGCGCTCTGCTGGGAGAGCGCGTCGAGGGACTGGAGAACCTCGGCCATGGTCAGTTCCTCACATTCTTACGGTTGAGGCTCGCCACGTCGAGAACCGTCGGCTGCTGCGCCTCATGCGGATGGGTCGAGCCCTTGTAGACGCGCAGGTTGCCCATGATCTTGCGACCGAGGGGACCGCGGGCGAGCATGCGCTCCACGGCCTTCTCGATCACCCGCTCCGGAAAGCGACCTTCGAGCAGGAACTTTGCAGTCCGCTCCTTGATGCCGCCGGGGAAACCGGTGTGGTGGTAATAGACCTTCTGTTCGCGCTTGCGACCGGTCAGAACCGCCTTTTCGGCGTTGATCACGACGACATTGTCGCCGCAATCCACATGGGGGGTGAACAGCGCGAGATGCTTTCCGCGCAGACGAGTGGCGATGACAGTGGCAAGCCGCCCGACCACGAGCCCGCTCGCGTCGATCACCACCCACTTCTTTTCGATTTCGGCAGGCTTGGCCGAATACGTCTTCATGGGGTTTAATTCCAAATGAGAAAGCCGGGGGCCGCACGAAGGATCGCGAGCCGCCCGACGATGAAAGGGCTTCTAGCCGACGACGTTTTTCGCGTCAATGCGCAGGAGGCCGATTTTATTTCGTTAAAACAATGACTTATAAAAATGGTGCTATAACACCACTGCGCAAGGGCTGTTTTTACGCGGAAATTTGCCGTCGTGGCGTCAGATACCCTGCTCGCCGAGGCGCCGCATTTGCACGAGCCATCGCTGCCTTTGCTCCAGAGGGGCCGCGTCCACCCGCCCGAAATAGGTGTGCCGAACGGGGCTCATGCCGGCAAACCCGAGAATTCCCCGGTCGATGCATCGCACACCATGGGCGAAGTAGAAGCAGCGGTAGGCCCACGCCGGCATTCCCATGGTCACCACGAGGCGCGCGGAGCGCCCGGTGAGGAGGGCACGGGGAAATGTTTCCCGCCCGGGAAGAAATGCCAGTCCGGGCCGCATCAATTGCTCGAGAAACCCCTTCAGGAGTCCCGGCAGCGTGCCAAGCCAGAGCGGGAACAGCATCACCACATGGTCCGATGCGATCAGCGCGTCGCGCGCGCCCCTCAGGCTCTCCGGCATCGTCCCGGACTCAAAGGCCGCCTGTGAACGCAGGAGCGGGAAGTCGAGATGCGCGACATCCACTCGCAGCACGCGGTGGCCAGCGGATTCCGCACCGGCAGCATAAGCGTCCGCCAGGCTATGACACAGGTGGCCGCCGGCAGCGTCCGGGTGGCCTTGGATAATCAGGATCGATCGTCGCGCCACGGTGAAGCCCCCCACGTTGGGGGTCAGCTTCACGGCTGGCGGCGGACCGCGCCTTGATCGAAGTCAGAGAGTCGTCAGCGCCCGGGGATTGAATAGGTCGCGACGCAATGTGCCACGAGATCATGGCTTTGCGAGGTCCTCAGCCGGATCTCACCCACCGCCAGACGCCGTCCGACCTTGATGAGGTGGGCATCGGCAATGACCGCACCGGGCTCGGGCTTGCGCAGGAAATTGATATTGAGATTGGTCGTCACAGCGAGGGTCACAGGTCCCAGCTCCGCTAGCAGCGCCACATACATGGTCACATCCGCCAGGGCCATGAGCGAGGGTCCGGACACGGTTCCGCCCGGTCGAAGATGCTCCTCACCGGCCTCAAGCCGCACAGTCGCGGCACCCGGAGCGATCGCTTCGATGCGGTGCGGACGTCCCGGCCCGAAGGACTGAGGATATTCGTTCGCGAGGAATTCCTCCATCTCCGTCACCGACATAGCGGAACCACGACCCGACAACATCGCTCTCATTCTCCCTGTGCGTCTAACATATGACACGAGCAAGCTTGTTTGAAACTGCATAAGATGGAGAGACGCACAGTGTGACTTGGCGGGAGGACAACCATGACGGCGGCAATTGCCATTCCGGGGGACCGGGATGGGGCGTATCTCCATCAAGACCGTCGTGGCGGCGTTGCCGTCTTGACCCTCAGCCGTCCCGCCAGCCGCAATAGCCTGTCCGAAGGCATGATGTCGGCCCTATCCGAGGCGCTGGCGCGAATCGCGGTCGACTCGCAGGTGCGGGCGGTGGTCTTGACCGCGGAGGGACCGGCGTTCTCCGCAGGCCATGATCTGAAGGAAATCCAGGCACACCGATCCGATTCGGATCGGGGGCGCGCTTATTTTGAGAGTGTACTCGCCCGCTGTGCCGCACTGATGACGGCCATTGTCCGCCTGCCCCAGCCGGTTATTGCTGCGGTCGAGGGCATGGCGACGGCCGCAGGGTGTCAATTGGTGGCCAGCTGCGATCTGGCGGTTGCTGGCAGTGCGGCCCGATTTTGCACGCCGGGCGTGAACATCGGCCTGTTCTGCCATACGCCGATGGTGGCCCTGTCCCGCTCGGTCTCGCGCAAGCACGCTTTGGAAATGCTCCTTCTGGGTGAATGGGTTACGGCCGATAGCGCCCACCGCATGGGATTGGTGAATTCGGTCGTCGAGAGCGGCCAATCCCTGACCGTTGCCCTTGAGATGGCACAGCGGATCGCGGCGAAATCCCAGGTGCCGGTGAAGCTCGGGAAGGCCGCCTTCTATGCTCAGGCCGAGATGGGGTTGGATGCCGCTTATGCGTTCGCCTCCGAGGTCATGGCGGAAAACATGCTGGCGCGGGATGCGGATGAAGGCATCACAGCGATGATCGAGAAGCGTCCGGCACACTGGGAAGATCGCTGATCGGGCGCCTCGGCACCGCCTGATCGCGGCATTCACGATCTGTAAACCATAAGCGCTCACCTTCTTCCCGAACCCCACTGGCTTTTGCCGGACAGAGCGGGAAGGCAAATCGATGTCGCAGGCGTTTGCCTACGAGGGAGAGATGGAGAGCTCGGCGCCGCCGTCTCCGGCTGCCCGCCGGACACTGGTGATCGCTTGGCTCGGCTTTGCCACGCTGGCGCTGCTTCTGCTGTTCCCATTCCGCTACACGTCGCACGCGGAATTGAGTTTCGATGTGGCCGCGCAGCCCACGCCGGGCGCGGTGCGCGGCGTCATGCAATTGCTGACCTCCCGGGAACTGGCCTTCGACGTGGTCCACGGCATGGAACGCGCCGACGTTCTGGCCCTGACGCGGGACGCAAGCACACTGTCGCTTTGGCGGAGCGCGGAAGGTGAGGACACGGCGCTGAGCGCCCGGGCCGCGCGGGTGCTAAGCCGTTCGCTCACCGTCACCGCACAGCAAGGCGGGCGCGCCCTCGACATCGCCATATCCCTGTCGAACGCACGGCTCTCCGCACGGGCTGCCGACGCTTATGCCAGAGCCTTGCTGAGACTGGACGCCAGTGTCCGCGGCACCTTGGAAGCGACCCGCGATGCGGCGCCGCCCCTGCGCCTGGCGCACGCTGCCGCCGTGCCCCACCTGCCCGACCCGCCCGATGCCGGACGCCTCGTCCTTCTGGCCATCGCCACGGGGGTGATAAGCGCCGTGACGGTGCGGCTGCGCCATCGCCGCATGCTGCGCCAGGGCCCGATCGAGAACCGGGTGCTTCCCCGCGAACTGAAGGGAGACCGCCGCGTGACGTGGCTGCGGGCGGCTTCCGGCGCCGGCCTGGAGCCGGATGCCGCCGTGGATCGGCTTGTGGACCATTTGGAGCAGACCCCCGGGAGCGGCCTGGTGGTGCTCACGTCCAGCGATCTTCCCGGAGCGTCGGCAGCCTGCGCCCTCGCCTTGGCCCGGCGGCTGGCTGAGACCGAGGATCAGGTGGTGCTGGTGGCGCTGGACGGCGAAGTGACGGAATGCGCCAGTCTGGTGATGGACCCGCGGGCGCCAGGGGTGGCCGAATTGCTGTTCGGGGTTGCGGGCTTCAGCGAGGCGATCCATCGCGACCCGCAGTCCCGCGCCCATATCATCCCGCCGGGACGGGACGGCCGCGGTGGCCCCAGCGTGGTGAATGCGGATCGCCTCACCCTGATCCTGCAATCCCTCCGCCAGACCTATGCCCGCGTGGTGGTGTGCGCTCCCATGCTGGCCGGCACGCCGGGCGCCGAGCGGCTGGCAGCCCTGTCCCCCCTCCTCGTGGCGGTGCACGAAGAGGATGTTGCCACCGCCGGCGCGGTGGAAACCTATGACGGACTAGCGGCCAAGGGCTTTACCCATGTGGTCATGGTGCCGCTGCTGCTGGCCCACAGCATTCCCGATGGCGCGTTGGACGCCGATGCCCCTGCGCTGGGCTTGCCGGTGCCGACATTGATGACCCCGATCATGCTTCCGACCGTCGCCGCAGCCTAAGGGTCAGCTTCGCCGGTCCGGCTTCTCCATCCAGCGGATGAGAAGGCCCGCGGGGATGACCCACAAGGTTCCGAGCAGCACGTAGCTGACCGTTTGCCAGCCCCAGGGCAGATCGGTCACGCGGCCTTGGGCCAGGGCCATGGCCCCCAGCGCCCACACCACCACCAAGACCAGCATGAGCACGGTGCCGATGAGCTTGCGCACACGCTGCCGCATCACTGAACCCCATACTTAATGTTGCGCGTTAACATTAACATCAATCTCTTTTGTGTTTTAAATCAGTGCGTTGGGCGCAGTTGATAGACGCCTAGCCGAATCATCAAGGCTGACCACTCGGAATTTCCGCCGCTGCCCCCTTCCCCGTCGTCGGGAACTGGCGCGCCTCCCCGGCAGCGGTGATCGCCCGTTTTTGTTGCCCAGCGACCGCCCGTCGCCTTGCGCCCCATGGTCCTGCTCTATAACGGATCGGGTGGGGAGAGCCATATGCGGGACCATCGAGCGATGTCGCAGGCATCAGTCACCATCGCATCGACGGGCAAGCCCGGTGCAGGCGCAGCAGACACCCATGCGGTGCGCATCTGGCTCTGCGTCGTGGCTGCCTTGATCGTTCTCATGGTCGTGGTGGGGGGCGCGACGCGCCTGACGGAATCGGGCCTCTCCATCACGGAGTGGAAGCCCGTCACCGGCACCCTGCCCCCGCTTTCCCAGGCCGACTGGCAGGCGGAGTTCGATAAGTACAAGACCATTCCGCAGTATGAGATTCTCAACAAGGGAATGGGTCTTGAGGCCTTCAAGCAGATCTTCTGGTGGGAATGGGCGCACCGCCTGCTCGGCCGGGTCATCGGCTTGGCCTTCTTCCTGCCGTTCGTCTATTTCGTCGTGCGCGGCGCCCTGCGCGGCACGCTCCTGGCCCGCTGCCTTGCCCTGTTCGTGCTGGGCGGGCTTCAGGGCGCGGTGGGCTGGTGGATGGTGGCCTCCGGGCTAACGGAGCGGACCTCGGTCAGCCAGTACCGGCTGGCGATCCATCTGACGCTCGCCTGCTTCATCCTGACCGCGACGGTGGCGGTGGCGCAGACCCTCACCCCGCCGAAGATCTCGGCCATGTCCCGCCGCGTGCGGTGGAGCGCCTATGGCCTGCTGGCTCTAGTGCTGCTGCAGATCTTTGCCGGCGGGCTGGTGGCGGGCCTGGATGCGGGCATGTCGTTCAACACCTGGCCGCTGATGGATGGCCGCCTTGTGCCCACCGGGGCGCAGTTGGGCGCCATGGAGCCGGCATGGCGCAACCTGTTCGAGAATGTGATGACGGTGCAGTTCGTCCACCGCACCATTGCCTATCTGGTGCTGATCGCCGCCGGCCTGCACGCCTTTGATGCCGCCCGACTGGGCGGGGACGTGGCGAAGGGGGCTTGGGCACTCCTGGCGCTGGTGGCGGTGCAGGCGATCCTCGGGATCCTCACTCTGGTGCACATGGTGCCGCTGGATCTGGCGCTGTCGCATCAGTTCGGCGCCACGCTGGTGCTGATCGCGGCGACCGTGCATGCCAGCGACGTGGCCCGTGCGCGGCCCGAGCCTGTGAGCCGGCCCCGCCCGGCCCTGCGGATCGTGGGACACTGACCGCGACCGGTCAGCCCATCATCAGCGCCACCAATGGCGCCATCATCAGATTGAAGCAGCCGGCCAGGATCATGACCAGGCCGGCGATGGAGCCCTCTTCTTCGCCGATCTGATGGGCCTTCGCCACACCGGCGCCATGGGCGCCCATGCCCAGAAAGGCGCCTCGGGCCAGGGATGAGCGCAGCGGCATCCACCGCAGCATCAGTTCGCCCAAGGCCGCCCCGCTCACGCCGGTGATGATGACGAACACCGCCGTCAGTTCCGGCAGGCCGCCGATATCGCCGGAGACCGCCATGGCAAACGGCGTGCTGGTGGAGCGCGGCATGAGGCTGGCGCGCAAGGCCGTCGGCAGATCCAGCCAGGAGGCCAGCAGAAACGCCGTGCCGATGGCCATGGTGCTGCCCATGGCCACCCCCGCCAGCAGCACCGGCCAATGCCGGCGGATGGTTTCGCGGTGCTCGTAAAGGGGAATGGCAAACGCCACCGTGGCCGGCCCCATCATCAGGGCGATCCAGTGGGTGCCCTTGATATAGGCCGCATAGCCGGTGTGCAGCAGCACCACCAGGAGCCCCACGGACAAGGGCGCCAGGATCAGCGGCGAGGACCACCACGCGCGCCATCTGGCGTGGATCACACGGGCCACCGCATAGCAGCCGATGGTGATCACGGACCAGAACAGCGCCGTGAGCACGCCGTTGGAGCCATCAAGCATGGTGGGCACGCCAGCGGTAGCACAGCTCCACGGTCATCGCGGTGCTGGTCATCACCAGCACCGTGCCCACCAGGATCACCGCCACCACCTTGAGGCCGACGGTGCCGATGAATTCCTGATGGTCGAGGATCGCCAGAACCGAGGGCACGAAGAACAGCAGCATCTCGGCCAGCAGCGTGCGGGCGCCAAGGCGGACGCTGGAAACCTTCAGGAAACCGGTCCCCAGCAGCACCAGCACGCCGATCATGCCCAGAACCCCGCCGGGAACCGGCAGCCCGACGGCGCGGGCGGCCACGTCGCCGGCGAACCAGAACGCGCCCAGCATGGCGATCTGCACAAAACGGGTGCGCTGCAACATGCGAAATGCGGCAAGGGGCGACTTGAGCATGGCGGTGCATTTCAAAAGGGGATGGACGCAGCTGCTGCGCCCTTGCCAATCCTTCTACGCTGCGCCGCAATATGCGTAAAATGAATTGATGGAATGCAAACTAGTCTGATATGGACTTTTGATGGAACTCAGAACCCTCCGCGCCTTCGTGGAAGTGGTGCGCCAGGGCGGTTTCTCCCAGGCGGCCAAGGCGGTCTTCGCCACCCAAAGCACCATCAGCAAAGCGGTCAAGCAGCTGGAGGAGGAGCTGGGCGTTCCCGTGCTGGACCGCATCGGGCACCGCAGCCGCCTGACCGCGGCCGGCGAAATCGTCTATCGCCGCGCCGTCACCATGCTGGCGGAGCGCGATGACCTGGTGGCGGAGCTGGGGGAGTTGCGCGGCCTCAAGCGGGGTAGCCTGCGCCTCGGCCTGCCGCCTTTGGGCAGCGACACGCTGTTTGCGCCCCTGTTCGCGCTCTATCGCAGCCGCTTTCCCGGGGTGGAGATCAGGCTCAGCGAACATGGCAGCGCCCGGCTGGAAGAGATGGTACTGGCCGGCGACGTGGATCTGGCCGGCTCGCTGTTGCCCATCGCGCCTGACTTCGAGTGGCAGTCGGTCCACGAGGAGGCGCTGATGGCCCTGGTGCCCGCGGCGCACCCTCTGGCCGGCCAGGCCCGCTGCACGCTCCAGGCGCTGGCGGGCTCACCCTTTCTGCTGTTCGAGGAGGGCTTTGCGCTGAACAAGGTGCTGCGCGAGGCCTGCGACCGCAACGGCTTCGCCCCCAACGTCGCCGCCCGCAGCGGGCAGATCGACTTCCTGGTGGGGCTGGTGGCGGCGGGGCTGGGGGTCGCCTTCCTGCCGAAGATGATTGCCGAGCAGCGGCATCATCCCGGCGTTGCGCGCTTGCTATTGGATGAGCCCGGCACCGCCTGGCACATGGCCCTGGTGTGGCGGCGGGGCGGCTACCTGTCCCACGCGGCCCGCGCCTGGTTGGCGCTGAGCCGCGAGGTTCATGGTGGCGGCGATCAGCCCTTGGCCAAGGCCTGATCCAGATCGGCGATGATGTCCGCCACATCCTCGATGCCCACCGACAGGCGCACCACATCCGGCCCGGCGCCGGCGAGCGTCTTCTGCTCGTCCGAGAGCTGGCGATGGGTGGTGGAGGCGGGATGGATGATCAGCGAGCGGGTGTCGCCGATATTGGCGAGGTGAGAAAACAGTTCAACGTTGGACACAAGGCTGACACCGGCCTCATAGCCGCCCTTCAGGCGGAAGGTGAACACCGCGCCGGCCCCCTTGGGCAGATAGGTCTGGGCCAGATCGTGATAGCGATCGCCCGGCAGGCCGGCATAGCTCACGCCGGCCACCGCCGGGTGATCGGCCAGGAAGCGGGCCACCGCCAGGGCGTTCTCGGTATGGCGCTGAACCCGCAGGCCCAGGGTCTCGATGCCGGTGAGGATCAGGAAGGCATTGAACGGCGACAGCGCCGGCCCGAGATCGCGCAAGCCCAGCACCCGGCAGGCGATGGCGAAGGCGAAATTGCCGAAGGTCTCGTGCAGCACGATGCCCTGATACTCAGGCCGCGGCTGGGTGAGGAAGGGATAGCGCCCGCTGGCGGTCCAATCGAAGGTGCCCGCATCCACGATCACGCCGCCGATGGAATTACCGTGGCCGCCCAGGAACTTGGTGGCCGAATGGATGACGATGTCGGCGCCGTGCTCGATGGGGCGCCACAGATAGGGGGTGGCCAGGGTGTTGTCGACGATCAGCGGCACGCCGGCCTTCTTGGCCACAGCCGAGATGGCCTTGAGGTCGGTGACGATGCCGCCGGGGTTGGCGATGCTCTCGACGAAGATCGCCTTGGTCTTCGGGGTCACGGCGCGCTCGAAGCTGGAGATATCGTCCGGATCGGCCCACACCACGTTCCAGCCATAGCTCTTGAAGGCATGGTTGAACTGGTTGATGGACCCGCCGTAAAGCTTTCTGGATGCAATGAATTCGTCGCCCGGCGTCAGCAAGGTGTGAAAGGCCAGATGCTGCGCCGCATGGCCGGAGGCCACCGCCAAGGCGGCGGTGCCGCCTTCCAGGGCCGCGACCCGCTCTTCCAGCACCGCTGTGGTGGGGTTGCCGATGCGGGTGTAGATATTGCCGAAGGTCTGCAGGCCGAACAAAGCGGCGGCATGATCCACGTCATCGAACACGAATGAGGTGGTCTGGTAGATGGGGGTGGCCCGGGCGCCGGTGGTGGGATCGGGCGAGGCGCCAGCGTGGATGGCCAGCGTGGAAAAGCCCGGCTGATGGTCGGTCATGAACGTGTCTCTCCATGCGCCCGCCCTCTGCATCGCGCCGACGCGACGGAGGATCAGGCTTATCCGTGATCGCAGGCCGGCACTTTACGCGCCGCCGCCGCGAATTCACACATCATGCATGCGAGAGAGGTGAAATTCCAGAGACCCCGACAGGGTTTTGTTGTTTATGACACACTGTCCGCGTCGCACTCGGCTTTCGCTCCGCACTTCCCCACTGCGCACACCCTGTCATACGACAGGATATCGCCCCTTCGTCACGAACGGGTCGGCGTGCGGCCGTCGATGGAGAGGCGCTGCACCCCCTGCCCCAGCCGCTGGGGCTTCTTGGAGGACAGGGTGCGGCTGTTGACGCCGGTCCAGCCGATCTCGCCGGACAGGCGGGCATATTCGATCTTCGGGCAGCGGTTCATCACCACCTGCAGGCCGGCGGCCTCGGCGACCGCGGCGGCGGCGTCATCGCGCACGGTGAGCTGGGTCCAGATCACCTTGGGTCGGGGGGTGAGCGCCAGCGCCTCGGCCACCACCTGCCCCACATGCTCGGAGGCGCGGAACACGTCCACCATGTCGATGGGCTCGGGCACGTCGGCCAGCGTGGCATAGCTGGTCAGCCCGGCGATGGGCTTGCCCGCCTGGCCGGGGTTGACGGGAAACACCTTATAGCCGCGCTCGGCCAGGTATTTGGTGACGAAGTACGAGGGGCGGCTGGGATTGGCACTCGCCCCCACCACCGCCACGGTCTTCACCCCGGACAACACGGCGCGGATGTAAGCATCGCTGTAACGCTCGTGGTCCATGGGCTTGCTCCGATTACCGCAGATTGAGTGTGGGATGACGCGCTCGATCAGGTCCGCTGCGCCTTGGAGAACAATCTATAGAAATTTTCCGTGGTCTGCGCCGCCATCGCCTCCAGGCTGACGCCGCGCGTGTCCGCCAGCACGGTGGCGGTCTGGCGCACGAAGGCCGGCTCGTTGCGCTTGCCGCGATGGGGCATGGGCGCCAGGAACGGCGCGTCGGTCTCCACCAGCAGCCGCTCGGCCGGCAGTTCGGCGGCGATGGCCCGCAGCGCTTCGCTCTTCTTGAAGGTGATGACGCCGGAGAAGGACACATAGCCCCCCAGCGCCACCGCCCGCCGGGCGAGATCCGGGCCGGCGGTGAAGCAATGCAGCAGGAACGGGAAGGCGCCCTTGGCGCTCTCGCGCTCCAGGATCTCGGCCACGTCGTCATCGGCTTCGCGGGCGTGGATCACCAAAGGCAGGCCGGTTTCGCGGGCGGCGGCGATATGGGTGTGGAACCCGTGAGCCTGCGCCTCGCGCGGGCTCTTGTCATAATGATAGTCCAGCCCCACCTCGCCGATGGCCACCACCTTGGGGTGGGCGGACAGCCGCACCAGATCCGCGGTGGTGACATCCAGTTCGTGCGCCGCCTCGTGGGGATGGGTGCCCACCGAGCAGCTCACCTGCTCATAGCGCTCGGCAATGGCCAGGATCTGGTCGAACCGCTGCACGCGGGTGGAAATGGTGACCAGATGGGAGACGCCGGCCGCTGCCGCCCGCGCCAGCACCTCCGGCACCTCGGGGGCGAAATCGGGATAGTCCAGGTGGCAATGGCTGTCGACGAGCATGCGGGAAACGAGACCTCGTGAAAGCCCGATCGGGCGCGGCGGGTCTCACATAGGCGCTGACGGTGGCCGCGTCGAGACGGCAGGCGGCCGGTTCCCGCGTTCGGGCCTCTTGCATCGGCGGCGCGGACACCGGATAGGGGCGCAGTCTTCGGGAGGAACCCCATGAACCGTCCACACGCCGCCGCTGTTCCGCCGCTCGCCCGCATCGCGGGCCGCTCCTGGGTGTGGCGTCTGGCCCTGGTGGCGGTGGGCGTTGCCGTGCTGGGGGCCAGCGCCCAGGTCAGCGTGCCCATGGTGCCGGTGCCGATGACGCTGCAGAGCTATGCCATCGTCACTCTGGCGGCGCTGGCCGGCTGGCGGCTGGCGGGGGAACTCGTCGGCGCCTATCTGCTGGTCGGGCTGCTGGGCGCACCGGTCTTTTCCGGCGCCAAGGGCGGGCTCGGGGTGCTCACCGGCCCCACCGGCGGCTATCTGGCCGGCTTCCTGCTGGCGGCGCTGGTGGTGGGCTGGATGGTGGAGCGCCCGGCCCGCTCGCAGGTGCTGCGCTGGTTCAGCGCGGCGACGCTGGGCCATATCGTCCTGCTGGGCTTCGGCGTCGGCTGGCTGGCGACCAAGATCGGCACCGATCTGGCGGTGCAGAAGGGGCTGATCCCCTTCCTGCCCGGCTCGGTGGTCAAGGTTCTGCTGGCGACTGCCACGCTGATCCTGGTGTCGCGCCTGGATGGAGGACGCAGCCGGCGCTGAGGGGTGGCGGGGCGCCTTCGCCGCTCGCGTGACGCGCCCTCTCCCCCCTTGCGGGGGAGAGTTGGTGAGGGGGGTGAAACGGCCTCTCATCCGCAGTCGCCGCCAAAGAGAGATGCACCAACGCAGCAACCGCGCGAGAGCGGGGAGCGTTTCACCCCCCTCCCTGCCCTCCCCCGCAAGGGGGGAGGGTTGGCCGCTCGCTGGTTGCAGCGGCACGCTCTATTGAGTGCCGTTCAGCATGAACCCAGCAGGCGCACGTGATCTCACGGACCGCGTTTCACCAGCGCGCCCTGCCCCCTCTCCCCTTGCGGGAGAGGGTTGGGGAGAGGGGTGAAACGGCCCGCCCAACAGCGTCCGGTCGTCGACCCCAGCCCCCTAACCCACTACGCCCCGGCGGCCGGGGCCTCCGGCTCCACATAGCGCGGGAAGATGCCCACCGGCGCGGGGATGACCGTGCCCGAGGCAAGACGATGGCCGCCGCCCAGAGTGTCAAAGCCGCGCTCGTCGGCGGGGATCAGCAGCAGGTCGAGCATCTTTCCGGCGCTGTCCGGCATCACCGGCTGGATCAGGATCGCCACCTGGCGGATCACCTCGGCGGTGGTCCACAGCACCGTCTCCATCCTCGGCGGATCGGTCTTGCGCAGCGCCCAGGGCGCGGCGGCGGCGAAATAGCGGTTGGCATCCGCCACCACCGCCCACACGGCGGCCAGATACTGGTGGATCGCCTGGTTGTCCATGGCCTCGCGGGCCTTGGCCAGGATGGCGTCGGTAGCGGCCAGGATCGCCTCGTCCTCCGGCGACAGCGGGCCGGGGGCCGGGATGACGCCGTCGAGATTCTTCGAGATCATGGACAGCGAGCGCTGGGCCAGATTGCCCAGGTCATTGGCCAGATCGGCATTCATGCGGGCGACGATGGACTCGTGGCTATAGGAGCCGTCATTGCCGAACGAGACTTCGCGCAGGAAGAAATAGCGCACCGCATCCACGCCATAGGCGGCGACCAGCTCGAACGGATCCACCACATTGCCCACGGACTTGGACATCTTCTCCCCGCGATTGAACAGGAAGCCGTGCCCGAACACCCTTTTGGGTGCCTCCAGCCCCGCCGACCACAGGAAGGCGGGCCAATAGACCGCGTGGAAGCGGGTGATGTCCTTGCCGATCACATGGACATCCGCCGGCCAGAAGGTCTTGAACAGCTCGTTCTCGGTGTCGGGATAGCCCAAAGCGGTGATGTAGTTGGTCAGCGCGTCCACCCACACATACATGATGTGGGCCGGATCACCGGGCACCGGAATGCCCCAGTCGAAGGTGGTGCGGGACAGCGAGAGATCCTGCAAGCCGCCGGAGACGAAGCTCACCACCTCGTTGCGCCGGGCGTCGGGCGCGATGAAGCCGGGGTTGGCGGCATAGAAGTCCAAGAGCCGCTGCTGATAGGCGGACAGGCGGAAGAAATAGCTCTCCTCCTCCACCCATTCCACCGGCGTGCCCTGGGGACCGAGGCGCACATTCTGCTCGGTCAGCGTGGTCTCGCTCTCGGCGTAATAGGCCTCGTCCCGCACCGAATACCAGCCGGAATAGGTGTCCTTGTAGATGTCGCCATTGGCCGCCATCCCCTCCCAGATCGCCTGGCAGGCGCGGGTGTGCCGATCCTCGGTGGTGCGGATGAAGTCGTCGTTGGACAGGCCGAAGGTGGGGCCCATGGCCTGGAACCGGGGCACGTTGCGATCCAGCAGCTCGCGCGGCGTCAGGCCCGCCTTCTGAGCGGTCTGAAGCATCTTGATGCCATGCTCGTCGGTGCCGGTGAGGAAGTGCACGCGATGGCCGTCCAGCCGCTTGAACCGCGCCAGGCAGTCGGTGGCGATCGCCTCATAGGCGTGGCCCATGTGCGGCACGCCATTGGGATAGGCGATGGCGGTGGTGATGTAGAAGGGCGGCTTGGAAGGCATTTCAGATCCGGGCGAAATGGACCGACGGAAACCGGCTCTTGCCCTCGATCAGGCGCGCGCGGCCTCCGCCAGCTCTGTGAAAACGCGAAAAACCAACGCCTTGCGGTCTAGATTGTAGGTGTCCGCCTCGGCGCCGCTGCGCCGTACCTTCTCCCACACCTCGCCCAGGCGGACAAGGCGGGCGCGCGAGCCCTCGCCGCTGGTGGCCGCTTCCGCGATCCAGTCGCTCACCGCCTCCAGGAACAGGTCCAGCCCGTCGCCGCGATCGCCCTGGAGGCGCGCGCCCAAAGCGTGCAGCTCTTCCATGCGGGGATTGGGCAGTTGCTCCAGCGCCCGCAAGGTGGCGCCGCGCACCTCCATGCCCTCGCCGCGCGCCAGCACGATGGCTCGGCGCACGCTGCCGCCGCTGGCCGCCGCGGCGGCGGGAAGGCCGCCCTCCTCCAGTTCCAGCGCCGGGCGCAGATGATCGAGGGCGGCGAGCACCTCGGCGCCGCCCAAGGGCTTCAGCCGCACGGCGCGGGTGCGCGAGCGAATGGTGGGCAGCACCCGCCCCGGCGCGTGGCTGATGAGCAGGAACAGCGCCCGCGGCGGCGGCTCCTCCAAGGTCTTCAGCAAGGCGTTGGCGCCGAAGCTGTTGAGATCGTCCACCGCATCGACGATGCACACCCGCCAGCCGCCGGCGCTGGCGGTGGCGCCGAAGAAGCTGCGCACCTTTCGCACCATGTCGGCGGGAATCATGGTGGGGATCTTGTCCTCGCCCGCCTCCGGCACCCGGCGCAGCACGAACAGATCGGGATGGGAGAGCGCCGCCACCTGCCGCCACACCGGATGGGTCTCCGGCACGTCGAACGCATGGCGATCCGCCGGCACGGTGCCGCCCGCCAGCACGAAACGGGCGATGCGATAGGCCAGCGTCGCCTTGCCGATGCCCTCGGCGCCGCCGATCAGCAGCGCATGCGGCAGGCGTCCCGAGCGCCATTCGGCGATCAGGTCGGCCTCCACGTCCGCATGGCCGAACAGGCGATCCTGGCGCCGGGGATGGGGCGCACCGGGGAGAATATCGCCTTCGAGGCTGTCACTCATGAGGGTTCCTTCGGGCGGGCCACGGCGCTGCCGGACCCATGGAAATGTCCCGCCGCGATCATTTGGCAGCAAGATAGCGCATAAGGCCCGCGCGGGCCGACGCCGGAGGCGATCAGGCGGCCACCAATCAGGCGGCCACGAACAGTTGGAAGCGCTCCACCACCACCGCCCAGATCCGCGCCGCCACCTCGTCCGGCGTTCCGCCGGCATCCACCACCACGCAGCGCCCCGGATCGGCGGTAGCCAGGGCCAGGAAGGCTTCCCGCACCCGCGTATGGAAGGCAAGGCCCTCCTGTTCGAACCGATCCGCGACCGCGCCACGCGCCGCGGCGCGGGCGAGGCCCACCTCCGGCGGCACGTCCAGAATCACGGTGAGGTCGGGGCGGGTCTCGCCCACGGCCACCCGTTCCAGCCCGGAGAGCAGATCGCCATCCACATCCCCCAGCACACCCTGATAGACCTTGGTGGAATCGATGAAGCGATCGCAGACCACCCACAGCCCGGCCAGCAAGGACGGCTTGATCAGGCTGTCCACATGATCGGCCCGGGCGGCGGCGAACAACAGCGCTTCCGCGCCGGCGCCGAAGGGCTTGGCAGCCCCCGAGAGGATGACATGGCGGACCGCCTCGGCGCCGGCGGAGCCCCCCGGCTCGCGGGTCACCACGACGCGGTGCCCGCCCGCCTCCAGGTGCGCCGCGAGGCGCTTGGCCTGGGTGGACTTTCCGGTGCCCTCGCCGCCCTCCAGGGTGATGAAGCGCCCGCGCGCTGCGCTCATTTGTGCAGCTTCGCCATCACCTGGGCGGTGACATCGCGAAACGCATCGCCGGCCAGCGTTCCCGCCCCATCCACGGCGCGCTGCCACAGCGTGCCCACCGCCACGTCGGCGGTGGTATAGATCGGCACGTCCAGGACCTTCAGCGCGCCGCGGGTCAATTCCAGCCGGCCCACCTCGGTGCCCTTGGCCACCGGCGCCCGCAATGGCCCCTTGTAGCTCACCTTGGCCACCAGCTTGTCCTGGCTGTTGCGCGGCAGCAGCAGCGACAGCGGCGCGCCGGTGGTCAGCCCCACCGAGCCGGCCTCGCCACCCCACACGCTGGCGCGGCCGATCTCCGCATCGGCGGCGAACAACTGCCGGTACTGGAACGAGTGGAAGCCCCACTCCAGGAGCTTGCGCGCTTCTTCCAGCCGCTCCTTCTCGGACTTGGCGCCCATCACCACCACCACCAGGCGCTGGTCGCCCTGCACGGCGGAGCCCACCAGATGGAAGCCCACGTCGCGCACCCAGGAGGCATGCAGGCCATCGGCGCCCACGCCGGCATCCAGCAGCGTGTTGCGGTTGCGCTGCTTGATCTTGTTCCAGTCGATATTGGGAATGGCGAAGATCTTGTAGAGCTCGGGATCGCTCTTGATGATGGAGCGCGCCAGCAGCGCCATGTCGCGGGCGGTGGTGATCTGGCCGGGATCGGCAAAGCCGGTGGCATTGCGGAACTGGGTGCCGGTGAGGCCCAGTTCGCTCGCCTTGTCGTTCATCTTGTTGACGAACTCGCTCTCCGTCCCCGACACGCCTTCCGCCAGAGCGATGGCCGCGTCATTGCCGGAGACCACCAGGGCGCCCATGAGCAGATCGCCCACCCGCACCTGGCTTTTCAGCGCCGCGAACATGGCCGCCCCGCCCGAGGGTCCGCCGCCGCGGCGCCAGGCATTCTCGCTGATGGGGAACGGGGTATCGATGGTGATCTTGCCGGCGCGGATCTGGTCGAACACCACCGCCGCGGTCATGATCTTGACGATGCCGCCCGGCGCCATGCGGCCATCGGCATTCTTTTCATAAAGGATGGTGCCGCTGGCGAAATCCACCAGGGTGGCTTCCGGCACCGGGGTCTGGAACGCGGTCTGGGCGAGCCCTGGCCCCGCAAGGCCCAGCGCCATGGCGGCGCCGACACAGACCGGCCCTGCGCGTTTCAGGAGTCCAACGCGCTTCAGGAATTCGACGCGCTTCAGGAATCCAAACGCCGCCGACACAGGCGTCCGGCGGCGTGAATTTCGTCCATGGGCGGCCCCGGAGCGGGCGCGCGCCTCTTGCTGGTACACTGTCATGCCACCGCCCCGAGGGGTCCCCTTCAGTGGATCAGCGCCCCGAAGACGAGACGCCGTTAAAGCTCAAGCCGCTCACCGGCGGCGGTCCGACCGACCAGCCGGTGCTCACCACATTGGACGATACGGGAGCCGCCGCATTCAAGGCCGCGCTCGCCGTCGCAGGCGCCGGATGGGTCGCCGGCTTGGCCGCGGCGACCTTCACCGGCTCTGCCGGCTTGGGCGCCGGAGCGGCCGCGAGGGTGCGCACTGGCTCGGGCTTGGCAGCCACGGGCACCGGCGCCGCCGCCACAATTGTGCGCCGCACGGCCGGAGCCGGGGCGATATCGGCTTCCGCGACCCGTTCCTCGGCGCCTTCCGCGTGACCGAGGTCAAACGGGCGCTGGAGCGGCACGGGGATTTCGCCGCCGCTGGATTGCGGCATCACGGTGGGGAGCGAAGGGATGAACGGTGCGGCGGACGCCACCTGCACCGCGGAATTCGCAGGCGCCTCGGCGGGGGTGCCGTCCTGGCGCAAGGTCGCCATCAGCTTGCGGTCGTCGGAGCCGTCCAGCGGCGCACGGCCCACGAACTCGACCCGCACCTTGGCGACGCCATTGCTGGAGAAGCCCAGCAGGTCCGCCGTGCGGTGGGAGACGTCGATGACGCGATTCTGGTGATACGGCCCGCGATCATTGATGCGCACGATGATCGAGCGCTCGTTCCGCAGATTGGTCACCCGCACATAGCTGGGCATGGGCAAGGTGGGATGCGCGGCGGAAATGGAGGCGCGATCGAACACTTCGCCATTGGCGGTGCGGCGGCCATGGAAATCGTCGCCATACCAGGAGGCGATGCCTTCGGCCTTATAGTCGGGGTTTTCCTGCGGAACATAGGTGCGCCCGGCGATCACGTAGGGCTTGCCGACCCGATAGGCGCCACCGCCCTTGGGAACCGGCTCGCCATCCGCCACCACGCGCGGGCTGGCGGAGACGCCGTACTTGGGATCGATCTGGCTGGCCAGCTTGCCCGCGGAACCGCAGGCTGCCAGCGTCAGGCACATGGCAGCAACGCCGATGCGGCCGCGGGATGCGCGTACCATGGACATGATCTGCTGATCTCGCGTCATTAGCGTCCTATGTCACCGATACCCGTGCGTGGTGCGCAACAGGCCCCTCGGGATGCGAGCAGACTTTGCCATGCCTGCGTTCCGTTTGACAGAAGAGGGGCGGAAATCGCGGCGGAAATGCGGCAAGCCTGTGAATATGGTAAACAGGCTGTAATGTTCTGCAACGCAAATCACGCTCGGGCGTTCATCTCGGCCCCGGTGTGTCATAAGCGATCACAGCCGCCGAGGCGAGCGCACGCGTGCCGCTTTGTCGAATCGCCCTGCCCCGTCGCGCCGCGTGCTTAACCAAGTGCAAAGAATGCGGCCCTGCAAGCGCTTTGCGGTCGCCATCCACGCCCGGCTGTCGCTGGGGCTTCAGGAGCCGGCATCATATCCCACCCTTTCACCAGCGCCCGTCTCGACGAAGGCGCCGCGGATCGGCTAGGAAGACACCTCGCCTCCCCGGCGACGCGGAAGGGTGGCCGAGTGGTTTAAGGCAGCGGTCTTGAAAACCGCCGTGGGTGCAAGCCCACCGTGGGTTCGAATCCCACCCCTTCCGCCAGTCCCGCCGATTTGCCGCCGTGGCGCGAGAGTCTGCGCGACGGCGCCGCAAAAGGCGCCGACTGCCGCACGCCGTTCAGTGGATCCAAAACACGCCGCACGCCCGGCGGGAGGTTCGTTGCCGTTCGACATGGCCCGGCTTGACCTCTGAGCCGCCCTTCGTCAATGTAGTTGCATCATACAACTAATTATGTTTCGTCCTATGCCCATGTCGCCATCCACCATTGATCTCATCCGCGCCGCCTCACGGCAGCTCGTGCGCGAATTCGGCTTCATGGGCGGCGCCTTCGCGGGAACCGACCTGCCGCCGTCCGCCGTCCATGCCCTCATCGAAATCGACGCCAGCGACGGCATCTCGGCGCGCGATCTCGGTGGACGTCTCCGCCTTGAGAAGTCGAGTGTCAGCCGGATGCTGCGCAAGCTCGTCGTCTCCGGCGACGTCATAGAAGCGCCGGGCGAGGAGGATGCTCGCACCAAGAGGCTGACCCTGAGTGCGGCCGGACGAAAGCGCGTCGCGCAAATCCATGCCTTCGCCCGCGCGCAGGTCGCGGGCGCGCTGGAGCACCTTCCGTCCGAACGTCACCGGACCGTTCTTGACGGCCTGCGTCTCTACGCCGAGGCGCTGGCGGGGCGGATGGACGCCTCGAGCGCCGCTCCGCAGACTGAAATCGTCTCGGGCTACCGGCCCGGCCTCGTGGCCCGGGTCACCGAAATGCACGCGCTCTATTATGCGCGTCAGGCTGGTTTTGGCAGGCGCTTCGAAACGGTCGTCGCCGGAGGTCTCGCCGCTTTCTGTGACCGTCTCGACACGCCGGTGAACGGGATCTGGGCTGCACTTTGCAACGAGCGGATCGTCGGCTCGGTCGCCATCGACGGCGAGGATCTGGGTCCGGGTCTCGCGCATCTGCGCTGGTTCATCGTCGACGATGAGATGCGAGGCACGGGCGTGGGGCGGCGGTTGCTAGAGGCCGCGCTCGCCTTTTCGGATGCACAGCACGTCACCGAGACGCAGTTGTGGACCTTCTCCGGCCTTCATGCCGCGCGGCATCTCTATGAAGAGAACGGCTTCGTGCTGGCTGAGGAACGTCTCGGCAGCCAGTGGGGCAAGGACATGCTCGAACAGCGTTTCGTGAGGAGACGGCCGTGACGAGCGCAGAGACACCGTCTCCTTCCCTAAACGAATTGGCGGGATCTCCGCCTGCCTACGCGCCGGCACGGCGGCTCGCCGGGAAGGTCTGTCTCGTCGTCGGCGCGACCAGCGGCATCGGCCGTGCGACGGCGCTGCGCATGGCTGAGGAAGGGGCGGCGGCCGTGGTCGTCTCGGGACGACGTCAAGCGCTCGGCGAAGGTCTCGCCGAGGCTCTGTGCCGCATGGGTTCGGAAGGCCTGTTCGTGACCGCGGATGTCACCTGCGAGGCGGATCTGTCTGGCCTCGTGGAACGAACGATGACCCGCTTCGGCAGGCTCGACGCTGCCTTCAACAATGCGGGATTCCAGGAGCGACGGGCACCGCTTGCCGCCCAAATGGATGATGTCTATGCGCAGGTTTTCGACACCAATGTGCGGGCGGTCTTTCACGCCATGCGCCATGAAATCCCAGCGCTGATCGCCTCGGGCGGCGGCGCGATCGTCAACAACACCAGCGTCAGCGGACTGCGCAACCCCAATCCCGGTCTGTCGCTCTATGGCGCCTCCAAAGCTGCGGCCATCGCGCTCACGCGCGCGGCGGCGATGGAGTATGCGCCGCACAGCATTCGGATCAACGCGGTCGCACCGGGACGCGTGGTCACGGACATGATGCTGTCCTCCGGCATCGCCGACATGCGCACCGTCGCGGCGAACCTGCCGCTCCGGCGCATGGGTCATCCGGAAGAAGTGGCTGCGGCCGTTGTCTGGCTGCTTTCGGGCGAGGCCAGCTACATCATTGGCCACGTGCTGGCCACCGACGGCGGCTTCCTCGCCGGATGAGACGTCGCGTGCTGTCTATGCGTCTTCCACAGCGTGCGTACCTTTCGCCGTACCGAGGCGGCGATCGGCGGGACCAAGCCACAAGCCAAGCCTTACACGTTGACGGACGGGCGGAGCCTGCATCGGCTGGTGGCGACCATGGGCTCGCGCCTTTGGCGGATGCGACGTGCGATCGATGGCCGGGAAAGCCGCTCGCCTTTGCCGTGTTCCGGGCGACCGCAGCGCTCTGACGATTCCGGCATGCAGCCGCCAAAGGCAGCATATGCGGCCACTCGGCTTACTCCCCACGCCTCTCATGTTTTAGCATGACATGAAAATAGAATGCCCTCACGCCAAGCGTAATATAAATCGTCGATATGGAAATCAACGGCAATAAGAGCATAAAATTATATAAGCTCTTGTCATCACATTTATATTCAAGTGCGATCACAATGGCGACTGAAAATAGACCAATATGAAACCGCGCCTTGGCTTTATCCCAAACACTGTCGTGCAGACTCACTTTTCACCCCTGACAACACTTGAGCCGCAGCCGGCACGCAATGACTTTTCGTTCAGACCTGCAGTGTGGCGCGGTTGGTGGAGACCGGCAAGTCGCACCTTCGGCGCCCGCTCTGACGTTCACCCGCCGCGCGCCGGGCGGGCAATGGACCCTTCCCACGGCGCGAAGCCCGGCGCTGATCCGCATCGCAGATCCCCGTCCCGAGGCCTGGCTCGCTCAGAAGGTCCAGCCGACGCTCAGGGTCGGGCCATGGGTCACGGTATCGTAGCGGAACTGCCCGGTGGTCGCGCCGGGGCCCGTATAATTCTCGTAGAGATACTTGTAGCCGATGGCCGTCGACAGGTTCTTGGTCCAGAAATAGCCCAGGCCCGCATAGCCCTGGCTCGACAGGTCCGATCCGACGCCGAAGCCGCCGATGTCGATGATGCCGTTGAAGACCCAGTGCGGGTCGAACGCATAGCGGACGACGAAGCCCACGGTGGGATCGAACCAATCCTGGCGCTGGCTGCGCGACAGGGTGAGCGGCAGCAGCAGCGGTGATGCGCTGGCGGAGGCCGAGAGAGTGACGTAGCGCAGACCCACCGTTCCCGCCACGTCCAGCTTCTGCGTGCCGGTGGGCAACATGCGGCCGACCGCCACCGTCGCGATGGTCTGGTCGAGGCCGAAGTCGAACGCTGTCCCGTTGACGGGGCCGCCCAGGCTGCCATGGGAGAACCGCGCCACCACGAGATCGGCATAGAAGAGCCAGTCCGTGTTGTTGGCAACGATGGTCCCCATGAGCGCGCCATCCAAGTTCCTGACCAGGTCCGAGAACGACACATCGACCGGGCGGGTGGGGAGATCGCGCACGCCCACGTTGCCGCTCAAGGCCGTGGCCCAGCCATAGAGCGTGACCTGGACCCGCCAGTCGGACGGGGGCGGCGTGAATGCTGCGGACATCGGCGGTGCCGCGGGCACCGGGAGATCAGCGGCCTGCGCGGACGCCCCGGCCAAGAGCGCCCAGCCGATGCCGGCCAACCACCGCTGCGTCCGCCGCCGACGCCGAGGCGTGGCATCCGCGCCGCGCAGCACCGCCGCGCCGACAGCCGTGCCGACAGCCTTGCCCACAGCGGCGAGGCGATCCGTTTCTCCGTCGTTGA
This sequence comes from Azorhizobium sp. AG788, assembly GCF_943371865.1. Classification (GTDB taxonomy): domain Bacteria; phylum Pseudomonadota; class Alphaproteobacteria; order Rhizobiales; family Xanthobacteraceae; genus Azorhizobium. The sequence goes on along the minus strand of NZ_CALRWL010000052.1, from coordinate 15,545 downwards.
TGATCATGTCTCCCCCGTCCCCCTCCGGCACCACCGCAGGGCCGCCTCAAGATCTTCGCATCGGTCACGTTTCGGCGAGAGCGCGATCCGATCCGATGGACCGGATCGGATCGGCGTGTGCTCCAGGCTCAGCCCGCCTTGCGCAGGCTTTGCTGCAGCACCTGCGGCACGACCTGGGCTGCACACACCATGGAACTCAGGATAGTCAGAACGTGTAAAGAACGGGCGATCCATTTCTACATTGATGTACGTCAACGGGCACGGCGCCTGCTCATGTATTGATGGGACACTGCAGCTATATCAGGGAATGGATTCTGTCCATGATCTCGACGGTTTCGCTTATGCGCGCATCAATGACGGTTGCGCTGGTCGTGTCGCTCTCGAGCGTTGGGCAGGCCCAGTCTCAGCCCAAGCCGGCGAGCGAGGCCACCAAGGCCGCGAACCGCGACCTGCAGCAGCGCCTCAATTTCAACGACCGGGACGATTTCGAGAATGCCACCCGCGGCCTGATCGACAAGCCGGATACGCTGACGATCAAGGGCGACACGGGCAATGTCGTCTGGGACATGGAAGCCTACAAGGCGTTCATCAGCACCGAGAAGCCGGCACCGGACACCGTCAACCCCAGCCTGTGGCGCAATGCCCAGCTCAATGTGCAGTACGGGCTGTTCAAGGTCCACGACCGGATTTTCCAGGTGCGCGGCTACGACCTGTCGAACATCACCTTTGTGCGCGGCAACACCGGATGGATCGTTTTCGATCCTCTCATCTCCACTGAGACCGCGAAGGCGGCCTATGATCTGGTGTCGAAAAATCTGGGCACCCACCCGATCGTCGCCGTGGTCTACAGCCACTCGCATGTGGACCATTTCGGCGGCGTGCGCGGCATCGTCGACGAGAAGGATGTGGAGGCGAAGAAGGTCCAGATTCTCGCACCGGAGCATTTCACCCGGCACGCGGTGAGCGAGAATGTGATCGCCGGCAACGCCATGAGCCGGCGCGCGATCTACATGTATGGCGCCCTGCTGCCGCGGAACGCCCAAGGCGGCGTCAATGGCGGACTGGGACAGACCACCTCCACAGGCACCACCACGTTGATCGAGCCCACGCGCGAGATCAAGAAGACCGGCGAGGACGTCACCATCGACGGCGTGACGATGGTGTTCCAGATGACGCCTGACACCGAAGCACCGGTGGAGATGAACACCTACTTCCCGCAGTTCCGCGCCATGTGGATGGCGGAGAACGCGACCAACACCATGCACAACATCCTCACCTTGCGCGGGGCGCAGGTGCGCGACGCGCTGGCATGGGCGAACCATCTCAACGAGACCATCGACCTTTACGGCGCAGGCGCCGACATCAAGTTTCAAAGCCATCACTGGCCGCTCTGGGGCAACGCCAAGATTATCGATTATCTGAAGAAGCAGCGTGACATGTACAAATACATCCACGACCAATCGGTGAACCTGATGAACAAGGGTTACACCGGCGTGGAAATCTCCAACATGGTCAAGCTGCCGCCGGAGCTGGCCACCGCCTGGTTCGACCGGGATTATTACGGAACGGTCAAACACAACACGCGCGCGGTCTATCAGCGCTACATGGGCTTCTATGACGGAAACCCGACGACGCTCGACCAATTGCCTCCCGAGGAAGCGGCCAAGAAGTATGTCGAATACATGGGCGGCGCGGCAGCCATCCTGCAGAAAGCCAAGGTGGACTTCGACAAGGGTGAGTATCGCTGGGTCGCGGAAGCACTCAAGCAGGTGGTCTTTGCCGATCCCGGCAACGTCGCCGCCAAGCACATGCTCGCGGATGCCTATGAGCAGATGGGGTATCAGGCCGAATCCGGCTCGTGGCGCTCGGTCTATCTGCAAGGCGCATACGAGTTGCGCAATGGCGTGCCGGACGTCGGCGGCATCAATAGCGCAAGCCCCGACACCATCAGGGCCATGCCGCCAGAGATGACGTTCGATTATTTCGCCGTGCGGCTGAACGGCGAAAAGGCCGCCGGCAAGAAGATCGTGCTCAACATCGACTTCAGCGATCTGAAGAAGGCCTATTCCCTGGTGGTTGAAAACGGCGTGCTCAACCACGCGGCGAGATCGGCCCCGGATGCCGATGCCAAGGTCACCTTGACCAAGGCGACGCTCGACAGCATCCAGCTGGGCGACATCACGCCCGAGCAGGCCATCGTCGCCGGCAACATGAAGATCGAGGGCCGCCGCGAAGCCTTCGTGGACTTCGTCGGGCTGCTCGACAAATTCCCGTTCTGGTTCCACATCGTCACGCCGTAGCGTGCAGCAGGGGAAACCCGCACATGCGCTCACGTCTTCACGGCATAGCGGCGACGGCGCTGCTTCTCCTGGCGTCGGGGATGGCGATGCCGCGCGCCTTCGCCTGCGGCTTCGACGGCATCCTGGGCGACGGCTTCAGCGCCGAGCATCCCCGGTCCATCGCCGTGGCCCTTGCGATCAGCGACGCCGTCGCGGCGGGCATCATCGACAAAGCCGCGGTTGCCCCGATCGTGCCCGGCTCGTCGGGCTATTGGCGCGCCGTCGGCCACATTGGCGCGTTCCACAGGCTGCTCGGCGCGGCGAGCACCGGTGACGCACATGCGCCCAGCATCTCGCTCCTGTTCATCGACTCGAAGCTGTGGGCGAGATTGACTCCTGGGCCGCAGGGCTATGCGCTGCAGGTGCATGCACCGGGCGCTGCCCCTGGCGACGTGGTCATCGTTACGAGCGAAGCCATCCTTGCCGTCGTCCTTGCTGGCGCCATGACACCGCAGCGCGCTCTCGACCTCGGGCTCATCGCCATCGACGGCGAGCGGGACGAGGCAGCCACAACGCGCGGTCTGATGCTCGGTGCCACCGGCCGGGCGCCCCCGCGCGCGGCGGCGGGCGCTCCCGCACTGATCCGAGCCTTCGGGTCGGCGCGTTAGAGCGTTTTCGAGCGACGTGGATCCCGGCTCGCGGACGGCCTTGGCTCGCCCTTCCGCTTGGAAGCCCCCTACAGCGTCGCAGCGGGTGAGCGTGCGTGGCGACGCGCCTGGATCCGGGGCGCGCTTGAACGCGCTGCTGCGCGTGCATTACCCGTTTAGGATCGATAGTATCTCGCTCACATCATTGAGGAGCGCGCGCGAGGGACGCCATGGCTAGCGAGATCCGGCTTGAGCTGTCAGCGGACGAGATTCTCGCGCATCCGCAGTTCGGGATGGCGCGGGACATCTATATCCACGAGATGCTCGCCCTGCACGAGAACCAGCCGACAGAGAACCGGCTGCTCATCGATGGTGGAACCGCATCCATTTTCTTCAGCGTCATCATCATGAACGCCGGCTATCAACCCGATGTCCGCTCAACGTGGCCGACCATGCAGCTTCTGAAGAGCCGGATGGAGGCCCATGGCATTGCCAGCAGCCGTCGCACCCACGACATCGTCCGCCGTCTCATCGACCTGGGATATATCACGACGTTCACGGCGCAACGTGACCGTCGCAGCACCCTGCTCGCGCCGACTGATAAGATGCTAGCTCACGATCAGCGCTCCCTGATTGTTTATTTTCATCCCCTGCATGCGCTGTTTCCCGATCCCGGATATCCGGAGGCGATACGACCGGACCCTGCGTTTCATCGCGTGGCACGGGAAGTCAGCATTGGCTTTCTGGGGCATGCGCAGCAGTTCATCTTGGCCAATCCGGTGATTGCGTTCTTCCTCCCCCGTCAGGCCGGGCATATGATCCTGACGAAGCTCATGCATCTGTGCAGCGATCAGGACGATCACGAGGTGCCGAGGGTGTCCTTCGTCAAGATCGGCGACAGCTTCGGCGTGTCGCGCACCCATGTCCGCAAGTTGTTGCGGGAGGGGGAAAGCCTCGGATTTGTCCGCTTGTTGGGTGACAGCGTCGCCGTCACGCCAGCCTGTCGCGCCGGCTTCGAGCGGTTTCTGGCCGATACAATGGCTGGTAATGATCTCGTCTATCGGTTGGCCATGGCGAAACTGGCTCCAGCGGCCGTGGCCGACCCGCAATCCCTCGGCGCGGCCATGGCGGATCTCTAGCCGGCCAGACAGGAAACTGCCGGTGGAACTACCACCGTGGCCGTTTGGGCTGCGGGAGGGTTCGTTCGCGTTGCTGAGGCCGCGTGCGGACGGCGGTATTTTAGAACCGACCGCAGTTCATCTGCCACACGCCCACGAAGTTGCAGGCGAAAAGTTCCGTAACACTTCCCCGACGACGCTTCTAATGTCTGTCCAGCTTGAGCTCGCCCCACCCCGGGATGGTTGATCAGGTCACCGGCAGCACCTGTACTTGCGGTGTTGCACGTGCGCCTGGCGACATCGGAGGTCGCGTCGGCGCGACGGCGGTTGGAACGTCACCATCGGAGGATGCCATGGTACCCATTGTTGTCTCACAGGGGATTTCGCGCATTCACGTGCAAGGCGCAACTGATCCAGCGGTCAACTGGCTCGGCGCCTTTGCCACGTGCGGCGGGCATGGCGCCACCCAATCCTCGACGATCGTTTACGAAATTCCTGCTGGCGGGCGCCTGGGCTGGCACACCGATGCCACCGAAGAAACCCAGTATATCCTGTCGGGAAAGGGCGAATTGCTGATGGAGGATGGCACCCAAGCCATTGGGCCGGGGAGCGTCTTCGCTTTGCCACCTGATGTGCGGCATGACATCGTCAATACGGGCAACGAGACCCTTCACGCCGTCGCGTTCTTCGCCGCGGCCATGTTCACCCAGACCTTCGATCAGGTCATGCTGCCGCCCAATACCCACGTGCTCGGCACGCCCAACCGGGAGGGGTGAGCGCCCGCCGCGCCGCACCGCGGCGCGGCGCCCGTTTGATCCATCTGATCAGGTTTCACCGGTGCCCCTGAAGGGCTGCTGGGGATGAGGCGCGCCCAAACCAGCTCGTCTCCGCCGGACTAATGAAGGCAAAGCGTCATCGAATGACCCGTAGGCGTGCAACACTGCTCCCGTCCGGCCGCACATCTACGCGCCGCATCGGAACGCTCGAGCCGGGGGACGTCTCGCTGCGCCGTTCGGCTCGGCTGGTGGCCGTGCTTCTGGCGACGACCGCCTTGTCGACGCAGGCGGCCGCCGCCGGCGAACTTCCCACCGGTGGAACGGTGGTCTCGGGCAGCGCGACGATCTCGGCGCCGTCGAGTACCAGTGTGCTGATCACCCAGTCATCGCGCAACGCCATCATCACCTGGGGCGCCTTTTCCGTGGGGGCCGGGAACACCGTGCGCGTTGACAACGGCACGGGCGCCACACTGAACCGCGTCACGGGCTTCTCGCGCTCGCAAATCGACGGCAGCCTTTCCGCCTCCGGCAGCCTCTATCTGGTCAACCCCAACGGAATCACCGTCGGCCCGACCGGACAGGTGATGACGGGCGGCAGCTTCATCGCCTCCACCCATGACGTCTCCGACGCCGAGTTCAATGCCGGCGGGGCCATGACCTTCCGCGGCTCCAGCACCGCGAACGTCATCAACTACGGCGCCATCGGATCATTGGGCGGAGACGTGGCGCTGATCGCCCGCAAGGTCGAGAACGCCGGCACCATCACCGCGCCCAACGGCACGGTGGGATTGGCCGCCGGCTACGAGGTGCTGGTGCGCGACACCGCCCTCTCCGACGGCAAGTTCGTGGTGAAGGTGGGCGGCGCCGATACGGAGGCGAAGACGTCCGGCGTGATCAGGGCGGCCGAGGCGGAACTGAAGGCCAACGGCGGCAATGTGTATGCGCTTGCAGGCAATACGGCCAGCATCACCAAGGCCACCGGAGTCGCCAACAAGGGCGGACGCATCTTCCTGACCGCCGGCGACGGTGGCACCGTCACCGTCAGCCAGAAGGTTTCCGCGCGGGCTGCGACGGTCAACGGCAAGACCAAGGGCGGCGAGATCCGCGTCTCGGGCGGCATGGTCAGGGTGTCCGGCAAGCTCGACGCGGCGGGGGATGACGACGGGGGCGGCACCATCTTGGTGACCGGCCGGGACATCCAACTGGCGTCGGGAGCGGATCTCGACGCGAGCGGCGCCAACGGCGGACTGGTGCTGCTGGGCGGCGACTATCAGGGCGGCAGGGACGCTTCGACCAAGTATTTGGCGGAAGATGTGGCGACCGCGCAGACCACGACCGTTGAGGCCGGCGCGACGATCCGCGCGGATGGCAGCGCCGGCGCGGGCGGCCGGATCGTGGTGTGGTCAAACGAGACGACCCGCTTCTCCGGCGCCATCAGCGCGACCGGGGCGGGTTCGGCGGCGGGCGGCGATGCGGAAGTCTCGGGCAAGGCGGTGCTCGCCTTTGAGGGAACGGCGGATCTGCGCAGCGAAAGCGGCGCCTTCGGCACGCTGCTGCTCGATCCTTACAATCTGACGATCTCGAGCGCCTCCAGCAGCGGCATGTCCGGCTTCAATGCCAATGCCAATAACAGCATCCTCAATGTCACAACCCTGACCAATGCGCTTGCCACCGCCAATGTGACGATCACGACCGGTTCCGGCGGCTCTCAGGCCGGCAACATCACGGTGGCCAATGCCGTGACCTGGAGCAGTGGTTCGACCCTCACTCTGTCGGCCTACGGCTCCATCGTGGTGAATGCCGACATCACCGGCGGTGCGGGCTCGTCCATCGTGCTGCATGCCGACAATACGGGCACCGGAAGCGGCACGGTCACATTCGGCTCGGGCGCGACCCTCAGCGCGGGCAGCAGCATCTCGCTCTTCTACAACCCGAGCAGTTATGCCGCGCCGACCGACTATTCTTCGAAAGTCGGCTCCGGGACGCTCACCGCCTATATGCTGGTGAACACGGTCCAGGATCTCCAGGACATCAACACCAACCTCAACGGCATCTACGCGCTGGGCCGGGACATTGACGCCAGCGCCACCACGGGCTGGAACGGCGGCGCGGGCTTTGCGCCGATCGGGAGCACGTCCAACTTATTCTTCGGTACCCTCGACGGACAGAACCACGTCATTTCCGGGCTGTTCATCAACCGCGGCAGTCAGACTGGCGTCGGCTTGTTCAGCGACATCGGTTCCGGCGGAAAGGTCTTCAATCTGGGCCTGGTCGGCGGCAGCGTCACCGGCGATGCCGCCGTGGGCAGCCTTGCTGGCATCAACCACGGCATCATCACCAACGTTTACACGTCCACCACGGTGAGCGGCGGCCTCCAGGTCGGCGGGCTTATTGCCGTGAACACCGGAACAATCACCGGGGCCTATGCCACGGGAACAGTCAGCGGTGACGCCCTTGTCGGCGGGTTGGTCGGCACAAATGCACACGGATCCGGCAACTGGACGATCTCCGATTCCTACGCCACAGGCGCCGTCAGCGGCACCTCCTATGTCGGGGGGCTCGTGGGCAGCAACCAGGGCGTTCTCCTCAGGGTCTATGCCACCGGTTCCGTCACCGCCAGCACAAGCACCGGCATTGGCGGGCTGATCGGCGACAACCAAATGGCCGACTCCGTCACAGCGTCGTTCTACAACACGCAGACGACGGGACAGGCCAGTGCCGTCGGCACCGGTTCCGCCAGTGGCGTGACCGGCCTCACCACGGCGCAGATGCGTGACGGCTCAACGGCATCCGGCGGCTTCTACGCCCTGGCCAGCGCCGCCGGCTGGGATTTCACGACGGTCTGGGCCCGCCCCAATGCGGTGGCCAGCCAGTCCAGCGACGGCCAGTTGCACTATGCCGAACTCTATGCCGTCTCGGGTGTCGTCGGGGCCAATGCCACGGGGACCATGGTCTATGGCGATTCCAGCCCCACCTTGACCTATGCTTATTACGGAACGGGCAGCGGCTACGGCAATGTGGTCACGACCAATCCGACCTATGCTTCGGGCGTGACCGCTGCGAGCGATGTTGGAACCTATGCCGCCATCCTTTCCGGCGGCAGCGGCACCTCCTGGGGCGGTCGCACGACCCGCTTCGTCTATTCTGGAACCGTGACGGTCACACCCGCCACGCTGACGGTCACCGCGGCCGATGGCACCGTGGCCTATGGCGACAGCGTGCCCACCCTGAGCTCTGCGGCCACCGGCTGGAAGAACGGTCAGAGCGATGCCTTGCTCTCCGGCGTCAGCGTGACGACGAATGCCACCTCCACCTCGAATGTCGGCAGCAGCTATGTCACCAGCGCGTCGGGCGGGACGCTCTCGGGCGCGGCGTCGGGCAACTACACGCTAGCTTATGTGGGCGGCCAATTCTCCGTAACGCCGCGATCCCTCACCCTCGCCGCCGATGCCGGCTCCATGGCCTATGGAGATAGCGTTCCGGCGCTCACGTACACCGTGGGTGGCGGCGGGTTGGTCAATGGCGACACCCTGTCCGGCGCCCTGACCACTGCGGCGTCGTCCACATCGAACGTCGGCGGTTACGCCATCACCCAGGGCACACTGGCCGCCTCGTCCAATTATGCCGTAACCTATGTGGGCGCGAACCTCACCGTCACGCCCCGTGCCCTCACCGTCACTGCCGACGCCAAGGCCATGATTTATGGCGACAGCGTGCCGGGTCTCACCTATGCGGTGGGCGGGGCGGGCCTGGTCAATGGCGACACGCTGTCGGGGGCTTTGGCCAGTTCGGCCTCGTCCGCGGCGAACGTGGGCACATACGCCATCACGCAAGGCACGCTGGCGGCCTCGGCCAATTATGCGGTGACTTATACCGGCGCGAACCTCGCCGTCACGCCCCGCGCCCTCACCATCACCGCCGATGCCAAGTCGATGGTCTATGGCGACAGCGTGCCGTCTCTCACCTATGCGGTCGGCGGTGGGGGCCTCGTCAACGGCGACACGCTGACGCGCGCATTGGCCAGTGCGGCCTCGTCCGCATCGAACGTAGGCGCCTACGCCATCACCCAGGGCACGCTGGCCGCTTCGTCCAATTATATGATGACCTATCGGAGTGCGGCCCTGAACGTGTCGCCTCGGCGCCTCGTTGTGACAGCGGACAATCAGAGCCGCCCGGTTGGAACCGCCAACCCGGCGTTGACCTATGGGCTCGGAGGGCTTGGGCTGACAAATGGCGACACGCTGACCGGTGCGCTGACAACGACCGCCGGACCTTTGTCGCTCGGCGGCAGCTATCCCATCGTGCAAGGCAGTTTGGCGGCGTCGCCGAACTATGACCTCGCCTATGTCTCTGGCACCTTGACCGTGGTCGGATCATCGCAGACGCCTGCCTTTACGGAGACGCAGGCCCGGGATCAGGTGACCGTTTCTCGCGTGACCGGCACTCTCCTGGACGCGCTCGACCAGCCAGCCCAGATTCAACCCCCACCAACGGTCGTTGCCTGCGGCAGCGGCAGCCCCTGCTCGCTTCTGCCGGTTTCCGGCAACCTGCCGTCAGGCGCGTGGCTGAGCTTTGGGAGCCGGTGAGAGCGATGGCGACCTCCTCCCGTGGCATGACGACACGCGCGCACTTCGGTGCCCTTGCGCTGGGCGTCTGCGTCCTCGGCGCCGTTCCGGCCTTCGGGCAGGTGATCGCGCCGGTGGAGCGCAACCTGCCGCCGGTGATTTCCGGGCAGGGACGCCTCGTCATCGGCCCGCAGGATCTGGCCGGCAGCCCCGACGAGACCCCGTTGGGTGTCGCGCTGTCCGGCATCAGTCTGATCAGCGCCAAGGAGAGCGTGGCGCGGAAGGCCGGGCGCGGCGTCCGTATCGGCGATATCGGTGACATTGACCGTACGGCACTCGAACGGGCGCTGGCCCCGTTCCTCGGCCAGCCGCTGTCGCGCAAGCGCATCTCCGACATCCAGGCGGCCATCGCCGCCGTCTATCGCGCCGCGGGCTATCCCTTCGTTTCCATCACCCTGCCGCCGCAGGAGGTCACCGGCGGGGTGCTGACGCTGCGGGTGGTGGAGTTCCGCACCGGAGCGGTGAAGGTCAACGGTGCGGAGCCCGGCACGCAAGCTGCACTCGCCGGCCGGGTACGCGCCACGCCCGGCCAACGCATCGCCGCGGACGCCCTGGAGGAAGACCTCGCCTGGCTCAACCACTCGCCCTATCGCACGGTGAACGGCGTCTTCGCGCCGGGCGACGAACTGGGCCTCAGCACGCTCACCCTCGAGGTGACGCCGCAAAAGCCGTGGCAGGTCTTCGGCGGCTGGTCCAACACCGGCACGCACACCACCGGTTTCGATCGCTATTTCGCCGGCTTCGGCGCCGCGCTGCCGGGCGTGCCGGACAGTTTTTTCTCCTATCAGATCACCGGCAGCCCCAACTTCTGGAGCGCCCCAGCCACCGTGGGCCTCGGCTCCGAGCAGCCGAGCTACTATAGCCAGGCGGCGCGTCTGGTCATTTCCACCGGCGCGCGCCAGAGCCTGGAGATCGTGCCGAACTTTGTCGCGACCCGGCAGAATGCGGTGGCCGACACCTTCGCCTATGATAACCAGACGCTGGAAATTCCGGTCTATTACCGCACCGCCATCTCCAATCTGGTGCCGGGGCTGTATGCGGGCGACCTGATCCTCGGCGCCACCGGCAAGACGGTGTCGCGCACCACCTATTTCACCGGCCAGGACATCGGCGGGGCCAGCGCGGACCTGTTCGATCTGATCGCCGGCTGGTCCGTCTCGCGCGCGGACGCCTACGGCAGCACCAGCCTCGACCTGAAGCTCGTCGGCAATCCGGGTGGCGTGATCGGCGGCAACAGCGCGGCGCGCTGGAGCAGCTACAGTGGGGGCCGCGTCACCGACGTGACCTACGTCTATGGCAGCGGCGACCTCAACCGGGTGACGCGGCTGCCGTCGGGGTTCAGCTGGGTGAGCGATCTCTCCGGCACCGCGGCGGGCCAGCCCTTGCCGGACACCGAGCAGTTGAGCCTCGGCGGCCTTTATGCGACGCGCGGCTACACGCTGGACGATGCCACGGTGGACACCGGCTTGGTGTGGCGCAACGAGCTGCGCACACCGACCTTCCCGCTGCTGTCGGCGCTTGGGGTGCCCAGCCTATCCGACCAAGCCTCGCCCTATGCGTTCCTGGACCTGTCCTGGGGCCGATCCTATGGCTATCAGGGCGTGCTGGGGGCGGTGCCGCGGAACGACTATGGACTGGCCGGCATCGGCCTCGGCGTGGACTACACGTTCAACCGCAACCTCACTGCCACCCTGGTGGGCGGCTTCGCCCTCACCGACGCCACCTATAGCAGAGCCGGAGACTTCAATCTCCAGGCCCGGGTGTACGTGAGCTATTGAAGGCCTGAGCTGTCACTGAGCCCTGAATAGCCGCTGGATTTGTAGACGCCTTCCGTCCTGTTTTTGAGGCAAGGAGGCTGACGTTGCCTCTCAGGCCTAATCCAGCTTGAAGTTCGTTCTGGCCCCGACTTGAGGGCCAGGACATGAAGCGCAGCCGTCTTTCAGAACAGCAGATCATCGGTGGACTGATCGGAGACGCGATCGCGTGACCCGCGCGCGTTGGGTTGCGATGGGATCAGCATGGGCGCCCGCGTCCCGATCGCCCGCTTGCGGCCGCCGCGCCAGGCGCTTGTGGTTGACCGGGAAGCCTTCCCGCCCGAGCAGCACGTGCAGGCGCCGATAGCCGAAGCCCCGCAACCGTGCGCCATTCTTGCTAGACCGTTGGATAGAGGGGGGAACATCACGCTCAACGAATGAAGCGGGACAATCCAGTCAGCTTCTCCATAATGATCATCAACACAACGGTCGTGGCGATCAGTACGCCCGAGGCGGCGGCAGCGCGCACGTCGAGCATGTTCTCGATCAGGTCCCAGAGCCGGATCGGCAGCACTTCGGAGCGCGCATCGGCGAGGAACAACGAAATGGCGACATTGTCGAATGACGCCATGAAGCCGATGAAGGCACCGGCGCCGATGCCGCCACGGGCCAATGGAAACGTGACATAAGCGAAGGTGAACCATGCACTGGCGCCGAGGCTCAGCGAACATTCCTCGAGCGCGCGATCGATCTGGGCCAGGCTCGCCAGCGTGGTGCGCAGGATGAAGGGAAAGCAGATCACCGTATGTCCGATGATTAATGTGGTCATCGACAGGCCAAGGTTCATTTGATTGAAGGTGAGCAGCAGGCCGAGGCCCAGCGCCAGCGCGGGCAAGAGCAGTGGCGACATCAGCGCCGTGTCCGCGGCCCGCGCCCAGCCCGCCTTGCTCGCGGTGAGCGCGAGGGCGGCGGCGGTTGCCAGGACCGTAGCGGCGAGCGTGGCGGCGCAGGCAACCTTCAAGCTCACCCCGGCGGCGGCCAAGATCTCGGGCGAGGCACTGACGAGCGCGCGGTACCATTGGGTGGAGAAGCCCGGCGGCGGAAAGCGCAATGTCCCCGCCGAGGTGAACGACGTGATGAGGACAATCACCGTCGGCAAGGCCAGCAGCACGATGGCAACGCCGCCGATCCCATAAAGAGCGAGCGCATAGCTCCACCGGTCCAGCTGCCGCCATGGCTTTGGCTGCGCGCTGGAGGGCGCTGGTGTGGCCTCAGACATGAAGATGCCTCGTCGCAATACGGCCGAAACTGTTGAGCGCCGCCACCACCGCCAGAACGGACACCAGCAGCATCAGCGAGATGGCGGCGGCGAACGGCCAGTTCTGCCCCTGCATCCCCTGCTGGTAGATATACATCGGCATGAACAGAAGGCGCCCGCCGCCGACGATCGACTGGGTCACCAGCGCGCCACACGCGGCGGCGAAGACGAGCAGCACGCCGGCGATCACGCCGGGCAGGCTCAGCGGCACGACCACGAGGAAGAGCGTTCGCCAGCGTCCGGCGCCAAGGGCGGTGGACGCTTCCTTCAGACGCGGATCGATCAGCGAGAGCGCCGAAATGAGCGGCAGGGCCATGAGCGGCAGCTCGATCTGCGCCAGGGTCAGGATCAGCATCGGCTCGGTGTACAGCAGCGGGATCGGCGCGCCGGTCACGCCGAGCCAGATCAGGGTTTCATTGACCAGCCCCTGGCGGCCAAGGATCACCACCCAGGCGAAGGTCCGGACCACGGCGCTGGTCAGCAGCGGCAGGACGATCAGCAGGATGAGAACGCGCTGGATGCGCGCGGATGACGAGACGAACAGCAGCGCCAGCGGATAGCCGAGCACCAGGGCCACACCGGCGGTGGCAAGGCCCAGCACCAGCGTGCGCCCGAGCACCGGCACGCTGAGGCCATCGGTGAAGAAGCGCTTGAAATGCATCAGCGTGAAGCCGTCGGGGCCGCTGGTGCTGGCCACCAGAAGCATGACGATGGGCAGCGCGACGAACATCACGAAAAAGGCCAGCAGCGGCACGGCGAGCCAGGACTTGCCGAGCCGCATGCGAACCGCGCCTCGCGGCGCCGCCGTAGCGGCAGGTGACGGCACGGAGCCGGTCATGTCACGATCTCCATGCCTCTGCGGCCCGGATCAGATCCGGACCTCCTTGTTGAAGCGCTCGATCAGCGCGCTGCGCTGCGGATTGAGCGTCTTCCAATCGATCAAGGTCAGCTTGGCGAGGTCCTGGTCGTTCTTGGCAACCTTCTGCAATTCGGAGCCGAACGCCACCGTCTTGTTCGTCGGCGCGAGGAAGTTCGGAGCCGCCGCCATCTGCCCCTGCACACCGTCGGACAGGGCGGCGTCGATATAAGCGTAGCAAAGATCGAGCTCCTTGCTGTTCTCGATCACGTGCAGCGAGTTGCGCACCAGCACCCACCCGGTGTCCGGCCGGGCGATGGCGATCGCCGCCCCGCGCTGGGCCAGGGGCAGGATCGCGTTGAGATAATTGAAGCTGATGTCCACTTGGCCCTGCTGGAACAAGGTCGCGAGCGCCCCGGGATTGGGCGCCACCGCGCCGACGTTCGGCAGCAGCTTCTTCAGCGCCTCGAAGGCGGGCTCCATATTGCTCTCGCTGCCGCCATGCAGCTTCGCGATCTCCACCATCCACGCGGAACCCAGGCTGCTGCCGAGGCCGGTGATGCCGACGCGGCCCTTGTATTCCGGCTTCCAGAGGTCGAGCCAAGAGGTGGGCGGCGTCTTGATCGCGGTGGGATTGTAGACGATGCCCATCACCTGGGCGGAGATGAAGGCGCCGCGGCCGTTGGGGTCGATGAAGCGTTCCGGCAGATTGGCGAGGTTCTTCACCTTGTCCTTCGGCAGGGGCGCGAAGATGCCCATGTCCAGCGCGGCCAGATAGGGGCCTTCATCCATCAGCACGACGTTGAAGGGCGGGTTTGCCTTGGAGGCGGCGATCTTGGCCACGGCGTCGAGCGCAAGGACGGGCTGAAGGGCGACGCTTGCGCCGGTCGCCGCGGTGAACGCCGGCAGCAGGATCTGGCGCTGGGCGACATCCCAGGTTCCGGGATAGGTGGTGGCGATCAGGCTGCCGGCCGCCTGGGCGCCGCCCGAAAGACCGGGCAACAGTCCTGTGGCGAGCGCCGTGGCGGCGCCGGAGGCGAGAAACTGGCGGCGGGAAACGGATGCGGTCATGGCCTGGCTCCGGGGCTTCAGTCGATATAGACGGGGCAGAGGGCGGGGTCGGACACCTGGAGATGGACACGCTCGCCGGGCGCCGCGCCGACCCCGGCGCCACGCATCTGCAGAACCTTCAGCGGCGTTCCGTCCGGCAGCGTCAGGTCGTAGGCAATGGTGGCGCCAAGCGGCATGACCGACCGCACGGTGGCGGAAAACGCATTCCCGTCCCCATCCGCCGCGAGGCGAAGGTTCTCGGGCCGGATCGCCACGGTCACCCGCCCCGGCCGGCCGCAGGGCCTGGCGTGGGGCAGCACGAGGCGCGCGCCGGCATCGGTCGCGATCTCGGCCGCGCCCACACCTTCCAGAAGCTGGCCGGGCAGCAGATTGGTATGGCCGACAAAGCTGCTGACAAAGCGAGACGCCGGGCGGTCGTAAATCTCCTGCGGCGTCCCGAACTGCTCCAGGCGTCCGGCATTGAACACCGCAATCTTGTCGGCGAGGCTCAGGGCTTCTTCCTGGTCGTGCGTGACCATGATGGCGGTCAGGCCGGCGTCCCGCTGGATGCGCTTGAGCTCGATCTGCATGTCGAGGCGCAGGTTCTTGTCGAGAGCGCCGAAGGGTTCGTCGAGCAGCAGGAGCGACGGATCGACCGCCAATGCCCGCGCCAGCGCCACCCGCTGCTGCTGCCCGCCGGAGAGCTGGCGGGGATAGCGGTCCGCCAATGTGGTCATCTGCACGAAACGGAGCATCTCCGCGACCCGCGCGTGCCGCTGGGCGCGCGGTTGCCCGCGGGCCCGCAACCCATAGTCGACGTTGCGCGCCACGGTCATATGCGGAAACAGCGCGTAGTTCTGAAACACGATGCCGACCCCGCGCTCGTCCGGCCCGAGCCCGTGCATCGACGCGCCGGCGATACGGACATCGCCGGAACTCGGCGCGATGAAGCCGGCCACGATCCGCAGCAACGTCGTCTTCCCGCAGCCTGACGGTCCCAGAAAGGCGATGAACTCGCCGGGCGCGATGGCCAGGGAGACGTCGTCAATGGCCAGCGCCGGGCCGAACCGATGCGAGATTGACGTCAGCTCAAGGGATGCGCTGCGCATCCGGACGGGAGAT
>NZ_CALRWL010000051.1:0-46580 GCF_943371865.1 Azorhizobium sp. AG788 | reverse complement strand
TCACCTTCACGGTGGCGGCCTACGATCGCGTCCGATTGCCCAAGCGCCTCGCCGGCTGACGCGGAAGAGGGGTATAAGCCCCCACCTCCGGCGGCACCCGTAGGGACGATGCCCATACGCTATGCGGCAAAAAAAACGGATCCCGAAGGCTGGCCCTTTAAAGCAGGCGTTTTTCATCGCCCTGCCAGACTGGATGACTGTCGCGCGAGCGCCAGTCCGACGCGCTGCATCCGAAGGTCGAAAAGAACCAGCGGGAAAAGGAACTAAGCCCCTCAAAGCCGACATGGCCCGCCAGATCCGTCAGTGAGATCGCGTTATTGGTGATCAGCCGCAGAGTAACTTCGACCCTCACTTTCTGTAGGATGGTCGAGAAGGTCTCTCCCTCCTTTTCCAGGCGACGGTTCATGGTCCGTCGATCCACATCGAGATAAGCCGCGACATTGACGGCGCTACTATCACCATCGGCGATCGTTCGATCAATGATCCGGGCAACGCGAGACGCAAAACTTCCGGGTGGCATGAGGACCGGGGCAAGATACTTCAGGGCTTGCCGTCTCAGTCGCGGCGATGAGGTGATGGTGGGACGCAGCCAGTCTGAGTTCCGGATGATCAAGCCAGATAGCGCCTGGTTGAAAGAGATCGGACAGCTAAAGAACCGCTGCGCGTAGTGCGTGCGTTCTAACCGAGGATGGGAAAGCGAGACCATTTCCGGCCTAAAATCATTCCCGGCGAGCCACCGGATCGCCATTGTCACGCCGGCGACCGCAAAGAGGGACGCCTGTATAGACTCTTCTTCCGTGCCTCCACGGAGGCGGACCACAACGACTGGATCAAAGGAGGTATGATCGATCTGCACGATGAAATCGTCGGAATGCATGGCGATGTGCGTCGCATAGTAGCCGATTGCTTCTTTGACCGATTCGGCCTCTCGCATGAGGAGGCTGACAGCGCCGAGGTCCGGGACTCCCCGGTGAAACGCTGCCCGGACCGCAAAGTCGGCGGTCCCCGACAATCGGGCAGCCAAGGCGAGCGCTCGAAGAAACCGATCGAGCGAAATTAGATGATCTGGATCATCTAATTCATTCGGCTCCAATCCGGCCTGCTCCATAACGGTTGTCGGATCCAGCCCGACCTCCTTGATCGCTTCAGGAAGGCCAAACAAGGTCGCACTACGGATGAAGCGCACTTCTATTGCTCCCTTTGAAGCATATCCTAAGCTCTAATTTATCTTTGAATCGCGCCGTAAGTCCTTAAATCGCCGTCTTTTCCCTTCATCGGCGAAGCGCATCGTCGTCGAGCGGGAAAGGCATGGCAATGTCTTTGTCCGCGTCGGAAGCGGCGAAGCCTGCCTATCAGATGTCGGGCGGCAGCCGAGGCATCGACGCACTTCACTGCGGGCCCTGCGACTTCGAGGGCGAGAGCATACCGATTGTGTCTCGCCATCATCGTTGTCGCGTCATGGCTGTAGACCAGCGCGGACCTTCTCAGTCGCGATGTCATGACCGTGCGCACAGGACTGCCCAGGGTCACGCTGGCCTGCTGACGAGGTGGAAGAGGAGCTGGCCGCCGGACTGGGCGAAGGGCAGGTAATTGGACACGGCCACCAGGATGAGGAACGCCTTGGTAGGAAGGACCCCTCGACCAGTCGGGGGCGAATGATGCTCCGGGGAAGTTCACCGAGTCATGCGGCAAGATGCTCACTTGGGTCCTGTTCCTGATCCTCATCGCCGGCGGCCCTCCGGAGAAACCGGGCCAATGCCGCCTTCCGGGACCCTCGATCAAGCGCATAGGCGGTCTGCTTGAACTCGATCCCGTCGAGCAGCCCCTGAATGTAGCCGGAGATCGTATCGGCTGCCATGATCAGGGCGGTGTCGAGCGTGTGGATGTAGTTGCTCGTAACCGATCCCTTCGCATGGCCGACCAGGGCGGCGATGGTGACCTCCGTGAACCCAAGATCGTTCGCGACGCTGGCGAAGCTATGGCGCAGGATGTGCGGGGTGACATTGGCGAGGGGCGAGTCCTCGAAGATTTTACTCCAGTGATTGGGGAAGCTGCCGAATGCGTTCTGGCCGTCACGGCCGGGAAAGACGTAATCGCGGACCGCCTCCTTCCGGCGCTTCTCCAGATATTCCACCACGGGCAGCCCGATGGGCCGGACGGAGCTTCCCTCCTTGCTGTCGATCAGGCGGAGACAGCTCGCATTGGTATCGACTTCCGCCCATCGCAACGTGACCATCTCCATGCGGCGGCATCCGGTGAGCGCGATTTGGCGGATGATCTCGACCGACATCCGGTAGCTCTCGTTCTCGGCCGCCGCCTTGAGCAGGTCGCCGAGGACGCGATATTCGGCTTCGCTCAGCCGGCGGGTGCGCACATTGTCCTTCGGCCGCCGGACACCATGTGCGGGGTTTGTTTCGATGATCCCGGCTTCAACCGCATACGTGAGGATGCCACCCAGCAGGCCGATTGTCCGCGTGGCTGTGCCGACACCGCCTCGCACGATGGACTTGCCGCGCAGGCTCTTCGTCTTGACCGTGACGCGCGTCTTCCCCGCCATGATGTCCTTCATGGCCTTCGTAATGTCGGCTTTCGTCAGGTCCCTGACGCGACGCGGGCCGAGGAGAGGAACGATATGGCGGTGGATACGACCCAGGTCGGAAACGATCGTGCCTCGCTTCTTGGGGCGCCCGCCCTTTCCGAGGATGAGACCCGCTTGTAGGTCGGCCAAGTAGAGGTCGCAGAGCTCCTTGACCGTTAGCGCTTTGCGATCGAGCAGCCGTTCTTCGGCAGGGTCATCGCCTTGCGCGATCCGACCCAATTGCGCTTTGGCTTCCTGGCGCGCGCGTTCCGGTGTCCATACCCCGTGCAGTCCGATCGTGAACCGGCGTGATCTGCCCGCCGACCGGTACTGAAGGACATAGCTTCGCTTGCCGGATGTGAAGACTCGGAGACCAAAGCCGGGTAGCTCATCGTCCCAGATCACGTAATCCTTGGCGCCGGCTTCTGCTGCATCGACGGCCCGTTTTGTGAGCTTAGCCATGGTGTTTCTCCGACCTGAGCGCCACGTCTCGCGTAAGCACCACGTAAGCAGGTGGGCGAAAATCGTAGCGAGCAGAAGGATAACCTCGGCTAGGGCGCGTCTCAAATTCATTTTTATAAACAGTATGATAGCGTATCATTGCTCACTCCATCGCAAATTCGACGGAGCTACGAGTAATCTCTCCGAAGGCAGAGGCCAGGGGTTCGAATCCCTTCGGGTGCGCCACTGCAACTTTTGATTGCGCAGGTTCTGAAGGAGCCAAGGCCGTCAAAACGAGCCGTATCTCGTCTGTCAGAAAGCGCCCACACGCCACGCTAGGCGGCGCATTGGAAATCCCCATATCGAGCATCTCTA
Source organism: Azorhizobium sp. AG788 (assembly GCF_943371865.1). Classification (GTDB taxonomy): domain Bacteria; phylum Pseudomonadota; class Alphaproteobacteria; order Rhizobiales; family Xanthobacteraceae; genus Azorhizobium. Next base: position 43,186 of record NZ_CALRWL010000051.1, on the reverse strand, counting down.
GGCGTCGTCGCGAGGGCGGTGCCGCCGGCTATGCGACTCTCGACCCTCCCCATAACTTTGGGTACCAATATCCAGGAGCTCTTCAACACGCCGGAGCCCGGGCGGCTGCGATGTTGTCGCCCTCGATCGAACTACGCCACCTGCGCTATTTCGTTGCCGCCGCCGAGCACGGGAGCTTCCGCAAGGCGGGGGTGGCACTTGAAGGTCAAGGAATTGTCAGCCGGAGCGTCCGGGATCTGGAGGATGAGGTCGGCGTCTCGCTGTTCATCCGGCATTCGAGCGGCGTCAATCTCACTCTGGCGGGGCAAAGGTATCTCAGCCGGACACGGCAGGCGCTGGATCAAATTCAAGAAGCCGGCGAGGAGGCCGCAGCGTTCGGCCGGGCGGAAGAAGGGCACCTTAAAATCGGACTGTTCTCGAAGCTGTCCTCCGGCTTCCTGGCCGACCTGTTCCAGACCTATGACAGCCGCTATGCGGGTGTTCACATCGACTTTGTCGAAGCGCCTGCCGAAAGTCACGCGGCCGCGATACGGCGGTTTGATCTCGACGCTGCATTCGTGCTGGGCCGGCAAAGCTGGCCGGACTGTGATGCGATTGCCTCGTGGAGCGAACCGCTCCTGTTCGCGCTGCCGCGGCTTCATCCTCTGGTCCAAAAGGATGCGCTGTCTTGGCGCGATCTCGTCAATGAGACCTTTCTCGTCCGCACCGAAGGCTCCGGCAATGAGGTGCGCGGCTTCCTTCCTCGAGGCCGGCATAGCCCTGCGCATCCGTGCCGGGCTGACGCTCCAGCACGTTGGAGCGACCACTGGGGAAGATCAGCCGGTTCCAGACCAGCAGGATCCGGCGCTGGCCGAAGCCGACACCATTGTCGTACTGGCCGAGCAGCCGGGTCCCCTGCGGAATGACCAGGATGCGGCCGGTCGGGCTGTCATAGACGTTCTCGGTGACCTGGGCGGTGATCTGCCCCGGCAGGTCGGAGCGGATGCCGGTGATGAGCGCGGCGGGGATGACAGCGCCGGCGTGCAGCACATAGGGCGACGCCGGTGCCATGACGCGATCGGTCGCGACGACGCGTCGATCGACGGCGGCATTGAGGAAGGCGAGCTGGCGATCCTGGGTCGAGGGGGCGCCACCCGGTCCCGCTGCGCCAAGGCAGCTGAAGCCGGGAGCGCCCGTCACTGGCGCCGCCTGCGCGCGAGCCTGCGCAGCCTGGAAGAATACGCGGCTGGTCCGCGCGGCTTCCTGTTCCGCAAGATGGCGCTGCTGCTCGGGATCGACCTGTGGCGCTGTCATTGTCGGCGGCACGACGGGCTGGCCGCGGTTTTGCGCGTCAAGGATCGGCCGTCCGAGATCGCCGGGCCGTGGCGGACCCAGGATGGGGCCGGTGTAATCCCGCGGCAGGCCGGCAAGGCCGTCGGCCGTGGAGCGGTTCTGGGTGGAGTAGAGTTCCTCGCCGCCGGTTCCTTTAGGCGCGCGGCTCGAAGCCGACGCTGACGCGGTGGGCGACGTGACTCCAATGGTCTGGGGCGACGGTGGCCGTATCGATTCCGATCCCCGACCGGGTTCGGGAGCGAAGGCTCGGTCGGGGCTTGAGGCATCAGAAGGTCATGCGGTCGGCGTAAGGGCCTGCCGGACCATGGCGCTGTCGACATATTGCGTCATGGTGGCGATCTTGTCGTCCTTCACCTCGTACAGATGCGCGAAGGCGGCACGCATGGACTTGCCGGTGGCGTTGTACGTGCCGGAATAGACGCCAAAGGCGGCGACGCGGGCGCCGTCCTCCAGGAAGGTATGGACCTCGGCGCGATAGCCGGTCCATTCGGTGCCGAGGCGCCGGAAGACACCGGCGATGATCGCTTCCGGGCCGACATAGGTTCCCGCGTAGGGGAATCCCTCTGCCTCGGTCCAGGTGGCATCCGGCGCAAGAGCGGCCAAGAGGTTCCGGCCGTTCTCTTCCGACGTCCCCTCATAGGTGGCGCGGATCAGATCGAGATTTGCGCCCATCTCAGCCCCACTTCATCTCGCCGGTGGCGACCTTCGAGCCGATATCGAGCGCGACGCCCATCCCGAGGCCGGGGAAGCGGGCGATCAGCGCGGCTTTGAGCGCGGCCGAGTCCTTGGCCTTGGCGAGTTCTTCCTCGAAGGCGAGGAGATAGGCCTTAGTGTATTCGACACCCGAAAGATCGGTGGCGGCGCTCGGCACCATATGGCCGGGCACCACGATGGCCGGCTTGCGGGCCGCGATCTTGTCCAGAGTGGCGATCCAGGCGGCGCGCTGTTCCTTGGTCGGCGTGTCGGCGGTCCAGACATAGACGCCGGAGAAGATCATCACCCCTCCGAACACCGCGTTCAGCGACGGCACGAAGAGATAGCGGCGGTTGGCCAGCCCTTCGGCAGGCACGATCTCGACGGTCTGGCCGTCGACGGTGAGCGAGGGGCCATCAAACACCTCGGGGATGATGATGTCGGCCAGTGTCTGCGGGCCGTTCTCCTTGAGCTGGGGTCCCCACACCGCGAGCTTCTTTTCGACGCTGGCTTTGATGGCCGCGACCGTCTCGGAGGCGGCGATCACCTTCGCGGTGGGGAAGGCTTCCTTGATGGGCTTGAGGCTGAAGTAATAGTCGGGATCGGACTGGCTGATATAGATGGCGGTGAGCGTCTTGCCGCTGGTCTTGATAGCCTCGGCCACCGCCCGCCCGTCGGCATAGGTGAAACCACCGTCGATCAGCAGCGCCTCGGAGGCGCCGGAGATGAGCACGGGGGCGCGATAGAAGCCTTTTTCCCCGGCGGGGAAATGCTTCCAGGACAGGCCGCCGGCGGCATGGCCAAGACCTGCGGGCGCGAAGACAGCGGCGGCGCCGGCCGCGAGGGTGGTTTTCATGAGGGATCTCCGGGTGAGCATGGATGTCTCCTGATGGGGCGTTGAAGTTGGAATGGAAAAACGCGGGGCAGATGGGCGCGCGATGATGGTGCAGGCTCAGGCCGCCTTCAGTCCGGCGACCAGCATGTCCATGCTGCCGAACAGGGCGTTGGCCCGCAGGAGCCGGCGGCTGTCTCCCGTACCGACAATCAGCGCCGGCACGCCTTCGGCACCGAGCCGATGCATCTCAGTGCGTGCGGAATCGAGGCGTGAGCGATACGCGGCCATCCATGCCTCATCCGGCGTTTCGAGACGGTCGGCGATCTCGGGCAGGTCCAGGGTCCGCAACACCTGTGCGAGGACGGTGAGGTCGGTGATGTCGCGGCCCTCCACATAGCGGGCGTGCTGGATGGCCTTGAGCGCATGGAACGCCCGCTCCGGGGCGGCAACGGCAACCCCGATGATCGCCAGCGTTGCCGGGCCGGAATCGAACCTGCGTGTGTGGTCGGCCAGAACCTTGTGACGGTAGGCGTCGCTGAAGGGCCGGCCGGTCAGGCGGGCGATGCGCTGGTCATTGCTCCAGGCATAGTCCGCGAAGCCCGCATCCATCGGCCGGGCGCCGGGCCCGGCGAAGAGGCCCGTTGGCGCCAGCTCAACATCCATATCCGGCTCGCGCATCAGATTTTCGATCGTGGCGGATGCGCCGTAGCACCAGCCACAGAGCGGGTCGAACAGATAGGTGATGCGGGTCTGATTGGTCATGGCCGTCTCCTCCGCCAAGAAAATGGCACGGGAGAACTGACCGCAAAAGACCAACAAAAATGATACTCTGTATGCTAACGGCAAACACTCACGCGCACAGGAAAGAGCGACCTATGAACCTCAACCGCTTGGCCTATTTCACGGCGGTGGTCGACACCGGCTCGTTCACGCGCGCCGCCGAGCGACTTGGCATCACCAAGGCGGTCGTGAGCCAGCAGGTCGCGCAGTTGGAACAGGACCTGGGCACCAGCCTGCTGGTGCGCACCACACGGCAAGTCCGGCCCACCGAGGCTGGTCGTCTTTTTCATGCGCGGTGCGTGATGATCCTGCGCGACGCGGAAGATGCGTTCGATGAACTGGCACAAGCTGCGGCGGCGCCGACGGGCACGCTGCGCATCACCGCCCCGAACGACTATGGCACGGCCATTGTCGCCCCGCTCGCGTCCGCCTTCACCGCCCGTTTTCCCGCCTGCCGGGTAGAGCTGACGCTGAGCGACGACACGCTCGACCTGATCTCCGGGCGCATCGATCTGGCCATCCGTGTCGGCTGGCTGGTGGATTCCAGCCTTCAGGCGCGCAAGATCGGTTCGTTTGATCAGTTGCTGGTCGCAAGTCCGGTCTTCGCAGATCGGATCGCACCGCTGCGCGCACCGGACGATCTGTCGACATTGCCCTTCATCGCCAATCTCGCCCTGCGCGAACCGTTGCTCTGGCCGTTCACGCGCGGCGATCTCGAGCAGCGGACCGCACGCCTGCAGGCGAGCATTGCCATCGACACGACACCCGGCGTGCTCGCGGCGGTGAAGGCCGGTGGTGGGCTTTCCATCCTGCCAGATTTTCTCGTGGCGGAGGATCTGGCAAACGGGAGACTGATCCATGTGCTGCCCGCGTGGGAACTGCCCTCCGGCGGCATCCACACCGTCTATCCCACCGCCCGCTTCCGCCCGCCCAAGGTGACTGCCTTCGTGGACTTGCTCGTGGCGGCACAGAAGAAGACTTCAATTGCCGCCGTGCCTTAATGTTCTGACTATAAAATCTGTGGATGTCCTGAAAGGATAAGCCAAGTGCAGTAAGCCATGCATGGTCGCTGTATCTTTCGCGATGTCGCAGCACAGCCCAACTGTCGCGCGGTTCGCCCTCGGCGGGGATGGATACATAGCTGCGATCCCCGCCTTTGGAAACGCCGGCGACTCAGGCTGCGAGATTCTGCTTGAAGAAGCTCGTGAGCTTGGCGAAGGGGATCAGATCGACACGATCATACAGATCCACGTGGCCGGCGCCCGGAACCCAGACCAGTTCCTTCGGCTCTGCCGCGCGCGCGTAGGCGTCTTCGCTGAACTCGCGCGAGTGCGCCTGATCCCCGCTGATGAACAGCATCGGACGCGGTGAAATCGTCTCGATGTCGTTGAAGGGATAGAAGTTCATGAATTTCACATTGCTCGTCACCGTCGGCTTCGTCGTCCTCTGCGCGGACGCGCCGGCCGGGGTGAACTCACCGCGCGGCGTGCGATAGAAGTCGTAAAACTCGCGCTGGATCGGATGGGTATCGGCGGTGAGCACGAGATCGGTTCCACCGGCGACAGCGACCTCGCCGCCAGCGAACTCCACATACCGCTGCTGGGCGGCGGCGGCGATGATCTCCTTGCGCTGCTCAACGGTGAGCGAATGGTTGAGCGCGTTCCGGTTGGCGGATCCCATGTCGTACATGGAGACCGTTGCCACGGCGCGAAGGCGTGGATCGATCTTGGCGGCGCTGACAGTGAAACTGCCGCTGCCGCAAATGCCGAGAACGCCGATGCGGTTGCGATCGACGAAGGGTTGACGGCCGAGATAATCAGCCGCAGCGCTGAAAGCTTCGGCGTAAAGGTCCGGCGAGACCATGTTACGCGGCTGTCCGGCGCTCTCACCCCAGAAGGGCAGATCGATGGCCAGCGTGACGAAGCCCTGCTCCGCCATCTTGGTCGCGTAGAGGTTGGAGCTCTGCTCTTTCACCGCGCCCATGGGATGGCCGACGATGATGGCTGGGTTGTGTGCGCTCCGGTTTAGTCCCTTCGGAGCAAACAGGTTTCCGACAACGTCCATCTGGTACTGGCTCTTGAAGGTGACCTTCTCAAGCGTAACCTTGTCGCTGGTGTAGAAATTCGCAGCGCCGCGCGACATATCCTGCGCTCCGGCCGATCGCGTGTTCGCGAGGGACATCATGCCTACGGTGGCGATGCCAACACCGGCAATTTTGAGCATAGCGCGCCGGTCGATCTGCTCGTCACGCGCATCGGATGTCGTGTTGTCGTGTTCCTCATGCCGATCCATTGCCATCTCCTGTGAGAGCCGGCGGCGGCTCTGTCCCGGAAATATGATGGGAGGCAGGTGCGGACAGTAGGCTTGGAAACGGGCTAGAGCTTATGAGGCCCTCTCATTAATCGATCAATATTTATCAAAGAGACTCTGCCGACGGCGCCGCGCCTTTGGTCTCAGGTGCGATGGCGCAGGGCGTCCAGCAAAGCGACAAAGGCTGGCGAGGACTGACGTCGGCTCGGGTAGTAGAGATAGAAGCCATCCCAATAGGCGCACCAGTCTTCCAGCACGCAGACGAGGCGGCCGGCGCGCACGTGGTCGCGGGCGATCTCTTCGGGCACGAAGGCAAGGCCTGCGCCGCCAAGCGCCGCGTCCAGGACATGGAAGATATTGCTGAAGGCAAGCTGGCCCTCCACGCGGATCTTCAATTCGCGACCGTCCTTTTCGAACTCCCAGGCCCACAGTCCGCCGGAGGTCTGGAAGCGGTAGTTGATGCAGCGATGCTGGACGAGATCCTGCGGGTGCTCAGGCGCCGGATGTTCCGCGAAATAGGCGGGGGTTCCGACCACGGCGAAGCGGAAATCGGGCCCAATGCGGGCCGAGATCATGTCCTTGGCAAGCTGCTCGCCCATGCGCACACCGGCGTCGTAGCGTTCGGTCACGATGTCGGTGAGGCCATTGTCGAGCATCAGTTCGACTTTGATATCGGGATATTTCGGCAAAAACGCCTGGATTTTGGGCCAGAGGACGCTGCTGATGGCATAGTCCGAGGCGCTGATGCGAATGGTGCCGGCCAGCCTCTCCCGCAGATCATTCAGCGCATCCACCTGAATTTCGATCTCGTCAAAATGCGGCCCGATGCCCTGCAAAAGACGCTCCCCGGCCGCGGTCGGCGAGACGGCACGGGTGGTGCGCGTCAGCAGTCTGACACCAAGCCGCGCCTCAAGCTGGCGGATCGTGTGGCTGAGAGCCGATTGCGAGACGCCCATGCGCGCGGCCGCGCGCGTGAAGCTGCGTTCCCGGGCGACGGCGATGAAAGCCAACAGATCATTGATGTTCTCGCGCGCCACCCATGATCTCCCCTCATCAAACTAGGACGATTATATCGTCCGCCATAAAAGTAGAAAGGCTCAAGCGTGGCGAAGGCCGCTGAGGTGCTTTCTGCCTCCCTCCGCGCGGCACCGGCCGGACGCGGACGAGGCACCGGTCGGCTCCAGCCAGGACGCACAACGCGACTGATGAACTGCACTCATAAGTACAAACAGAAGCTGACGGCTAATGGGGCAGGCTGATCACCTTTAAATTAGCCGATGCGTTCGCACCGGACACGGGCGTGCCGCAGCCGATGGGATCGAAGACCCCAACCACGAACAGATGGAATGAAACGCCATGCTCATCTCGCGCAGGACACTGCTCGGGGCGATGGCTGCGGGCATCGCCACTCCCTCCGCCGCGCTTGGTCCGGAGACGCCGCTCATGACAGTACAATTTTCGTTTGCCGAGCACGTGTTTACCGCGACCCTCTCCGACAATCCTACCGCGCGCGACTTCGCCGCGATGCTGCCGCTGGAGTTGAAGATCAGCGATTACGCGAATAACGAAAAGATCGCCTATCTCCCGCGCAAGCTCACACAGGCGGGCAGTGGCCGGTTCGCCAACGAGGCCCCCGGAGATCTCGCCTATTACGCACCCTGGGGCAATCTGGTCTTCTACTATGCCCCCTATCACTATTCTCCCGGCCTGATCCGGCTCGGGCGCCTCACGACCGGAATCAAGCCGCTGATGACCCGCGGAGAGTTCCCGCTGTTGGCCAGACTGCCGGGCTGACGCAGCGAGGCGTTCGCAATGCGCGGTGCCCGAGGCCAGCGCCGATCAGCGCAGAGCGCGCTGCAGTTAAATGCACTCTTAGTCAGGATCATTCGCCTCCCGGCCCGCGTCGAGTTGGGCTGACCTGAGATCGAAATACATTCACTTACATGTTTTTTCGATCAGATGAGATCATAAGCATTTTAGCGCTGGTTATTTATACCATCTATCTATCCAAGGAGAACTTTAGTGGACATCACCATTAATGGGCAGCTGCACCAGCTGGATATCGAGCCCGATACCCCGTTGCTCTGGGTGCTGCGCGATGAACTCGGCATGACCGGCACCAAATATGGCTGCGGCCTTGCCCAGTGCGGCGCCTGCACCGTGCTGGTCGACGGTCAGGCCACGCGCTCCTGCGTGACGCCGGTCGAGGCGGTTGCGGGCAGCCCGATCATGACGATCGAGGCGGTGACGCAGGATCCCGTGGGCCAGAAGGTGGTCGAGGCCTGGGTGTCGCAGCAGGTCGCTCAGTGCGGCTACTGCCAGTCCGGCCAGGTCATGGCGGCCACTGCCCTGCTGAAGCAGACCCCAAAACCGAGCGATGCGGACATTGCGGCGGCCATGATCAATCTCTGCCGCTGCGGCACCTATAACGCGATCGCCGCGGCCATCCGGCACGCGGCTCAGGCCTAAGGAGCGGTGCGATGAATGAGATGAGCCCGCCCCTCAACCTCTCGCGGCGCAGCTTCCTCGGCGCCTCGCTCGGCGCCCTGGTTCTGGGCGTCGCCCTTCCGGCCGGCGGGCGCGCTTTCGCGCAGGAGGCCACGCCCGCCATCGTACCGGGCACGCGGGTCAATGCCTATATTCAGATCCAGCCGGACAGCAAGGTGCTGTTCCGCAGCGCCTTCATTGAGGGCGGCCAGGGCATTTTCACCGCCATGGCGCAGATCGTGGGCGAGGAACTTGATGTCGATCCCACGCAGTTCGTCGTCGAAGGCGCGCCTCCCGGCCCCGATTATACGCTGATCGGCGGCGCCCGCTTCACCGGCGGCAGCATGTCGGTGCGCATGAGCTACGACGCCATGCGCAAGCTCGGCGCATCCGCGCGCCGTATGTTGCTTCAGGCAGCTGCAACGCAGTGGCGGGTCCCGATTGAGTCTCTTACCACGCAGCCCGGACGAGTGATCCACGCGGCATCGGAGCGTTCGGTCGCATATGGTGATCTTGCCAAGGCAGCAGCTGCGCTTCCTGTGCCCAGCAACGTGGCATTGCGCTCGTCCAGTCATTTCCGCTGGATCGGCAAGCCGGTCGCCCGCATCGACATCCGCGACAAGTCGACCGGCAAGGCACATTATGCCATCGACCTGAAGGTCGAAGGCATGCTGTACGGCGCCGTCCAGCATGGCGTTCGTCTCGGCATGGAACCTGGCGCCCTCTTAAACGAGGATCAGGTCAAGGCGATGCCGGGCGTTCACTCCGTGCACCACCTGCCCGGCGCCGTCGCCGTTCTGGCCAACAGCTGGTGGCGGGCGCGGCGCGCCGTGGAAGCCCTTCAGATCACCTGGACCGAGGCCGCTCCCGGCAGCACGGTCCGGGTCATGCCGGCGGACTACTCCTCGGAGAAGCACCTCGCCGAGCTCAAGGCGCGCACCGGCGACGGCATCGCCTTCGAGACCCATGGTGAGGTTGGCCCGGCGCTGGCAGGCGCCGCGCGGATCGTCGAGGCAAGCTTCGATGCCCCGCATCTCGCCCATGCGCAGCTGGAGCCGCCCTCGGCGATCGCCCGGTGCAACGCGGATGGCACGCTGGAGATTTGGGCGCCCAACCAGGCGCCTGAGATGTTCCAGGCCGATGCGGCGAAGGTGGCCGGCATCGCGCCTGAGAAGGTCATCATCCACTCGCCAATTCTCGGCGGCTTCTTCGGTCGGCACTTCCTCTATCAAACCGCCAATCCCTACCAGCAGGCGATCATGTTGGCCAAGGCGACGGGCCGGCCGGTGAAGCTCGTCTGGACCCGGGAAGAGGAGTTCCTGCGCGATGCGCTGCGGCCTATGGGCGTCGCCCGCTTCCGCGCCGGCCTCGACGCCAGCGGCATGCCGATCGCGCTAAGCGCTGTCGCCGTCGGCGAGGGCGCGACCGGGCGCTGGTTCGGCCGGACGGTGGACAAGGTGGACAGTTCCGCCGTGGAGGGCATCGCCGGCAAAGTCTACGCCATCGCCAACCGCCGGGTGGGCCAGATCCATGTCGATGATCCCGCGATCATCGGCTTCTGGCGTTCGGTCGGCCATTCGATGAACGACTTCTTCTACGAGACCTTCTTCGACGAGATGGCCGATGCCGGTAAACAAGACCCCTACGAACTGCGCCGCCGGCTTCTGGCGGACAGCCCGCGCCATCGTAACCTGATCGAGGCCGTGGCCGCGCTTTCCGGTGGCTGGAAGCGTGGCCCCTTCACCGCCGAGGACGGCACAAGGCGTGCCCGCGGAGTCGCCATGGCCTCGCCCTTTGGCAGCGAGGTGGCGACCATCGCCGAGGTGTCGCTGAAGGATGGCGAGGTCGTGGTCCATGATGTCTGGGTGGCGATCGATCCCGGCAGCATCGTCAATCCCGCGATCATCGAAGCGCAGGTGAATTCCGCTGTGGCGCTCGGGCTCTCCTCGGCGCTGCTGGAAGAAGTCGTTTATGAGGGAGGCGTCCCCCGCGCCCGCAACTATGACGGCTACCCGATCCTGCCGCCCGACCGGATGCCGAGGGTGCATGTGCGCATCGTCGAGAGCGGCGCTCCCATGGGCGGCATTGGTGAGCCCGGCCTTCCAGGCGTGCCGCCCGCCGTAGTGAACGCGGCCTCGGTCTTGACCGGCAAGAGGATCCGTAGCCTGCCACTCTCGCGCACGAAGCTGACGGACGCGGCAGGTTAACGAACGAGGTCAAACGTTTCGGTGCCACTGCCCCCCACAGCCCGGCACCGAAAGCAGCCGCCCCCTCGCAATGACGAGGCGGCGGCTGCAGCATATTAAGGATCGAGTTCGGGCAGCGGCCAAACGGCCGATGCAAATCCCCGCCTTCCAGACCCTGACCCTGACAAACGAAAACCCGCAGGATCACCCATCCTGCGGGTTTTCGTGATGCTCATCATCGAGTCAAAAGGCATTCACGGACACAGTATTCCGCCGCGTTTGCCGCCGTCAGGACGCGAGGAGAGCGCTCTGCTGAGCCGTCTTCGCCGCGAGCCAAGCCGCGATCACCAGCAGCACGGCGGCGGCCCCGAATGTCGCCTGATAGCCGCTGGCATCGAACAGCACGCCGCCGACCGTCGCGCCGACGGTGATGGCGAGTTGGACCACCGCGACCATCAGTCCGCCGCCCGCTTCCGCGTCACGCGGCATGGTGCGCGACAGCCAGGTCCACCACCCGACCGGCGCGGAGGTCGCAAGCAGGCCCCAGAGGCCCAGCAGGCCGGCGGTCACAAGGAGGGACGTGCCGAAGCCGATCAGCGCCGCTGCGATCACCGCCATGACGGCAGGGATGACGATGAGGGTGCGGTAAAGGCCGTTGCGCACGAAGCGTTCGATCAGCAGGGTACCGATGAAGCCGGTCACACCGATCAGCAGCAAGAGGAGCGAAAGCGCCGACAGATCGACCTGCGTCACCGTCTCAAGGAAGGGTCTCAGATAGGTGAACAGCGCGAACTGGCCCATGAAGAATACGCTGACAGCCGCCATGCCCAGGCACACCACGGGCCGGCAGAGCAGATAAAACACATGGCCGGAGGTGGCGCGCTCTTCAGTCTTCATCGAGGGCAGGCTTATGAATTGCCAGATGAAGACCACCACGGCGACCGGGACAATGCAGAAAAAGGCGCCGCGCCAGCCGATGATGCCGCCAAGAAAGCTGCCCAGCGGAGCCGCGACGACGGTTGCCAGGGCATTTCCGCCATTGAGAATGGCAAGCGCCCTCGGCACCTGTTGTTCGGGCACCAGCCGCATCGCGGTCGCAGCTGACAGAGACCAGAAGCCGCCGATGACGATGCCGATCAGCGCACGCCCGATCATGAACACCATATAGCTCGGCGCGGTCGCCACGATCACGCCCGAGGCGATCATCAGACCGGTGAGCGCGAGCAAAAGGGACCTGCGATCGAGGCGGCCGGCGATGGCGGAGATGAAGAGGCTCGTGAGCACCGCGAACCCGCCGGACACCGAGATGGCCTGCCCGGCTTGCCCTTCACTGATGTGCAATTCGTTAGCGATCGGCGTCAGCAGGCTGACGGGCATGAACTCAGACGCGATCAGCGTGAAGACGCAGAGCGAGAGCGCAAAGACTCCACCCCAGGAGGATGATGATTCATCGCGTTGGGCGATTGAGGTGTTTTCAAACTGCATGGAGCTTCTAACCAAAAGACGTCAGTGCAGGGGCCAGAGGCCGCGCAAGCTCTGAAAATCGGAAGGATGTCGGCCGAACACTGGTCGGCGCCGAGGAAGGGGAGGATCGCTTCCATCGCTGGCGCCAGCGCAAGGCCGTGTGAGTGAGAGAAGATCCTAAGGCTCGGCAAACTGCTGCACTATGGCCGCAGAAGCCATGTCATTATGAATCACAATCATCAATGAGACATCATTGGCCGTCTCGGCAGTCCGCCGGTTGAAAGCTAGGACTTTGATTGATGAGCTTACCTCATAAGAGCTTGCTGTTTGAGGCCCTATTCCTCAGCAGGCCGCCACCATAATTCTTCTCCGACTCGAGCCCGGCCGCGAGCCATGCCGCTTGTGTCGGCGTTGTACAGGAGAGAGTTCATGAAGACCGTTGGTTATGCGGCGCGCTCGGAGACGACCCCGCTCAGTGCCTATGATTTCGAGCGGCGTGCGTTGCGGCCGAACGACGTGGCGATGGACGTGCTCTATTGCGGCGTCTGCCATTCGGACCTGCATCAGGCGCGCAATGACTGGGGCTGGAGCCAATACCCGCTGGTGCCTGGCCACGAGATCATCGGCCGCGTGACTGCCGTCGGGAATGAGGTCAAGCACTATGCGGTCGGCGACCATGTGGCGGTCGGCTGCCTGGTGGATTCCTGCCAGAGCTGCGACCAGTGCCGGAAGGGGCAGGAACAGCTCTGCCGCAAGATGCCGGTGCAGACCTATAGCGACACCGAGCGCTTTTCCTGCGAGCCGACCACGCCCACCCAGGGCGGCTATTCCAAGCATCTGGTGGTGCGCGAGGAATTCGTGCTGCGCGTGCCGGAAGGGCTCGACCTCTCCAAGGCGGCGCCGCTGCTCTGCGCCGGCATCACCACCTATTCGCCGCTGCGCACCTGGAACGTCGGCCCGGGCAACCGGGTCGGCGTGGTGGGCCTGGGGGGACTCGGCCATATGGCGGTGAAGCTCGCCGCTGCCATGGGCGCCGACGTAACTGTGCTCAGCCGCACCAAGGACAAGGAAGCCGACGCGCTGGCGCTGGGCGCCGACCGCCTGCTGGTATCAAGCGATGCCGAAGCCATGGCGGAGGCCGCCAGCAGCTTCGACCTCATCATCGATACCGTGCCGGTGAAGCACGACATCAACCCCTATGTGCCGCTGCTCGACGTCGACGCGACGCTGGTGATCGTCGGCCAGATCGGCCCGCTGGCCGAGCCGAGCACCGTGCCGCTGCTGCTCGGACGGCGCCGGATCGCCGGGTCGCCCATCGGCGGTATCGCGGAAACGCAGGAGATGCTGAACTTCTGCGCCAAGGCTGGCGTTCTCCCCGATGTCGAGATGATCCGCATCCAGGACATCAACGCCGCGTTCGAGCGGCTGGAGAAAGCCGATGTGCGCTATCGTTTCGTCATCGACATGGCCTCGCTTCCACTTCCCGAAGCGGCCTGAGACAGTTTCCCGACCGCCGGCGCCATCGCCGGCGGTTCCTTCGCCCGAGGTGTGCCCGTGAAGCCCTATGTCGTTTGCCTGATGGAAACCTCGCTCGATGGGCGCCTTCACCCGAGCCGCTTCACCGCGAGCCCACAGGGCGGCCGCGCCGATTGGGGCCGGCTCTATGAGCAGGTCCATGGCACTCTGAAGGCCGATGCCTGGCTGGTCGGGCGCATCACAATGGCCGAGATGGCCAAGGGCGTGCCACATCCGCCGGCGACTGTCGGCGCGGTCGCGCGCCCGCTCCATGTGGCGGCACGGGCAGAGAGCTACGCCATCGCGCTCGATCCCTCCGGCAAGGTTCACTTCAAGGGATCAAGCGTCGGCGGTGACCATGCCATCGCCCTGCTCGGTCGGGATGCGCCGGACAGCCACCTCGCCGAGCTCGCGGCCGATGGCGTGTCCTACATCGTCGCCGAGGGCGCTGAGATCGACCTCGCGGCAATGCTGGGGATTCTAGGCAGGGAATTCGGCATCAAGCGCCTTGCGGTGGAGGGCGGCGCGCGCGCCAATGGCGCCTTCTTCGCCGCCGGCCTCGTCGACGAGTTCAGCGTGCTCATCGCCCCCGCGCTCGATGCCCGGCCGGGCAGCGAAGCCATCGTCGACGCCGGCCCCGACGGTCTCGCCGGCAAGGTCACCTTGTCGTTCCTCTCCTCCGAGACGCTCGATCACGGGATCGTCCATCTTCGCTACGCGGTGAGGCCCGCCTAGCGACCTTTCCTGCATCCGCCCCTGACCGACGCCTGTGATATCGCCATCGGCGCGCAGGTGCGCCGCGCGTTGCACCCGGCCCTAACTTCTTCGTGGGGCACAACACCTTCCATTGGCGGCGACTAAAGCCATGCTTTGCCTGGCAACCGAAGCGCGTGCGCCCGGTTGGCGAGTCCCTATGAGGATCGGTTCGTCTTCGCCGGCGAGACGACGCATCCCACGGACGTCTCCACCGCACACGGCGCGCTGCTGAGCGGGATTCGCGCCGCAGACGAGGCGGCAGAAGGCTTCAGTCGTGAACGGTCATAGATGCCGCCCATCGCAAGTGCTTCCGAAGTCGCACGTCCCGAACTTCGTCGGCCTTGCTTAATAACGATAAGTTGATCGTGGGATTAATGAATCTCCCACATAGCGCCATGCGGGAGAGCCTGTCTAATCTCTCCTCATCCCTCTGCGTAAGTTCCAGCCTTCTAAGGCCTGCGTGGCGCTCGCCACCGTCCGGCCCGACGATAGCGAACCTTGCTGGAGACAGGATGTCCTCTCGATTCCTCGCCGTACTTGCCTGCTCGTTTCTCGCCCTTTCGGCGCTCGCGCCGTCGGTCCGCGCGCAGGACGCCGCTGGAGAGCGCCTGTTTCGCGCGCGCTGCGCGTCCTGCCACTCCCTTGAGGCCGGACAGAACCGGATCGGCCCCAGCCTGAACGGCGTCATCGGACGCAAGGCGGGAAGCGTCGAGGGCGCCCGTTATTCGGCCGGCCTGCGAGACCTTGGCATCACCTGGGATGCGGCGCAGATCGACCGCTTCCTCGCCAATCCCCGCGCCATGGTCGCGGGCACCACCATGGCGATTGCGGTCACGAACGCCGCCGACCGGGCAGCACTCACCGCATATCTCGAGAGCCAGCCCACCAGAAACTGAGGCGGCCATCCGATCGGGGGAAAGCGCCCCCATTCGAGGTTTCCGAACGACACATCAGACCCACTCAAGAAACCGATCCAGCCGGGAGCGCACGATGGCAAAGCTCAACGTCAATGGAAATCTCCTCGAGATCGACGTGGAAGACGACACTCCGCTGCTCTGGGTCATCCGGGAGCATGTGGGCCTGACCGGGACCAAATATGGCTGCGGCGTTGCCCAGTGCGGCGCCTGCACCATCCATCTCGACGGGGTCGCGACCCGCTCCTGTGCGCTGCCGGTGAGCGCGATCACGCCGGAGCAGAAGATCCTCACGATCGAAGGGCTCGGAGCGCAGAAGCCGCATCCGGTGCAGCAGGTCTGGTCCGAACTGGACGTCGCCCAATGCGGCTACTGCCAGGTCGGCATGATCATGGCCGCAGCCTCGCTCCTCGCCCAGAATCCTAATCCGAGCGACGCCGATATTCGCAGCGAGATCACCAATATCTGCCGTTGCGGCACCTACACGCGGGTTTTAGCCGGCGTGAAGCTTGCGGCTGAGCGCATGGCAGCGAGCCGCGGTTGAGAAGGAGCGACACCATGACCATGAAGCACGCCTCTCCTATCAACACCGCCGCCGCCAGCCGCGTCACGCGTCGCAATTTCCTGGGAGGCGCCGCTGCAGCTGCGGGCGCCTTTACCTTCGGCTTCTCCTTCCCCTTGCCGCAGAACGCCGTGGCGCAGACTGCCACCCCAGAGGTCAATGCCTGGGTGGTGATCCAGCCGGACGACACGGTCATCATCCGCATTGCCCGCATCGAGATGGGCCAGGGCGCCCTCACCGGCCTTGCCCAGCTCGTGGCGGAGGACCTCGACTGCGACTGGAGCAAGGTGCGCTACGAACTGGTTGATCCCGGCGTCAACAAGGCGCGTGCCATGGTGTGGAAATCGCAGCAGACCGGCGGCTCGCGCTCGATCCGCGGTTCGCATGACTATCTGCGCCTCGGTGGGGCTCAGGCCCGCGCGATCCTGATCGTGGCGGCGGCCCGCCAATGGGGTGTTCAGCCCGGTACATGCAGTGTGTCCAAGGGCGTCATCCGCCACGCCGCCAGCAGCCGCAGCACCACCTATGGTGCCATTGCCGCGGCTGCGACCGGCATCGCGCCTCCTGCGGACGTCAAGCTGAAAGACCCCAAGGACTGGACCATCGTCGGCCAGCCGGTGAAGCGCATCGACACCCTCGACAAGCTCGACGGGTCCCTCGTCTATGGCATGGACCTCTCCATGCCCGGCATGCTGGTGGCCATACCCAAGGCCTGCCCGGTCCATGGGGGCAAGCTCAAGAGTTTCGGTGCTGCGGCCGTCTCCAGCATGCGCGGCGTGAAGCTCGTGCTGCAGGTCGACGACGAGACGGTGGCTGTGGTCGCGGACACCTTCTGGCGCGCCAAGAGTGCGCTCGATGCCCTGCCGATCGTGTGGGACGAGGGCGAGAATGCCAAGGTTACCAGTGAGACCATCGCCGCAACCTTGCGCGAGGGGCTGTCCGCACCCGAGGCCTTTGTCGGCAACCGTTCCGGGGATGCCAAGGCGGTGCTGGCCGGGGCGCGACGCGTCCTGGAGGCGGACTATGGTTTCCCGTTCCAGAACCATGCGCCGATGGAGGTCCTGAGCGCGACCGTTCGCTGGACGCCCGAGCGCTGCGAGGCCTGGGTTCCGACCCAGGCACCGGACACAGCGCTGACCGCCGTGGTGGAAGCCGCCGGTCTGCCCGCGCAATCGTGCGACCTGCATGTCATGCGCATCGGCGGCAGTTTCGGCCGGCGCCTGTCGGCCGAATATGTGCGGATCGCGACGCGGATCGCCAAGGCGCTTCCGGGGACGCCGGTGAAGATGATGTGGACCCGCGAGGAGGACATGCTCCAGGGACGGTTCCACCCGGTGACGCAGGCCCGGTTCCGGGCCTCGCTAGATGCACAGGGCAATGTCGAGGCGCTGCACATGCGCCTCTCCGGCCAATCCATCTTGAGCTACGCCCTGCCCAATCTGATGACCGCCAACGGCGACCCCATCGTGTATCAGGGCCTGCTGGCAGACGGCCCCGAAGGCCATCTGGGTTACACGATCCCGAACCTGCTGATCGACTATGCGATGCGCAATCCGCATATCCGGCCGGGCTTCTGGCGGGGCGTCAACCTCAATCAGAATGCCATCTATATGGAGTGCTTCATCGACGAACTGGCCGCTGCCGCCGGCCAGGAACCGCTGGCGTTCCGCCGCCGACTGATGCGAAATCATCCCAAGCACCTGGCGGTGCTGGAGGCGGCGGCCAAGGGGATCGGCTGGGATACCCCGCCGGCGCCGGGCCGGGCGCGCGGCATCGCGCAGATCATGGGCTTCGGCAGCTACGTCGCCGCCGCAGCGGAAGTCTCCGTCACCAACGGACAGCTCAAGATGCATCGCATCGTCGCGGCGACCGATCCGGGGCATGTGGTGAACCCACAGCAGGTCGACGCGCAGGTTGCGGGCTCCTTCGTCTATGGGCTCTCGGCCATGATCTATGGCGAGTGCACAGTAAAGGACGGGCGGATCGAGCAGGAAAACTTCGACACCTACAATGTGTTGCGGCTCGACGAAATGCCGGAGGTGGAGGTGATCTCCATGCCGTCCGGGGGCTTCTGGGGTGGGGTCGGCGAGCCGACCATCGCCGTCGCCGCCCCAGCCGTGCTGAACGCGGTGTTTGCCGCGACCGGCAAGCGCGTGCGCCAGCTTCCGCTCAAGAATGTCGACCTCAATGTGAGCTGATCCGCCGTCGCCTGGCGCCGCGCCCATCAGCGCCCCCGCCCGCATGCTTCGGGCGGGGAAACGACATTGAAAACCAGGAGTTCGCTTGTGAATAATTTTGCTGCCAGCCTCGCCCTGTCCGCGCTTGCCACCACCGCTGTCGCTGCCGAAGAGCTGCGCCGCCCCCGCGTTGCGCCGGAGGCCGTCTACCAGGTCGCGCCGGGTCTGGGGCAGTTCACGGATGGCGTCCTGTTCAGCGAGGTCTGGGTGCGGGATGCCCTCAAGCCGCGTGATCGCAGCCTTGTCACGCTGGCCGCGCTGATCGCGACCGGTAAGACCGCCGAAGTCGGGGTTCATACCGCCCGCGCGCTCGATACCGGAGTAACCCCGGTGGAGATCGGCGAGGTGATCACCCATCTCGCCTTCTATAGCGGCTGGCCGAATGCGCTCTCGGCGGTCACCGAGGTGCAGCGGGTGTATGTCGACCGCGGCATCGGCCCGGTGGACCCGAGCGCGGCCGCCCGGATCGAACTGAATGGGGCCGCCGAGGCCGCCCGCTCCGCCACCGTCACCGCCACTGTTGCACCGACCGTGCCCGAACTGGCCGAGCTGACCAACCGGGTTCTGTTCGGCGATCTCTGGCGGCGCTCGGAACTCACGGCCCGCGACCGGAGCCTCATTACCATCACGGCGCTGATTGCCATCGGCCAACCGGAGCAATTGCCCTTCCATGCCAACCGGGCGATGGACAGCGGGCTGACGCGCGACGAGGTCGCGGAAACGGTCGCGCATCTTGCCTTTTACGCCGGCTGGCCGCGCGCCTTTTCCGCTGTGCCGGTCTTGCAGCGCGTGTTCGACAGCCGGGCCGGAGCACCGGCTCAAGCTGCTGCGCCTGCGCCCGGCGCGCCTGCCGCCTCCGCTGGGGAGCTTAAGATCGTGCGCGCCAAGGATGCACCATCGGTACCGGGACCGGCCCACTACTTCACCGGCAGTGTCCGCGTCTCCGGCAATTTCAAGGGCGACGCCCCCGCGCGCGTCAGCGGCGCGACGGTGACCTTTGCACCGGGCGCCCGCACGGCCTGGCACACGCATCCGCTGGGCCAGACCCTCTTCATCATTTCCGGGCGTGGCCGGGTTCAGAAGGAAGGCGGACCGGTGGAGGAGGTGGTGCCCGGCGATTTGGTCTGGATTCCGCCAAATGTGCGCCACTGGCACGGGGCCAGCGCCAAACAGGCCATGTCGCATCTGGCCGTGGCCGAGGAACTTGACGGCAAGGTGGTCACCTGGATGGAGAAGGTGACGGATGCGAAGGGTCTAGATGAATAAGGTGAGCCCACCCCTTATGAGAAGCATCCCCCTGGGCTAAAGGCGCCGTTGAGGGCTCGCTTCCCGCGCAGGCGTTGGTGAGTCAGCAGGTCGCCCGGCTCGAACACGACGTGCGGACCAGTTTGCTGGTGCGCATCAAGCGGGAGCAACGGCCCACCCAAGCGTGCCATCTGTTCGAGCGCGGTGTGTGATGGTCCTGCGCGGCGCGGACCCGAGAGATTCGATGGCACTTGCGCGCCGTGTCAGAACGCGCACCTGTGAGATGGGCCACGCGCCCATCGCCGTGAAGACAGCAAGGACGACGGGGAACAGTGCCATCGTGGTGCCGGCTGGATCGCGGCACAACCTGATCAACACGGGCGACAAATCGCTCAGGCTTTACACTCGGTATGGCCCGCCCAATCACCTCGACCAGTTGATCCAGGTCACGAAGGCGGAAGCCCGCGCTTCGAAAGAGGCATTCGCAGGGGCAACAACAGAATAGCCAGACGTGCCTCTCCGGCTTTGGTGAAATCAAGCTGCCCGATCGAGCAGCTTCTTGGCCCGGCCCTCGAGGTTGAGCCGGGCATCCCTGGTGGGGCTTGTCGCGCGCGAGTGCGGTGATGCCCTGCACGAAGTCAAAGATGCTTTCGGGCTTGCGCCATTCCTCGGCCAGCTGCGCGAGCGCATCCGCTATCTCTGCCGCGCCTCGCTGCTGGTCGTCGACGAGATCGGCTATCTGCCGGTCGTGCCCGGCGGCGGCAATCTGTTCTTCCAGCTCGTCAACGCCCGCTGCGAGAAGGGCGCCATGATCCTCACCTCGAACCGGGGCTTTGCCGAATAGGGCGAGGTCTTCGGCAATCCCGTCGTCGCGACCGCGCTACTCGACAGGCTGTTGCACCACGCCGGTGGTCGTCCAGATCGAGGGCTCAAGCTACCGCCTGCGCCAGCATGCAGATCTCGTTCCCGAGCATGTTCGCTCGAAAGCCCTCATCACGCCGCCACCGGCGCCCAAAGGCTGCGGACGCCCGCCAGGGAGGATCCAATCCGACCACGATGTCGGCTGATCCCCGAAACCCAACCCTGCTGGGTAGGGAATTTTGGAAGCCCACATCCAGGGAGACTTCGGAGCCCGCTGACAGTCTTGATCTGCTCGGCGCGGGGCGCGATCAGGCTATATTGCAGATTGATACCGGCCAGCGCGGCGGGAAGCTGGCGCAGATAGGCGGCCGGCGCCCCGATCTGGGGCAGCGAGTTGGCGGAAAGACCAAAGGGTCGTCTCGACCGGTGCGTCCGCTGCCGGCAGGACCAGCGCCAGCCGCTCGCAGCGGGTGACATCCACGCTGTAGCCGCCACTGGCGTCGCGACCGGCATTCAGAACCTGCATATTCATGGGGATCACTCTCCATGACGGGCGCCGGAAGCCTCTCTCCCGGTGCTCAAACCGTCAGTGCCTCACCCCGGTGCTCTCACTCTTTGGCCAGGAACACTCGCCTTGAGAAAGAAGCGAAGTATGACAGCCGGGCTCGGAAAGCGCAGGGGCTTTTCAGCAGTTTGAAGTGTGCTTCCCCCTTATGGGCTTGCGCGGTCCGTGTGTGCGGGCGGACGCGACAAATCTCACGGCTACGGTGCGCAAATCGGGACACCCGAACATGTGCAAAAGGGTGCGTGATCGCCGTAGGCCTCGGCGGAAACTTGGTCGAGCGCGAGCAAGAGCGAGGCGACGCGGTTGGCGGACGAGACCCACTCCGCGATCCGGGAATAGCTGTCCGTCATCCAGTTGAACGCACCTTGGACCACCACAAAAGCAGCTGCGGCTTGGATCAGCTCGCCGAGGCTCATGCTCCCCGCGACATATTTCGGTGTGCACAGCAGCAGCGCGATGAAGGGCGTGAGAAGCAGATTGCTGTGCGAGACCAGGGTCATCCGCATCAATTGCCAGCACAGGTCGCGCCAGCGTACGATCACGTCTTTCAGTGCCAGCGCGATCAGGACGCGCGGCGCGCCGATGATCGAAGGGCCCCCCTCACACTCGCCATCCTGCCGCAAGCGCGCACCGACGGTGCGCAACTCCGCTTCGGCCCGTTTGTTGACCTCGATCACCCGTGTGAGGTGGCGGCTGATGCCCATGGTCGCCGCCGTGATCACGACCGAATAGGCGATGACGGACATCACCAGATAGCCGGGGATGGCGACGGCGACACCAAGGACATGCATATCGATGCTGCCGCCGATGGACCACAGGATGCTGATGAAGGTCATGGCGATGAGCATCGAGGACAGCAGGCCGAGCAGAAGGTCGATGGGGAGGTCTGTCGCCACGCGCACATCTTCCGCGATCCGATATTCCGGCGCCTGATGGTCGCCGGGCACGAACCGTAGGCGGCGGTAACGGTCTTCGCCCAGCCAGTGATCGTAGAGGTGGTTGCTCAGCCAGGCCCGCCATTGGCGCTGAATGGTCATACGCCCCCACACCGATGTGACGGCCAGGACAAGGCTGGCGCTGATCAACGGCACGAAAAGCAGAGCCTGCCCCCAAAGCTCCGCCTGATCACGGCGGCCGATGGCGTTGAAGAAGTCGCGGTTCCAAAAATTAAGGTGATACTGAACCAGGAGCTGCAGCAGCATGGTGGCGATGAGCAGTGCCACCAGCAGCCAGGCCTGCCGTGCGGTCTCTCCGCGCCAGAAGCCACCGGCGCTTTTCCAGAAACGCAGGATCAGGCGTCGTTCCGTCGGCACATTTAAGATCGTCGGCGCCAGTGTCTCAAGCAGTACCGCGACGCGGATCGTCTCGGTGGTCGCGTTCTCAACTCTACGCCGCTTGAGGGCGGGTACGTCCTCGCCCATGAGATGGCCTCCACCGCCAAGCCTCTACGTCATCTGGGAGCGCGGACGGGACCTGTCTTGCGTTCTCGTGCCACCGGCTGTGCAGCTGGGACTGCGACGGCAAGTCAAATCCTGATCAGATGATCAATGATCCGCAGGACGCAGCGCCTGATGCTCGAACAACATCCCATGTTTGCCGCGCTTCGTCGAGACTGTGGACTTCACGGATGCTTCTGCTCTGGGCGGATCTGGTTCTGAGTATTTTCCGAACCTGCAGCGAGGCAAGGGAGCCGGGCTATGATTTCGGATGCGAGGAGCGAGCGTCGCACGCTGCCTCTCCGAAAGGGCCGTTATATGTCCGTCAATACGGTGGCCCAAGGCGCCACGCCACGGGTGCGCATGGGCTTTGCGATCGCCTGGGGCTTCTGCCTGCTGTTCTACTTCGCGCAATACGCCCTGCGGTCTGCGCCCGGTGTCATGATCCCCGAGCTCACCGGCGCCTTCGGCTTGAATGCGCTTGGCGTCAGTGCGCTGATCGGCTTGTATTATTATACATATTCGGCGTTCGCGATCATCGCCGGTGCCGCGCTTGATCGGCTCGGGCCGAAATATGTCATTCCCGCCGGCATTCTGATGACGGCGGCGGGCGCCATCCTGTTCGGCCTTGGCTCGTCCGGTGGGGCGCAAGCCGGTCGGCTGCTGCAAGGCGCGGGCTCGGCGTTTGCCTTTACCGGTGCGGTCTATCTGGCAACCCATGGGCTGAGGGCCGCCTATCTGGCGACAGCGGTGGGCTTTACCCAATGCTTCGGCATGCTGGGCGGCTCCGCCGGACAGTTCGCGGTGGGGCCGCTGGTCCACGGCGTCATCACCTGGCAGCAATTCTGGCTGTTGTCCGGGGTCGCCATGGTGGTGCTGGCCGTGCTGATCTTCCTGGCCACGCCCGCGGGGCATGATGAGCGCAAGGCGGGGGGCACCTCGCTGCTGTCCATGTTCGCGCCCTACAAGGTGGTCCTGTCCAATCCGCAATCCTATTTGTGCGGATTTTGCGCCGGCTTGTTGTTCCTGCCCACCACCATCGGCGACATGATCTGGGGCGTGCCGTTCCTGCGGGATGGTCTCGGCGTAGATTACACTGAGGCGGTGAACCGCGCGACCATGGTGCCGTTGGGCTGGGTCATCGGCTGCCCGCTGCTAGGATATCTGGCCGATCGCCTCGGCCGCCGCAAGCCGGTGCTGATCGGCGGCGCAGTGGTGATGCTGCTGGCCTCTTCCATCACGCTCTATCTGCCGACCCTCATGCCCCATTACGCTATGGGGCTGCTGCTGGGCATCGGCTCCGGTGCGGCCATGATCCCTTATGCGATCATCAAGGAGGTGAACCCGGACGAGGTGAAGGGCAGCGCCACCGGCGCCATCAATTTCCTCGTCTTCACCCTCAGCGCTCTGCTGGCACCGGTCTATGGCTGGCTGCTGTACTACCTCTCCGACGGCGGCGGACTGACGCTCGGGGCGTTCCAGATCTCGGGCGCCGCCGGCATTGCCGGCATCCTGCTGGCCATCGGGATGGCGTTCTTTCTCAAGGAAACCGGCAGCGCGGCCCAGCCCACTGCGCGCGGCATCTCAGTCTGGAAAGCCGCATCATGAGCCCGCCGTTCCACGACATCAGTCCGCCGGTGGACCTGACCCAACTGCGGATGACCGGCCCCGCCCGCAGCAGTCATCCGATCTATTCCGACCATCTGCCGCCCTGCAATCACGCCTGTCCGGCCGGGGAGGATATCCAGGGCTGGCTGGCGCTGGCGCAAGCGGGCAAGGACCATGAGGCGTGGTCGCATCTGGTGCGCGACAATCCCATGCCGGCGGTGCACGGGCGGGTCTGCTACCATCCGTGCGAAACGTCCTGCAACCGCGGCGATCTCGACGGCACGGTGAGCATCCATGCGGTGGAGCGCTTCCTCGGGGATCTTGCCGCGGCGGAGCATTGGACCCTGCCGGTGGATGCCAAGCCCAGCGGCAAGCGGGTGCTGGTGGTGGGCGCGGGGCCGAGCGGCCTGTCGGCGGCCTATCACCTCACCCGCCTCGGCCATCAGGTGGAGATTCACGAGGCCGGCCCGCTGCCCGGCGGCATGCTGCAGTTCGGCATTCCCGCCTACCGCTTGCCGCGGGATGTGCTGATGGGGGAGATTGCGCGCATCGAAGCCATGGGCGTGCGCATCGTGCTCAATCACCCCGTGACGGATGTGCTCGCCGAACAGGCGGCGGGGCGCTTCGATGCGGTGTTCGTGGCCATCGGTGCCCAGGCCGGACGGCACATCGACATTCCCGCACGGGATGCGGCCCGCGTGCTCACCGCCGTCAGCCTGCTGCATGAGGTGAGCGCCGGCGACGCGCCGAAGCTGGGCCGCCGGGTGGTGATCTATGGCGCCGGCAACACCGCCATGGATGCGGCCCGCACCGCCAGGCGGCTGGGCGCGGAAGACGCCATGATCGTGTTCTTCTCCGACCGCGCCCATATGGAGGCGGAGCGGTTCGAGATGGAGGAGGCGCAGGCGGAAGGCGTCACCTTCCGCTGGCTGAGCAGCATCCGCCAGATCGATCCTGCCGCCATCCAGGTGGAGGTAATGGCGCTGGATGCCGCCGGCGTGCCCCAACCCACCGGGACGTTTGAAACCCTCGCCGCCGACAGCGTCGTGCTGGCCCTCGGCCAGCGGGCGGAAAGCGCCTTTCTGCGGAACGTGCCGGGCATCGCCCTGCATCCCGATGGCGCGGTGGTGGTGGGGCCGGACCTGATGACCGGCCATGCGGGCATCTTCGCCGGTGGCGACGTCATCCCCGGCGCCCACACAGTGACCGCCGCCACCGGCCACGGCAAGAAGGCGGCCCGGTACATCGACGGCTGGCTGCGCCATCAGGCCTATGTGCCCGCCGCGGCCCATGCTCTGGTACGCTTCGCCGACCTGCATCTGCCGGTCTATACGGATGCCGCGCCCGCGCGGCAGGCGGAAGTGCCGGCCGCGCTGCGTACGGGATTTTCCGAAGTCACCGGCGGCCTCAGCGCCGCGGCCGCGCTGCATGAGGCGCGCCGCTGCCTGTCCTGCGGCAATTGCTATGAATGCGACATCTGCTTTGCCGCCTGCCCGGAACAGGCCATCGTCAAGCTCGGGCCAGGCCGGGGCTTCCGCGTGGACATGACCCTGTGCACCGGTTGCGCCGTGTGCTTCGAGCAATGCCCCTGCCACGCCATCGACATGCAGCCGGAAACCACCGCCGCCGTCGCGCAGCTCCGCGCCTGAGTTGAGGACTGCTTTGATGAGCACGCGAACCATAATGGACGGCAACACCGCCGCCGCGCATGTGGCCTATCGGGTCAATGAAGTCTGCGCCATCTATCCCATCACCCCGTCCTCCACCATGGCGGAACTGGCTGACCAGTGGATGTCCGAGGGCCTGGCCAACATCTGGGGCAACGTCCCGGTGGTGCAGGAGATGCAGAGCGAAGGCGGCGCCGCCGGCGCAGTGCATGGGGCGCTGCAATCGGGGGCGCTGACCACCACGTTCACGGCCTCCCAGGGCCTGATGCTGATGCTGCCGAACATGTTCAAGATCGCCGGGGAACTGACCTCCACGGTGTTCCATGTGGCCTCGCGCTCGCTGGCCACCTCGGCACTGTCCATCTTCGGCGATCATGCGGACGTGATGGCGGTGCGCACCACCGGGTTCGGGCTGCTGTGTTCCGCCTCGGTGCAGGAGGCGCATGATTTTGCGTTGATCGCCCAGGTGGCGACGCTGGAATCGCGCATTCCCTTCGTACATTTCTTCGATGGCTTTCGCACCTCGCACGAGCTCAACACCCTGGACTTGCTCAGCGATGCCCAGATCCGCTCCATGATCGACGACGATCTGGTGCGTGCACACCGCGGCCGAGCCCTCAGCCCCGAGCATCCCTTCATCCGCGGCACGGCGCACAACCCCGATACCTTCTTCCAGGCGCGCGAAGCGGTGAACCCCTATTACGCCAAGGTGCCGGAGATTGTGGAGGGAGCGTTCCAACGCTTCGCCGCCATGACCGGGCGCAGCTACCATCTGTTCGATTATGACGGCGATCCAGAAGCTGAGTGTGTGCTCATTGTCATGGGATCGGGCGCTGAGACCGCGCGTCAGGCCGCAACCGAACTGCGGGCGCGCGGCGAGCGCGTCGGCGTGCTCCAGGTGCGGCTGTTCCGGCCGTTCGCCGTGGAGCATCTGCTCGCCGCTTTGCCTGCCGGCGTGCGGCGCATCGCGGTGCTCGACCGCACCAAGGAGGCCGGAGCCACCGGCGAGCCCTTGTTCCTGGATGTGGTGGCGAGCCTCGCGGGCGCGGTGGGGCGCGGCGAGCGGGCCACCATGCCGCTGGTGATCGGCGGCCGTTTCGGCCTGTCATCCAAGGACTTCACCCCGGCCATGGCCAAGGCGGCCTTCGATGAGCTGAAGCAGGAGGCTCCACGCACCGGCTTCACCCTCGGCATCATCGACGATGTGAGCGGCACCAGCCTGACCACCGATCCCGATTTCATGATCGAGAAGCCCGATGTGACCCGGGCGGTGTTTTATGGCCTGGGGGCGGACGGCACGGTGGGCGCCAACAAGAACAGCGTGAAGATCATCGCCGAGGATGCCGGCCTCTATGCCCAGGGCTATTTCGTCTATGATTCCCACAAGTCCGGCGCCCAGACCATTTCCCATCTGCGCTTCGGACCCGATCCCATCCGCGCGCCCTATCTGATCGCGGAGGCGGGCTTCGTCGCCTGCCATCAGTTCGGCTTCCTGGAGCGCCAGGATCTGCTGCGCGTCGCCGCGCCCGGCGCCATCTTCCTGCTCAATGCGCCCTATGCCGCCGATGTCATCTGGGATCGGCTGCCCCGACCGGTGCAGCAGACCATCCTCGACAAGAAGCTGCGCGTTTACACCATCGACGCCACGGCGGTGGCCGAGGCGGCGGGCCTCGGTGGGCGCGCCAATACGGTGCTCCAGACCTGCTTCTTTGCCCTTTCCGGCGTGTTGCCGCGGGATGAGGCCATCACCCACATCAAGGCGTCCATCCGCAAATCCTACGCCCGCAAGGGCCAGAGCGTGGTGGACAAGAATGATGCGGCGGTGGATGCGGCGCTGGCACATCTGTTCGAGGTCAAGATCCCGGCGACCCTCACCAGCACCATCGAGATGCCGCCGCTGGTGCCCGCCGATGCCTCGGACTTCGTGCGTGAGGTGACCGCGCGCATGTTCGCGGGCCTTGGCGACGAGATCCCGGTGAGCCTCATTCCCGCCGACGGCACCTTTCCCTCCGGCACCGCATCTTATGAAAAGCGCAACGTTTCCGACACCGTGCCGGTGTGGCGGGAGGATCTGTGCATCCAGTGCGGGCAGTGCAGCTTTGTGTGCCCACACAGCGTCATCCGGGCGCGCTATTATGATGAAGTCCGCTTGGTCGGTGCACCGGACCATTTCAAGTCGGCGCCGATGAATGCGCGCGGCTTTCCCGAAGCCCGCTTCACCTTGCAATTCTATGTGGAGGATTGCACCGGCTGCGGCCTGTGCGTGGAAGCCTGCCCGGCCATTAGCCCGAAGGAAGCCGGCATCAAGGCCATCAACATGGCCGAGAAATTGCCGTTGCTGGCGCAGGAGCGGATCCACATCAGCTTTTTCGAGACCTTGCCGGTCAACGACCGGGCGCGGGTGAATGCCAGCGACGTGCAGGGGGTGCAGTTCCTGGAGCCGCTGTTCGAGTTTCCCGGCGCCTGCGCCGGCTGCGGGGAAACGCCCTATCTCAAGCTCATGAGCCAGCTGTTCGGCGACCGGCTGCAGGTGGCCAATGCCACCGGATGCTCCTCCATCTATGGCGGCAATCTGCCGGTGACCCCCTGGACCAAGAATGCCGAAGGGCGCGGGCCGGCCTGGTCCAATTCGCTGTTCGAGGACAATGCGGAGTTCGGCCTCGGCTTCCGGCTGGCGGCGGACAAGCATCTGGATCTGGCCCTGTCGCTGCTGGCGGCTCTCGCGCCCTATGTCGGCGCGGAACTGGCGGCGGCTATCGCCAAGGCGCCCCAGGTGGCGGAAAGCGAAATCCGCGCCCAGCACGGGCGGGTGGCGCAATTGAAGACCCGATTGGCCACGCTGGACCTGCCGCAGGCCCGCGACCTGCTCTCGGTGGCGGACCATCTGATCCGTCGCAGCATCTGGATCGTGGGTGGTGACGGCTGGGCCTATGACATCGGCTATGGCGGCCTCGACCACGTGCTCGCCACCGGCCGGGATGTGAATGTTCTGGTGCTGGATACGGAGGTCTATTCCAACACCGGCGGCCAGGCCTCCAAGGCGACGCCGCTGGGGGCGGTGGCCAAGTTCGCCGCCGGCGGCAAGCGCACCGCCCGCAAGGATCTCGCCCTGCAAGCCATCGCCTATGGCAATGTCTATGTGGCCCAGGTGGCCATGGGGGCGAACCCGCAGCACACCTTGCAGGCGTTTCGCGAGGCGGAGGCCTATGCCGGGCCATCGCTGATCCTGGCCTACAGCCAATGCATCGCCCACGGCATCGACATGCGGTTCGGCATGAAGCAGCAGGATCTGGCCACCGCCAGCGGCTACTGGCCGCTGTTCCGCTTCAACCCCGCCATACGGACCGTGGGGGAGAACCCGTTCCGTCTGGATTCGCCGCGTCCCCGCATCCCGCTGAAGAGCTACGCCTATAACGAGCTGCGCTACCGCTCCCTGTCCCAGACCCATCCGGTGGAGGCGGACAGGCTGCTGGCCATGGCCCAGGCCAGCGTGGGCGAGAAGTATCGGCAATATGAGGATCTGGCGGCCCGCGACGGCAGCCGTTTTGCCCTCGACGCCCCGACGCCGGCGCCGGTCATCCCGGCCTAGCCAAAGCGCTCCGGAGTGCGGGCGGCGCAGGTCGCAGTAGCTCCGATCGCAGCATCTGCCAGTCCCCAGCGAAGGTCGATCAGGAGCCGACATGTCTTTGAAAACAAAATACCTCGGCCTTGATCTGTCGAACCCGCTGGTGGCCTCGGCTTCGCCCTTGAGCGCGAAGCTGGATAATCTGCGGTTGCTGGAAGATGCCGGTGCAGCGGCCATCGTCCTGCCCTCCCTGTTCCAGGAGCAGATCGAGGCGGAAGCGCAGGCGATCGACGATCGGCAGATCTACGCCAACAGCTCGCCGGAGGCCCTGACCTATTTCCCCAGCGCCGCATCCGGCCCTTATGGCGTCGGGCCGGAGCGCTATGTGGATCTGGTGCGGCGGGCCACGGAGGCGCTGGAGATCCCGGTGATTGCCAGCCTCAACGGATCCTCCCTGGCGGGCTGGGTGGACTATGCCGGCCATCTGGAGAAGGCCGGTGCCGCGGCGCTTGAACTGAACATGTACCATGTGCCCACCAACCTCATGGAGACCGGTCAGGACATCGAGGCCCGGTATCTGGAGATCGTCGATGCGGTTTGCGCGACGGTGAACCTGCCGGTGTCCATCAAGCTGACGCCGTTTCTCAGCTCCGTCGGCAATTTCGCGACCACGCTGGTGACGCACGGGGCATCCGGCCTGGTCCTGTTCAATCGACTGCTGCAACCGGACATCGATGTGGCGCACCTCAGCCTGACCGATGTGCTGGAATTGAGCCAGCCCGCGGAAATCCGCCTGCCGCTGCTGTGGACCGCGATCCTGGCCGGGCGGACCCCGGCCTCGCTGGCCACCTCCACCGGCGTGACCACCTCCGCCGATGTGGTGAAGTGCCTGCTGGCGGGGGCCGACGTGGTGATGACCACCTCCGCTCTCCTCCGCCATGACATAAGCTATATGAAGACCCTGGTGGCCGGCCTCAAGCACTGGATGGACGAGCGCGAGTTCGCCTCCCTCTGCGAGATGCGCGGCATGCTGAGTTGGGCCCGCAGCGCGGACCGCAGCCTCTACACCCGCGCGAACTATTTGCGCATCCTGGAGCGCTATGCGGACGCCTGACGCCGGAGGCTTCCCCCGTGAAGACCGTAGCCGTTACATCACCCACCCGACCAGATTGCCGACGCCGGCGGTGATGGCCATCGCAACCGCCCCCCAGAAGGCGACCCGGATGGCGCCCGCCACCACGCCCGCACCGCCGACAAAGGCCGCCAGGCCACCGAGAAACGCCAGGAACACCAGCGACGCGCCGGAGACCAGGGTGCTCATCTGTGGCTCGGGTGCAAAGATCGTGACCAGGAGCGGCAGGGCCGCTCCCACGGCGAAGGTGCCCGCGGAGGCGAGAGCCGCCTGAATCGGGCGGGCCTTGAGGGCCTCGGACAGGCCCAGTTCGTCGCGGGCGTGAGCGCCGAGCGCGTCGTGGGTCATCAATTGATCCGCCACCTGCCGCGCGAGCGGCACGTCCAGGCCGCGGTCCACATAGATGGCGGCCAGTTCGGCGTGCTCACCCACATCGTCGGTGCGCAGTTCGGTGCGTTCGAGCGCCAGATCCGCCTGCTCGGTGTCTTCCTGTGAATGGACCGAGACATATTCCCCCGCCGCCATCGACATGGCGCCGGCCACAAGGCCGGCCACCCCGGCGATGAGGATGCTGGCATGGGTGCCGTTCGCTGCCGCGACCCCCAGGATCAGGCTTGAGGTGGACAGGATGCCGTCATTGGCGCCCAGAACCGCCGCCCGCAGCCAGCCGCTGCGCCCCATGCGGTGGCGTTCCGGACGTCCAAGCGGGATCACCGTGCGGCCGTGGTTTGAAGGCGGGGCGGGAGCGGCGGGTCCAGGTGCGCAACGGGCCCGCCAGTCTGGTCCGGGTGCGCCGGCCCATAGGCGCCGTCATGTGGAGCGTGCGGCTGGTGGATCCGGACATCCACAATGGATGCGCCGAGGCTGATGCCGAGGGTCCGGAAGGTATCCGCGATGCGCCCCACCATCTCCGACCGCGCGCTGGGCATGCGCGCGAAGCTGTCGATGGCAAACACCAGTTCATAGTCGATCTGCGCGTCAGAAATGCCGATGGCTTAGGCCTGGGGCAGGGTGGCATGAGCCATGTGCGAGCTGCCGGTGGCCGCTGCCACCAATGCAGCAATGACCTGCGAGGGCGGGGTCACGGGATCGACGCTGAGCCTGATGTTGCAGTGATGGGCGCCGGCCGGGCGGCTATGGTTGGTGACGATGGCTTTCGTCACCACGCTGTTGGGGATGACCACCATGTCATGGGCCCAGGTGCGCAGCCGCGTGGCGCGCCAGTTGACCTGCATGACCTGGCCCGAGGTCTGATCGGCGAGGCTGATCCAGTCCCCGGCGCCGAAGGGGCGCTCGATGTTGATGGCGAGGCCCGACAGAACATCGCCGAGCGTGTTCTGCAACGCCAGGCCGAGCACGATGGCCAGCACGCCCGAGGTCGCCAGCAGCGTGGAGACCGGCTCGTTGAACACCGTGCCGACGATGCCGAAAAACGCGAACAGATAGATCAGGCCCGAAGCCAGATCGGCGAACAGCCGGCGCGCATGGGGCTCGTCATTGTCGGGGAAGAAGGTGCGCGTCAGCACCAGGTCGAGCAGGCTCTTGCACAGCCACGCCCCCAGGATCCACCACAGGACGCCGAAGACTTGCCGCGGCAGGAACGGACCGCCGGCACTGGTCCCTAACAGGAACTCGCCCACCGGATTGCTGGTGCGCAGAAACAGGGTCGTCACCAGCAGCAGAACGCAGCCACCACCCAACAGCGAGTGATACGGCCGCAGGCGGGGCAGCAGGCGAAGGGCCAGCAGCCCTGCGGCGGCGACGAGCAGGGATATGGCGATCCAACCGAACATGGTGCTTCAGCCTCCTGTGCCGTGTGAATATGTCACTGGCGACGTTGCGCCGTCTGGAATGAGCGAATGCTCATCCGCCTCATGGCACCAGGACAGCGGCGCCATCGAAGCGACCGGCACGCAGGTCCGCGAGGGCTTGGTTGGCGTCTTCCAGCCGATAGGTCGTGGTGTGGGTGACGATGCCCATCTCCGGAGCTTGGCGCAGGAAATCGAGGCCGTCCTGTCGGGTGAGATTGGCCACCGACAGGATCTGCCGTTCCTCCCACAACTGCGCATAGGGGAAGCTGGGGATGTCGCTCATGTGGATGCCGGCGCACACCACTCGCCCACCCTTGCGCACCGCCGTCAGCGCCATGGGCACCAGAGCGCCCACCGGCGCGAAGATGATGGCCGCATCCAGCGCCTCGGGCGGGGCTTCATCGGAGCCGCCGGCCCAGAGCGCGCCCAGAGAACGCGCAAAATCCTGGGTTACCGTATCGCCCGGCGTGGTGAAGGCAAAGACGCTGCGCCCCTGCCAGCGGGCGACCTGGGCGATGATATGGGCGGCGGCGCCGAAGCCGTAGAGCCCCACGTTCTTGCCCTCGCCGGCGATGGCCAGCGACCGCCAGCCGATCAGCCCGGCGCACAGCAGGGGTGCCAGGGCGACGTCGCTCCCACGTTCGCCCAATGGAAACGCGAAGTGCGCATCGGCGATGGTTGCGGTCGCAAAGCCGTCGTCGCGGGTAAAGCCGGTGAATACCGGCGTGTCGCACAGGTTCTCCCGCTGCATGCGGCAATAGGCGCAGGTGCCGCAGGTGTGTCCCAGCCAGGGAATGCCGACCCTCTCGCCCATGCTCAGCCCTTCAACGCCGGCCCCGATGGCGTCGATGCGACCGACAATCTCATGGCCGGGGATGATCGGCACCTGTGGGTTGGGCAGTTCGCCATCGACCACATGCAGATCCGTGCGGCAGACACCGCAGGCCAGCACCTTCACGCGGATCTGCCCCGGTCCGGGCTGTCGATCCGGCAGGGTGGTCCATTCAAGCGGAGTCCTGAGGCGGTTCAGGACCATGGCTTGCATGAGGGCCGCTCTACGATCTCGGACGGTGCCGAAACCTGCGCACCAGGGGCGAAGATATCGAACAGCCATCCATGGTTCATCGTCGTCTGATCCGGGCAATAGAGGGGGGCAGAGGACACCGTCGCAACGGCGCGACGGTGTTTCGATCAGGCGCTTCTGATCACTGATGTTTCATGTAGTGAGGGATGACACATTGACTTCACGCAGTCTCAAGCGGCCGGGCCAGGGCGGAGCTGGATGCCACCGTCGGGGCGAAGTCGAGCACCACGCGGGAGGGCACATCGCCACGTTCCAGACGATCGAACACCGCGTTGATCGCGGAGAGCGGCTGCAACTCAATGTCGGCCTTGACCTTGCCGTCGGCGGCGAACGCCAGGCATTCGGCCATATCCTCGCGGGTGCCCACGAATGAGCCGCGCACGGTGATGCAGTTTGCCACCACGTCGAACAACGGCAGCGGGAAATCGCCCGGCGGCAGGCCGACCAGGACGCAGGTGCCGCGCTTGCGGGTCATGCCGACCCCCTGGTTGAAGGCGCTGAGCGTGGGGGCGGTGATCAGCACCCCATGGGCGCCGCTGCACTCGCTGGCGGAGGCCTATGGCGAGAAAGCCCGTTGCGTGGTCCTGTCGGGAACCGGAGCCGATGGCAGTCTCGGTCTCAAGTCCATCACGGAAAATGGCGGCTTCGTCATCGCACAGGATCCCGAAGAAGCCGCGTTTGGCGGCATGCCGCAAAGTGCGATCCAGACCGGCGCCGTCGACCTCGTCCTACCATTGGCGGATATTCCCGATGCGCTGGTGCATTCCAAGCGCCCCGCCGGCCAATCAGAGGCGCCGGCGCCGACGGGAGCGCCGGATCCGCGCGCGGATTGGCTGCCTGAGATCATCGAATTGCTGCGCACTGCCACAGCCCATGATTTCAGGCTTTACAAGGAAGGGACTCTGCGGCGGAGGATCGAGCGCCGCATGGCCATGGCCTCCATCGCAGCCGACGACATGGCGCGTTACGCGGAGGTATTGAAGAACGACGGCAAGGAACTCGAGCAGCTGGCCAACGACCTGCTCATCAACGTCACCAGCTTCTTCCGCGATCCCGGCGTGTTCGATGTTCTGGCGAAAACCATCATTCCCGAACTGGTCCGCAGCCACTCGGTCGATCAGCCGCTGCGTCTGTGGATCGCCGGCTGCAGTACGGGCGAGGAAACCTATTCGCTGGCGATGCTCTTTCGGGAAGCGGTGACCGCGGCGAAGCGGGAGATCAAGCTGCAGATCTTTGCCTCCGATGTGGACGTCGAAGCGGTGGCGACGGCCAGGGATGGGCTCTATCCCGCATCGATCGAGGCCGAGGTTTCGCCCGAACGGCTGACGCGCTTTTTCTCGAAGGATGACCATGGCTACCGGGTGCTGCCCGAGTTGCGGGCCACCATCGTCTTCGCCGTGCAGGACGTGCTGGCCGATCCGCCGTTCTCGCGGCTCGACATGGTGTCTTGCCGCAACGTCCTGATCTATCTGCGCCCCGAGGCGCAGCACAAGGTGATCTCGTTCTTTCACTTCGCATTGCGCCAGGGCGGCGTGCTGCTGCTGGGCAGTGCGGAGACGGTGGGGGAGAGCAATGGCCGCTTCGAGGTGATCTCGAAGGAAGCGCGCCTCTATCGCCACATCGGCCATAGCCGCCCCGGCGAGGCGGGCTTTCTATTCGGGACCGCCGATGGCGCCCGGCTGCCGGCCCGCGCCGCGCAAGGCCCGGCCGCGTCCCGGCATGCCACTCTGGCCGAGGGATGCCGCCGGCTGGTGCTGGAGTCCTATGCACCGGCGGCGGTGCTGATCAGCCGAAAACTGGAATGGCTGTATTCACTGGGACCGACGGAGCGCTATCTCCGCGTGCCGCAGGGCCATCCCAGCTATGATCTGCTCGCCATGGTGCGCCCGCATCTGCGCATCAAGCTGCGCGCCGCCATCCGGCAGACCGTGCTGGAGGGCAGGCTGGTCGTCATTTCCGGCGGGCGAACCACCCATGAAGGCAAGCCCGGATCGTTCCGGATCGCGGTCCAGCCCGCCCTGATCGACGGCGAGGATCTGGTGCTGATCTGCTTCATTGATGATCCGGTACCCGCCGCTTCGCGCGCGGGCGGGGATGCCCCCCATGGCACCGCGCAGATTGTCGAACTGGAGCAGCAACTCGAAGCCACCCAGGGCGAATTGCAAGCGGCAATCCTCAGCTTGGAAAAATCCAACGAGGAGCAGAAATCCGTCAATGAAGAGGCGCTGTCCGTCAATGAGGAGTTCCAGTCCACCAATGAGGAATTGCTGACCTCAAAGGAGGAATTGCAGTCGCTCAACGAGGAGCTGACGGCCCTGAACAGCCAGCTCCAGGAAACCCTGGAACGGCAGCGCACCACCGCCAGCGACCTGAAGAACATCCTCTACAGCACCGACGTGGCGACCATCTTTCTCGATATGGGCCTGCATATCCGCTTCTTCACCCCGGCGACCCGGGCGCTGTTCAACATCATTCCGAGCGATGTCGGCCGGCCGCTCGCCGACCTCAATTCGCTGGCGGCCGACCGCGCGCTCCTGGCCGACGCGCGCACCGTGTTGCAAACGCTCGCGCCCTTGGAATGCGAGATCCAGGCCCGCAATGGCCAGTGGTACATCCGCCGCATCCTGCCCTATCGCGCCCAGAATGATGCTGTCGAGGGCGTGGTCATCACCTTCGCCGATATCACCGAGCGCCGTCACACCAATGAGGCTTTGGAGGTGGCGCGCCGTGAGGCGCAGCGGGCCAATGTCGCCAAGTCCCGCTTTCTGGCGGCGGCAAGCCATGATCTGCGCCAGCCGCTGCAAGCCCTCAGCCTGATGCGGGGCGTTCTGGCGCGGAAGATCCGCGACGACAAGAAGGAGGAGGCCCTGGCACTGGTGGGGCGGCTCGACCTGACGGCGGCCGCCATGGCGGGGATGCTCAACACCCTGCTCGACATCAACCAATTGGAAGCGGGCACCGTTCGGCCCGAGCTTGTGACCTTCCCGATCAACGACCTGCTGGAACGGCTGCGGGACGAGTTCTCCTATCCTGCCGGTGCGCAGAAGCTGATCCTGCGCGTGGTGCCGTGCGGCCTGTCCGTGCATAGCGATCCGCGCCTGCTGGAGCAGATGATCCGCAATCTGGTGTCGAATGCGCTGAAATATACCAAGCGTGGCAAAGTGCTGCTGGGCTGCCGTCGGCGCGGCGGCATGCTGAGCGTGGAGATCCTGGATACGGGCATCGGCATTGCCACCCAGGAGCTCGATGCCATCTTCGATGAGTACCACCAGCTCGACAATGCGGCCCGTGAAAACGCGCGCGGCCTTGGGCTTGGCCTGTCCATCGTCAAGCGCCTGGCGAACCTGCTCGGGCATCCGATCCAGGTGCGCTCGCAACCGGGACGGGGGTCGGTCTTTTCCATCAACGTCATGCTGCCCACGGGCCGCGATGGTCGTCCGGAGGTGCGCGCGTCCAACACGGCATCAGACATTGCAGATGCCGGCGCCGCTCCGTCCGGTTCGATCCTCGTCATCGAGGACGACCGGGAACTGCGGGAGTTGCTGGCGGTGGTGCTGCGGGACGCGGGGCATCGGCCGATCCTTGTGGCCGACGGCGCTGCCGCGGTGGACCTGATGGCCCGTGCCACCATCGCTCCGGACCTCATTCTCGCGGACTACAATCTGCCCCATGGCATGGACGGGCTTGCCGCCGCGACCAAGATCCGGGAGCGATTCCATCGCCCCATCCCGGTCTTGATCCTGACCGGCGATATCTCGACACAAACCCTGCGGCGGATTGCCGGGCAGGAGTGCGTCCAGCTCAATAAGCCGATCAAGGCCGCGGACGTGGTCCAGAACATCCGTCGCCTGCTCTCCAGCTCGGTCCCTGCGCCCGCCGTGGAACGTCGTGTGGAGGCTCCGCCCGCAACGGCGCGGCCCATCATATATGTGGTCGATGATGATCGCCATGTGCGCGATGGCATCCGCGCTCTGCTGGAGGCGGATGGTCATCTGGTCGAGGATTTCGAGACCTGCGAGGCCTTCCTGGAGGCGTATCGGCCTGGGCACGAAGGGTGCCTCCTGGTGGATGCCTGCCTGCCGGGAATGACCGGGCTTCAACTGCTCAAGCGGCTTCAGAGCGGGAATTTCGGATTGCCGGCGATCATGATCACCGGCAATAGCGACGTGCCCATGGCCATCGCCGCGATGAAGGCCGGGGCATCGGACTTCATCGAGAAACCGGTGGCGTACGACGAATTGTCCAGCGGTGTCCGGCGCGCGCTGGACCAGGCGCACGACACGTCAAAACTATCGGCCTGGCGGGCGAACGCAGCAGGTCATCTCGCCGCGCTCACCGCGCGCCAGCGGGAGATCATGAACCTTGTGCTCGCAGGTCACCCGAGCAAGAACATCGCTGCTGATCTTCACATCAGCCAGCGCACGGTGGAAAACCATCGCGCCGCCATCATGCGCAAGACCGGCGCCCGATCGCTTCCGGCCCTCGCGCGGCTGGCTGTGGCTGCGACCTCCGCGGAGCCGGACGAAGCTATCTCGGAGGGCATTTGAGAAGGGGCGTGGTTCACTGCCATCTGCGCAGCAGGGCGGCTGAAGCGGCGATCGTGATGAGGGGGGGGCGACGACGGTGATCTGCTCGTAGGCGCGGACGAGGCGTCGGTTCTTGAAGATCCAGGCGAAGGTCTGCTCCACCACCCATCGACGCGGCAGGACATGGAAGCCTTTGAGCGCTTCGCTCACCGCCACCTTGGCCATGGGACTCTCGTTGCTGGCCTTCGATCCGGTGTCGAGCACGTCTGCGCACCAGTCGAGCATCAGCTCTGCCTGCTTCAGGTCGATGAGGGTCTCCCGGGCGTCCCCAAGCATCAGCTCCAGTTGCTCGAGCTTGCGCCGCCGTTCGGGGGAGGTGCCGAACTCGCGAACATGATAGGGGTATCTGGTACAGCCGAAACCTATGTTTATTACCCCGTGAACAGTGGGTATCCGGAGATGCTTGATGTAATGTCCGTTGTGTCCGATCATGACTGCAATTAGGCGTTGGTCGAATGTGTGAGCGGCTGGCCTGGTTTCGATCTGTCGCTTGAGTGCAGCGAAGCCGGCAGTGGATGCGCGGTGACCCGCGTTGGCGCACAACGTCCGTGATCCCGCATGGAACGACTGGCGGAAATCATGGTTGCCGCGCCGCGGAGATCGTCGCGCCTTCCGATGCAACGAGCGGAAAATGACAGGCGACGAAATGGCCGGCTTCGGCCTCCTGCCATGCCGGCTCGCGCGCCGCACAGAGCGGCGCCGCGCGCGGGCATCGTGTCCGAAAGCGGCAGCCGCTCGGCGGGTTCATGGGAGAGGGCAGCTCTCCGGCGAGCAGGTGTGACGGTGAGGGGCGCCAATCCGGGTCCATGACAGGAATGGCGGCCATCAATGCCGCCGTGTAGGGGTGCAATGGCGCCTCGTAGAGCCGGGCCGATGGCGCGAGTTCGCACAGGCGGCCGAGGTACATGACCGCGACGCGGTCGCTGATGTTTTTGACCACGGCGAGGTCATGACTGATGAACAGCAGCGTCAGGCCATAGCGCGCCTTCATATCCTCGAGAAAGTTGAGAATCTGCGCGCGTACGGAGACGTCGAGCGCGGAAACCGGTTCATCGCAGATCACGAGATGCGGCTCCGTGACGAGCGCCCGGGCGATGGCGATGCGCTGGCACTGGCCGCCCGAGAATTCGTGCGGCCGGCGGTCCATAACCTGATCGGGATCGAGGCCGACGGTTTCGAGCACGGCGCGGACGCGACGTGTGCGGTCTTCGGCGTCGCCGATCCCGGCAATCGCCAACGGCTCCGCGACGATGTCGCGCACCTTGCGGCGCGGATTGAGCGAGGAGATCGGATCTTGGAAAATCATGTGCAGGCGTGTGCGCGTCCGGCGCAGCGTCGCGGTATCAAGGCTTGCGAGGTTGCGCCCCTCGAAGATCACCGAGCCCCCCGTCGGCGGCGGAAGCTGCATGATCGCGCGTGAAATCGTCGATTTGCCACAGCCGGATTCGCCGACCAGTCCGAGGGTTTCACCCTTGTAGACCGTGAAGCTGACGTTCGCGACCGCCGTCAGCCGTCGCCCGCCTGGCAGCTTGTAGGTGACGGACAGGTCGTCGATGACGAGGAGTTCTGCCGGGCTCACGAGGTTGCTCCGGGGGAGGCGACCGGGTGCCAGCAGGCATAGCGGTGCGTACCGGTCGCATCGGACGCTGACAGCGGCGGCTGGTCGCTTCGGCAGATGTCGGTTGCATAGTCGCAGCGCGGTGCGAAGCGGCACCCTGGCGGCGGTAGCAACATGTCCGGCGGCCGTCCCGCGATCGCGCGCAACCGCGTGTGGGGCGGATCGGACAGGTTCGGCGCGGACCGCATCAAGGCCGCCGTATAGGGCATGCGGCAGTTGCGGAAGAGCGATCGTGTCGAAGCCTGTTCGACCATCTGCCCCGCATACATCACCGCGACCGCGTCGGTGTATCCGGCCACCACGCCGAGGTCGTGCGAGATCAGGATCAACGCCATGTTGTGGGCCTTCTGCCGGCGTTGCAGCAGGTCGAGGATCTGCGCCTGGATGGTGACATCGAGGGCCGTGGTCGGCTCGTCGGCGATCAGAAGCTTGGGCTCACAGGCGAGCGCGATGGCGATGGCGACCCGTTGGCGCATGCCGCCGGATAGCTGATGCGGATAATGGTGCAGGCGCTCCTCGGGGAGAGACAGACCCACGGATGTGAGAAGCTCGGTGGCCCGGGCCCGGGCGGCGCGGCCGCGCAGGCCAAGATGCCGGGTGAGGACCTCCTCGATTTGAACACCGACCCGTTTGACCGGATTGAGCGACGATGTCGGATCCTGGAAGACCATCGCAATGTCCCGGCCGCGGATGTCGCGCATGTCCCGTTCGGACATTTTCAGCAGATCGCGGCCCTCGAACGTGATGCGGCCGGTGGTGGTCGTGCGCTGCTTCGACAGGATGCCGATGATCGTTCGGGCGAGAGCGCTCTTGCCGGACCCCGACTCGCCGACGATCCCCAGCGTCTGCCCCCGCCGGACCGAAAATGACACGCCATCGACCGCGCGCAGCGGGCCGCGCGGCGTGTGGAATTGCGTTGCAAGGTCGGTCACCTCAAGGAGCGCCGGGCCTGCGTCCGTCACAGCACGCTGCCACGAACATCTGTCCCCGCCCGCAGGCGCTCGCCGATCAGATTGATCGACAGCACCGTGAGAAACATCAGCGCGGCGGGAATGAAGGGGATGTAGGGCAAGGTGGCAAGATCGACCTGCCCGTCCGCGATCATGTTGCCCCAGGTCGGCCACGGCGCCGGCAGGCTCAGGCCGAGAAAGGACAACACGCCCTCGACCACGATGATGCGCGAGACCACGAGAAGCGCGTAGATCAGCATCGGGATCACGACGTTCGGCAGGATTTCGAGCGACAGGACCCGCCAGTGGGTCGCGCCCATGGCGCGCGCCGCCAGGACGAAGTCGTGCTGGGCGAACACCAGCGTATTTGCGCGCGCCACCCGCATGAACATGGGGACCGTCAGGATGCCGAGCAGGATGATCAGAAGCGGGACGCTGGCCCCGACATACGCTGTGACCGCCAGGACGACGAGAATGCCGGGAAACGCCATGACCGCGTCCATGGCGGCGACGATGACGACTTCGACGCGCCCGCGAAAGTAGCCGGCTGCCATGCCCAGGGCCATGCCGATGCCAAGCCCGAGAGCCGGCGCCAGCAGGCCGATGGTCAGGGAGATCCGGGCGCCGAAGATCGCGCGGGAGAGGATGTCCCGGCCGAGTTGGTCGGTGCCGAACCAATGGGTGCGATCGGGCCAGGTGGAGAGCGCGGTGAAGTCCGTCTCGATCGGCCCCGGCAGCGGCAGAAGGTTGGCCGTCACGGCCAGCGCGACCACGATCGCGATCCAGGCCACTGGGATCCAGAAGCGAAGTCCCAGCCGATCGCGCACGACCATCGGGCGCGGCGCGCCGATCGCCGATGAGGTCTCACGTCCGGGATCGTCGGCGACAAAGGTCATTGCCGCACTCTCGGATCGAGCAGCGCGTAGATGAGATCAACGCCGAAGTTGATCAGGACATAACCGATGGAGATGGTCGCGACACATCCCTGCACCAGCATCATGTCGCGATTATAGACCGCGCCTGTCAGCATGCGGCCGATCCCGGGCAATCCGAAGATCGTCTCCACCACCAGCGCGCCGGCAATCGTCGCGGCGATCTGCAGGCCTGAAATCGTCACAAGCGTGAACGACGATGGCCGCAAGGCGTGGCGGAACAGGATGAAAGCGGGACTTAGGCCCTTGGCCTTGGCGAGGGCGATATAGTCCTGCTGCAGCGTCTTGATCATGTCGGCACGGAGCACGGCGAAGAGTGACGGCCATTCCGCCAGCGCGATCGCGAGCGCAGGCAACGCAAGATGCGCGAGGTTTCCGACGGGATCGGTCGTGAACGGCACGTAGCCGGTCGACGGCAGCCAGCGCAGCTTGAGCGCGAACAGGAACATCAGGAGGATCGCGATAATGAACACGGGCGCCGCGAGCAGCAACATCGCCACCGCGTTCGCGAACTGGTCGATCCTGCTACCGGCCTGGTAGGCGCACAGCACGCCAGTGGGAACCGCGATAAGCAGCGCCAGTCCCTGGCTCAGCAGCATCAGCTCGACCGTCACCGGAAGGCGATCGAGGATCGATTCCATCACCGGGACCTGCGTGATGTAGGAGCGGCCGAGGTCGCCCCGCATGAAGTCCGCCAGCCAGTGCAGGTAGCGCAGCAGGAGCGGTTGGTCGAGGCCGAGCTCGGCGCGGACCTGCGCGACCGCTGCCGGCGTCGCCTCGTTGCCGAGCAGGGTTAAGGCGACGTCACCCGGGAGCAGGTTCATGAGCAGGAAGCTTGCCGCGGCAACCACCAGCAGGACGACGACCAGTGGCAACAGCTTGCGCAGGAAATAGTGGGTCATGGCCTGCACCCTGCGGTGCGCTCCTGCAAGCGAAGACTATTTGGGATCGACCCAGACTTCGTTGAGTCGCACGAGCCCGCGCCGCATCAGCGGGATGCCGTGGACCCGCGGCAGCGTGATGGCGAAATAGTTCGACTGGAGCCGCAGGAGGATCGGCATCTGCTTGGCCATCTCCTTGCTGAAATCGCAGTATGCCTTCTTGCGGACGTCGACGTCGAGGCTGCGCCGGCCGGTCTCGATGGCCTGGTCCAGAACCGGATCCTTGATCTTGGTGATGTTGCCACCGCTCTTCGAAAAGAAGGCCTGATAGACCTGAAAGTCGGGGTCGGGCACATCCGCCACTTCCCACATCGCAAGCTGATAGTCGCCTCCCAGCACTGGTTTGATGTAGGAGGGACCGCCCTGAATGCTCTTGATCTCCGTCTCGATACCGACCTTCTGCCAGAAGCTCTGGTAGAGCTGCGCAGGAATGGTCATGTTTGCTGTCGGCTGCACCTGGAGCACGATCTTCACAGGCTTGCCGTACGCCTGGAGGAGCGCTTTGGCCTTCTCCGGATCGTATTCGGGATAGCCCACGTCCGCACAATGCCACTCGGAGTTCACCCCCCAGAAGCTGGTGGCAAGACTGCCGACGCCGTCGAAACCGACCTTGAGCTCGATGTTGCGGTCCAAGGCATGGGCCAGCGCCTGACGGACCCGGACATCGTCGAACGGCGGCACCGAGGTGTTGATGTTGACGGTAGAGGCGCCGGTGCCGACATACTCCACGATCCGCAAAGACTTGTCGCTGCGTGCCGCCACGACCTGCTTGCCGAGGGGCTCATAGAAAATGTCGATGTCGCCAGTCTTCAGAGCCGTGAAACGTGCAGTGGCATCGGGCAGGAAACGGATGACGATCTTGTCGAGATGCTGCGCCTTCGGATTCCAGTAGTTGGGATTTTTCTCGAAGGTAATGCTGTCGTCCTGCTTCCACTCCGTCATCATGTAGGGGCCGGCGCCGATCGGCCGGCGATTGAGGTCTGGGCCGGCGGACTTCGCATGCTCGGTGGGCATCACCCAGATCAGGAAGTTGTCGATCAGAAAGATGCTCGGGAAGGCGGCCCAGGGATAGGCGAGATGGAATTCGACGGTGGTATCGTCGATGGCGACCGCC
>NZ_CALRWL010000050.1:0-46867 GCF_943371865.1 Azorhizobium sp. AG788 | reverse complement strand
CCGGCCGGTTCACCCCCCTCCCTGCCCTCCCCCGCAAGGGGGGAGGAGCCTGCGCCAGAGGGGGAGCGGGTTCGCAAGCGGAGGGAACGTCAGGGGAGAGGGAAGCCGTGCCCGCGCGCCACACGGGCGCGATAGCAGAAGGTCGGCCGGGAAGCCGCCCTCACAGCGCCTTCTTGATCCGCACCAGCTTGAAGAAGCCCACCGGGAACACCGGAGAAATCTCCACCACCGACATGTCCGGATGGCGCGCCGCCCATTTGCGCAGGCGGCCGGCCTTGAAGGCGATGCTCCAGCCCACCTTCTTCACCAGCGGCGCCAAGGCGCTTTCCACATGCATGGCAGGACCGGCATCGGCGCCGAGCTTGGAGGCGATGATGATCTCGCCGCCGGGCTTCAGCACCCGGCGCATCTCGTCCAGCGCCCGCTCGGGGTGCGGCACCAAGGTGATGACGAACGGCACGGTGATGGCATCGAAGCGCGCGTCGGCAAAGCCCAGGGCGCACGCGTCCATGGCGGCCAGCAGGCCCACCTGCGAGAGCTGGCGGAAGCGCTTCTTCTCCACCGCCTTTTCCAGCATGTCGAACGACAGATCGATGCCGGTGACGTGGCAGCCCTTGGGATAATAGGGCAGCACCAGACCGGTGCCGACACCCACCTCCAGGATCTCCGGA
The DNA here is from genome assembly GCF_943371865.1 of Azorhizobium sp. AG788. Classification (GTDB taxonomy): domain Bacteria; phylum Pseudomonadota; class Alphaproteobacteria; order Rhizobiales; family Xanthobacteraceae; genus Azorhizobium. The sequence goes on along the minus strand of NZ_CALRWL010000050.1, from coordinate 46,196 downwards.
CCGCAGGCGGAAGCCGCAGCGGCCGCCTTGCGCTGGGCATCCGCCAGCAGCTTCACATAGACCTTGTCATAGATCGGCGCCCATTTGGCATAGGCCCGCTTCTGACCTTCGAGATCGTATTGGACGGCCATCCCTGCCCTATCCTAGCCTCACGACCGGGAGGACGGCCGGACACTCCGGCACGCGCTCCCGTCTGCCCAGACAAAACCCGCCCCCAGGGCCGCAGATGCGAACCATGGAACCGGGTCCAAATCGTCTTGCCGCTGCCCGATCCTCATGCCGCCGGAGCGGCGGGATCCGGTGCAACCGGCCCTGATCTCACCTGGCACGCCGACCGTCACGCCACCTGGGCGCGCAGCAGGCCTCCTGCGGCGCCTTCGGCGCGCTGGATGGTGCCGCCGCCCAGAAGGCGGGCGGCGCCGCTCGCCGCATCGTAGAACACGCAAGCCTGCCCCGGTGCAACGCCTTCTTCGCCCAACAGCAGATGCACCACCGGCGCGCCCGCCGCCGACAGGCCCAGATGGGCCGGGGTGGGCGGGCGGGTGGAGCGCACTTTCACATGCACCTCCTGCCCCTCGGCGCAGGCGCGGGCCAAAGGCATGTCGCCCAGCCAGTTGATGTCGGAGAGATGGATGGTGCGCACCGCCAGCGCCTCGCGCGGGCCGACCCGCACTTCGCGGCGGGCGGCATCGATGGCGACGACGAACAAAGGTTCGGGGGTGGAAATGCCCAGGCCCTTGCGCTGGCCGATGGTGTAATGCATCACGCCGCGATGGCGACCGAGGGTGCGGCCGTCCAGATGGACGATGTCGCCGGCCTCCCCGGCCTCGGGGCGCAGGCGCTCCACCACTTCGGCATAATCGCCGCCGGGCACGAAGCAGATGTCCTGGCTGTCCGGCTTGTCGGCAATGGGCAGGCCCAGTTCCACCGCCAAGGCGCGCACGTCGCTCTTCTTCATGCTGCCGAGCGGAAAGCGCAGCCGGGAGATCTGCGCCTCGGTGGTGGCGTAGAGGAAGTAGCTCTGGTCGCGGCCCTCTTCCGCGGCGCGGAACAAGGCGCGGCGGCCATCAGGCAGGCCGCGGCTGGCCACATAATGGCCGGTGGCCAGCACCGAGGCGCCGAGATCCTGCGCCGTGGCCAACAGATCGCGGAACTTCACCGTGCGGTTGCAGTCCACGCAGGGAATGGGGGTGAAGCCGGAGGCATAGCTCTGGGCGAAGCGCTCGATCACCTCTTCGCGGAAGCGGCTTTCATAATCGAGCACATAATGGGGAATGCCGAGCCGGTCGGCCACGTCGCGGGCGTCATAAATGTCCTGGCCGGCGCAGCAGGCGCCCTTGCGCTGGGCGGCCTCGCCCTGGTCATAGAGCTGGAGGGTGACGCCCACCACATCGAAGCCGGCGCGGGCGAGCACGCCCGCCACCACGGAGGAATCCACCCCGCCGGACATGGCCACCACCACGCGGGTGGAAGCGGGATCGGTCCCGATGTCGGCAATGTCTGGAAGCACGAGGCGGCTCTTTCGGCACGACGCCGCCAGCGGCGCCGCACCTAATATAGGGTGCAATGCCGCCGACGCAATTCTCATGCCGCATAGCTGGGGTCAAACGGGCGGGAGGCTTGTCCCCATCGGCGTCTTTGCCCCGCTCATTTGGTGCGGGCGCGCACCCATTCGACGATGCCGGAAAAATCCTTGCCGGCATTTCCCTCGCCCTCGAACGCCGCATAGAGCCCGGCGGCGGTGGCCCCCAGCGGCGTGGCGGCGCCCGCATGACTGGCGGCTTCCTGGGAGAGTTTGAGATCCTTCAGCATCAGGGCGGCGGAAAAGCCCGGCTGATAGTCGCGATTGGCCGGGCTGGTGGGCACGGGACCGGGCACCGGGCAATAGGTGGTGAGCGCCCAGCATTGGCCGGACGAGGTGGAGGCCACGTCGAACAGCGCCTGATGCGACAGGCCCAGTTTCTCGCCCAGCACGAAGGCTTCCGACACCGCGATCATGGAGATGCCCAGGATCATGTTGTTGCAGATCTTGGCCGCCTGTCCGGCGCCGCCATCGCCGCAATGGACGATCTTCTTGCCCATGAGAGCGAGGATCGGCTGGGCGGCGGCGAACGCCTCCGGCGACCCGCCGCACATGAAGGTGAGGGTCGCCCCCTCGGCCCCCGACACGCCGCCGGACACCGGCGCATCCAGGCTCACATGGCCGACGGCCTGCGCGGCGGCGTGGAAGGCGCGGGCGTTTTCCACATCGATGGTGGAGCTGTCGATGAACAGCGTGCCCTTGCGGGCGGCGGCAAAGGCGCCGTCGGGGCCGGTGGCCACCCCCACCACATGGCGGCCGGAAGGCAGCATGGTGATGACCACATCCGCCTGCGCCGCCACATCGGCGGCGCTGCCGGCCAGCTTCAGGCCGCGGGCCACCGCCGCGTCCAGCGCCGAGAGCGAGAGATCATAGCCCACCACCGTGTGGCCCGCCTTGGTGAGATTGGACGCCATGGGCCCGCCCATATTGCCCAGTCCGATGAAGCCGATCGTCGCCATGTCATTCTCCTGAAAAGGGCCAGGCCGTCAGTTGCCGCGCGCCACCAGGGCGCGGGCAATGATCACCCGCATAATTTCATTGGTGCCTTCGAGGATCTGGTGCACCCGCAGGTCGCGCACGATCTTCTCGACGCCGTAATCAGCCAGATAGCCGTAGCCGCCATGCAGCTGCAACGCCTGGTTGGCCACCTCGAAGCCGGCATCGGTGACGAAGCGCTTGGCCATGGCGCACAGCCTTGTGGCCTTGGGGTCGGCGCGATCCAGCGCGGCGGCGGCGCGCCACAGGAAGGTGCGGGCCACCTCCAGATCGGTCTCCATGTCCGCCAGCTTGAATTGCAGCGCCTGGAACTGGTTGATGGCCTTGCCGAACGCCTTGCGCTCGCTCGCATAGGTCAGCGCCTTGTCGAACGCCGCCTGCGCCCCGCCGAGCGAACAGGCGGCGATGTTGAGCCGCCCGCCGTCGAGACCGGCCATGGCGAACTTGAAGCCCTCGCCCTCGGCACCGAGGCGGTTGGCCACCGGCACCCGCACGCCGTCGAAGATCACCGCGCGGGTGGGCTGGATCTTCCAGCCCATCTTCTTCTCATTGGCGCCGAAGGACAGGCCCGGCGTGCCCGCCTCCACCAGCAGTGTGGAGATGCCCGACGGCCCCTCGCCGCCGGTGCGCACCATCACCGCATAGAGATCGGACGCGCCGGCCCCGGAGATGAACTGCTTCTCGCCATGCAGCACATAATGATCGCCGTCCCGCACCGCGCGGGTCTTCAGCGCCGCCGCGTCCGAGCCGGAGCCCGGCTCGGTGAGGCAATAGCTGGCCACCAGATCCATGGCGCACAGCTTGGGCAGCCAATAGCTGCGCTGCTCGGGCGCGCCGAAGCGGTCGATCATCCAGGCGACCATATTGTGGATGGACAGGTACGCCGAAGTGGCCGGACAGCCGGTGGCCAGCGCCTCGAAGATCAGCGTGGCGTCCAGCCGCGACAGGCCCGAGCCGCCCACATCGTCCCGCACATAGATGCCCGCCATGCCCAGCGCGGCGGCGGCCTTGAGCGTCGGGATGGGGAAATAGGCCTCGTCATCCCATTGCAGCGCATGGGGGGCGATCTCGGCATTGGCGAAGGTCTGCGCCATGTCGCGGATGGCGATCTGGTCTTCGGTCAGTTCGAACATGTCAGGGCCGCCATGGGGAGAGATGCAGGAGCGGTGGTGGCTGGAACGGTCTGAACGCTTGGTGTGGAGAGCGTTTCACCCCCCTCCCCAGCCCTCCCCCGCAAGGGGGGAGGGGGCGCGGCACGCGGGCCGCTCGGGGGGTGGGAAGTGAGTGGCCGTCCCGTGAGCGAGCGTCCCCGTGAGCGAGCGTCATGGGGCGAAACGTCTCGGCGCGCGGACGGCAACCCTCCCCCCTTGCGGGGGAGGGCAGGGAGGGGGGTGAAACGGCCGGGCACGGGCACAAGGTCCGCCGCCCACCTCCGGCATCACCGAGCCGCCGAATACCGAGCCGCTGAGGGGAGATCCCCTCACGGGCGACACGCGCACCGGCCAAGAGCGTGCTCATTCCAGGCCTTCCCGGATCTCATCGAGGGTCAACGGGCGGGAGGGTTTCGTGAACGCACGGGTGTATCTCGACACAGCCACGCGCTCCTCGGGCGTATAGGGACGCCCGAGCGCCGTCATCCTGTCCAGCTCGATCTCAGCCGTGGTGCCATTCTGGCGCGCCCGCGCTTCGAAGAAGCGCAGTGCGTCGTCGTAAAGGCTCCGGTTCACGGGCTGCGCCATGGCGGTCCCTTCCGAAGGCGGGCGTTGCTCGGCATAAAAGCCTAGCACACGCCCGAACCGAACGTCCCGCTCACCCCATGGTGGGGATGACGAACTCGGCGCCGTCCTTGACGCCGGAGGGCCAGCGCGAGGTCACGGTCTTGGTCTTGGTGTAGAAGCGCACCCCGTCCGGCCCGTGCTGGTTGAGATCGCCGAAGCCGGAGCGCTTCCAGCCGCCGAAGGTGTGGTAGGCGATCGGAACCGGGATCGGCACATTGATGCCCACCATGCCCACGTTCACCTTGGAGGCGAAATCGCGGGCGGCATCGCCGTCGCGGGTGAAGATGGCGACGCCATTGCCATATTCATGCTCGGACGGCAGGCGCAGCGCCTCGGTGTAGTCCTTGGCCCGCACCACCGCGAGCACCGGGCCGAAGATCTCTTCCTTGTAGATGCGCATGTCCGCCGTCACATGGTCGAACAGGCAGCCGCCCAGATAGAAGCCGTTCTCATAGCCCTGGAGCTTGAAGCCGCGGCCATCCACCAGCAGCTTGGCGCCTTCCTCCACGCCGATGCCCACATAATTGGTCACCCGCTCCAGCGCCTCGCGGGTCACCAGCGGGCCGAAGTCGGCGGTCATGTCGGTGGACGGGCCGATGCGCAGGCCTTCCACGCGGGGCACCAGCTTTTCCAGCAGCTTCTCGGCAGCGTATTCGCCCACCGGCACCGCCACGGAAATGGCCATGCAGCGCTCGCCCGCCGAGCCGTAGCCGGCGCCGATCAGTGCATCCACCGCCTGGTCCATGTCCGCATCGGGCATGACGATCATGTGGTTCTTGGCGCCGCCGAAGCCCTGGCAACGCTTCCCCGTCGCCGCCGCGCGCGAATAGATATACTGGGCGATGGACGAGGAGCCGACGAAGCCCACCGCCTGGATGTCCGGATCGTCCAGGATCGCGTCCACCGCTTCCTTGTCGCCATTGACCACATTGAGAATGCCGGCGGGCAGGCCGGCCTCGATCATCAGTTCGGCCAGACGCATGGGCACGCCGGGATCGCGCTCGGACGGCTTGAGGATGAAGGCGTTGCCGCAGGCGATGGCCGGGCCGAACTTCCACATGGGGATCATGGCCGGGAAGTTGAACGGGGTGATGCCCGCCACCACGCCCAAGGGCTGGCGCATGGAATAGACATCGATGCCCGGGCCGGCGCTGTCGGAAAACTCGCCCTTCAGCAGATGGGGGATGCCGACGGCGAACTCGATCACCTCCAGCCCGCGCTGGATGTCGCCCTTGGCGTCGGGAATGGTCTTGCCATGCTCGCGGGCCAGCAGTTCGGCCAAGGCGTCATAGTCGCGCTGCACCAGTTCCAGGAACCGCATCAGCACGCGGGCGCGGCGCTGCGGATTGGTGTTGGCCCAGCCGATCTGCGCCGCCTTGGCGTTTTCCACCGCCGCGCGCATTTCGGCCGAGGAGGCCAGCGCCACCCGGCCGACCACTTCGCCGGTCATGGGCTGCCAGACGTCGCTATAGCGACCGGAGGTGCCGGGAACGTGCTTGCCGCCGATGAAATGGCCGATATCGCGCATGATGCGGTCTCTCCCTGAGATGACGTGTTTTGGTTGGCCGGCACAATGCACTGGCTTTTTTTGCACCACCAGGGCAATTTGTGCACGAAGTCTGTGCGATTTTCGATAGGCTCGAGAGACGATCGCCATGAAGGCTGCGGACTTCGAATGGTCGGACCTGCGCTTCTTCCTGGCGGTGGCGCGCAGCGGCAAGCTGATCGCCGCCGCCCAGGCGCTCGCCGTGGAGCATTCCACCGTGTCCCGCCGCATCGCCGCTCTCGAGCGGGCGCTGGGGGCGAAGCTGTTCGACCGCCGCCCCGCCGGCTTCGCCCTCACCGCCCAGGGCGAATTGCTGCTGCGTTCGGCGGAAGCCATGGAGAGCCTGGCGCTGGGGGCGCTGGGGGATATCGCCGGGGCGGACATGGGCATTTCGGGCAGCGTGCGCATCGGCGCGCCGGACGGGTTCGGCAGCATGTTCCTGGCGCCGCGGCTGGGGGCGTTCTCCGCTTTGCATCCGGGGCTGGAAATCCAGCTGCTGGCCATGCCGCGCACGTTTTCGCTGTCCAAGCGCGAGGCGGACATCGCCATCTCGCTGTCGCGCCCGAAGGAAGGCCGACTGCATGCCCGCAAGCTCACGGACTATCGGCTGAGGCTCTATGCGTCGCGGGACTATGTGGCCCGCCACGGCCCCATCACCGCACCGGGCGACCTGCCCCGCCACGCCTTCATCGGCTATATTGATGACCTGATCTATGCGCCGGAGCTGGACTATGTGCCGCTGATCTCGCGCGATCTGAAGGCGCGGCTGAAAAGCTCCAACCTCATTGCCCAGATGATGGCCACCCGCGCCGGGGCCGGGGTGTGCGTGCTGCCCTGCTTCATGGGCGACGGGCAGGAGGATCTGGTGCCGATCCTGCCGCAGGAGGTGTCGCTGACCCGCACCTTCTATCTCATCACCCACACCGACATGCGCGATCTGGCGCGGGTGCGGGCGGCGGCGGACTTCATCGCCGGGCAGGTGAGCGAGGCCAAGGCCCGCTTCCTGCCCATGGTGTTCTGAACGCCGGCATCAGGGGCAGGCGGCGCCGGCCGGCCCGCCAGGAGCGCGGGCCGGGCGCGGCACGGCAGCGCCTCAGGCGAGGCTCGCCGATGCGGTGCGCACCTTGCGGGTGGCGGCTTCCACATGCTCGGTGGAGGCGGCAATGGCGGTCATGTTCTGCTGCACCATTTCGATGCCCTGGGCGGCGGTCTGCATGTTGGCGGAGACCTCCCGCGTCACCGCCGTCTGCTCCTCCACCGCCGCAGCGATGATGGACGAGATATTGCTGAGTTCGCTGATGGAGCCGGTGATGGTGTCCAGGGCCGCCACCGCGTCGCGGGTCGCCTGCTGCACCGCGTTGATCTGCTCGGCGATTTCGCTGGTCGCCTTGGAGGTCTGGCCCGCCAGGCTCTTGACCTCCGAGGCCACCACTTCGAAGCCGCGCCCCGCCGCCCCGGCCCGTGCCGCCTCGATGGTGGCATTCAGCGCCAGGAGGTTGGTCTGGCCGGCGATGGAATTGATCAGCTCCATCACATGGCCGATCTTCTGCGCCGCCCCGCTGAGGCTGCCGACGATCTGGTTGGTGCGATTGCCCTGCTCCACGGCCGCGGCGGACAGATCGTTGGACTGGCGCACCTGCCGGCTGATCTCCTCCACCGAGGTGGCCAGTTCCTCGGCCCCGGCGGCCACGGATTTGACGTTGGCGGCGGTCTGATTGGTGGCCGCGGACGCCGCGGCGGCCTGATGATTGGCCTCGGTCAATTCGTCCGCGATCATGGAGAGTTCGGTGTCGATGTCCTTCTGGACCCCGGCGCGGGTGTTGCGCTCGCGCACGTCCGCGGTCACGTCGGTGGCGAACTTCACCACTTTGAACGGGCGGCCGTCGGGATCGAAGATCGGGTTGTAGGTGGCCTGAATCCACACCTCGCGCCCGCCCTTGCCGACGCGCTTGTACTCCGCCGCCTGATAGGTGCCGGCGCGCAGCGCGTCCCAGAACTGGCGATAGGCCGGAGTGTCCTGCTCGCCGGGCACCACGAACAGGCTGTGGTGCTTGCCCACGATCTCTTCGCGGCCATAGCCCACGGCGGCGAGGAAATTCTCATTGGCGTCCAGGATGGTGCCGTCGAGGGCGAAATGGATCACCGCCTGCGACTTGGAGATGGCCTCCACCTGGCCCTGGAACTCGGCGTTGCGCAGCTTCTGCGCGGTGATGTCGGCGGCGAACTTCACCACCTTCAGCACCTTGCCGGCGTGCGTGATCAACGGATTGTAGGTGGCCTGCAGCCAGATCTCGGCGCCGCCCTTGGCGATGCGGCGATATTCCGCCGCCTGAAACTCGCCCGCCCCCAGCCGCCGCCAGAACTCGCGATAGGCGGCGCTGTCGCGATAGGCCGGCTCCACGAACAGATTGTGATGCCGGCCCTTGATCTCGGCGAGGTCGTAGCCGACCACCTTGAGGAAGTTCGCGTTCGCCGTCAGGATTTCCCCCGACGGGGAAAACTCGATGACCGCCAGGGCCTTGTCGAGCGCCGCCAGCTTCAGCTGGGATTCATTACCGCTACCAACGCTAAACATGACTGTCGATCTCTGCCGATGAACCGGAGGCTTCTCCCGAAGATAAGCCCCCGACCTTGCTTCAGGCCTGCGGCCGAACACGCCAAGCGTGCGCCCCGCGCTCGATACAATGCGTTGACGGATTGATCCCGCACCGGCTGCCGCCCCGCCCGGCCCTCGGCGCGGGTCCGCATGACCTGCGGGCCCGCGGCGCGCCTCAGGCGATGGCCGCAGAGGCGGTGCGCACCCGGCGGGTGGAGGCTTCCACCTGCTCGGTGGACGAGGCGATGGAGCCCATGTTGTGCTTCACCGTCTCGACCCCCTGGGCCGCCACCTGCATGTTCGACGAGACTTCGCGGGTCACCGCCGTCTGCTCCTCCACCGCCGCGGCGATGATGGAGGAGATGTTGCTCAGTTCGGAGATGATGCCGGTGATGGAGCCGATGGCGTCCACCGCCTCGCGGGTGGCCTGCTGGACGGACTCGATCTGGGCGGCGATCTCGCTGGTGGCCTTGGAGGTCTGGCCCGCGAGGCTCTTGACCTCGGAGGCGACCACCGAGAAGCCACGCCCGGCTTCGCCGGCACGCGCCGCCTCGATGGTGGCGTTCAGCGCCAGCAGATTGGTCTGGCCGGCGATATTGTTGATGAGTTCCACCACGGCGCCGATCTTCTGCGCCGCCCCGGTGAGGCTCTGCACGATGGTGTGGGTGCGGGCGCCCTCGGCCACGGCGGAATGGGCCAGATCTGAGGACTGCTTCACCTGCCGGCTGATTTCCTCCACCGAGGCGAACAATTCCTCGGCGCCCGCGGCCACCGACTGCACGTTGGAGGCGGTCTGGTTGGTGGCGGCGGCGGCGGAGGCGGCCTGGAGATTGGTCTCGGACAACTGGCCGGAAATCTCCTGCAGATCGGCGTCGATCTCCTTCTGGATGGTGGCGCGGCGCTGGCGCTCCACCACCATGGGGGTGATGTCGGTGGCGAATTTCACCACCTTGAACGGCTTGCCGGTGTCATCGACGATGGGATTGTAGCTGGCCTGGATCCAGACCTCGCGCCCGCCCTTGCCGATGCGCTTGTATTCGGCCGCCTGGTATTCGCCGCGATTGAGCGCCTCCCAGAAGCGCTTGTAGTCGGGGCTGGCCTTATCCTGCGCCGACACGAACATGGAATGGCTCTGGCCCTTGATCTCGTCCAGCCGATAGCCGAGCGCATCCAGGAAGTTGGCATTGGCCTCGGTGACAATGCCGTCCAGGGTGAAATGGATCACCGCCGACGACTTGCCGATGGCGGCGATCTGGCCCTCGAAATCGGCGTTGCGCATCTTCTGCGCGGTGATGTCGGCGGCGAACTTCACCACTTTCAGCACCTTGCCGCCGCTGTCCCGGACCGGGTTGTAGGAGGCCTGAAGCCACACCTCGGCGCCGCCCTTGCCGATGCGCTTGTATTCGCCGGAATTGAAGCGGCCCTGGCCAAGGTCCTTCCAGAACGCCGCATAGGCAGGCGTATCGCGCAGCTTGGGATCAACGAACAGGCTGTGATGCTTGCCCTTCAGTTCGGCGGCGGAATAGCCGACCACGGCCAGGAAGTTCTCGTTTGCCCGCAGGATCTCGCCCGCTGGGGTAAACTCGATTACCGCCAACGCTTTCTCGAGCGCCGCCAGCGTATAGGCCGCTTCCTTGTCACTGCCGAAATGAAACATCACGCTTCCCCTCTGAATCGAAAACACAGGTCTTCTTGTTGGTGCAATGCACTCGCTCTACATCCGAAGATATCATCGCGGCGCGCACCTCACGACCTCGAGGCTTGCGTCTGGCTTGCTTCGGCGGATAATTGCCACCAAATTACATCCGGTTTTGAACTAGATCTCGGCCCGACTTGCCTTGCGACCCTCCTTAGGGTGCAATTTGACCTCGGCTCATCAACAACGGATACTGTCGCAGACACGGTGCCCAACCGACGGCAAGCACTCCGCCACGCATCCATCTCCGGACATCTTGCGGCCCAGCATCACCAAGCGCACATCCCGCTACGGCTCATCTGGCGAAGACATTTCGTTCCGCAACGGCACGACGAGCCCCACGCCGCAGAGGACATCTGCGCCCGTTACGCGTGCGTCTTCAGTCATTTCAGCAATGTCGGACGCTCGGGCGCCCGGCATCTGCGTTCCACGCTCGATTTCGCAATGATGTATACGGGCGCAAGACGCGTTGGATCAGTGCGGGGCTTGCATGCCCGCAAGCGCATGACAGAAGGCCCGCCGCCATCGCCCGCACAGATCGGCAACACCGGTTGTGAGGGAGGAGCACCAGGCAGGTGATGATCCCGGAGCAGAGCCCGCTCCGGACCCACGCGCGACATGCCCTCCCCCCCGCCGCCCCATGCGCGCTCCCAGGGCCACGCCCGAGCCTTCGTTCGATCTTGGCCATGACGTGGCGATCGCACCACGTGCCAGCGGTGCCGGCTCCCCGGCAGAACCCGCGCCCGGCCCTTTGCCACCTTGCCTCTTGGCCGTCTCCCGCCGATGATCGCGGGATCGATTCGTCGGTTTGCGCATGTGGGATTGCGCCACCGGGGGCGGGGAACCGGGAGACACCTATTGGCAGATGCCGACACCGCGTTTCGGCTGGTCATCGCCGACGACCACCCGCTCTTTCGCGGCGCGTTGCGCGAGGCCGTGCTCGGACAGTTTCCCAAGGCTGAAATCGCCGAAGTGGGCACTTTCGACGATCTGCACGCGCTCCTGGAGCGCGAGGCGGACTTCGACCTGATCCTGCTCGACCTCACCATGCCCGGCGCCCGCGGCTTCTCCGGCCTGATCTATCTGCGCGCGCAATATGCCGGCGTGCCGGTGGTGGTGGTCTCGGGCAATGACGAGCCCGCCGTCATCCGCCGCTGCCTGGATCTGGGCGCCTCCGGCTTCATTCCCAAGACCATGGGCACCGCCGCCATGCGCGATGCGGTGGCGGTGGTGCTGGCGGGCGGCACCTCCGCCCCCTCCGACATCGACATGGCCGCCCGGCAGGACAGCGAGACCGACACCATCATCTCCCGCCTGTCCACCCTGACGCCGCAGCAGGTGCGGGTGCTGATGATGCTGGCGGAAGGCCGCCTCAACAAGCAGATCGCCTATGAGCTGAGCGTCTCCGAGGCCACGGTGAAGGCCCATGTCTCCGCCATCCTGCAGAAGCTCGGCGTGGAGAGCCGCACCCAGGCGGTGATCGCCGTCTCCAAGGTGGACGCCGGGCTGTGGAGTGCCAATCAGGCCTGAGCCCCGTGCGGGGACCGGACCCGGCACGCAGCGGCCGCTTTCGGATCGCCGCCGGCTCCGGGGTGACAGGATGTAAAGCAATCCGCGCCATGGTCGCTTGCCCTTGGGTCGTGCCCGGCGGCATGTGCGGTGAAGATGAATGAGGCGCCCAAGGGCATGAGCGAAGATACTCTGCGGACCACCCCGGCCAAGCCCTCGGCCCTCGACGCTCTGAAGGTCTATCTGCACCCCAGCGTGATGGTGGTGATCCTGCTGGGCTTCTCCTCCGGCCTGCCGCTGGCGCTCACCGGCACCACGCTCGCGGTGTGGATGACCGAGCGCAAGGTGGACATCGCCACCATCGGCCTGTTCCATCTGGTGGGCCTGCCCTACACGCTGAAATTCCTCTGGGCGCCGCTGGTGGACGCGCTCGACGTGCCGCTGCTGTCGCGCTGGCTCGGACGGCGGCGGGGCTGGCTGCTCGCCACCCAGCTCATGCTGGCCGCCGCCATCCTGTTCCTCGGCTTCCAGGATCTCGGCTTCACCACTTCGGCGGACGGCACCAAGTCCGTCGCCTCGCTGGCCCTCGTTATCGGCGCCGTCGCCGTGGCCTTCCTCTCCGCCACCCAGGACATCGTGGTGGATGCCTATCGGGTGGAAAAGCTCGACACTTCCGAGCAGGCCGCCGGCATGGCCGGCTATGTGGCCGCCTATCGCATCGGCATGCTGGTGTCGGGCGCCGGCATCATCGCCTTGGTGGCGTGGCTGGAGCTGAAGGGCCTGCCCCACGACAAGGTGTGGGCCTGGGGCTATGGAGTGGCCGCCGCCGGCATGGCGATCGGCATGGTCGCCACCCTGCTGGCGCGCGAGCCCGACGGCGCGCCGCGCGTGGCCCATGAGGGCCGGACGCAGGAAGGGGGCGTGCACCCGGGCGGCGTGATCGCCGCCATCAAGCGGGTGACCGTCACCGCCTTCAGCGCCTTCTCTGAATTCCTCACCCGGCGCGATGCCGTCGCGGTGCTGCTGTTCGTCACCCTCTACAAATTCTCCGATGCGCTGGCCGGTGGGCTCACCGCGTCCTTCATCATCTCCATCGGCTTCGACAAGGCCACCTATGCGGCCATCGCCAAGGGGGTCGGCCTCATCGCCGCGCTGGCGGGCGGCTTTGCCGGCGGCATGCTGGCGCGCGAGCGCTCGCTGCTGTGGTGCCTGTGGGTGGGCGGCCTCCTGCAGATGGTCTCCAACTTCGCCTTCACGGCCCAGGCCTTGATCGGGCCGGACGTGGCCTTCCTCACCTTCGCCATGGTGGTGGAGAATTTCACCGGCGCCATCGGCACGGTGATCTTCGTCGCCTATCTCTCGTCCCTGTGCGGGGTGCGGGCCCATACGGCGACCCAATATGCCCTGCTCACCGCTTTGACCGCCGTGGGCCGCACGGTGCTCGCCTCAGGCGGCGGCTATATCTATGACATGACCGGCTGGGCCTGGTTCTTCACCATCTCCGTCATCGCCGGCCTGCCCGGCCTGGCGCTGCTGCTGTGGCTCCAGGCGCGCGGGCATTTCCGGGAGCTGTCCGCCAAAGCCTGAGCATCCTCAGCGCCGCTGTTGCGCGCGCGCGACGACACGCCGCCGGGGACGGCTATATTGGCGGCAGCCCGTCTGGCGAAGGATAGACCCAATGTCCGTGCGAAACGCGATCAAGCCGCCGCCCAACCCGCGGGCCTATGACGACTTCCTCAGCCGCAAGGTCGCGGCGGCGCGCGAGTCGGTGCGCATCGGCGAGGGCCGCTCCAATGACGAGGTCGAGGCCACGTTCGCGGCGCGGCGGGATGCGGTCCGCCGGGGCTGAAACGGCCTTGAGGCCGGGCCGTCTCAGCGCCGGGCTGCGGCCACCTGGAGCACTGCCCGTTCGGCCACCGCCTCGCCCAAAGCCGCATTGCGGCGGGCGGTGAGGATGGCCTCGTCCACCACCAGGATCGCCTTGATGCAGCGCTCCGGGGTCAGGCCGCGCAGCGCCCGCTCCACCTTCGGCTTGCGGGAGAAATGCACCATGGGGCGGGCCTGATCGATCACCCGCTCGATGGTGGAGCCCCCCGCCACTGCCAGCGCCATCTGGTGCACGCTCATCAGCCCGCGCAGCAGGGCGCCCAGCACCGCGTCCGGGCGGGTGGTGGCGCCCCAGGCCTTGGCCAAAGCGGCGGTGGCCTCGGGCGCATTGCCCGCCAGCGCCGCATCCACCACGTCGTCCAGGGCCAGCGCCGAGGCATCGCCGACGATGACCCGCACGTCCTCCAGCGTGACCTTGCCCTGCCCCTTGGCATAGAGCGCCAGCTTGGCGATCTCGCCCCGCGAGGCGAGGCGATCGCCGCCGATCAGCGATACCAGCAGTTCGCGGGCATCACGCTCGATGGTGAGGCCCTCCGCCCCCAGCATGGTGTCCACCAGCCGGGCGAGATCGCGGTCGCCGTCCGCATAGCAGGGAATGGCCAAAGCGCGGGGAGAGTTCTCGCACAGGCTGCGCAAAGGCGCGCCCTTCTTCAGGTCGCCGGCCTCCACCACCACCAGCGTGTCGCAGGGTTCCGCCAACACCGGCTCCAGGGCCGGGACGATGTTGCGCGAGCCGGCGCGGATCCACACCACCCGCTCGCCGCCGAACAGGCCCACGGTGCGGGTCTCGTCCATCAGCCGGCGGGGATCGCTGGAGAGTTCATCCCCCTCCAGCCGGATCACGGCGAACGGGTCGGTGAGATCGGGGACGACACGCTTCACCAGCGCGCCGGCGCGCTCGCGCACCAGGCCGAGGTCCGGCCCGAAGATCAGGACCACCGCATGCTTGGGGTCGCGGCGGGCCAGGGCCGCATCCGCATCCCCCGCGCGCACCGCAACCATCAGCTCAGCTGCCCGGCGGCTTGGCGGTGGCCGGCGAGGTGGCCGGGGTCGCCGGCTTGGCGGCGGGCGGCGGCGGCGGGTTGACGAAGAAGTCGATCAATTGCGCCTGCATCTGCTCCACCACCACGCGGGCGGCCCGGGCTTCCGCATCGCGGGTGGCGCGGTAATTGGCGAAGCGCTGGTCGCTCACGTCGATGGAGGCGGTGCCGGAGGCCTTGCCGCTGACCAACGCCGGCTTGGTCTCCTCGCCTGCCCGCATCAGGCGCCAATTGGCCACGACGTGGATGATCTTGTTCTCCGGCAGGCCCGAGGCGGTATCCACGATGGAGGAAGCCGAGGTGGCCCCCACCGAAATGAACAATTTGTACGGCGCCCCCACCGGATTGCCGGCGCCGCCGGTGAATTCGAAGATCAGGTCGTTGCGCAGCTCGTTGCCGAGCCGGCCTTCGATCTTGACGATCTCGATGGAGCGCAGCTTCTCCAGCAGCGGCGTGCCGCCCACGGTGGATTTTTCCGCATACATGGGCTGGAAGCAGCCCGCCAATCCGCCCGCCAGCAGGCCGACGACGGCGAGGCGGGCAAGGCGGATGGCCAGCGAACGGCGGTCGGTCCGTCGGGCGGCGATGGGCGCGGGGGCGTCAGGCGACGACATTCACGATCCTCTGTGGCACGACGATGATACGCTTGGGCGGCTTGCCGTCGAGGGCCTTGCGCACGCTGTCCAGCTCCAGCACCACGGCTTCCACCTCGGCAGGGGTGGCATCGCGCGGCACGGTGACATCGCCGCGGCGCTTGCCATTGACCTGGATCGGCAAGGTGATGGTGTCTTCCACCAGCAAGGCCTCGTCCACCTGCGGCCACGATGCCTCGGCCAGAAGCGTGTCGTGGCCCAGCAGGACCCAGCATTCTTCCGCCAGATGCGGGGTCATGGGGCCCACCACCTGCACCAGCATCTCGGCTGCCTCGCGCAAGGCGAAGGCCAGATCGTCCGGCACCGGGCTGGCGCCACGGGCGGCGGCGATGGCCTGGCCGAAGGCGTTGGAGAATTCGTGCACATGGGCCACAGCGACGTTGAAGCGCAGGCGCTCCACATCGTCCGCCACCTGATGGGCAAGGCCATGGGCGGCCCGGCGCAAGGCGGTGGCCTCGGGGCCGAAGGCGTCCGGCTTGGCCGCATCGGCGGCCGCGCCCAGTTCGATGGCCTCGTTCACCTGCCGCCACACCCGCTGCACGAAGCGCCAGGCGCCCTCGATGCCGGACTGGGTCCACTCGCTGTCGCGCTCGGGCGGCGTGTCCGCCAGCATGAACCAGCGGGCGGTATCCACGCCATAGGTGTCGGCCACCACTTCGGGCGCCACCACATTGCGCTTGGACTTGGACATCTTCTCCGGCGGGCCCACCGTCACCGGGGCGCCGCCCTCCACCATCACGGCGGTGCCGGGACCGGTGAGGGTGATCTCCTCGGGGAACAGCCAGCGGCCCTGCGGATCCTTATAGGTCTCGTGGACGATCATGCCCTGGGTGAACAGGCCCGCGAACGGCTCGGTCACATCCACCCGGCCGCAGGCGGCAAGGGCGCGGGTGAAGAAGCGCGAATAGAGCAGATGCAGGATCGCGTGCTCGATGCCGCCGATATATTGGTCCACCGGCAGCCAGTGCTTCACCGCCGCCTTGTCCAGCGGCGTGTTCACGTCGTCGCTGGCATAGCGCAGGAAATACCAGGACGAATCCACGAAGGTGTCCATGGTGTCGGTTTCGCGCTTGGCCGGGGCGCCGCACTTGGGGCACGGCACGTCGCGCCAGGCCTTGGCCCGGTCCAAAGGATTGCCGGGACGGTCGAAGGTGACATCGTCCGGCAGCGTCACCGGCAATTGGTCGCGAGGCACCGGCACCGGGCCGCAGCTGTCGCAATGGATGATCGGGATCGGGCAACCCCAATAGCGCTGGCGCGAGATGCCCCAGTCGCGCAGGCGGAAGTTGACCTTGCGCGTGCCCTGCGGCTCCTCGCCCACCCGGAAGCGCTCCAGCCGGCGGGCCACCGCCTCCTTGGCCGCGGCGATGGTGAGGCCGTCCAGGAAGTGCGAATGAAACAGCGTGCCCTCGCCGTCATAGGCGATCTCTTCCACCGCGAAGGTGGCGGGATCGGCATCGGGGGGCAGCACCACCGGGGTGACGGTCAGTCCGTATTTGCGGGCGAAGTCCAGGTCGCGCTGATCGTGCGCCGGGCAGCCGAAGATGGCGCCGGTGCCGTAGTCCATCAGCACGAAATTGGCCACATAGACCGGCACGGTCAGGTCCGCGTCCAGCGGATGGACCACGGTGAGGCCGGTGTCGAAGCCCTTCTTTTCCTGGGTCTCGATCGCCTCGGCGGAGGTGCCGCCGGTCTTGCAGTCGGCGATGAAGGCGGCCAGCTCCGGCCGGCTCGCCGCCAGATGGCGCGCCAGGGGATGGTCCGGCGACAAGGCCAGGAACGAGGCGCCGAACAGCGTGTCGGGACGGGTGGTATAGACCTTCACCGCCGCCGTGCCGGCCGCGGCCAGCGAGGCCTTGGACAGTTCGAACAGCACTTCCAGGCCTTCGGAGCGGCCGATCCAGTTGCGCTGCATCAGGCGCACCTTGTCCGGCCAGCGGTCCAGGGTGTCGAGCGCGTCCAGCAGCTCCTGGGCAAAAGCGGTGATGCGGAAGAACCATTGCGACAGCTTGCGCCGCTCGACGATGGCCCCCGAGCGCCAGCCGCGCCCCTCGATCACCTGCTCATTGGCCAGCACGGTGTTGTCCACCGGATCCCAATTGACCTCGCTCTCCTTGCGATAGGCGAGATCATTCTCCAGGAAATCCAGGAAGATGCGCTGCTGCTCCACATAATAGGAGGGGTCGCAGGTGGCGATCTCGCGGTTCCAGTCCAGCGAGAGGCCGAGCAGCTGCAACTGCTCCTTCATGGAGGCGATGTTTTCGTAGGTCCAGCTCTTGGGATGGATGCCGCGCTCGATGGCGGCATTCTCCGCCGGCAGGCCGAACGAGTCCCAACCCATGGGATGGAGCACGTTGAAGCCCTTCATGCGCTTGTAGCGCGCGAGGACGTCGCCCATCACATAGTTGCGGCCGTGGCCGATGTGGATGCGCCCCGATGGATAGGGGAACATCTCCATCACGAAGAATTTCGGGCGCGGGTCGTCGTTGCGGGTGCGGAAGATGCCGCGCTCGCTCCAGGCGGCCTGCCAACGGGGTTCCGCGTCACGCGCGTTATAACGGTCTGTGCTCATGTCCGAAAATGCTGATCCCAACGCGGGCGGACTAGGACAGAAACAGGCGCACGGGTCAACCGTTGCGGGCGCACGGCTGGGTCGCAGACGCCGGTGATCGGGTGCGCCGCACCGTGCGCGGTGTCATAGGGCGCGCGTCCCTGCAAGCGCCACCCTTGCCACGCTCCCCCGCATCGTCCATCAACAGGCGTTATAACTTAAGAGGTGCGGCATGGCGGGCATGGGACGGTGGAGCGCGGTCGTGGCGGGGATTCTCTCGCTCCTGGTTCCCCTGTCCAGCGCCCATGCGGCGAGCGCGACGGCGGCCCTGTCCGGCGTCGGCCTGTCGCCGCTCTGGGCGGTGCCGTTTGCCGGCATGCTGCTGTCCATCGCCTTGTTCCCGCTGCTGGCGAACCGCTTCTGGCATCACCATTACGGCAAGGTGGCGCTGTTCTGGGGGCTGGCCTTCCTGGTGCCCTTCACCCTCACCTTCGGCCCGTCCATGACCACCCATGAGGTGGTCCACACCGCCTTGCTGGAATATATCCCGTTCATTGTGCTGCTGGCGGCACTGTTCACGGTCTCTGGCGGCATCCTGGTGGCCGGGCACATCCATGGCGGGCCGGCCACCAACACCGCCATCCTGGCGCTGGGGACGGTGCTGGCCAGCCTCATCGGCACCACCGGCGCCTCCATGGTGCTGATCCGCCCGCTGCTGCGCGCCAATGAGGGCCGCAAGCACAATGTCCACACCGTGGTGTTCTTCATCTTCCTGGTGTCGAACATCGGCGGCTCGCTCACCCCGCTCGGCGATCCGCCTTTGTTCCTGGGCTTCCTGAAGGGGGTCAGCTTCTTCTGGACCACCACCCATCTGTTCCACGACACCGCGGTGGTGGCGGGCATCCTCCTGGTCGCCTATTACCTCCTGGAGCGCTATTTCTACAGCCGCGAGGTCGATCTGGCCGCCGCGCCCGAAGCCAGTGCGGAGACCAAGCTCAGCCTGCGCGGCCTGCAGAATGTGCCGCTGCTGTTCGCGGTGATCGGCGCCATCCTGCTCAGCGCGCTGTGGAAGCCGGGCGTGTTCTTCGATGTCTATGGCACTCGGCTGGAACTGCAATGGATCGTGCGCGACGTGCTCCTCGTGCTCGTCGCCGTGGTCTCGGTGCTGATCACCCCGCAATTGCTGCGTGAGCGCAACGGCTTCGACTGGGAGCCGATCCTGGAGGTGGGCAAATTGTTCGCCGCCATCTTCCTCACCATCATTCCGGTGATCGCCATTCTCAAGGCCGGCAGCAACGGCGCCTTCGCCCCGCTGGTGGCCCTGGTGACCGGTCCGGACGGCCAGCCGGTGAACGCGGCCTATTTCTGGCTGACCGGCGGCCTGTCAGGCTTCCTGGACAACGCCCCCACCTATCTGGTGTTTTTCAATCTGGCCGGCGGCGATGCCCACCAATTGATGGGGCCGCTGCAAGTGACGCTGGAGGCCATTTCGGCCGGCGCGGTGTTCATGGGCGCCCTGACCTATATCGGCAACGCCCCCAATTTCATGGTGCTGTCCATCGCCAAGCATCGCGGCGTGAAGATGCCGAGCTTCTTCGGCTACATGGGCTGGTCGATCGTGTTCCTGCTGCCCTGCTTCGCGCTCATCACCTGGCTGTATTTCATCTGAGCGGGACGGCCGGCTGGGTTGCCCAGCCACCGCGCCGGTGTCACCTTTAGATCGGACCCTTGGCACAAGGCGGGCAGCGATGAGCGTTCCCTTGAACCGGAAATGGCAGACCTTTGTGGATGAGGCGGTGCGCACGGGGCGCTTTCCCTCGTCAGCGGCCGTGGTCGAGGAGGGGTTGCGGCTGGTGGCGGAGCGCGAGCGCCGGCAGGACGAACTCCGTGCTCATCTTGAGGCAGCCATCGACGAAGGTGGCAGCTTCACGGACGCCGAGATCGAGGCGGAACTGGAAGCGCGCGTTGCACGCCGCCTTGCCGACAGAGGCTGAATGAGACGCCTGCGCTACCTAGCGGCGGCGCGGCGAGACTTGATCGCGATTTTTGAGTTCATTGCCGAGCAGAACGACAATCCCTTGGCGGCGCGCCGCTTTACAGAGCGGCTACGCGCCCGGTGTCGCCTGATTGCCGACACACCAGGCCTCCTGGGCACGGCGCGTCCGGAGCTTCATCCGGACATTCGCAGCTTTGCGTCCCAGGGCTACGTCATCTTCTTCCGCTATATCCGTGATGCCTTGGAGATCGTCGGCATCATCGAAGGACACCGGGATATGGCCCGTTGGTCGCAGACCCTTCCGGGCGCCACCGACCCAGCGGCGACGCCCGAAGAGGAATGATCACGCCACGCAGGACAGGAAGCCGGCTTCCAGCTTGGCGGTGTCGAGCTTGCGGCCGATGAACACCAGGCGGCTCTGACGCTTCTCGTCGTCCTTCCACGGGCGCTGATGGTCGCCGTCCAGGATCATGTGCACGCCCTGGAACACGAAGCGGTCCGGATCATCCTTGAACGACAGGATGCCCTTGGAGCGCAGGATGCTGGCGCCATCCACCGCCACCACGTCCTGCACCCAGGGGAAGAACTTGTCCGGATCCACCGGCTTGTCGGTGGAGAAGGACACCGATTGCATGTCCTCGTCGTGATAATGCTTCAGCCCGCCATGGCTGTGGCCGGCGTGGGCATGCCCATGGTCGTGATCGCGATCATGATCATGGTGGTCATGATCGTGGCCCTCATGGCCGCAGCCGGGGCCATGCACATGGCCTTCCTCTTCGCCCTCGTTGAGGAACTCGGGTTCCACGGCGAGGATGCGCTCCAGATCGAACGCGCCCTGGTTCAGCACCTTGTTGATGTCGATGGCCGACTTCTGGGTGCGATAGAGCTTGGCATAGGGGTTGATGGCGCGAATGCGCCCTTCCACTTCCGCCAGTTCGTCCGCGCTCACCAGATCGGTCTTGTTGAGCAGGATCACGTCGGCAAAGGCGATCTGGTTCTTGGCCTCGGGGGCGTCCTTCAGCCGGGCGGTGAGCCATTTGGCATCGGCCACGGTGACCACCGCATCCAGCTTGGTGCGCGCGCCCATTTCCTCGTCCACGAAGAAGGTCTGCGCCACCGGGGCAGGATCGGCGAGGCCGGTGGTTTCCACGATGATGCCGTCGAACTGGCCCTTGCGGCGCATCAGCCCGTCGATGATGCGGATGAGATCGCCGCGCACGGTGCAGCAGATGCAGCCGTTGTTCATCTCGAACACTTCCTCGTCGGCGCCGACCACCAGATCGTTGTCGATGCCGATTTCGCCGAACTCATTGACGATCACGGCGTATTTCTTGCCGTGCGGCTCGGAGAGGATGCGGTTCAACAGCGTGGTCTTGCCGGCGCCGAGATAGCCGGTGATCACGGTGACGGGGATTTTTCCACCCGGGAGGGTGTCAGCGCCGGTCTCAGCCATGGGATCTCCAATGCGGGCCGTGCCCGCGCAAGCCGCAACGGCCGCGCCCCCGAGGAGCGCGGCCGCCGCTTATTCCAATACGTCCGCGCCGGAGGGCGCTGTCACTTGGTCAGCGCACCCGCCAGCTGGCGGATGTTGTAGCGTTCCATGTCGATGTAGGAAGTCGCCGGGCCTTTGTCATCGGACAAAGCGTCGGAATAAAGCGTGCCGCCCACGATGGCGCCGCTCTCCTTGGCGATGCGGTCCACCAGGCGCGGGTTGGTGACATTCTCCAGGAACACCGCCGGGATCTTCTGGGTCTTGATCTGGCGGATGATCTTGCCGACGTCCTTGGCGGAAGCCTCGCTCTCGGTGGAGACGCCCTCGGGGGCCAGCAGCTTCAGGCCATAGGCATCACCGAAATAGCCGAAGGCATCGTGCGAGGTGATGATGCGGCGGTTCTGCTCGGGAATGGCGGCGATGGCCGCCTTCACTTCGGTTTCCAGCTGATCCAGCTTGGCGGTATAGGCCGCGGCATTGGCGGTATAGACGTCCTTGCCGGCGGGATCGGCGGCGATCAGGCCGTCGCGGATATTGGCCACATAGATCTTGGCATTGGCCACCGACTGCCAGGCGTGCGGATCGATCGGGCCGTGGTCGTGGCCGGCGTGCGCATCCTTCTTGCCCTTGGGCGCCTCGTCCTCCTGCGGCTCGTCCTTCGAGCGCTCGCGCGGGGTGATGCCCTTGGTGGCCACCACCACGGTGGCCTTGGTGCCGGAGGCCTTCACCAGCCGGTCCATCCAGCCCTCGAAGCCGAGGCCGTTGACGAAGATCACCTTGGCGGCGGCCAGTTTCTTGGCGTCGTTGGGGGTGGGCTGATAGACGTGGGTATCGCTGTTGGGGCCGACGATGGTGGCCAGCGAAATGCGGTCGCCGCCCACATTCTTCACGAAATCGCCGAGAATGGAGAAGGACGCCACCACCGGCAATTTGGCGGTGGGGGCCGGCGATTGGGCAAGCGCCGGGGATGCGCCGAGCAGGAGTGCCGCGGCGAGCAGGGTACGACGGGACAGCATGAGAAGGCTCCGTTATGCCTCGAGATGACGACGAGGAAGCTGGCGGGACAGAACACCCCCCGCCGGACCGAAGATGACCGAGACCGCATAACCGGCGCCGGCCACCAGGATGATCGCGGGGCCGGAGGGGGCGCCCGCATGATAGGAAATCAGCAATCCGGCCACGCCGGAGACGAAGGCGATGCCCGTGGCCACCACCACCAGCCGGGTGAGATCGCGCACCCAGAACCGGGCCATGGCGGCGGGCAGCATCATCAGGCCCACCGAGAGCAGCGTGCCCAAGGCGTGGAACCCGCCCACCAGATTGAGCACCACCAGGGCCAGGAACCCGATGTGGCTGACGCCGCCGGACTTGCTGACCGAAGCCAGGAAGCTGGGATCCACGCATTCCAGCACCAGCGGCCGCCAGATGAAGGCCAAAGTCACCAGGCTGACGGTACCGATGCCCGCCACCAGGATCAGGGTCGGGTCATCCAGGCCCAGCACGGTGCCGAACAGCACGTGCAGCAGATCCACATTGGAGCCCTTCATGGACACGATCATCACGCCCGAGGCCAGCGACACCAGATAGAAGGCGGCCATGGAGGCATCCTCCTTGATCTCGGTGGCGCGGGCGACGACGCCCGCCCCCACCGCCACCAGCACCCCGGCCGCGAGGCCGCCGATGGTCATGGCGAAAAGATCGAGGCCGGAGACCAGGAAGCCGATGGCGGCCCCCGGCAGAATCGCGTGTGCCATGGCATCGCCGGTCAGGCTCATGCGCCGCAGCATCAGGAACACGCCCACCGGCCCCGCGCCCAGCGAGAGTGCGAACACGCCCACCAGTGCCCGGCGCATGAACTCGAACTCCGCGAATGGCGCGACCAGCAGATCGTAAAGGGTCACGCCGCGTGCTCGCAGACTTCGGCGCTTTCGTCCCAGGCTTCGCCCATGCGCCGGGCCTTCAGCAGATTCTCCGGCGCCAACACTTCCGCCGTCGGCCCCCAGGCCACGGCGGAGCGCGCCAGCAGCAGGGTGTGGGGGAAGTGTTCACGCACCAGATCGAAATCATGCAGCACCGCCAGGACGGTGCGCTTTTCCCCATGCCAGCGGCGCACCAGATCCAGAAGATCCGTCACCGTCTTGGCGTCCAAGGCGGTGAAGGGCTCGTCCAGCAGGATCAGCCGGGCGTCCTGCAGCAGCAGGCGGGCGAACAATGTGCGCTGCATCTGGCCGCCGGACAGGGTGCCGATGGTGCGGGCTTCGAACCCTTCCAGGCCCACGGCGGCGATGGCTTCGGCGATGCGGGTCCGATCGGCCTTGCCGATGCCGCCGAACAGGCCGGCGCGGCGCCACAGGCCCATGGCCACCATGTCATAGACGCTGATGGGGAAGGAGCGGTCGATTTCCGCGCTCTGGGGCAGATAAGCGATATCCCGCGAATCCAGCCCGGCGCGATCGATGGAGCCGTATAGGGGCCGCAGGGCGCCGGAAATGCCCTTCATCAAGGTGGACTTGCCGGCACCATTGGGGCCGCACACCGCCAGCAGGTCGCCCGCCTCCACCACGCCGTCCAGATGGTGGACGGCCGGGTGACGCTCATAGCCGAGGGCCAGATCGCGGAAACGCAATTGCGCGGTCATAGGTGCACCACCAGAGCCACCGCGACCCACATCACCGCGGACAGAACCGCCGCAACACCGAGCCGCGCCACGAGCGAGGCGCGCAGGGCCGAACTGCCGACCTGGGCCGGCTGCCGGGCGGTGCGACGGGTCGCACCGGCAGAAGAATTGGGGGGGCTATGAGCGACGGTGGACGACATGGAAACTCGCTTTCGACGGAAAAGATACAGAGTATCATTTCCCCTGTCCACCCCTGTCCGGCCGCAGGGCCCCTGGATTTCGGCTGCCCGAACGTCATGCAACCCCTTGCGCCGCAAGCCCTTGGACGGCGCATCGCCGCCGGGAGCGCGCAGGTGCAGGGGCCAGAAGCGGGCCGTCCGCGCGCTGCGGCCCCGCCACCGCCGTCTGGTGCAAAGCGGCCCCGCGTGGCGTGCATGGCACCGGTGCCGGGAAGACCGGCCGGTCCCCCGTCCGCCTCGCGTCCGCGTCGCCGAAAATCCCGCCGCCTCTCGACAGCGGCGGGCGGCTGGGCTTCATAGGCGGCGCGGGCGGATCGGCCTGCGACAGCCCGAGGCGCGGTCCACGCGCCTGCCAAGGAGATGCGTCATGAGCCAGCCGAACCCCCTTCCGCTCATCGCCCGTGCGCCGGTCATCCCCGTCGTGGTGATCGACCGGATCGAGGATGCGGTGCCCTTGGCGCGGGCGCTGGTGGCCGGCGGCCTGCCGCTGATCGAAGTCACCTTGCGCACCCCGGTGGCGCTGGAGGCGATCCGCCTAATCGCCGCTGAAGTGGAAGGCGCCATCGTCGGCGCCGGCACCGTGACCGAGCGCGCCCAGATCGACGCTGTCATCAAGGCGGGCGCCACCTATATCGTCACCCCCGGCACCACGCCGGAACTGGCCAAGGCCCTGGCCGAAGCGCCGATCCCGGTGCTGCCCGGCTGCGCCACCGCCAGCGAGGCCATGACCTTGGCCGCGCTGGGCTTCCATGTGCTGAAGTTCTTCCCGGCCGAGCCGTCCGGCGGCGCGCCGTTCCTGAAGGCGCTGGGCGGCCCGCTTCCGCATCTGCGCTTCTGCCCCACCGGCGGCATCGGCCCCAACAACGCCCATGAATATCTGGCCCTGCCCAATGTGGTGGCGGTGGGCGGCTCCTGGGTGGTGCCGGGCGCGGCCATCAAGGCGGGCGATTTCGACACCGTGCGCGATCTCTCGACGGCCGCCTCGCACCTGGTGCGGGCGGCAAAATTCGACTGAGCCGCGCCACCGGCGCGCCTGCCCATGCCTGAGATGATGGTCTCGCTGCTGGCCTTCACGGCGGCGGCGAGCCTGCTCACCCTCACCCCCGGCGTGGACACCGCCCTGGTGCTGCGCACGGCCGCGGCATCCGGACCGCGAGCGGGCGCGGCGGCGGGGCTGGGCATCTGCCTCGGGCTGCTGGGCTGGGGCCTCGGGGCCGCGGTGGGCCTCACGGCGATTCTCGCCGCCTCGCCGGTGGCCTTCACCGCGCTCAAATGGGCCGGGGCCGCGTATCTGCTCTATCTGGGGGGCCGGCTGCTGGCATCCCCCCGCTCGGCCACCCTCTCCGCACCCATGGCGACGACCGGCCCACGTGATGCCGGCCTTGCCGCCCCATTCCGGCGCGGCCTGCTGACCAATGCGCTCAACCCGAAGGTGGGCGTGTTCTACATGACCTTCCTGCCGCAATTCATTCCCCACGGCATCGCCGTGCCCGGCTTTTCGCTGCTGCTGGCCGGCCTGCATGTGCTGCTGTCGCTGATGTGGTTCGCGCTGCTGATCGCGCTCACCGTGCCCCTGGGCCGGCTGCTCGCCCGCCCTGCCGTGGTGCGCGGCCTCGATTGCGCCACCGGCTGCGTGTTCGTCGCCTTTGGCCTGCGGCTGGCATTGGCGGAACGGGGCTAATCCAGTTCCTTCAGCACATTGATGAAGGCGCGCAGGCCCGCGGGCACATGACGGTGGCCGGGGTAATAGAGGAACAGGCCGGGGATCTGCGGGCACCAGTCGTCCAGCACGATCACCACCTCGCCACGCGCCAGATGGAGTCGTGCGGTGTTCTCCGGCACATAGGCGATGCCCAGGCCTTCGGCGGCGGCCTCGGCCATCAGCCCCAGATGGTCAAGGGTCAGCGCGCCGGACACGTCCACCACCAGTTCCTGGCCATGGCGTTCGAACTCCCATCGGAACAGTTTTCCCGAGGGCAGGCGGAAGCGGATGCAGGCATGGCCTTTCAGGTCGTCGGGCACCTGCGGCGCCGGCCGGCGGGCCAGATAGGCGGGCGCGGCGATGGGCACGAACCGCGCCGTGCCGCCGAAGCGCACGCCGATCATGTCCTGCGGCACCTGCTCGCCCAGCCGCACCCCCGCATCGAAGCCCTCCGCCACGATGTCGATCAGCCGGCCCTCGCTGACGAGATCCAGCGCCATTTCCGGATGGCGCGCGAGGAAGGTGGGCACCACCGTGTGCAGCAGCATCCGCGCCGCCATCTCGCTGGCATTGATGCGCAAGGTGCCGCTGGGCCGACTGCGGAAGGCGTCCACTTCCGCCAACGCCAGATCAAGATCGCGCAGCACCGGCCCCAGCCGCGCCACCAACCGCGCGCCGGCCTCGGTGGCGGACACGCTGCGCGTGGTCCGGTTGAGCAGGCGCATGCCCATGTTCGCTTCCAGCGTGCGCATCATGTGGCTGAGCGTGGACGGCTGAAGCCCCAGCTCGTCCGCCGCCTTGCGGAAGGAGCGATGGGCGACGATGGCGGCCAGGGCCGTGAGATCGGCGAGTGTAGGCTTGGCATTCATGGCTGATTTGCATCAAGGCATATAAAATTGCTGCGATAGTAACATCAATTGAGAGGAATAGGTTTGCCCTCAAGACGCGCCGCACACCGCGGCCGCCGATCCCGAAAGGCAAATCCCATGACCTCCGCCCGCACGACACCCCCCGCCGCCAAGACCTGGTTCATCACCGGCACGTCCACCGGCTTCGGCCGTTCCATGACCGAGCAATTGCTGGCCCGCGGCGACCGCGTCGCCGCCACGCTGCGCACCCCCGCCGCCCTCGACGATCTCAAGGCGCAGTATGGCGAGCGCCTGTGGGTGGCGCCGCTCGATGTCACCGACACCGGGGCCATCCGCGCCGTGGTGGACCGCGCTTTCGCCGAATTGGGCCGCATCGACGTGGTGGTGAGCAATGCGGGCTACGGCCTGCTGGGCGCCGCCGAAGAAGTGACCGACGCGCAGATCCGCCACCAGATCGATACCAACGTCATCGGCTCGATCCAGCTCATCCGCGCGGTGCTGCCGCACCTGCGGGCGCAGGGCGGGGGGCGCATTCTGCAGCTTTCCTCCATGGGCGGGCAGATCACCTTCCCCGGCCTCAGCCTCTACCACGCCACCAAATGGGCAATGGAAGGCTTCATCGATGCCACCGCGCCGGAAGTGGCCGGCTTCGGCATCGACTTCACGCTGGTGGAGCCGGGCAGCGCGAAGACCAATTTCGGCAGCACCAGCCGGGTGCTGGCTCCCACCCTCGCGGCCTATGACGACACGCCAGCCGCCGACGCGCGCCGTGCGCTGCTGGGCGGGATCTTCCCGTCGCCCGGCGACCCGGCGAAGATGGCGCGGGCGATGATCGACAGCGTGGACGTCACCCCCGCTCCGCGGCGGCTCACCCTGGGCAGCGATGCCTATGCGCACGTCCACGCCGGCCTCAGCGCGCGCCTCGCCGCCCTTGAGGCCCAGAAGGCCATCGCGCTGTCCACGGATCTGGATGCGTGAGGCATACGTCCGGACAATCCCGGCGCCCGAGGCGTCGGGATTGTCTGCCTCAGTGCGAGCTGACGCCTTCCAGCGCGGTGCGCGGGATGATGGCGCCGCGGTGCATGATGACCGCGCCCGCCAGCGCATGGCCGGCGCGGGCGGCGGCTTCCGGGCTCTCGCCCTTCAGGCGGGCGGCGAGATAGCCGGCGTTGAAGCTGTCGCCGGCCCCCGTGGTGTCCACCGGCAGCACCTCGCGCTCCACCGGCACGAACACCGTCTGGCCGTTGGCATGCACATAGGCGCCGCCAGGGCCGTTCTTCACCACCACTTCCTTCACCCCATAAGTGGTGATGCGGGCGATGGTGGCTTCCGGCGAGGCATCGCCCCACAGCATGGCCTCGTCCTCGAAGGTGGGCAGGGCCATGGAGGCGCGCTTGAGCGCCTCGGCGAACACCATGCGGGCGCGGGGCAGATCACCGGCCCAGCCGCGCGGCCGGAAATTGCCGTCGAACACCCGCCAGGCGCCGCGCTCGGCGGCCACTTCCAGGGTAGCGAGAAACCGCCCGAGGCCGGCGTTGGAATAAAGCGACAAGGTGATGCCGGAGAAATACACCGCCTGGGCGGAGACCACCTGCTCGGCCACATTCTGCCAGCCGTCCAGCTCGAACAGCACCCGCGCCGGGGAGGTGTCGCGCCAATAATGGAAGGTGCGCTCGCCCTTGTCGTCGGTGGTGATGATGTAGAGGCCCGGCATGCGGCCCGGCACCTTGAGGATCGCCGCGGTGGACAGGCCCTCGCTGGTGGCCAGATCCTGGATCTGGGCGGAGAAGGCGTCGTCGCCCAAGGCGGTGACATAAGCGGTCTCGATGCCGGCACGGGCCAGATAGACGGCGGTGTTGAAGGTGTCGCCGCCGAACGCCAGGCCGAAGCGCCCGTCATTACCGCGCGCCAGTTCCACCATGACCTCGCCTATGGAAACCACCTTGGCCATGTGCGCTCCTCATCTTCCTCTGGGCCGGATCCGGCCCGGCATGACGCGAGAGGCGCCCGGGGGCCACTCTGCGGCCGGCACCTTTGAGCCATGCACGCGACCCATGCAAGAGCAGCGGCGCCGGACCTCCCCACCAAACCGGCCTCAGTCCAGCACCGGCGGCGATGGCCCGGTCCAGGTGGCGGGATGCAGGCGCGCCCGCTCCGTCGGGTCGGAAGGCGCTCGCCCCGCCATTTGCGGCGGCGGGCGATAGCGGGCGCGCAGATCGCGCTCGCGGCGCAGATTGTTCTCGATCAGGCACAGCGCGCGCTGCTCGAAATCGCCGATGCCGCGCCGGCCCTCGAACGGCGCCACGCTCTGGCAATCGAAATTGCGGAACACCAGAAAGCGCACCTGCGCCTCGTCCAACTGGCTTTTCCAGCGGGCGCGCTGCACCCCGGCCAGATCGGTGCGCCCCTCCACCACCGCCATGGCCGCCTCGAAGGCGGCGGTCATGGCGCGATCGGTGGATTGGGTGGCCTCAAACAGGCAGCGGCTATAGTCCGGCGTCGGCAGCTTACCGGTGACGCAGGGATTGGGCTCGCGCCACGGCCCCTCCTCGGCGGCCGTGGCGGGGCATGCGAGCACGCCCATCACCATCCCCGCGAGGAGGACGATGGCGCGCCGGGATGCGCCCCGGCCGAGGGCCTTGGGCGCCGCGCTCAGGCGACTTTGCGCTGGGCGAGGAAGGCGCCCATGCGTTCCAGGGCGCGGGAGATGTTTTCGGGCGAATTGGCGTAGGACAGGCGGATATAGCCCTCGCCATGAACCCCGAAGTCCGGCCCGCCGATCACCGCCACGCCCGCCTCTTCCAGCAGCGCCGAGGCCAACGCCTTGGCCGAGGGCCAGCCGGTCTTGGTCACATTGGGGAAGGCGTAGAAGGCGCCCTTGGGGGTGGCGCAGGAGACGCCCGGCAAGGCGTTCAGCCCCGCCACCACCAGCGCGCGGCGGCGGTCGAACTCCGCCAGCATGGCATGAACCGCATCCTGCGGCCCCTCCAGCGCGGCGATGCCGGCGAACTGGGTGGGCGCATTCACGCACGACCACGCATTCACCGACAGCTTGCGCACCTTCTCGTACAGATCCTTCGGCCACACCGAATAGCCCAGCCGCCAGCCGGTCATGGCATAGGTCTTGGACCAGCCATTGAGCAGGATCAGCCGGTCGCGGATTTCGGGGTAGGCCAGCAAGGTCTGGTGGCGCTCGCCGTCGAACAGGAACTGGTCGTAGATCTCGTCCGACATCAGCGCCACGTGGGGATGGGCGGCGAGCCCCGCCACCAATTTGTCGATCTCCGCCTTGGGGGTGACGCCGCCGGTGGGATTGGCCGGGGAATTGATGATCAGCAGTCGGGTCTTGGGAGTGATGAGCGCCAGCGTCTCCGCGGCGGAGAAGGCAAAGCCGTTTTCCTCGCGGATCGGCACCGGGATCGGGGTGGCGCCGGTGTGCTCGATCATGGAGCGATAGATGGGAAAGCCGGGATCGGGATAGAGGATTTCCGCGCCGGGCTCGCCGAACAGGCGGATGGCCGCATACATGGTGACCTTGCCGCCGGGCACGATCAGCACCAGGTCGGGGTCCACCTCCACGTCGAAGCGGCGGTTGAGATCGCGCGCCACCGCCTCGCGCAGCGGCAGGATGCCGACCGAGGGGGTGTAGCCGTGATGGCCGTCCTTCAGCGCCTTGATGGCGGCGTCGACGATATGCTCGGGGGTGCGGAAATCCGGCTGGCCGATGCCGAGATTGACCACGTCGCGGCCCTGGGCGGCCAAAGCGGTGGCGCGGGCCAGAACGGCGAAGGCGTTTTCTTCGCCGATGCGGTCGAAGTCGGCAACGGTGGTCAGCATAAGCGTCTCCCCTTGGGTGGGTCCGCGCCGCCTATCAAGCGTCACAACAGGAACCCTTACCCGGCCTGTGGGTTGTCCTTGCAGCTGCGGTGCTCAGCCCCGCGCGCTGCGCCAGAGCCTGACGGGAACGTCATGCTCTCACGCTTGGTGTAGAGCCGGATTCAGATTTCAGGTCAATTCGACCGTAATCGTCCGGGCCCAGGCCGGCCGGCGCGCCGCACCGACAGCATCAACGACGAACAGAGGAGAGATCCCATGGCCAATCGTCTCGATGGGCGCAAGATCGCCGTTCTCGTCGCCAACGGCTTCGAACAGGTGGAACTGACCGAGCCCGTGAAGGCCCTCAAGGCCGCCGGCGCGGATGTGAAAATCGTCAGCCCGGAGACCGGCAAGGTCCAAGGCGTCAACCACGACAAACCCGCCGACAGCATTGCGGTGGATCTGGCCCTGGAGCGGGCCGACCCGGCGCAGTTCGATGCGCTGATGCTGCCGGGCGGGGTGATGAACCCCGATGCCCTGCGCATCAACGAAAGCGCCATCGCCTTCACCCGCGCCTTCTTCAAGGCCGGCAAGCCGGTGGCCGCCATCTGCCACGCACCGCAACTGCTGATCTCGGCCGGCGTGGTGAAGGGCCGCAAGATGACCGGCTACAAGGCGATCCAGGTGGATCTGGCCAATGCGGGGGCTCAGGTCAGCGACACCGCCGTGGTGGTGGACCAGGGCCTCGTCACCAGCCGCAACCCCGGCGACATCCCGGCGTTCAACGCCAAGATGATCGAGGAATTCGGGGAAGGCCGGCATGCGGGACAGCGCACTGCCGCAGAGTAAGGCGTGACCTGAAGCGCGAGCGTTCATGACTTCGGCCCCGGCATGCAAATATGCCGGGGCTTTTTCTTGGCATTGCGACGCCGGACGCCTGCCTCGCCACAGAGCGCAACTTTCGCCCATCATGATACCTCTCACAAGCGTGTGTGTAGCGTAAGCTTCACATCTGTCATAAATTTGCACGCGGGAGGGACCGGGGCCGGCGGCGACGTCGGCGGGCAGTGGGGGAGCCGGTGCGCAGACCATATCACCTCGTCGCAGCGGGGCTGCTGGCGGCAGTCCGCGCGATCGGTCTTGCGCTGTTGGGCCTTGCGATCATCGCCGGCACCGTCCGGGCGCAAGGCTATCCCGAGCGCGACATCACCATCGTCGTCTCGGTGCCGCCCAATGGCATGAGCACGCGCATCGCCAATGCCTTGGCCATCGGGCTGACGCGGGTGCTGTCGGTTCCGGTTCAGGTCGTGAGCCGGCCCGGCGAGAGCGGCTTTCTGGGGGCCCGGTCCGTGGTCCGCGCCGCACCGGACGGCTACACCTTGCTGCTGGGCCCCAGCAGCCTGTTCCTGTTCGACTTCGCCGCCCTCCCGGACGCCGGCTATGTGCCCGAGCGCGACCTCGACACCCTCCTCATGGCGGTCCGCGCGCCTTATGTCCTGGTGGTCAATCCGTCCGTCCCGGCGCGCACCCTGACCGAGTTCGTGGCCTATCTGAAGGCTAGGCCGGGCACCGTGAACTTTGCCGCCCGATGGACCGGTGCCATCAACGATCTCCTGGCCGCGCAATTCTGGGCCGAAACCGGCACGGCGGGTCGCATGACCTATGTGGCGGACGTCGGTGCCATCAGGGCCGCGCTCGTGGACGGCACCATCTCCGCCGCGTTCCAGAATGTGGGCGACATCGCCGGCGACGTGCAAACCGGGAGGCTTCGCGCCATCGCCGTCACCAGCGAGACCCGCACCCCCCTGTTTTCCGAGGTCCCCACCTTTACCGAGGAAGGCCTGCCGGGCCTGGACGCTTTCACCTGGCAGGCGATCGCCGCCCCCGTCGGCCTACCGCCCGATGTCCGCAAACGGCTTGAGGACGGCTTGCGCGCCGCGCTTTTGGATCGCAGCGTGATGGCGTCGTTGGATGCGCTGGGCTCGGAAGTGGTCGCCACGGATTCGCGGCAGTTCGCACGCACGCTTCGCGATGCGCGCCGCCGCTGGCGTTCCTTGCTCTTGCCGACCGGAAATACCCGCTAGCCCCTCGGCCCTACCCCACCGTGGGGCCGGCATGATGTTCGTGCCCGGCCGCGCCGACCGGCCGCGAAGGCACCGGGGCCTGGCAGCGGTGCGCGCAGCCCCGGCCTCCCCGCGTCCAGCGTGCCAACGGTGCCAGCCGCGCGTTCCGGCCCATCCCGCCCGTCTTGAGCGCGATCCGATCAGATGGAAACCATCTGATCGGCGAATAACTCTCCAGCCCATTGATATAGAACACATTTTCAGATCCGCCTGCTTTGCAGGTGGATCGGCGCGAGCCCAAGCCGGTGGTCCTTCCCTCCGACCGGGGGATCGCGCCACACCCACCGGCTGCCGCACGACCGCCGCTGCATTCCGCAAAGTAAACTTGTATGCAAACACCTCCCGCAAATTGAGTACGGCGCGGCGATACCCCTTGGGAGACTTTTGCGAACACAGTTAAAGAAGACGCATTTTATTACGCCCCATGGTCTGCGAGCGACACACTCTCCTTGACCGCGCTCGCCTTAAGTGTTGCAGTCATATGCCTGTGTTGTGGTGGGGACCAAGACAGGAGCGGGCGGCCAATTTTGCCGCACTGCGGGAGGAGTTCGTGGTGGGTCCTCTAAAGCTTTTGTCCGCATGGGTTGCAGCCGTGGTCTTGTGCGCGGCGGTTCCCCTCGGCTACGGACTGGTCTGCGGCGCGCTGCAGGCCCAGGACACGCCCGGCCGTCCCATCACCTTGGTGGTTCCGGTTCCCGCAGGCGGCGTGACCATGCGCCTCGCCGAGATTCTGGCCCCGGCGCTGTCCCGCGTCATGAAAGTGCCGGTGGTGATCTCGACCATGACCGGTGAAAACGGCGGCGTCGGTTCCCGATTCGTGGTCAGCGCCCCCGCGGATGGCAACACCCTCCTGATCGCCCCCAGCGGCCTGCTGCTGTTCGATCCCACCAACCGGCCCGAGCGCAAATTCAATCCCGAGCATGACCTTGATCCGCTGATCATGGCCATCCGAGCCCCCCTGGTGCTGGCGGTCGATCCCGCCCTCCCGGTCGCGGACCTCCAGAGCTTCATCACCTATCTTCAGGCCCATCCGCGCGAAGTGGTCTTCGGCGCCACGGCGCCCGGCTCCATCAACGATCTGGCCCTGCGGCAGTTCTGGCACGACACCGGCACCTCCGGCACCACCGCTTACACCCCCTCCAGCGCCCGCATCCTCGGCGAACTGCTGGCCCGCAAGGTGCAGGCGGCCTTCCTGGATGTGGGTGTCGTGGCGCCGACGGTGGCGGCGAATCAATTGCGGATCCTGGCGGCGAACGGGGATGTGCGCGCCTTGCTGCCCAACGTCCCGAGCTTCACCGAGCAGGGCCTGCCGGAAATGAACAGCTACACCTGGCAGGCGGTGGCCGCGCCCATGGGGCTGCGCCCGGAGGTCCGGCGGGCGCTGGAGCAGGGGTTGCGCGAGGCCCTGCTGGACCGTGGCGTGATCAGCGCCCTGCAAGCCAGCGGATCGGAAGTGGTGGCCAGCAGTTCGCGCCAGCTCGCCCGCGTGCTGCACGAGGAGCGCGAACGCGCCCGCAGCCTTCAGGCGCCGGCGGCGTTGCAAAACCAGTAGCGCCTGCTACCGATTGCATCGACCGGTTCCTCTTCCCCGCCTGGAATGCCCCCATGCCCGTCGAAGACCTGCCTCTGAACGCCTTCAAGCGTGCCATTCATGCTGGCCAACAGCAGATCGGCCTGTGGTGCTCCATCCCCAGCAGCTACACCGTGGAACTGCTGGCCGGGTCCGGCTTCGACTGGCTGTTGCTGGACACCGAGCACACACCCGCCGACCTGCCGCAGGTCTATGGCGAGCTGCAGGCCGCCGCCGCCGGTGCCGCCCATCCCATCGTGCGGGTGCCGTGGAACGACCCGGTGGCGATCAAGCGCTATCTGGATGCGGGGGTGCAGACCCTGCTGGTGCCCATGGTGCAGACCGCCGCCGAGGCGAAGGCCGCGGTGGAAGCCATGCGCTATCCCCCGCGCGGCGTGCGCGGATTTGCCGGCGGCTCGCGCGCCACCCGCTTCGGCCGCATCCCCGATTATCACGCCCGCTCGGAGGCGGAGCTGTGCCTGCTGGTGCAGGTGGAAACCGCCGACGCCCTGGGCGAACTGGAAGAAATCTGCGCCGTGGAAGGCGTCGATG
Source organism: Azorhizobium sp. AG788 (assembly GCF_943371865.1). Lineage (GTDB taxonomy): Bacteria > Pseudomonadota > Alphaproteobacteria > Rhizobiales > Xanthobacteraceae > Azorhizobium. Next base: position 11,386 of record NZ_CALRWL010000050.1, on the reverse strand, counting down.
GCGTCTTCATCGGACCAGGCGACCTGTCCGCCAGCCTCGGACATCTGGGGGGCCAGAACGACCCGTCCATGGTCAGCCTGATGGAGGCCGCGCTGCGCCGCATCGTCGCCGCCGGCAACCGCCCCGGCATCCTCACCCCCGACGCCGCGCTCGCCCGCCGCTACATGGCCGCCGGCTCGGTGTTCACCGCCGTGGGCTCGGACGCCGGCCTGCTGGCCCGCAGTTCCGACGCGCTCGCCGCGTCATTTGCCGGCTGATGCGACGGGGGCGCCGCGCAGCGCCCCCGCCATCATTCCTTGGAGGAGACACCCCGTGAGCACCGACACCTTCAAGGCCCTCGTCGCGCGCAAGGCCGACGGCGGCCAGACCATCGCCCTGGAACAGGTGGATGAGGCCTTCCTGCCGCCCGCCGACGTCACCGTGGATGTCGCCTATTCCACCCTCAACTATAAGGACGGCCTCGCCCTGAAGGGGCTGAGCCGTATCCTGCGCACCTTTCCCATGGTCCCCGGCGTGGATTTTGCCGGCACCGTGCGCACCAGCGACAGCCCGGCCTTCACCCCCGGCGACCCCGTTGTGCTCACCGGCTGGGGCGTCGGCGAAACCTGGTCCGGCGGCTTTGCCGCCCGGGCGCGGGTGAAGAGCGAATGGCTGGTCAAGCTCCCCGAGGGCCTTGATCCCCGCCACGCCATGGCCATCGGCACCGCCGGCTTCACCGCCATGCTGAGCGTGATGGCGCTGGAGCAGGCCGGCATCGCCAAAGGCGGCGAGGTGCTGGTGACCGGAGCCGCCGGCGGGGTGGGCAGCATCGCCGTGCGCCTGCTCTCGCGCCTGGGCTACCGGGTGGTGGCGCTGACCGGGCGCCCGGCGGAAGCCGGTTTCCTCACCGGCCTGGGGGCGGCGGAGATCATGGATCGCGCCTTGCTCACCACCGCGGGCAAGCCGCTGCAATCGGAGCGCTGGGCCGGCGCGGTGGATACGGTGGGCGGCGTGGTGCTGGCCAATGTGCTCGCCTCCACCGCCGGCAACGGCGCGGTGGCCGCCTGCGGCCTTGCGGGCAGCACCGATCTGCCCACCACGGTGTTCCCGTTCATCCTGCGCGGCGTGAGCCTGCTGGGCATCAATTCGGTGGATACGCCCAAGCCCAAGCGCGAAGCCGCCTGGGCGCGGCTGGCGCGGGACTTGAGCCCCGCCGATCTCGACGGGATGATCCAGGAGGTGGCGCTGGAGGACCTGCCCGCGCGGGCCGACGCCATCATCGCCGGGCAGGTGCGCGGCCGCACCGTGGTGCGCATTTGAGGGCGTGAGGCTCTGAGGTGATTGGCGGGGCGCGCGCGCCCCGCCGGTTCAGCGCGCCGCGTCCGCCGCCAGTTCCGCCAGCAGATCGTCCAGCAGGCCAATGAGGCGCTCGATATCCGCCGGGCGGGACAGGCGATGGTCGCCATCCTTGACCAGGGTGAACACCACGTCGTCCTCGGCTAGGCACGTCACCAGCCGCATGGCATGCTGCCACGGCACATCCGCATCCTGCGCGCCCTGGAGAATGCGCACCGGGCACCCCACCTGGAACGGCGCCCCCAGCAAGAGATGCTGCCGCCCGTCCTCGATCAAGGCGCGGGTGATGACGAACGGGCCGCCGTCATAGGGCGAGGGCCGGGCATAGCGGCCGGTGGCGAGGATTTCCGCCTTCACCGCCTCGGGAAAGCCGGCCCACATCAGCTCTTCGGTGAAGTCCGGTGCCGGGGCGATCAGCACCAGGCCGGCAAGGCGGGTGTCGCCCGCCGCCAGCAGGGCGCGGGCCAGCAACAGCGCCATCCAGCCGCCCATGGACGAGCCCACCAGCACCTGCGGCCCGGTGGTCTGGTCGAACACCGCGCGGGCGTCCGCCAGCCACTGGGTGATGGTGCCGTCCTCGAACGCGCCGCTGGAGGCGCCATGGCCGGAATAATCGAAGCGCACATAGCCCTGGCCGCGCGCCTGCGCCCAATCCGCCAGCGCCTGGGCCTTGGTGCCGGTCATGTCCGAGCGGAAGCCACCGAGCCAGATGACGCCGGGGGAGCCCCCCGCCAGAGCGCGCACGGCAATATCGCGACCATCCACGGAGAGGCGCGTTTCGATCTCGGAAGCCATGAAGCGTGGTCCTTGGGGTGTGGCGATCAGCGGGCGAAGGTGTCGAAATAGCGGGCCAGCAGCCGCTCATAGATGGCGGTCAGTGCCAGCAATTCGTCCACCGGGGTGGCCTCGTCGGACATGTGCATGGTGCGGCCCACCAAGCCGAATTCCACCACCGGGCACAGATCCTTGATGAAGCGCGCATCCGAGGTGCCCCCCGTGGTGGAGGTTTCCGGCCGCCGGCCGGTCACATCCGCCACCGCATCCAGCACCGTGTCCACGAACGGCCCCGGCGCGGTGAGGAAGCTCTCGCTGGGGCCTTCGCGGAACGCCAGATCATAGGTCAGGCCCGGCCCGTCCAGGCGCCGCTCCAGCTCCGACTTCAGGGTGGGCAGCGAATAAAGATCGTTGAAGCGCACGTTGAAGCGCGCCGTCGCCTGGGCCGGAATGACGTTGAACACCGGGTTGCCCACGTCCACGCTCACCAGTTCCAGATTGGTGGGCGGGAAATGCGCCGAGCCCTCGTCCAGCGGCGTCGCGGTCAGGGACTCCAGCAGCCGCAGCAATTTGGGAATGGGGTTTTCCGCCCGGTGCGGATAGGCCACATGGCCCTGCTTGCCATGGACGGTGATGACGCCGGACAGGCTGCCACGGCGGCCGATCTTGACCATGTCGCCCAGGGCGTCGGGATTGGTGGGCTCGCCCACCACGCAATGGTCGAGCCGCTCGCCCCGCGCCGCCAGCCATTCTACCACCTTCACCGTGCCGTCGAGGGCGGGGCCTTCCTCATCGCCGGTGATCAGGAAGGAGATGCTGCCGGTCTCGGGCGCACCATGGCGCAGCGCCGCCGCCAGGAAGGCGCCCACCGCGCCCTTCATGTCCACCGCGCCGCGGCCATAGAGCTGCCCGTCGGCCACGTCGCCGGAGAAGGGATCGTGGGTCCAGCTGGCCAGATCGCCGGGGGGCACCACGTCCACATGGCCGGCAAAGCACAGGTTCGGCGCCGTGGTGCCGATGCGGGCATAGAGATTGTCCACCGCCACGCCGCCGGTGGCCGACACCAGCCGCTCCACTGTGTAGCCGGCCCGCGTGAGCACCCCGGCCACCACGTCCAGCGCCGCCCCGGCATCGGGCGTCACCGAGGGGGCGCGGATCAGCGCCTGGGCGAGGGCCAGGGGATCGGCCAGCGCGGCGATGGCGGCGGCGGTATTTTCAGAGGCGGCGGTCTGGGTCATGGGCGTCACGAAGTCCGGCAGCGGGGCACGGCTTTGCCTCGCGCGCGCCGCCGGTGGCGTCAACTGCTTTCTCCCCTGCGGGGCCCCGCCACGGACGGGACGCACGGCGGCCCCGCCATCAGACTGCCGCCTTCGCCCCCTAGGCCCCCGCCGGGGTCACCGGCCCCGGCGCCCTTCGACGGACCATGGGCACGGCTGAAACCGTGTGCAGCGGACCTGGGATGTGGCGTGCCCCTCATGATCGCCGCCATCGGCTTTGCTTTACGGGAAGCAAACCCAATGGTGGTATCTGCTCACACCCGGCCCCGCCTCCCGGAGGATGGGACAGATACCCCTGGAGATTTTCCTGATGCAGCGTGCGATTGCGCGGACCGCCGTTTTCCTGGCTCTGCTCCTGTCGCTCCTGGCCGGGCCGCTGGCGCTTGCCGCCCCGGCGGCGGATCCGACGGCTCAGGCTGCGCGGGAACGGCTGGAGGCCAACCGCTCGGCCCTGGACAGCATCGAGGGCAGTCTGGGCCTGGAGGGCCTGCGCGCCCCCGACCTCGACGAATTGCGCACCCGCCTCGATCCGGTGCGCCGCGAACTCCAGGTCCGCAGCGAGCAACTCACCCCGCGCGCCGCCGACGCCAAGGTGCGGCTGGAGGAATTGGGTCCCGTCCCCGCCGCCGGCGCCCCGGCGGAAGATGCCAATATCACCGCCGACCGTGAGCGCCTGCAGGCATTGAGCAGCGACATCGATGCGCTGGTGAAGCAGAACCGCGCGCTATCGCTGCGGGCCGAGCAGGTGTCCGATCGCATCTCCACCCGCCGCCGCGAGCTGTTCGCCGGCCAGCTGTTCGAACGCTCCATCTCCATCGTCGACCCGAGCCTGTGGACCACCGGCGTGGTGGCGCTGCGCCAGGGAATCCGCAGCCTCAATCTGCTGGTCTCCGACTGGCTGGGCTATGCCCGCCAGCGCCAGGACATCCTCACCTTGCTGGGCATCGGCGTCGCGCTGGTGGCCATTTCCGGCGCCATCGTCTGGGCCGGGCGGCTGCTGCGCCGGCGCCTGAGCTGCGCCCCGCCGCCCGACGGCGAAATCCTCTCCCGGCTGCGGGCCGCCCGCGAGGCGATCAAGGTCGCGGTGTTCGATTCCCTGGTGGCACCGCTCGCGGCCATGGCCGCCACCAATTTCATCAGCGGCTTCGACGTGGTGCCGCCCCGTGCCCAGGAGATCCTGCACGGCCTGGTGGTGTCTGTGTTCGTGCTGGCCATCGGCCGGGCCATGGCCCGCGCCCTGCTGGCACCGGGGCAGTCCTGGCGGCGGCTGCCGCCGTTCGCGGACGCCACCGCGGACGTCATCTTCCGTTATTATACGTGGTCGGTGTGGGTGCTGGCCATCGGCTCGTTCTTCAACGCCCTGAACCGGGCGCTGTTCACGCCGGTGGCGCTGACCGTGCTGGTCTCCGGCATTATCGTGGTGTTCACCTGCGTCTTCACCGGCCTGATGCTGGTGGCCATGGCCAAGACGGACGATGAACCGTCGACCGAGACCGCCACCGCACCGGCCACCGGCTCCTATATGGAAACCAGCGGCGTGCCGTGGATCCGCACCTTATTGTGGGTGGTGATCGCGGTGATGAGCGGTGCCCTGGTGGCGGGCTATGTGGGTTTTGCCACCTTCATCGCCGCCCGCATGCTGATCGCCGCGGCGGTGCTGTCGGGCCTCTATGTGCTCTACAGCCTGATCGACGCCTTCTTCAGCGAGGGCCTCAGCGCGGACACCCACCGCGCCCGCGTCTTTTCCAAGACCCTCGGCCTGCGGCCCGCCAGCCTGGAGGTGATCGCCACGTTGGTGTCGGGACTGCTGAAGCTGTTCCTGTTCATCGTCGCGGCGCTGATCATGGCCGGCAGCTGGGGCACGTCCTCCTCCGACGTGATGGACACGCTGGACCGGGTGACCTTCGGCATCCATATCGGCTCCACCACCATCACCTTGTGGAACGTGCTCTACGCCATCGGCCTGCTGCTGGTGGGCATTCTGCTGGCCCGCGGCCTGCAGAAATGGATGTCGGTGAAGCTGCTGCCGCGCACCGGCATGGAAGTGAGCCTGCAATCCTCCATCTCCACCATCATCGGCTATGTGGGCGTGATCATCGCCATCATGGTGGCCATGGGGCAGATCGGGCTCAATCTGGAGAATATCGCCCTGGTGGCCGGCGCCTTGTCGGTGGGTATCGGTTTCGGTCTCCAGGCGATCATTTCCAACTTCGTCTCCGGCCTGATCCTGCTCACCGAACGGCCGATCCGCGTGGGCGACACCATCAATGTGAAGGGCGAGGAAGGCTATGTCCGGCGCATTTCGGTGCGCTCCACCGAGATCGAGACCTTCGAGCGCGCCACGGTGATCGTGCCGAACTCGGACCTCATCACCGGCATGGTCAAGAACTGGACCCACTCCAACACCACCGGCCGGGTGATCGTGGCGGTGAATGTGGCCTATGATGCCGATGCGGAAGAGGTGCGGGACCTGCTGGTGGCCGCCGCCTGCGACAATCCGCAAGTGCTCCAGACCCCGCCGCCGCGGGTGTTCATCATCAAGTTCACCGATGCGGGCATCGCCTTCGAACTGCGCTGCGTCGTGGCCAATGTGGACTATGCGCTGACCGTGAAGAGCGACCTGCATTTCTCCATCCTCAGCCGCTTCCGCAAGAGCGGCATCGCCATGACCAGCCAGCCCTGGGCGGCGCTGGGCCGGGCACCGGCGGACATGGTGCCTCCGGCGCCGATGTCCGACACCGCGCCCCCGGCCATCGCCCCGCCTGCAGAGGGGGCGTCGCAGCAGACCCGCGGCGAGACGCCGCTCGGCGGCGCCACCTCCAGCTGATCCGGCCGGCGCGCGACGCTGCCGTCGGCTGTGTCGCGTCCGCTGCTAACGCTTCTTCAACTGTCGGGCCGCACAAAGGGGATCATGAGCGACATCGGTTTTCCCGTCCCCGGCGCACGCCGCGGCCCCTCCGCCTTGGCCCGCCGTCCCGGCGCCCGCCATGCCCTCCCCTTTTGCGTGCTGGCGGCGCTGGCGCTCGCCGGCTGCGGCACCCCGGTGCAAGACACGCCGAAGCAGCCGGCCTTCTACGAAAACCTCGCAAAGACCGGCCAGCCGGTGGACCCCGAGGCCGCCGCCTCGCTGTTCTCCGACTATCGCAACACCAAGGGCCTGAACGCGGTCTCCGTGGATCCGGCCCTGAACAAGGTGGCGCAGGACCAGGCCAATGCCATGGCCAAGGCCGACACCCTGTCGCATGAAGTGGGCGGACGCACCTTCGTCCAGCGCATGAATGCCTCCGGCTATAAGCCGAAGGTGGCGGTGGAGAATGTGGGCGCCGGCTATCACACCCTGGCGGAAGCCTTCTCCGGCTGGCGCGACAGCCCGCCGCACAACAAGAACATGCTGGCCGCCGGCGTGACCCGCATGGGCATCGCCACCGCCTTCAACCCCAATTCCAAATACAAGGTCTATTGGGCGCTGGTGCTGGCCACCCCGGACGACCGCGCCAAATAGCCAGAAAGGCGGCAGAGGCCGCCCGACGCTGTGCCCGCGAAAATGTGAAGACACGGCCTTCCGTAACGGCCGTGCCTTGCGACAACGGGGTTTCTACCGCAGCGCGGCGAGAAAATCTCGCACATGCACTGGCGCTTCCAGTGCCTCCGTATTAATCACACGGAGATGCTCGCTCATCTCGACGCATATGCGCGGATGCGCGCCGCCTTCCGCTGGCGCGTTCCCTCCCGCTACAATATGGCGGTCCATGCCTGCGACGGCTGGGCGGCGAAGGATCCCGCCCGCCCTGCGCTCTATGTGAAGGGCGACGCCGGCTTCGCGCCGGTGAGCTACGGCCATATCGCGCAGGCCTCCAATCGCTTCGCGAACGCGCTGGCCGCCCACGGCATCGGCCCCGGCGACCGGGTGGCGATCCTGCTGCCGCAGAGCGTGGAAGTGCTCGTCACCCATCTGGCGGTCTATAAATTGGGCGCCATTGCCGTGCCTCTGGCCTCCGCCTTCGGGGTCGAGGCGCTGGCCTATCGGCTGCAGGATTCCGGCGCCAAGGCCCTGGTGGCTGATGCCGCGGGCCTCGCCAAGGTCATCGACCGCCCGGACCATCTCACCCTCGTCATCTCCCGCGACGGTGCCCAACCGGGCATCCTGGGCTTTGACGATCTGGTGGCGCGGGGCCGCCCGGTGTCCGCCACGGTCGCCACCGGCCCGGATGATCCGGCGCTGATGATCTACACCTCCGGCACCACTGGCCCCGCCAAGGGGGCGCTGCATGGCCACCGGGTGCTGCTGGGCCACACCGCCGGCATGCGCTTCACCCATGACGACCTGCCCCAGCCCGGCGACCGCATGTGGACGCCCTCGGACTGGGCCTGGGCCGGCGGGCTGCTCAATACCATGCTCACCTCTCTGGCCCTGGGCGTGCCGGTGGTGGTGCAGCCGCCGGGCAAGTTCGATCCCGAAGCCGCGTTCCGGCTGATGGCGGACGCGCAGGTCCGCAATGTCTTTATCCCACCCACCGCTTTGAAGATGATGCGCGCCGTGGCGACACCGCGCGAAACCTTCGGCTTCAACCTGCGCACGCTCGGCACCGCCGGCGAGGCGCTGGGGGCGGAGACGTTCGAATGGGGTCGCGCCGCCTTGGGCGTGGACGTGAACGAATTCTACGGCCAGACCGAATGCAATTATGTCATCGGCTCCAACGCCGCTTTGGGCATCGCCCGCGCGGGAGCCACCGGCAAGCCGCTGCCCGGCCATGACGTGGCGATCATCCGCGACGACGGCACGCCGTGCGATATTGGCGAGATGGGCCAGATCGCGGTGCGGGCGCCCGACCCGGTGATGTTCCTGCGCTATTGGAACCGGCCGGAGGCCACTGCGGCGAAATTCCTGAAAAGCCCGCCCTTGGGCGATCTGATGCTCACCGGCGACCTCGCCCGCCTGGATGAGGACGGCTATGTGCATTTCCTCGGCCGGGATGACGATGTGATCACCTCGTCCGGCTATCGCATCGGCCCGAGCGAAATTGAGGACTGCCTGCTGCGCCATCCCGCCGTGCAACTGGCGGCGGTGGTGGGCAAGCCGGACAAGCTGCGCACGGAGATCGTCAAGGCGGTGCTGGTGCTGCGCGACGGCATCCGGCCCGATGCGGCGCTGGTGGGCGACATTCAGGCCTTCGTCCGCACCCGGCTGGCGGCCTATGAATATCCCCGCGAGATCGTGTTCGTGGACGAATTGCCCATGACCACCACCGGCAAGGTCATCCGCCGCCTGCTGCGGGATCAGGTCTGACGCTTCAAAGCTCTCTTGATGGAAGCGCCCTCAGGCGCGCAGTGCGCGGGGCTGCCAGGCCGGCATGCGGGCGGTGATCACCCGGTAGGGGCCGAGGAACACCAGCAGCATGGCCAGTTTCACCCCATAGTCGCACAGGGCCCAGGAGGTCCAGGGCAGGCCAGTGCCGGCGAAGGCCAAAGAGAAGAACACCACCGTATCCAGCGCGCTGGAAAACAGGCCCGACACCGCCGGTGGCATCCACCAGGCGCGGCGGCGCAGCCGGTCGAACACCGTGGTATCCAAGAGCTGCGCGCTCAGGAACGCGGCGCCCGAGGCCAGAGCGATCCGCGGCGTGGCGAACAGCACCGACAGCAGCACCGCGAGCGCAAACCCCACATAGATCACCCGCCGCGTGCGCCCCGGACCGAGGCGGCGATTGGTCAGATCATTGATGAGGAAGGTCACCGGATAGGTGAAGGCGCCGTAGGTGAGGTAATCCTGCAACCCGAACGGCGTGAACGGAAACTGCACCAGGATGTTGGCGGTGAGAACCGCCGCACCCATGGCAAAAACCGCGAGCGCGAACGCCCGCGGTTCAGATTTCAGAACCGAGTGGAACAGGCCCACAGCCTCAGGCGGCCGCAGGCGCCTCAGCGGCGGCTTCCGCCTTCGCCTTGGCGATCAGGCGCTTGAGGATCAGCGCGCGGGGCGCCAGTTCCTCGTCGCGAGCCTTCACCAGGAAGGCGTCGAGGCCGCCGCGGTGATCCACCGACTTCAGCGCATTGGCGCTGATGCGCATGCGCACGGAGCGCTTGAGCACGTCGCTCTGGAGCGTCACCTGGCACAGATTGGGCAGGAAACGGCGCCGGGTCTTGTGGTTCGAGTGGCTCACGAGGTTGCCGCTCTGCACGCCTTTGCCTGTCAGGTCGCACCGCCGGGACATGGCAGAAGTCCTTTTTTGGTTCGTGGACGCGGGTCACAAGCCTGTCGTCGCGATCTGCGACAGTCGGCTCGAACCCGCTGTATCGGGAAGGCGCTCGTATAAGGGTCGGGCGCGGCGCCGTCAAGCCGCAGTGGCACCCCACCGGCCGGGATGCCGCCTCCGCCGCCCTCTTCTACCGCCTCCGTGCCCGTCCGAGAAAGCCCAGCACCAGTTCCCGGCGATGGGGCCGGTCGCGATGCTCCAGCAGATAGACGCCCTGCCAGGTGCCGAGCCGTGCCCGCCCCTCCAGCACCGGGATCGTCAGCGCCGTATCGCACAGCAAGGTGCGCACATGGGCGGGCATGTCGTCCGGGCCTTCAGTGTCGTGCACCCAGCCGCGATCCCGCGGGGCCAGATCATCGAGCGCCATCAGGAGATCGCGCTGCACATCCGGATCGGCATTCTCCTGAATGGTCAAAGAGGCGGAGGTGTGCCGGCAAAACACCGTCAGAAGGCCTTGATCGGCGGCGATTTCCGTCAGAAACGCCTGAAGCTCACGGGTGATCTCGGTGAAACCGGGGCCGGAGGTGTCCACCTCCAGCAGGCTCTGGGCCTGGATCTCCAGCGGCACGGTGAGCGCGGGGCTGCGTCGGGTGCGCGTCACTGGGGTCTCCTGCTCAGGGCGTTCATCCTTGCCTTGCGGCACCTTGCCAGCGGCCGCGGCCCGCGCCACGGTGAGGCTTATTGCGCACCGCAACCGGCGCCGCCAATCCTCGCCTTGAACGGAGCCCATGCCCAGCCTTTCCATCGCTCCCGAGCTGTTTTCCGACGCTGCTGTCGCGGCGGACACGAAAATGATCAACGCCGCCATCATCAAGGCGCTGTCCGCGATTCCCGACCGGGGGCTGGTGCCGGTGGCGGTGGTCCGCCAAGCCCGGCTGAATGGCAAGGGCACCTTCCCGCTGCCGCCGGAGAGCCCGCGCGCCCGCACCACCGCCATCGACGGCCCGCGCGGACCGATTCCCGTGCGCATCTACATGCCGGACGGTCCGCCCAGCGGGGTCTATCTGCATTTCCATGGCGGCGGCTGGACCATCGGCACCGCGCGGGAGAATGACGGACTGAACGATCCCCTCGCCGCCGCCGGCCTGGCGGTGGTGTCGGTGGATTATGCCCTGGCCCCGGAAATCCCCTACCCCGCCGCCCCCGACGATTGCGAGGCGGCGGCGCTCTGGCTGCTGCGGGAGGGCGAGAGCCTGTTCGGCACCACGCGCTTTTCCATCGGCGGCGAATCGGCCGGGGCGCATCTGGCCGTCACCACACTGCTGCGGCTGCGCGATCGCCATGGCCTGATGCCATTCTGCGCCGCTAATCTACATGCGGGCTGCTTCGACCTGCGGCTCACGCCCAGCGCCCGCAACTGGGGCGAGACGCCCTTGGTGCTGAACACCGCCGATATCGCCCGGTTCGTGCGCAATTATCTGCGCCTGGAGGGGGAGGCGGACCATCCCGACGTGTCGCCGCTGCTGGCGGACCTCAAGGGTCTGCCGCCGGCGCTGTTCACGGTGGGGACGCGGGATCCGTTGCTGGACGACAGCTTGTTCATGGCCAATCGCTGGCTCGCCAGCGGCAATGAGGCCACGCTGGAGGCCTTTCCCGGCGGCTGCCATGTGTTCGTTGGCTTCGTGGGCACGCTGGCCGAGCGCGGCCGGGCGCGGATCGCGGAGTTCCTCACCCAGGCCTGAACCTCGGCGTGGCGAGGCCGCAGCCTCGCCCAGGCCTGAGCGTCAGCGTGGCGAGGCCAAAGCC
>NZ_CALRWL010000049.1:0-47426 GCF_943371865.1 Azorhizobium sp. AG788 | reverse complement strand
GTGAGCACCGCCACCGCGTCGGCGAGGTGCGCCGCCGGCGCCAGATCGAATGCCGCGGCCTTCATGCGGCAGCTCCCACGGTTGCGGCGCGCAGCGCCGCCAGCACCCGCGCCGGGGTGGCCGGAATTTCGGTAAGGACGGCGCCCTGGGGCCGCAGCGCATCGTTGATGGCGTTGACCACGGCGCCGGCCGGAGCAATGGCGCCGCCCTCCCCCACGCCCTTGATGCCATGGGCGGAAAAGGGCGACAGGGTCTCGGTGTGGGCGATGCGCACCTTGGGCAGTTCCGTCGGGCCGGGCAGCAGATAATCGATCAGCGTCGAGGCCAGGGGCTGGCCCTGATCGTCATAGGTGCTTTCCTCGAACAGCGCGGTGCCGATGCCCTGGGCCACCCCGCCATAGGCCTGCCCCTCCACGATCATGGGATTGACCATGCGGCCGCAGTCTTCGACCACCACATAGTCCAGGATCTCGGTGGCACCGGTGCGCGGATCCACCGCCACCACGCAGGCATGGGTGGCATAGGAGAACACGCCGGTGTCCACCTCCGGCTTATAGCCCTCGGTCACCTCCAGCCCGCCGGTATCCACGCCCTCGGGCAGCAGTTCGGGCCGCAGATACCAGGCCCGCGCCACATCCTGGAAGCTGATGCTGGCGGACACCCCATGGATCTGCCCGTCAGCCACCCGCACCTCATCCGGACGGCATTGCATGAGGTGGGCGGCAATCGCCTTCACCCGCTCGGCGAGCTTGGCCGCCGCCTTGGAGACGGCGCCCCCGGCCATGACGATGCCGCGCGAGGCATAGGCGCCGGTGGAATAAGGCGTAGTGGCGGTGTCGCCCAGCACCACCTTGATCTTGGCCAGCGGCAGCGTGAGGATCTCGCTCGCCACCTGCGCCAGCGTGGTCTCCAGCCCCTGGCCGATGGTGGGCACGCCAGCCCGCACCTCCACGCCCCCGCCCGGGGTCAGGCGCAGCGTGGCCTGCTCATAGCCGGGCACCATGGGAATGCCCCAGGAGGCAAATACCTTGGTGCCGTGGGCGGACTGCTCGGTGTAAGTGGCAAAGCCGACGCCGATCTGACGGCCGTCCGGTTCCGGCACCGCCTGCCGCGCCCGCACGGCGGCGAAATCCACCATGTCGCGGGCCCGCGCCAGCGAGGCGGGATAGTCGCCGCTGTCGTAGAACTTCTTGGTAATGTTGGTGTAGGGCATGGCGCCTGCCGTCACGAGGTTCTCCGCCCGCACCTCCACCGCCTCGCGGCCCACCGCCTTGGCGATGGCATCGATGGTCAGCTCGATGGCGAAGCACACCCCCGGCCGCGCCACGCCGCGATAGGGCGCGAACGGCGGCTTGTTGGTGGCCACCGAATAAGTCTTGCAGCGATAGGCGGGCAGCACATAGGGCCCCGGCAGGTTGCCGCCCGCCTGCGCCGCCTCCAGGCAGGCGGTGAACGGCCACACCGAATAGGCGCCCACATCCACGCTGATCTCCGCCTCCAGCCCCAGCAGGCGGCCGCGCGCGTCCGCATAGGCGGTGATGACATATTCATGCTGGCGGGCGTTGGCGCCGGCGGTGAGATGCTCGCGGCGATCCTCGATCCAGCGGAACGGCGCCTGATAGGTCAGCGCCAGCCAGGCCACCAGCACCTCCTCCGGCTGCAGCAGGCATTTGTAGCCGAAGCCGCCGCCCACATCCGGCTGCATCACCCGCACCCGGCCCTGATCGAGGCCGAGGCAATCGCTGAGCCCGGTGCGGATCAGATGCGGCACCTGGGTGGAGGTGACCACCACCAGTTGGTCGGCCTGGAAATCCCAATAGGCCAGCACCCCCTTGCCCTCCATGGGATGCATGCACTGGCGGGCGGTCTTGAAGCGCTTCTCCACCTTGATCGGCGCGGTGGCCGCCACCTCGTCCACGCCGCCGCTGTCGAAGGCGGTCTCCAGGAACAGATTGTCCTTCCACGCCTCGTGCAGCAGCGCCGCCCCCGGCGCGCGCCCGGCGGTGCAATCCACGATGGGCGGCAGTTCCTCATAATCGAACAGCGTCGCCTCGCAGAGGTCTTCCGCCTCCGCGCGGGTGGGCGCCACAGCCATGGCGACGATGTCGCCCACGAAGCGCACCTTGTCGGTGGCGAGCGGGGGATAAGCGGACACCTTGTAGCCGGGAATGGCCGAGCGGGTGACGATGGCGCCCACACCCGCCGCATCCTGTGCCACGAACACCTGCGCCCCCTGCCCGGCGGGCTTGGTGACGCCGGTGATGCGGGCATGGGCCACCGGGCTGCGCAGGAAAGCCACGTCGCGTAGGCCCGGCATGCGGATGTCGCCCACGAAACGCCCGCGCCCCATGAGGTGGCGCGCGTCTTCCTTGCGACGCACCCGTGCGCCGATGCCTTCGCCGGTCACGCCTTCAGCCGACATGGTCTCGTCCCCCCGGTTCAATCCGCAGTGGCAGCCACCCCGCAGGGTGGCCGCCAGAGGCGCAGCCGATCAGGCCGCGGACATCCGCCTTACGTCCATTTGGGCGCGGCAAAGCGGATGCTGTCCAGACGATAGTCGCTCAGCCGCTGCCAGCTGTTGGATTCGTTCAGGAACGCCTTCCACGGCCCATAGATGGTCTTGAATTCCGGGCTCTTGGCCGCCAGTTCGTCGAAGGTTTCCAGCGTCGCCTTGTAGCAGGCATCCATCACCGGCTGCGGGAAGGCGCGCAACTCCACGCCCGCTGCCAGCAGGCGCCGCAGGGCTTCCGGATTCTTGGCGTCGTAATTGGCCAGCATGCGCATGTTCTGCTCGCTGGCGGCGGTCTCGAAGGCGATCTTGTAGAGATCCGGCAGGCTGTCCCACGCCTCCTTGTTCACCAGCGCGGTGATCTGGGCGCTGCCCTCCCACCAGCCGGGGGTGTAGTAATATTTGGCCACCTTGGCGAAGCCGAGCTTCTCATCGTCATAGGGGCCGATCCACTCGGCCGCATCGATGGTGCCGCGCTCCAGCGAAGGGTAGATGTCGCCCGCCGCAATCTGCTGCGCCACCACGCCCAGCTTGGCGAGGATGGTGCCGCCGAGCCCGCCGATGCGCATCTTGAGGCCCTTGAGGTCCTCCACGCTCTTGATTTCCTTGCGATACCAGCCGCCCATCTGCACGCCGGTATTGCCGCAGGGAAACGGCACCAGATTGTCCTTGCCGAACAGCTCGGTGATCAGCGCCTTGCCGCCGCCCTCGAAATACCAGGCATTCTGCTGGCGGGCGTTCATGCCGAAGGCGATGCCGCCGTCAAAGGCGAAGGCCGGGTTCTTGCCGGTGAAGAACGAGGTCAGGGTGTGGCAACACTCCACGGTCTTGTTCTTGGTGGCATCGAACACCTGGGCCGGACCGACGATCTCGCCGCCCGCGAACGGCGACACCTCGAAACGCCCCTCGGTGAGCTGCGAGATGCGCTGGCACATGGTGGCGGCGGAGCCATAGATGGTGTCGAGGCTCTTGGGCCAGCTGGTGGCCATGCGCCATTTGATCGACGGCAGCGGGGTTTGCGCCAAGGCGGGCGCGGCGGCCACGGTAGCGGCGGCCCCCGCCGCCATCTGGGCCAGAAACAGGCGTCGTTTCATCAGGATCCCCTCTTTCGTTGTCGCCTGCACACCCGATCCGGGCGGGAAGGCTT
Source organism: Azorhizobium sp. AG788 (assembly GCF_943371865.1). Taxonomy (GTDB): domain Bacteria; phylum Pseudomonadota; class Alphaproteobacteria; order Rhizobiales; family Xanthobacteraceae; genus Azorhizobium. Next base: position 43,770 of record NZ_CALRWL010000049.1, on the reverse strand, counting down.
GGACAGACACGCGCAAACGGAAGGTCGTTCTTATGGATGCGGTCTTCTTGATGAGCCGCGGTTCAAAGCTTGCTTTGGGGCAGACCCAGGTCCGGCAAGCCGGCGCCCGGGGTATCGAGATTGTCCATCTGGCGATCGATGGCCGTGGCATCCAGCGCCGGCGCCGCCGCCTTGTCGCGGGTGACAAGGCCGGGGAAAGCGATGATCGCCGCCACCATGATGATCTGGATCACCACGAACGGGATCGCCCCCCAATAGATCTGGGCAGAAGTGATCGGCTCCATGCGCTTGCCGGTCACCTTGTCCAGATAGGCCAGCTTCGGCGCCACCGAGCGCAGATAGAACAGGGCAAAGCCGAACGGCGGATGCATGAACGAAGTCTGCATGTTCACCCCCAGCATCACCCCCAGCCAGATGAGATCGATGCCGAGCTTCTCCGCCGCCGGGCCAATGAGCGGGATGATGATGAAGGCCAACTCGAAGAAATCGAGAAAGAAGGCCAGCAGGAAGATCAGCACGTTCACGAACACCAGGAAGCCCAGATGGCCGCCCGGCATGCTGGTGAGCAGATGTTCAACCCATAGATGTCCGTTGATGCCGTAGAAGGTAAGCGAGAACACCCGCGCACCAATGACGATGAACAGCGCAAAGGCAGACAGCTTCGCTGTGGTCTCCGTGGCATGGCGCAGGATGGCGAAGGAGAAGCGCTTGGGGTTGCGCTCCAGTCGCCGCTTCAGCGCCGCCAGGGCGATGGCGCCCATGGCCCCCATGGCCCCGCCTTCCGTGGGCGTGGCCACGCCCAGGAAAATGGTGCCCAGCACCAGGAAGATCAGCAGCAGCGGCGGCACCATGGAGAAGGTGACCTGCTCGGCCATGCACGAAACCAGCCGCACGCCGGTTAACCGTTCCAGCAGCCCGACGATGAAGGCATAGAGAGCGCCGGCGGCCAGGACATCCGCGCCGAGCCCGAGCGCCTCATGGCCGCTATCGGCCAGCGCCACATAGGCGGCCAGAAGGGCCAGCGTCAGCGCCCCCGAAAGAACGATGCGCCGCGCGCCGAGAAAGCGGTTCAGCAGCGCGCACACCAGAGCCACCACGGTGGCGACGCAGATGGTGAGAATGACGAAGTCGGCCCCCGCCTTGATCTCGGTTTGCCGCATCAGCAGCGTGGCGACGCCGGCCGAAAACGCCACCAGCACGCCCAATTGCCAGACCCCGCGGGCACCGGAGGGTTCACGGAAGCCGATCGCCTCCACCGGCAGGCCCGGCGCCGCCTGCGGGGCAAAGCGCGTGACCAGGAACACGAAGCTCGCATAGAGGCCCGACAGCAGCAGGCCAGGCACGAAGGCACCCTCATACATGTCGCCGACCGAGCGGCCGAGCTGATCGGCCATCACGATCAGCACCAGCGAAGGCGGAATGATCTGCGCCAGGGTACCGGAGGCGGCAATGACACCGGCCGCCAGACGCCGATCATAGCCATAGCGCAGCATGATCGGCAGCGAGATGAGGCCCATGGAGATCACCGAGGCCGCCACCACGCCGGTGGTGGCCGCCAGCAGCGCGCCCACGAAGATCACCGCATAAGCCAGCCCGCCGCGCACCGTGCCGAACAACTGGCCGATGGTGTCGAGCAGATCCTCCGCCATGCCCGAGCGCTCCAGGATCAGGCCCATGAAGGTGAAAAAGGGGATCGCCAGCAGCACCTCATTGGCCATGGTGCCGAACACCCGCTCCGGCAATGCCTGCAGCAGTGGCCAGGACAGGGTAATGGTCTGCGGTGCATAGGGCGACAATTCCACTGCGACCACGAAGAACAGCAGGCCGTTGGCGGCCAGGGCAAAGGCGACCGGATAGCCCAGCAGCATGAACACGATCAGCATCGCGAACATGATCGGCGCAAGGTTCTGGGCGATCAGCGCGGCCATGACGGACGCTCTCCTGCGCGGATGGGGTGGGACGGGGCGATCCGGCGGGGTGCGCTCAGCATGGCTTGGCCCCGCCGATGCGGGCGTCGGTCTCGGCCAGTTCGGTCAGAATGCGCTCCGCCTCCGCGGCATGGGCATCGCCGCCGCCCTCGTCGGCAAGGTCGCCGCGCATGATGGCGATGCGCTTGATGAGCTCGCTCACCCCTTGCAGGAACAACAGCACGAACCCCACCAGGATGATGAGCTTGGCCGGCCACAACAGCAGCCCGCCGGCATTGGTGGAGACCTCGGCCGTGTGGAAGGAATTCCACACAAACGGCACCGACAGCCAGATCATCAGGGCGCAGAACGTCAACAGGAACAGGACGTGACAGGTGACTTCGATGATGTTGCTGGCCCGGCGCCCGAACTTTTCAGCCACCACATCGATGCGGATGTGTTCGTTCAAGCGCAGGGTCCAGGGCGCGCACAGCATGAAGACCGCACCGAACAGATACCACTGCAACTCCAGCCAGGCATTGGACGAGAGGCCGAAGATCTTGCGCATGAGCGCATTGACCGTGGACACGACGATGGCGGCCACAATGGCCCAACAGGCAATGCGCCCGATGGCCGTATTCAGCCCATCAATGCCGCGCGAAAGGCGAAGCCACATTTTCATCGCAAGCTTCCTCTGGGGGAAAGAGCGAATTTCTGAGCCGGCGGAAGCGAAACTCTAAAAGGCGTCGGGCTGATACTGCGGAAGGGTCGTGGTAAAAGCGTCCAGTTGCATGCAGTTCTCGAAGATACCCAGGGCGGTGGGGTAATCGGAGAGATCGCAGTTAAATCGGCGCGCATTGAACACTTGCGGCACCAGGCAGATATCCGCCATTCCAGGGGTGTCGCCGAGGACGAAGCGGCCGGAGAGCCCCTCGTGCCGCAGCGCGGCCTCCAGACTGCGAAAGCCCTCGCCGATCCAATGGGCATACCAGGCCATACGCTCGTTTTCGCCGAGCGAAAGGCGCTGCTCCAGATACTTGAGGACCCGCACATTGTTGAGCGGATGAATATCGCAACTCACAATCTGGCTGATGCTACGGACATAGGCGCGCGCCGGCAACGCGGCGGGCAGCATCGGCGGCTCCGGATAAGCCTCCTCCAGATATTCCATGATGGCGAGCGTCTGAGTATAGACATGGTCGCCATCCACCAGCGCGGGGACCAGACCTTGCGGATTGATCGCCAGATAGTCCGCGCTCTTGTGCTCCATCTTGGGCAGGCTGACGAACCGCGCGTCATGCGCCGCCCCCTTGAAGGCAAGCGCGATGCGGAGGCGATAGGATGTGGAGGAGCGAAAGAAACCGTACAGTATCATCGGCGCCCTCTGAACATCTGAACTGGGCGAACACCGGCCCGCCGGCAAACCGCGGCCCGCCCTGCGCGCGGCAACAGCAGCCGCGCGCAGGGCGCTCATCTTTAGCCTGCAGCCTTGTTGAGGATTTCCTCCGGGGTGCTGGAGACCACCTCCGCATAGCGCGGCACGAACGAGCCGCCGACGATATGGCGAATGAAGGAGGGCTTGATCTCCTCGGCCAGGATCTTGCGGATGCGGCCGTGCTCCTCGATATCGGACCATTCGGCGATCAAGTAGAAACGGAGCGGATCGAGCGTATCGCGCAGCAGAACGCCATCCTTGACCTGAGCGGACGACTTGTGCATCGGATTTCCATCCGAATAGTCGAAATCCTCGAATTCTTTAATGAATTCCGCTTCCACACCGGGATGGATCTTGAAATCATAAATGTGCAGGTAATTGCCCTTAGTCGCGAGCGGCTCCTGTGCCATCTGATGCCTCCTTGCTTGGACAAGCGCATTTCATGGGGACGAGGCGTCCGGGGCGCCGCCTCGAAGGCGACACAGATAATAGATGTACACTGAGCATTTTAGCTGTCAATGACCGATGTCGAAAAGTTCCAGACTGCCAAATAGATCAGCATTCCGGCATGGGATTGGGCATCTCCATGCTATCGAATTGAGCGATCCCGACACCATAAACGATGTACACTGAGTGAAATACGCGACCGAGCTCGCGCGGCCAGGGGAGCGCGACCACCCCCCTCAGCGACAGGCCGCTGGTCACGATGCAGGCTGAGATCACGTCTTGCAACACCGCCGTGCCCGACTGAGGTGGCCCCCTTGCGCGGACAGCTTGGCGGCGAGGCTAGGCTTGGTTCTGGTGTCCGCCATGCCGCCAGGTCGACGCCTTCGCAGACCGTATGGACCTCCTCAGGCGCTCTGCCGCCAAGGGCCGAATGGGGCCTCGTACGAGTGTAAGAGGTGACCGACCTGCCGATCCCGGCCCGACCCTGGGAGCCGGCCTCGCCGGCGTTGGGGCCGACGCATCCGAATGTCAGGGAGCGCCAGAGCAGCGCGATGAACACGGCGCCCATCCACTGGCCGCGCCCATCCGTCGAGATCCGCAGGCCGTCTCCCAGCAGCCCCCAGGAGAGTGAGGCAAAATCGGCTTTCCGGCCCGATACTTACACCCACGTGCGGGCGATCCACTGCCCCTTGATCTTCAAGGCGAATTTTCAGCGGCGCCCGCACGATGCGAGCCGCCCTGCGCCAGCACAATTCGCCTCCAGCGACATGGCGGAGGCGCTCCATGGGTGACATGGACATCATTGCCGCGCTGAAGGCCGCCTCCTCGCGCCCGCAGCAGAATCACGGCATGCCGATGCGCCCTAAACTGGTGCCCGCGTCTGGCTGGCTCGCGGACTGCACGCGCGATGACAAAGGCCACCCGATCCCCAACCTCGCCAACGCACTGCATGCCCTGCGCTGCGACTTGGCCCTGTCGGATCTCTTCTCGTTCGATGAGATGGAGAACGCCGTCATCATAAACGCGCCCATTCCCAAGGGAGGTGTCGGCTTCGAGCCGCCCGACGATGATTTCAGGCCGCGCCAAGTGACCGATACCGACATCAACCGCCTCCAAGAGTATCTCCAGCTCGAAGGTCTCCCCCGCCTCGGCCGGGACACGACCTTTCAGGCGGTGGACGTGCGCGCGCGGGAACAAGCCATACATCCCGTCCGTGAATACCTTCAAGAGTTGACCTGGGACAGCCTGCCCCGCCTGTGTCAGTGGCTGCATACCTATCTCGGCTGCGAGGACACGCTCTATGCGTCGCAGATCGGCACCATGTTTTTCATCTCCATGGCCGCGCGCATCTTCAATCCCGGCTGCAAGGCGGACTACATGCTCGTGCTGGAGGGCACGCAGGGCGCCATGAAGTCCACCGCGTGCCGCATCATTGGCGGCGCGTGGTTCTCCGACAACATGCCGGACGTGACCGGCGGCAAGGATGTGAGCCTGCACCTGCGGGGCAAATGGCTGATCGAGATCGCGGAGCTTTCGGCCATCAGTCGAGCGGAAGACGCAGCGTTGAAGGCCTTCCTCACGCGGCCGGTGGAACGATTCCGCCCGCCCTATGGGCGCATGGAAGTCATCATGCCGCGCCAGTGCGTGTTCATCGGCACCACCAACAAAGCGACTTACCTGCGTGACGAGACCGGCGGGCGCCGCTACTGGCCGGTGAAGGTCGGCAAGATCAATACGGACATGCTCCAGCGAGACCGCGACCAACTGTTTGCGGAGGCGGTCCACCTCTACCTCGACGGGCGCCCCTGGTGGCCCTCTGCCGACTTCGAACGCGAGCAGATCAAGCCGCAACAGGAGGAGCGCTTCGAGGGAGATGCGTGGGAGGAGCCAATCAAGAAGTGGCTTGCAGGGCAGCCGAAGGTGACCGTTAATGAAGTAGCACAGAGCGCCCTGTACATTGACCTTGCGAAGATCGGGACGACCGAGCAGCGCCGCATCGCGCGCTGTCTTGAGCGGCTGGGATGGGTGCAGAAGCGCGGCACAGGTGGCGTGCGCCACTACTACCCAGCTGTTGGGGCAGCGTGACTGCCGAGTGACGCAGTGACGGACAGTGACGCATTTTCCCATATGAGCAGCATGCGCGCGCACACGTTTCCTCTAACAATACAAAACTGCGTCACTGTCCGTCACTGCGTCACTAACCATCAGCGGCGGGCATAAGGGCAGAGGACAAGGAGAGAGGGCGATGCGGTATGGATCGACTGAGTTCACCTACGCAGAGCCATTCGCAAACGCTCTCGTCGCGGATCCGGACTTTCGCGCGTGGGTGCTTCGGCAGACAAAGTTCTCCGGCTGTGCAGAGACGGTCGTGCTGCTCCATGAGGAGATGAAGGCCAAGCGGAGCAAAATTTCTGAGACGTGGTGGAGATCCCATTTCACTGAACGGTGCCGCTGCCAGGGATGTAGCGGGCAGGAAACAGACCTGCTCGCACTCTTTGACAGCGGTGCAGGTTCACGCTTCGCCGTGCATTTTGAGATCAAACAACCCAAGGACAAGTTCTCAACCAAGAAGGATCAAGCGACCAACTACACGCTCCGGGCAGCTTGCTGGACCACGAACCCACCCGATGCTGTCCTGCCGCACACGGACGCATCTACGGTTCTGGTCTGTTGCGCTTCAAGGCTTGCGGATTACGCGCCACACCTATCGAAGTTCGGCGCCGTCATCACCTTTCAAGAAATCACTAAATCCTTTCCCAACGCCACGCCCGTGATTGCCTGACGCTCGCCCGCGCTCGGGCAAGCCCAAGGCGCCCCGGGGGCACCTCGCGACTTCCCCCTCGGGGCCTCGGACCGGTGGGGTAGGTTCGCGCGCGATGGCGCCTAAATGGTTCTTTTTAGTTTTGAGATCAGTGGGTTAAGTGATTTCTTACCGAGCCGTGGCGTTGGCCCGCCTCCGGCGACATAAAACGCTGCCGTACGTGACAACGCGAAGGCCGCAACGGCGGACGTTTTCTCATCGGAGGCGCGGTGCGGCCGCGATGGCTCTGATCGGTCGCCTCGCTCCCCACCGTCATCGCCTTTTATCGCGCCCAAGCAATGCCGTTCCAGGGCATAAGTTTTCGCAACGGGTTGTTGCGAACGACAGCCGGGTGCGTAAGCTTGCGGCATGCTCAAGGTCTATTGCGATTTCAATGACAGCACGGCCGACGATCTGTTCTGGCTGTTGTATCTGGATGGGAAGCCGCTGGCCGATGTGGCCGACAATTATGCTCTCCAGGAAGGCGACAGGGTGATCCTGTTCCAAGACGTCGGGGACTTCGAGGTCGAGGCGACGCTTCATTTCGACCGCAGCGCTCCCTATGTCTTTCTTGGATCAAGGCTGTGTGCTCGGCCTGACTGGTCGACTCGTCGGGATTTGTTGACCGAAGTTGACCGAAGTTGACCAAAGCAGCCCCCTCCTGACGGGGCGCGGATCGGCGCATAACCTTGAGGATGCGCAATCCCTTCAAAACCCTCTCCCGTTTGTTCGAGGCCAAGGCTGCTCCGAGCCTCGGCTCTGGGGACGGTGCGCTGCTGGAGCTGCTCTCCGGCGCCGCGCCCACCGCCGCCGGGGTGGCGGTGTCCATCGCCACCGCCATGCGCCACCCGGCCGCCGCCTGCGCCATCCGCATCATCGCGGAAGCTGTGGCGACCCTGCCCATCATCACCTATCGCCGCGGCACGGACGGGGCCAAGGAGCGCGCCTCCGACCACCCGGCCTATGGCCTGCTCCACGACGACGCCAACGATTGGGCGAGCGCCTATGATCTGAAGCTCGCCCTCACGGTGGATGCGCTCACCCACGACAAGGGCGGCTTCGGCTTCGTCAACCGCGTGGGCGGCAAGGTGGTGGAGATCCTCCGCCTCGATCCCGCCCGCGTCGCCGTCACCTATGCCGAGACCGGCGAGCCCATCTATCGCCTGGGGGAGGCGCCGCTCGCCCGCGAGAGCGTGCTCCATATTCGCGCGCCCGGCGGCGTGGCGCCGCTCACCACGGCACGGGAGGCCATCGGCCTCGCTTTGGTGTTGGATCAGCACGGCGCCCGCCTGTTCGGCAACGGCGCCCGGCCCTCCGGTGTGCTGTCGCTGAAGGAGCGCACCCAGCCGGAGACCATCAAGCGCATCCGGGAGAGCTGGCAGCTCGCCCATGGCGGCGGGCGCTCCGGCGGCACCGCCATCGTGGATGGCGACGCCAGCTATACGCCCCTCACCCTCACGTCGGTGGATGCCCAGTATCTGGAGCTGCGGCAGTTCCAGATCCTTGAGATTGCCCGCGCCTTCCGCGTGCCGCCGCACATGCTGTTCGAGCTGGGGCGGGCCACCTGGTCCAACGTGGGCGACATGGGGCAGGAGTTCCTCACCTACTCCCTGCTGCCCTGGCTTGAGGTGTGGCAGGGCGCCATCCGCCGCGCCCTGTTCACGCCCGACGAGCGCCGGGAGTACCTGGCAGAGTTCCTCGTGGATGACCTGCTGCGTGCTGATCTCGCCAGCCGGGCCGATGCCTATCAGAAGCTGATCGCCTCCCGCGTCCTCAACCCCAACGAGGCCCGCGCCATGGAGAACCGCCCGCCCTATGCCGGCGGCGAGCGCTTCGAGAACCCCAACACCCTGTCTGCCGCCGGATTTCCGGCCGGTACCGATCAAGCGGAGGCCGCGTGATGGATCGCGCCCTGTTCGTAAGCAAGATGCTGGTGGACGATGCCGGCGCCATCGAAGGCCTTGCTTGGCCCTTCGGCACGCCCGACCGCGTGGGCGACGTGATCGAGAAAGGGGCCTTTGCCGGCGCCCGCCTGCCGCTGCCCATGCTGTTCGGCCATGACCATAACGACCCGGTGGGCGTGTGGGAGGGGGCAGAGGAAGCGCAGGACGGCCTGCGCCTCAAAGGCCGGCTGCTGGTGGAAGACGTGTCCCGCGCCCGCGAGGTGCGCGCCCTGGTGCGCTCCGGCGCCGTGGGTGGCCTCTCCATCGGCTTTGTCACCCGCAAGGCCGCGCCGCGCAAAGGCGGCGGCCGGACCATCAGCGCGCTCGATCTGTTGGAGTGCTCCCTCGTCTCGGTGCCCATGCACCCCGGCGCCCGCGTCACCAGCGCCAAATCCGCCCTTCACGCCCTCGCCATTGCCGAGGCCATCCACCGCGCCGCGTCGGCGCTTTCCAAGAGGTAGACCCATGTTTCACTGCATCCCGGCGCCCGCGGGCGTCACCGAGCACAAGGGCGAGGAGGACGATCCCGCCGCCATCGTCACCAAGGCCCTGGACGCCTTCCGGGGCGAAGTGGTCGCCCGCCTGGACAAGGTGGAGGCCAAGGCCGGCGCTTCCGACACCCTGACCGCGCGCCTGGACAAGATGGAAGCCCGCTTCAACCGCCCCACCGGCGGCGCGCCGGGTGCCGGCGAGGCGACCGAGGAACGAAAGGCCTTCGGTACCTATCTGCGCCGGGGCGATAAGGGCATGATGGAGACCGAGCTGAAGGCGCTGACCGTCTCCAGCGACACGCAGGGCGGCTACCTCGCCCCGCCGGAATTGTCCTCCGAGTTCATCCGCGACCTCGTGGACTTCTCCCCCATTCGCGCGCTCGCCAGCGTCCGCACCACGGCAGCGCCCGCCGTCAGCTATCCCAAGCGCACCGGCATCACCAACGCCAAATGGAAGGGCGAAGCGCAGGCGCAGGAAGGCTCCGAGCCGGGCTTCGGCCAGTTGGAGATCCCCATCCGCGAGGTCAATACCTTCGTGGACATCTCCAACCAACTGCTCGCAGACACCGCGGGCGTGGCAGAGGCGGAGGTGCGCCTCGCTTTGGCGGAGGACTTCGGCCAGAAGGAGGGCGCAGCCTTCATCGACGGCGATGGCGTGCTGGAGCCGGAAGGCCTGCTGACGGCCAACGGCATCGGCGTGACGGCCAATGGCCACGCGACCACGCTCGCCAGCGATGCCCTGATCACGCTCATGTATGCCTTGCCCGCCGCCTATCGCAATCGCGGCACCTGGCTCATGAACGGCACCACCCTCGCCGCCATCCGCAAGCTGAAGGATGCGCAGGGCGCCTACATCTGGCAGCCGTCTTTCCAGGCGGGCCAGCCGGAGACCATCCTCGGCCGCCCCGTGGTGGAAGCGGTGGACATGCCGGACATCGCCGCCGCCGCCACCCCGATCCTGTTCGGTGATCTGGCGACCGGCTACCGCATCGTGGACCGGGTGGCGTTGTCTATCCTGGTCAATCCCTACTTGCTCGCCACCAACGGCATCACCCGCATCCACGCCACGCGGCGGGTGGGCGGCGCCGTGGCCCAGCCCAAGGCGTTGCGCAAGCTCGCCATGGCGGTGAGCTGAGAGCTTAAGGGCGCCAGGACATGAGGGCATGTCGCGGCCTGCCCAACATCGAAAAGCCGACCTCCCCGGCGCCCCTCGCCCCAGCGAGAACATTGGGGGTCAAGGTCGGCGCGGTCGCGGACACCAGCGGTGCGTTTCACACCGCCAAGGGTCCAACGGGAGGCGAGCCCGGCTCGCCTCCCGCTCACAGGGGGAAGGAGAGAGGCCCATGCTGACCGTAGTTGAACCTGCGCCCGAGGCGCTTCTGACCACCCGTGCGGAGCTGGTGCGCGAGCTTGGCCTCCCGGTGCCCGCCGATGACGAACTGGATTCACTGATCCGCGCCGCGAGCCAAGCGGTCACCACCTGGTGCGGCCGGCCCTTGGCGGCACAGACCATGCGGGAGATCGTCTATGTCTCCGCTCCGGTAGATGGCCTCATGCTCTCCCGCTGGCCCATCGCCTCGGTGGAGGATCTGGCGTTTGGCGAGGATGTGCAGCCCACCTCCAACATCGAAATCGATGCGGCGGCGGGCTTCCTGTTCCGGCTCGGCAGCCACGGCCGGCGGCTCGCCTGGCCATCCGGCCGGGTGTCCGTAACCTATCGCGCCGGCTTCATCCCGCCGGGCGAGGAGGGCCGTACCCTGCCCTATGATATCGAGCGGGCAACCCTGGTGCTCGCCCGCCACTACTGGTTCGCGCGCGGCCGCGATCCCGCTTTGCGCAGCGAACAGGTGGACGGCATCGGCGACGTATCCTATGGCGCCGGCTTCAGCGGCCGGCTGCCAGCGGAAGTGGAAGGCCTGCTCTCCACCTATCGCCTGCCGGGAGTAGCCTGATATGCCCCGCCACGCCCCACGCATCTGCGGCTGCGGCCATCGCATCGCCTCTGGCGAGCGCTGCCCCTGCGAGCGCCGCCGCAAGGCGGAGGCAGACGCCCGCCGTCCGAGCGCCCGCGCGCGGGGCTATGACAGCCAATGGGACAAGGCGCGGGCGGCCTTCCTCGCCCATCACCCTTCCTGCGCCCGCTGCGGGACAGCGGCAACGGTCGTGGATCACGTTACCCCGCACAAGGGTGACAAGCGCCTGTTCTGGAGCCGGGAGAACTGGCAGCCGCTCTGCAAGCCCTGCCACGATGGGGCCAAGCAATCGGAGGAGCGCCGGGCTCGCCTCCACCTGGCGCGGGAGTTCTGACCATGCGCGGACGCAAGGCCACCAGCATCCCCATGACGGGCGATGATCCGCCCGACGACATGCCGGAGGCGCCCACCTGGCTCTCCGCGGATGCGCGCACGGAGTGGGACCGGGTGCTGCCCATCCTGCTCACCGAGCGGCGGACCCTCACCCTGGCGGACCTCGCCAGCTTCGCCAATTACTGCACCGCCATCGGACAGGTGGCGGAAGCCGCGCGCATCATCGAACGGGAGGGCCTCACCTTTACCGGCTCCAGCGGGCCGAAACGCCACCCGGCGGTTGCCATCCGCTCGGACGGCATGACGCAGGCGCGCCAGATCGCGGCGGAGCTCGGCTTGACCCCTGCCAGCCGCGGGCGCCCGGCGATCCGGGGCGGCGGCGGCGCGGATGAGGGCTATGGCTTCGGCCTGTTTGGTGGGCTCGGCCTTGACTGAGATCCCCGATCCCTTCGGCTATGGGGAACGGGCGGTGCAGTTCCTCCGTGCCCTGCGCCATCCCAAGAGCCGCTTGCCCGGCCGGGCGTTCCAGCTCGATCCCTGGCAGGAACGCATCGTGCGGCGGATCTATGGGCCGCGCCACCCGGACGGCTCGCGCGTGGTGAAGACCGTTGTGCTGTTGCTGCCGCGCGGCAACCGCAAGACCTCGCTGTCCGCGTCCCTGGCCTTGCTGCACACCTTCGGCCCCGAGCGCGTCCCCGGCGGCGAGGTGATCTCTGCGGCCTCCGACCGCAAGCAGGCGCGGATCGGCTTCGAGGAAGCCATCGGAATCATCCATGTGACGCCGCCGCTCAAGGCCCGCATGACGCTTCAGGAATACCGCAACCGCATCACCAATGCGAAGTGGCGCACCTTCTACGAAGCCATCTCGTGCGACGCCGGCACACAGCACGGGCGCACGCCGGCCTTCGTGCTGGCGGACGAACTGCACGCCTGGAAAAAGCGTGACCTGTGGGACGTGCTGAAATCCGGTCTGGTGAAGTCGCAAGGCTCGCTTCTGGTGGTGGCCACCACCGCCGGCCGGGGACAGGAGAACATCGCCCACGACATCGTGGACTATGCCCGCAAGGTCGCCCGCGGCGAGATCGATGATCCGGCAACGCTGCCGATCCTGTTCGAGGCGGACCGGGATTGCGATTGGACGAGTGAGGCCATCTGGCACCAGGTCAACCCCGGCCTTGCCCACGGCTATCCCGACATTGAAGGCCTGCGTCAGCTCGCCCGCGAGGCGCGCCAGCGGCCGGGGGACCGGGAGGCCTTCCGGCAACTCAACCTCAACATATGGCTGGACCACAGCGCCGACCCGTTCGTGGACATGGGCATTTATGACGCCGGCGCCGCGCCGGTGGATCTGGAGGCGCTTCAGGGCGAACCCTGCTGGCTTGGCGTGGATCTGTCCTCCAACGGCGATCTGACCTGCGTGGTGGCGGCCTGGCGCGACGGGGCCGAGGGCTACATCGTCCATCCCTGGTTCTTCTGTCCGAAGGACAATCTGCGCCTACGCTCCGAGCGCGACGGCGTGCCCTATGTGACGTGGGCGGAACAGGGCTTCATCGATCCCACGCCCGGCAATGTGGTGGACTTCCGCCATGTGGAACAGACCATCCGCGACCTGTGCGAGCGCTTCGACGTGCGCGAGATCGCCTTCGATCCGCATCTCGCCCGCAACATGCTCAACAATCTGCTGGAGGATGGGCTACCGGCGGTGGAGATGCGCCAAGGCTGGGTGACCATGGCGCCGTCGGTGAAGGAACTGGAGCGCGCCATCATCGGCCGCCGGCTGACCCATGGCGGGCATCCCGTGCTGCGGTGGAACTTCGACAACATCGCGCTCCAGACGGACACCGCCGGCAACGCCATGTTCCACAAGGGCAAGAGCCGGGACCGCATCGACGGGGCCGTTGCGGCCGCTATGGCCGTGGCGCGCGCGGCGGCCGGCGAGGCGCGCTCCGTCTATGAGAGCGAGGAATGGGCGCCGGAGATGATGGTGATGTAGGCCGGACATCGTTATGCGGCACTTAGCTAGCGAACTCGCATTAAGCCGCGCAAATACGAACCGCTTATTCCGAGGTGGCTAAGCGGTGCATTTACCCGAGCGGAGGCGCTCAGAAGTCCATATTGGCAGCCCGATCTGCCTGCGTAGAAAGATAGTGGGCAAACTCCTTCATACCATCGATGGACGACATGCTGCGCTCATAGGTGCCGTCCTTTGCCATCGTTAGGACCAAGGGAAGCTGGCACTCTTGGATGTAGATATAGGCTGGCGCGCGCGACCCGGACCATAGGTGGTCAACGAATTGTCGAAGCAGACCAATCGTTGTCTCATCCGCATAACCTGCTCCGGCGCCGAATTGAAAATGTGGTCCGCGGTGCTCATCGACGATCCGCATCGGAACGGCACCGGCCTGAGAATGGAAGGCGAAGGCTTCCCCATCTTTGCCAAAGGATCCGTGAGCGACGAAGTTGCGAACCTGTCGGCGGACGTGAACCAAGCCGTCGTAAAACGTCTTGGTCTCATGATCAGTAATGTCTAGCGCCTCCTTAAACTTTGTCCCCCAATCAGCCTGCGCGAGTTGCCTCACACCCTCGCCAGTGACGCAGCGACCTAGAAGTATTGCAATTAAGATGAAGGCATGCTCAGTCCAACTGAAGAAACTCTCGATCGTCGCCACTGCATAATGCTCAGCTTCGCGCTTCAGATCTGCAGATGGATGCATAATTATCGATGAATTTTTGCTAATTTTTTTCTCTATATATTCATTTTTTCGCTTTATAGACTCCAATATTTTCGACGTGTACAATCCCTCAAAGAATTCAAACCGCACATACAACGCATGCGAACGATTCACTACATTCAACTCCGAGGCCTTGGCTGCCTCTTCCGCACGCCAGACGAAATATGGCTGCGCCGCCTTGGTGGCGCGCGAGATGAGTCCAGCGATCTGTGCCGCGTCCTCCTCGTCTTCAGGAAGCTTGCCGGCGAAGATGCCAAGCCCAAACTTGCGGTGCTCGATTAGAAAGGCCTTGCCGTTGAACTCCACCGGCACTGACCATGCGATCTTCTCAAACTGGCCGAGGTTTTTAAAACCCAGAAGATCCACCAGAAGGAAATAGACAAGGTAGTAAGGGGGCAGCGAACGGCTTGCATCGGTGCGTACCGCGTTAAAGAGGAAATTCTTGGCAGCAGGCGTGTTCTTGTCCGCCGACCGAAGCGGGGCGATTGCTCTGGCTGCAGTAGCCCTGACCTTGTCGAGATCGATCATGCCATCGGTCCTAATGCGCGACAGTTCTCAGACCTGAGCCGCGTAAGGGCGAGGTCATCGGCCGGGTAGACCTGCTCAAACCTGTCCAGAGGCGCGCTCCAGGTGAGAGCCGGCGGCGACAGCCAACCGGTTAGGTTTCGAATCGCTCGGTGATGCGACCGAAGATCCCAGTGTAGAATAGGCTCGTGGTGTGCGATCCGGTTTCGAAGCAAACGGACCTGTGTCAAGGGTCGCGAGAAGTCCTTCCGCGCGAGGGTCTTGCCGTTACGTCGGGCAATGTCCTTCAGTGTCGCACGCCATAAATCTTCGTAGACAGGGCTGAACATCGCTGTCCAAAAACTGAAGCTCATGGCGGCGACGATGCGGCCGGGCGTTGGCTCCTTGTTCTGACCCTGCAGCTCAGCAATGGCATCGGCAACTTGAGAAAGCTGGTGCGGAGTTGTGATCAGGCCGCGACATTCGAACCAACGCTCGCCGTGATTGGCCGCTATCACAGTGTGGATTCGGTTGCGCAAGCTGACCTCCAGAGTCTGCATGGCGATGTAGAGCGCTTCCGATATCTGAGCATTAAGGGTATAGAGCACCAGCGCGCGTGCCCGATCGCCATTGGCCCATGCGACGTAGCGGCCGAAGCGTTCCAGGGATAGGGCCTGCTCCATGTCGTCGATCTGCGCCATGGATCAGTTCCACCTTGCGAAGGGGTAGGGTCTCATTTATATATACCAGCGGACACCCCGGTTTCGCCTCTGCGTTAGCATGCGGCCGGGGTAATTCGTTTCTAGGTCATGTTACCGCGCTTGCCAGTCGGGGTTTCAACCCGTCGCCGCGCTGCCCGGCGCTCTTCCTTCTCCTTGGCGAACTCCGGCTCCATCTTCTGTATGCGGCCCACTAGGCCGTCCAGGTGATAGATATTGGAGTTCCAGTCGCCGGCGATGGTCCTGCGCAGCTCGCGCTTCACTAAGCCGGCCTTTTCCAGCGCGCGAATATTGGTCTGGATGGTCTTGGGCTTCACCCCCATGCGCACCGCAATCTCCTCCTTCGAGGGAAATGGCGGGCGGGCCGGATCGTGCCAGTATTCCAGCAGTTGCACCACGATGTTGAACTGCAACGGCGATAGGCCCAACCGGCTTTGACCGCGAATCAGGATGTTGGGGATGCCAGCGTAGCCGTGACCCGTGACGGCCTTACCCCAGATGCGCTCCGTGGAATTGGCTTTCTTGGCGGGCTTGCGAAAATCGACGACAGAAGAGGCAGGTTCAGCCATAGGAGTCTTCCTTTCGCGAATGAACCTGGGACCACCTGCCCCGCGACACAATGGTCGCCAGACACGCAGGGTGGGTCACTGAGAAAGCCACCCACTCCTCGTTAATTCGTGATCATTCGCCTTGTGATTATTCGTATAGTGCTACTTCCGTGGTCGTCTGATCGCCCTAGGTGGGTCATGACCGCACCATAGGCTAGGCCACCAGAACACCCCACCCAAGCTCAGTAAAGCCGCCTTATTCGAGGCTGATGCGCCGCGGTACGGCAAGTTGGGCGTTCGCTTGCCCCTTTGGCAACAGCGTCAAGTAACCGATCGTCACCGGCCACGGGGTCTTCTCGACCCACTGGTCGTTCATGAGCTTTGTGTGGCGAACCGCAACGAAGGGCGTCCATCCGCCGTCGCGAAGCCGACGAATGATAGCTTCCAGTTCGGTTGCGACGGTCAGACGCTGCTGGTGGCTAACCTCCGACTTCACGTCCAGGTAATCGCGCAAATAGTCGAACAGTGATGCCGCCGCTTCGAGGAGGGCTTCGTCCTCGATCTCGCTATCCGTGCAGGAGAGCATGTTCAAACTGCACATGAATGCCTCCATGGCTCGCCCCGTGGGTGCAGGAGTAGCGTCCAGCATCAAATACTCGCGCTCGAAAGCTTCAGCGCGGCGTTTGAGTCCCGCTTCGGTGGGAAACTGCTGCGCCCGGATGAGGAAGTCCATGTCGGGCGCCTCCACCGCCCGCGCGACAGCTCGCAATGTGTCAGCGCTGCCGCCCTGCCCATCCTCGATACGTTGAACGGTGCGAACACTCAAACCGGCGATCTCTGCCAAAGTTTCTTGGGTCCAGCCCCGCGAGCTGCGCAGCATTTGCACGATGATCGCCAGCTCTGCCTTGGTCGGGCTCCGCGCCTCGAAATCTGGGTCTTGGGGCATCGGCGTCTCCTTTGGACCCTGATCCTAGCCGCGCCACGGCCCGCGGACACGACAGCGACCCGACAACGGCCTGACAATCCAGCTGGAACGCTGAAGCGCGTGGCGGACGAATGCCTATTCGGAGGGAAAGCGTCGCAGGACGATAGGCGACAGGTCTTTGCCGACAAACGCACAGGCACAAATGGGTGGAGTCAATTAGAGAGACTCTTTTTTGAGCCTCACCCCTGCCCCGCCGCCGTTCTCCGGAATGAACTCAACCCCCGCGCGCTCGAGAGCTTGGTTGATGGCAGTCACCGCCTCGACCGAAACTGGACGCCGCGATTTCTCGAAGTCTACAACCGTAGAAAGGCCCAACCTCGCTGCGTCCGCCAAGCGAGGCTGGGTCCATTCGATTAAGGCTCTCGCCGCTCGGCATTGCGCTGGTGTCATGTATCAACATTTTCTGTTGACGACCCACAAGGTCGTGCCTATCAACATAATCTGTTGACAGCTAATACCACAGGAAAACGCCGATGCGGACGCATTTTGGTGAACGGGGAAGCTATGTCCCCGAGTTCGTGATGGTGGACACGCAGCGCCTACGCGCCCGCATGGAAGCCGCCGTCGATACCCTGCTCGCCCTCTTGGACGAGATGGACGGCGATCCGGATCTCGAAGAGTGCGCAGATCTGGAGCGCGAGGATTGCGAAGGGGACCAGCCCGCATGAACACGCCTCGCCGCCTCCTCCTGACGGGCGCCGCCACTGCCGCCTTCCTCGGCACCCTGCCGCTGGCTGGCCTCGCCGCCGGCTCACCGACCATCCCCGATCCGCTGCTGGATCTGATCCGCGCCTGTCGCGCCGGCAATGACGCCTACAACGCCCTGCGCCACCCCGACGCGGAGGCCATAGCCCGGACCTATGGCCCGCCCTACGCGGCCCTGTCTCACGCCCCCGCCGCCACCACCCGCACCGGCGCCTTGGTAGCGTTGCGCTTCCTCTGCGACGAGCTGGAGCACACGCACTTGGACGCTGCCCCTACGGTAATCGCCGCCGCCCTGGCCTATTTCGACGGGGAGATTGCGTGATGGCCAGCCGCACCAATAAGACATCGGCGACACCGGCTCCCATCCACGCTGCAGATGGCATCATCACCGGACTCGGGCGCGAGATCGGGCGCGCCGCAGCGGAGTGCGCCAGCCTGGAGGCACGCGGATTTCGCTCGGCCGATCCGGTGGCAAAAACCTATTTCGAAAACGCCTCGACCCATGCCGGCGACCGCCTATTTGAGGCACGGCAGTGTCTGTCGTCCCTCTGCGCCGCCAGCCTGTCGGCAGCGGCCATTCAATGCGCAGCTGCCTATGCTCTCCTGGGGGACTTAGGCGATACCCTCGACCCGTTCGACACGATGAAGCGACGCGCCCTGGAACGGTTGCTTGCGTCCGTGAGCGGCGTTCTCACGGCTGCGGCTGCGCAAGAGGACCCCGATTGGGCCGAAACCCACGGCGTCACCCATCTGCTCGGGCACCATACGGACCCCTGGCAAGACGTGGACAGCCGGATCAATGTTGCGCGCGGCTAACGTTCTATTGCGAAAATCACGAAAACAGATTGACCCACGCAGCGTCAATGCTAAAACTATCATTCGTGTTTTTCGCAATACGGAATTGAACCATGCACGCACGCGAGTTGGAACTGCTCCTCCCCTCCCTCTCCGGCCGCACATCCGCGGATTTGGATCTCCGCTTCCGCGAGCTGCGCAAGCTCCGCATGCTGCCCACCGGCGGCCGCGGCCGCCATGCGCCCGAGATCGGCGCCGAGCACGTGGCGACGATCCTGATCGCCGTTGCCGGCGCCAGCAAAGCAATCGATGCCGCGTATGCGGTCACGCGCTTTGCAGGCCTGGGCGAAGTCGGATCCGCAGGCGAGACCTTTGCCGAAGCGTTGACCGACATCCTCGATTCCGAGGAGCTGGCGCGCGTGGTGAAGTCGGTGCGCCTCTGCCACTCCCACACTTTCGCTGAGATCGAATACGACGGCGGCCGCCCCGCGCGCCGCTTCTTTCAGGAAGAGGACATCGCGAAGATGGAGAAGGGCCTCGGCACCGTCGAGGGCTTCGCCGGTGCCTCCATCATGGATCAGACCGTCATCGGCGGCGCCGTGATCCACCAGCTCTCCATCGACCTCAACGAAGACGACGAAGAGGGCGAGTTGGTGATCGAGGCGTCCGGCCCGACCGAGACGGAGGGCCGCAAATGAGCCCCGCCGTCCGCCCCCTCAAGACCGCGAAGCAGATCGCTTACGAGATCGGCGTCTCTGAATCGACTCTGCGCCGCATGGTTAAGAAGGGCCTCGTGCCCGTCACCAAGAGCGGGTGCCGGGGGCGCACGTCCCCGCTCCAGATCGACCGCCAGACCGTCCACAAGCTCACCCTGAGCAACCGAGAGGAATGACCATCATGTCCCGCCGTGGCGCGAGCTTTGTGCAGTCCGACCTCGCTCGCACCCTGCGGGCCTGCAAGGACGCGGGCATTCTCCAGAACGTGACCGTCCGCATCGAATCCGGCGCATTCGTCATTGAGCCGCTTCAGGACAACGCGCCCCGCCAAGCGGGAAAGGCGCCCAAGCCGGACGAGCAGGCCGGCGATGACATCATCCTCTGAGAGCTGACATGCCGCGCCCCAACCCGCCCCATCTGCATCGCGAACGCAGCCGCCACGGCGTCATCACCTGGTACGTTCGCCGCGACCACGGCAAGCGCATCCGGCTGCGCGCGGCATACGACACGCCCGAGTTTTGGGAACAGTACCGGGCGGCACTGGAAGGCGCTGCCGCCCGTGAGAACGGACCGCAGAAGGGTTCGCTTCGCTGGGCCATCGACCGTTACCGCGCAAGCTCTGCCTGGGCTTCCCTGGCACCGGCGACCCGCCGTGCGCGCGAGAACATCTTCCTCCAGATCGTGGAGACGGCGGGCAATGAGCCGCTCGGCCACATCACCCAACGGGCCATCATCAATGGCCGCGAGCGCCGCCAGAAGACGCCCCATGCCGCCAACAACTTCCTCAAGGCCATGCGCGGCTTTTTCGGCTGGGCCGCGGGTGACGGCGGACTGGTGACGAACGACCCTACCAAAGAGGTCAAGCTCTTGAAGGGCCGCAACGACGACGTGGGCTTCCACACCTGGACAGAGGAGGAGGTGCGCCGCTTCGAAACCAAATGGCCCGTAGGCACCCGCCAGCGCCTCGCGCTCGACCTCCTGCTCTATACCGGCCTGAGGCGCGGCGATGCCGTCAAGCTCGGGCGCCAGCACGCGCGCGACGGCTTTCTGTCCATCCGCACCGAGAAGACCGGCGAGCAAGTCACCTTGCCTCTCCTCGCACCCCTGGCCGCGTCCATCGATGCCACCAAGACCGGAGACCTGACCTTCCTCATCACGGAGCGCGGTCAGCCCTTCGCCAAGGAATCGTTCGGCAACTGGTTCCGCAAGGCCTGCACTGAAGCGGGCGTTCCCGGCTCCGCCCACGGCCTGCGCAAAGCGGGCGCGACCCGCGCTGCCGAGAACGGCGCGAGCGAACGCGAGCTGATGGCTCTGTTCGGATGGAGCACGGGGAAGATGGCGGTTCACTACACCAAGGCAGCGAACCAGAAGCGCCTCGCAACGGAGGCCGCTCACATGCTTCTGCCGAACCGAAGCACAAACAAAAACGCCCGCACCTTGGTTTCAGGTGCGGGCGGCAACTCCAAAATCTGAACGATCTCAGGAGGTTAAAAAATGCATGGTGCCCAGGAGAGGACTCGAACCTCCACGACCGTTAAGCCACTGGCACCTGAAGCCAGCGCGTCTACCAATTCCGCCACCTGGGCCCGAGGCCGTTAGGCCGTCGGGAGTGGTCCTTCTAAGGGGGAGCCTCCCGCCTTGTCAACGCCCCCTTCAAGAGCCACCGACAGAAACCGCGCCCCGCCCTCGAAACCGAGCCGCACGCCCCCGCCCGAGCCCAGCCCGAGGACGCCAAAATCCGAGCCCTGATGCGGGTTTCAAGCAGGGGAAGGCAAAAACGCGCGCGATACCAGAAGCCTGTGGACATCCTGACGCAGCGCTTTGCCGGCTGGGGATCGCCGCACGCGGCACGGGCCGCAAGGCCGCATCGCGCGCGGCCTTGCCCCGCTTCCCGCGCTGGCCGCGCCTCACTCGGGGTGGAAGTTGGCTTTGCGCTTCTCCACGAACGCCGCCATGCCTTCCTTCTGGTCCGCCAGGGCGAACTGCGCCTGGAACACCCGGCGCTCGAAGCGGATGCCTTCCGCCAGCGTGGTCTCATAGGCGCGGTTGACGCTCTCCTTGGTCATCATGGTCACCGGCGTCGACATCTCGGCGATGGCGGCGGCCACGCGCATCGCCTCCTCCACCAGATCGGCGGCCGGAATCACCCGCGAGACCAGGCCCACGCGCTCGGCCTCGGCCGCGTCCATGAAGCGGCCGGTGAGGCACATTTCCATGGCCTTGGACTTGCCGACGAAGCGGGTCAGCCGCTGGGTGCCGCCGGCGCCGGGCATGACGCCGATCTTGATTTCCGGCTGACCGAACTTGGCTGTGTCCGCCGCCAGGATGAAATCGCACATCATGGCCAGTTCGCAGCCGCCGCCCAGGGCAAAGCCGGCCACCGCCGCGATCACCGGCTTGCGCAGGCGCGACAGGCGCTCCCAGGAGGTGATGAAGTCGTCCACATACGTGGAGGGATAGGTGAAGTCCTTCATTTCCTTGATGTCGGCGCCGGCGGCAAAGGCCTTCTCGGAGCCCGTGACCACCAGGCAGCCGATGGCCGGATCGGCTTCGAACACATCCAGCGCCGCATTCAGATCGCGGATGATCTGCCCGTTCAGCGCGTTGAGCGCCTGCGGCCGGTTGAGCCGGATGAGGCCGACGCGGCCGCGGGTTTCCACCAGGATCGTTTCGTAGGCCATGCAACCTCCCTTGCGGTCGGAGCCACCGGGATGATCCCTTCAGCGCTCCGTTGCCCGCGTCCACATCAGGAGGATGTTTTATACGCACATCGCCGACCGCAACCAGCCCGCCCAAGGGCGCAGACGCGCGCCGGTCTATTCGAAGGCGTTGTCGAGAAAATACCATTGGCCGCAATTGGCGCGGACGATGGGCTCAAGGATCGCATTCAGAGCGATCACATCATCCAGCAGGGTTGCGGCGGGGTCGGTGTGGGAAGGAAGCGCCACCGCATCGGAGCAGGTGACGTGGAAGCGAGCGCCGTTCAGACGCACCCCATGGCCCACGAACACCTGTGCCCCGGTGAGCCGGGCAAAGCGCAAGGCGATGGCAAGGTTGCCGTCCAGATGCGGCGCCCGGTCGAAGAACGGCGCCATCACCTTGCCGTCGTGCACTTCGTCGCAGAACATGGAGACCGCGCCGCCCGCCTCCAGGGTGCGGATGGTGGGGCGCACCCCGGGCATGCCCGGCGGCAGCATGTGGACCCCGAACTGGCGGCGCACCCGCTCGGCGATCACCTGCTGGGCCGGACGGCCGGGCGGGGTATAGACCGCGGACCATTCGATGCCGGCGGACTGCATCAGCGCGCCCACCGCCTCCCAGTTTCCGGTGTGGCAGGCGACGATGAGCAGCGGGCCCTCCCGGTGTCGGCGCAACAGCGGTTCGGCATTTTCCACCGTGATCCGCCCGGATTGCACCAGCCGGTGCAGGATGGAGAATTCCGCCATCACCCGCCCGGCATTGTCGAAATGGCTGACGATCCGGGCTTCCACCTCCGCATCGCTCAAGCTGGGGTCGATGCGCTTGAGGTTGGCCCGCGCCCGCACCACCGCCTCGGGGTGGAAGCGCGGCCCCACGAACCGGCCCAGCGCGCCGCCGATGGCCGAGACCAGGCCGATGGGCAGGATGCGGAACAAGGCATGCAGGGCGAAGTCCGCTAGATCCTGCACGCCCGCGCCGCGCCAGTAGCGCAGCCACGCCGCCCGGCGCGCGCCCCCGGCCTTGAGATCCGCCCAGCCGGGAACCTGCGGCGGGGTCCAGACATAGGGTTTGCGGGTCTTCTTCGGCCCTGACGGGGGCGCATCGGCGCCGACAGGATCGACCGGTTCGCCCACATCCGATCCTGTCATGCGTCCCCCTGCCGCTTTCGCGATTTCCCGGCCACCGGCCTTGCGCGCTTATAGCCGCTTTGCCCGGCGGCGAGAGCCCCTCAACGCTGGCAGGAGGCGCAGTAGAAGGTGGAGCGCCCGCCCTGCACGATGCGCTGCACATGGCCCTTGCAATGGAAGGTGGGGCATGGCGCGCCCTCGCGGTCATAGACCTTGAAGGCATGCTGGAAATAGCCCAGTTCGCCATTGACCTGCTTGTGGTCGCGCAAGCTGGAGCCGCCCGCCAGGATGGCCGCGCGCAGCACGTCGCGGATCGCCGCCACCAAAGCCTCGGCCTCCGCGGTGGGCGCCCCGGTCTTGGTGGCCAGCGTGCCGGCGAGGCGCAGCGGGGAGAGATGCGCCCGGTGCAGCGCCTCGCAGACATAGATATTGCCGAGGCCGGCGACGAGCTTCTGGTCCAGCAGGGCCGCCTTCAGGGTGGTGCGCCGGCCTGCCAGCGCCTTGGCGAGATACTCCGCGTGGAAGGTGTTGCCCAGCGGCTCCGGGCCCAGGCTCCGCAACAGCGGATGGCTATCCATGTGGTCGTAGGGCACCAGCAGCATGGCCCCGAAGCGACGGGGATCGTTGAAGGTGATGGTGGCGCCGCCGGCGAGATGGAACACCACATGGTCGTGGGCGCCGGGCTCGGCGCGGGGATGATGGAACAGGCCGGGGCGGCCCTTCACCGCGGCGCCCTCGATGCGGATGGAGCCGGACATGCCCAGGTGCAGGATCAGCACCTCGCCGCCATCCAGGTCCGCCAGGAGATATTTGGCGCGGCGGCCTACGGCTTCCACCCGGCGGCCGGCCAGCCGCTCGACGAAATTGTCCGGCAGCGGCCAGCGCAGATCGGGACGGCGGGCCTCCGCGCTTTCGATGACGGCTCCCTGCAACACCGGCAATAATCCCCGGCGGACGGTCTCCACCTCTGGGAGTTCAGGCATTTTTTGTTGGCACCCCACGCCGCAAAGCCAGCCATTGGCGGCTGCTCGAATCATGACAGATTCTCAAGGCTACCGGCGCATTGCGGCAGCGCAAGGCACAATGCACTGCCATCCCCGCCACAACTTAGGCGACAGGCTTAAGAGCCGGGCACCGATTTGCCCAAGCCATCAGCACGGCGCGACCACGCCGCAGCCCGCGCGGTTCGAACGGACCGCTACTCCGCAGGCCCGTGCAACGGCGCGGTGCGCTGCGGGACCATGGCCGCGGATGGCGGCGGGCGGGTCGGCTCCGGCGGCGGGGTTTCGAACTCCAATTGCTCCAGCCGCAGACCGCGCTTGGCGATCTTGTCCGCGGAGACCATCACCCGCGAGACGTCGTCGCCCACCTGGGTGAAATGCTTGGACAGGTCGCCCACCCGCTCGCGCAGGCGCGTCACATCGCCCACCAGCAGGCCGACCTCGCGGCGGATGGCATCGGCCTGCTGGCGCATGCGGGCATCCTTGGCGATGGCCTGCACCACCTGGATCGCCAGCATCAACAGCGAGGGCGACACCAGCACCACCCGCGCCCGGAACGCCCGCTGGATCACCGCGTCGAAATGCTCATGCAGCTCCGCATGCACGGATTCGGAGGGCACGAAGATGATGGCGATGTCCTGGGTCTCGCCCGGCACGAGGTATTTTTCCGCCACGTCGGTGACGTGCCGCATCACATCCTGGGAGAGGCGCGTGCCGGCGGCGCGGCGGCCCTCGGGGGTCTGCGCCTCGCGGAACGCGGTGACGGCCTCCAGCGGGAACTTGGCGTCCACCAGCAACGGGCGCGGATCGCCCGGCAGAAAGATGGCGCAGTCCGGCCGCTTGCCGTTGGACAGGGTGTATTGGAAGGCGAAACTGTCCTTGGGCAGGCCGTCGGCGACGATGGCCTCCATGCGCGCCTGCCCGAAGGCGCCGCGGGCCTGCTTGTTGGACAAGGTGTCGCGCAATGACAACACCTGGGAAGACAGGTCTGTCAGGCTCCGCTCGGCCTTTTCCACCAGCAGCAGCCGCTCAGCCAGGGTGGTGAGGCTCTCATGGGTGGCGCGGGCGGCGGTGTTGAAGCTCTCCCCCAGGCGGTGCGAGGTGGAATCCAGCCGCTCCGACACGGCGCGGGCCAGTTCGCTCTGGCGCTGCGACATCACTTCGGTCATGGCCTGCACCCGGCCGGAGGTCTCCGACTGGAAGCGGGCCAGATCGCGCAACCGCGCCTCCAGCGCGTCCGCCCGCGCCGCCTGCTCGGAGGCCAGCACCGCCGCATCTTCGCCCCGCCCGCCGCTTCGGCGTGCCAGCAGCAGGAGCAACACCAGCACCAGCGCGCCCAGCACACCCGCCAGGGCTTCGATGGCGGTCACCGCATGGGTGCCGAGGAAGAACAGCGCGTCGGTCATGGCCGCTATGTAACGCGATTCCGCAAAACGAACAAACGGCGAACATATTGACCGGAGCGTTACCTTCGCCTATCTGGCAATCATGGCTATTCGTCCGATCCTCATCATCCCCGAACCCCAACTGCGTCAGATCTCGGCCCCGGTGCTCAAGATCGACCGCGACGTCGAGAAACTCGTCGCCGATATGCTGGAGACCATGTACGACGCCCCCGGCATTGGGCTGGCGGCCGTCCAGGTGGGCGTGAAGAAACGCGTCATCACCATTGATGTCGCGCGCGACGACGCGCCCAAGGATCCCATCGCCTTGATCAACCCGGAGATCATCGCGGTATCCGAGGAGACCTCGATCTATAATGAGGGCTGCCTGTCCATTCCCGAATATTACGAGGAAGTGGAGCGCCCCGCCCGCGTCACCGTGCGCTATCAGGATCTCAAGGGCGCCATGCAGCAGACCGAGGCCGAGGGGCTGCTGGCCACCTGCATCCAGCATGAGATCGATCATCTGAACGGCATTCTGTTCATTGACCATCTCTCCCGGCTGAAGCGCGACCGGGTCATCAAGAAATTCACCAAGGCGGCGCGGCGCGAGGCCGAGGCCTGATCCCGCGCCACGCCTGTCAGAGTTAAGGTCGCCTGATGCGCATCATCTTCATGGGCACGCCGGATTTTGCCGTGCCCACCTTGAGCGAGATCGTCGGACGCGGGCACGAGGTGGTGGCGGTGTTCACCCGTGCCCCCGCCCCCTCTGGCCGCCGCGGCCTCGACCTTACCCCCTCCCCGGTGCACACCGTGGCGGAGCGGTTCGGCATTCCGGTATTCACGCCCAAGTCGCTGAAGGGCGAGGAGGCGGCAAGCCAGGTCCGCGCGCTGGATGCCCAGGTGGCGGTGGTGGTGGCCTATGGCTTGATCCTGCCCCCCGCCGTGCTGGAGGCGCCGGAACTGGGTTGCCTCAATCTGCACGGCTCGCTGCTGCCGCGCTGGCGCGGCGCGGCACCGATCCAGCGGGCCATCATGGCCGGCGACGCGGAAACCGGCGTTGCGGTGATGCAGATGGAAGCCGGCCTCGACACCGGGCCGGTGGGCCTGCTGGAGCGCATCACCATCGCCCCGGACATGACCGCCGGCGAATTGCACGACCGCATGAGCCTCATCGGCGCCGATCTCATGGGCCGGGCCTTGGCGGCGCTGGAGCGCGGCGGCCTGCATTTCACCCCCCAGAGCGACGACGGCATCGCTTATGCCGCCAAGATCGAGAAGGCCGAAGCCCGCATCGACTGGTCGCGCCCGGCACGGCAGGTGCACAACATCATCCGCGGCCTGTCACCCTTTCCCGGCGCCTGGTTTCCGTTCGGCGCCGACCAGGGGCGGGTGAAGGTGCTGCGTTCCACCCTGGCTACCGGCTCCGGCGCACCGGGCACCGCGTTGGATGACGGCCTCACCATCGCCTGCGGCGAGGGCGCGGTGCGGCTGGTGGAATTGCAGAAGGCCGGCAAGCAGCCCATGGGCGCGGCCACCTTCCTGAACGGCAATGATGTGCCGGCGGGAACGCTGTTGGCTTGACGGCGCCCGCCGTCCTGCCATCTCTCCCTCAGGCATGATGCGCGAGCACAGGCGCCCGCCTATGCCTTGAGCTTCTGATTTGACGTCGGATTTTTCCGAAAACCGGTTCCCACTTTTCGGATCCTCCTGATGCCCCGCTACAAGCTCACCATCGAATATGACGGCACGCCCTACGCCGGCTGGCAGATCCAGAAGGACCTGCCCACGGTGCAGGGTGTTCTGGCCGAAGCGGTGGCGCGCTTTTCCGGCGAGGCGGCGCATGTGTCCGGCGCCGGGCGCACCGATGCGGGGGTCCACGCCACCGGGCAGGTGGCCCATGTGCAATTGACCCGCGCCTGGCGCACCGACCAGGTGCGCGATGCCATGACCGCCCATCTCCGCCCGCATCCGGTGGCGGTGGTGGCGGTGGATCTGGTGCCCGACGACTTCGATGCCCGCTTCTCGGCGCTGAAACGGCACTATCTCTACCGCATCATCAATCGCCGCCCGGACCTGACCCTGGAGCGCAACCAGGCGTGGCGCATTCCCCAGAAGCTGGATGCGCAGGCGATGCACGAAGGGGCCCAGCGCCTGCTGGGCAAGCACGACTTCACCACTTTTCGCGCGGCGGAATGCCAGGCGGCCTCGCCGGACAAGACCCTCGACCAATTGGACGTGAGCCGGCAGGGCGATGAAATCCGCGTGGTCGCCTCGGCCCGCTCATTTTTGCATCATCAGGTGCGCTCCATGGTGGGCTCGCTGGTGCGGGTGGGCGAGGGCCGCTGGAGCCCCGACGCCCTCGCCGATGCCCTCGCCGCCCGCGACCGCCGCCGCTGCGGCCCCATGGCCCCGGCGCACGGCCTCTATCTGGCGGCCGTCAGCTACCCCTGATCCGGCCTTTCGCCGCTGGAGCTCGCCCGACCCTGACCTGCCAGCGGCGACCGTGCCTCCACGCGACGCCCTGCGGCCTGCGTGTTCACACTCGGGGGGAGGCAGGGAAACGCTGCAACCCCTGCGGAAGATATTATTATTGTACCTCCTAAAATTGATCATAAGGCTGACTAATCAGCGGCGATTAAATTTCATGATTGGACAATGCAACGGAGCGATTTCTAGAATTCCCGGCCAGATAAAAACATTACCAAACCTTCCTGAATATTGCCGTGGGGATTTTGCGGAATGGCCATTACATTAGGCACCGACGTTACGGGCACCGCAGGACGCCGCTTCCATTTGCTCAAAAACATGTCAGTCGTTGCCCGTATCGCAGTCGGTTTTGGCCTGTTGATCCTCCTGATCCTTGGTGTTGGGATCTATTCTTTCCTGACCCTGTCGCAGCTCTCCGACGATCTCGCCAAGATCCGCCAGACCATCGATCGCACCACGGCGACCTCTGATCTGGAACGCCATCTCACCCAGATCTGGCCGGCCGTGGACGCCGCCATGCTGGAGGGCCAGAGCGGCGCGCTGGACACCGCCTTGAAGGGCGGGGCGCAATATATCGCCGCCAGCGGGCAAGAGGCTGCCGATCGCATCTATGGGCGCTACGCCGCCGGCATGCGCGAGGCCACCACCAAGACCGCCGCCGCTCTGGCAAATCTGAAGGCGCTGAGCGCCCTCGACCCCGCCTTCGACAAGGTGTTCGAAAACCTGATCGAACGCCGCAAGCTCATCTTCGACGCCGACGGCACGGCCGCCATCGCCAGCATCCAGGCCAAGGTGAACGCCACCCGCCTCACCCTGGCGCGGTTCGTCACCGACACCGGTCCCGGCCTTGCCGCCACCGATCTCCAGCAGGTGCGCAAGGCCGCCGAGACCCTGCAAAAGGACTGGGAGTGGGTGGCCGCGCAGTTCGACGATCTGGCCAAGGCCTCCACCGACCCCGCCGATCGCACCACCTATGAAGACGCCAGGAAGACGGCCACCGCCTACATCACCGAACTCAAGAGCCTGCTGCCCACGCTATTGGCCCGCGCCCAGATCCGGCGCGAGACCGTGGACGTGGCGCGCAACGAATTGGCCGGCCTGGTGCGGCAGGTCAATGACCAGCAGGGCGCGCTCCAGCGCACCACGGTCGACGCCGCCTATAACCTCGGCACCTCAACCAAGACCGCCATTCTCACCGTTTCCCTCGGGGCGCTGGTGGTGGGCGCGCTGGTGGCGGTGCTGGTGGGCTGGTCCATCGCCGGCCCGCTGCGCAAGCTCGCCGTCGTGGTGCAGCAGGTGGCCGCCGGCTCCACCGACGTGGACATTCCCGGCCGCGACGAGAAGAGCGAGATCGGCCTGCTGGCCCGCGCGCTGGAGGTGTTCAAGGCCAATCTGATCGCCGTGCGCGCCCTGGAAGAAGAAAGCGCCGCCCATGCGCGGCGGGAGGAAGTTGAGCGGCAGAACCTCTCGCAGTCGCTCTCCGATGCCTTCAAGGCCAATGTGTCCTCCATCGTCTCCGACGTCATGCGCGACGTGGATCAGGTGGGCCGGCACTCGGAAAGCCTGTTGCAGATCTCCGATACCGCCAAGGAGAGCGCGCGGGGCGCCCGCTCCGCGGTGGAAGCCACCAGTGGCGGCATCTCGGAAGTGGCCTCCACCTCCACCCAGTTCGCCGCCTCCATCCGCGAGATCGCCGGGCGGGTGGATGAATCCGTGCGCCTCACCCTGGCCGCCGTGGACCGGGCCCGCGAGACCGACGCGGTGATCGGCGAACTGGCGGTGTCCGCTTCCCGCATCAACGACATCACCCGCATCATCCAGCAGATCGCCGAGCAGACCAATCTGCTGGCGCTCAATGCCACCATCGAGGCGGCGCGCGCCGGTGAGGCGGGGCGCGGCTTCTCCGTGGTGGCGACGGAAGTGAAATCCCTGGCCCAGCAGACCGCCACCGCCACGCAGCAGATCGGTGCCCAGATCGGCGCCATGGAGCAAGCGGTGAACGGGGCTGCGGACTTCATCCGCCAGATTTCCGATCAGGTGGAGGCCATCAAGGGCCATGTCACCGGCATTTCCGCCAGCGTCGAGGAGCAGAGCTCTTCCACCGCCGTCGTCGCCGAGCATGCCCAGCGCACCTCGGAGCATGCGGACCTCGCCCGCGACAAGCTCGACACCGTCTTCACCCAGGCGGAAGCCACCCTGGACGCCGCCCGCAGCAGCCGCTCGGCCGCCGATACCCTGAAGACCCAGACCGTGAAGCTCCAGGGCGTCGCCAGCGATTTCGTGACCCAGCTGGAGACGCTCTGGACCCGCAAGCCGGCCTGAGCCGCAAACGGACGTCAACGGGCGGCCCGGACCTATTGATCCGGGCCGCCGATCTGATCACGCCAGCACTTCGGCCAGAGTGAGCGTCACCACTTCGGTGGCGAGCGTCAGGTCCGAGAGGCGCAGCTTCTCATCGGCGCGGTGGCCGTTGGCTTCCTCGATGGTGCGGGGGCCGGCGCCGTAGAGCACCACCGGAATGCCCGCTTCCGCATAGAGCCGCGCATCGGTGTAGAGCGGCACGCCATTGGTGGCCACCGGCTCGCCGATCACCGCCTCGGCGGTGCGGCACAGGATATCGGCGATGCGCAGGCTTTCCTCGCTCGCCACCAGCGGCCGGGCCAGCAGGATGCGGCGGATCTCCACCGAGGCGCCGGGATAGGTCGCCACCGCCGAGCGGATCACCGCCGAGACTTCGGCCTCCACCGTCTCCGGGTTCTCTTCCGGCACGATGCGGCGGTCGAGCCGCAGGGTGACCCGGTCCGGCACCACATTGGTGTTGATGCCGCCGGAGATCAGACCGACGGTGATCTGCGGCGAGCCGATGCCCTTGGTGGGCGAGACCGTGCCCTTCAGCGAGGCGCGATAGCCATAGAGCGCATCCAGCACCCGGCTGGTGGCTTCCAGCGCATCGACGCCGGTGTGGGGCAGCGCAGCGTGGGCGGACTTGCCCTTCACTTCCACTTCCAGATGCAGGCAACCGTTGTGGGCCACCACCACCGCATAGGCAAAGCCGGCGGAAATCACCGCGTCAGGCTTGGTGAGCCCCTCGGACAGGATCCAGCCCGGCCCCACTTCGCCGCCGATTTCCTCGTCATAGGTGAAGTGCAGTTCAATCGCGCCCTTCAGCGGCAGGCCGGAGCGCTTCAGCGCGTCCAGGGCGAAGGCATAAGTGGCGAAATCCGACTTGGACACCGCCACGCCGCGCCCGTACATCACCCCGTCCACCACGGCGGCGCCATAGGGATCCTGGCTCCAGCCTTCGCCGGGGGGCACCACGTCGCCATGGGCGTTGAGGGCGATGATCGGCCCGTCGCCGAAGCGGTGGCGCACGATGAGGTTGGTGACCGAGACCATGCCGGCCGCCCGCACCAGATCCTCCGGCACCGTGTGGCGCTCCACCTCGAAGCCCATGGCTTCCAGCAATTCCGCCGCGCGCGCCGCATGGCGGGCGCAGTCACCGGGCGGATTGTCGGACGGCACCTTCACCAGTTCCGCCAGGAATGCGGCCTGGTCGTCGGCCCGCTCGGCAATGAGCGCACGCAGGCGGGCGACATCAAGGCTGATCATGAGGCATCTCTTTCTTTACGTTTCCGACAGGGGGCATGCCCCCGGCGACGCAGCAGGTCAAGGCGGCAGGTCATGCCAGCCGCATTCAGGGCGCGGTGGCCCAGGCCTTGAGCACCGCGCGATCCTCCGGCGAGATCTCGGTGACATTGTTGGGCGGCATGGCGTGGGTGAGCACCGCCTGCATCAGGATCAGCGGCTTGTTGCGGGCGATGGCCTCCGGCGTATCCAAGAGGATGCCGCGCGGGGCGATGGCGATGCCCTCATAGACCGGCTCGGCCATGTGGCACATGGCGCAGCGGCCCATGACGATATCCTGGACCGGCGCCGGCACATTCACCTCCGTCGTCGGCGCGGCTTCCGCGGTCGTGACCAGGCTGGGCAAGCCCAGCGCGGCGCGGGCTGCCGGCGAGGTGGTGGCGCAGATGGCCACCGCCGCCACCAGGCAGGCCGCGGCCACGCCCCAGCACCACCACCAATTGCCGTTGCCGCCATGGCGCTGGTTGAAGAACACCCGGATCAGCGCCCCGCCGATCAGCGCCAGCGCCACGATGACATAGGCATAGGGCGTGGAATAGGTGAGCGGGTAGTGGTTGGACATCATCAGGAAGACGACGGGCAGCGTGAAATAGTTGTTGTGCGAGGAGCGCAGCTTGCCCGCCTTGCCGTATTTCGGATCCGGCGGCAGGCCGGCCTTGAGCGCCGCCACCACCTTGCGCTGGTTGGGCTGGATCACCAGGAACACGTTGGCGGTCATGATGGTGGCCATCACCGCGCCGGTATGGATGAAGGCCCCGCGCGGCGAGAACACGTGCTGGAAGAAATAGGCCATCGCCACCACGAACACGAACACCACGCCGCCGGTGGCAACCGCGCTCTTGCCCAGAGGCGAGCGGCAGACCAGGTCATAGAACACCCAGCCGAACGCAATGCCGCCCACGCCGATAAGGAAGGCGGTCAAAGGGGTCAGCGCCATCACGCCGGGATCGATCAGGAACAGCGTCGCCTGATAATAATAGGTCCAGACCAGCAGCAGCATGCCGGTGATCCAGGTGGTGTAGGATTCCCACTTGTGCCACATCAGGTGCTCGGGCAGATGGCTCGGGGCCACCAGATACTTCTTCACCTGGTAGAAGCCGCCGCCATGCACCTCCCAGGCTTCCCCGCCCTTGTCGGCGGGAATATCGGCGGCCGGGCGCAAGGCCGCATCCAGATGCATGAAATAGAACGACGCCCCCACCCAGGCCATGCCGGCGATGATGTGCGCCCAGCGCAGCAACAGGCTGCCGAACTCGTGCAGAATGGGTTCCATGTCAGGCGGCCCTCGGGAATGGCTGGCGCAGTGCGCGGATGAGAGAAGCGGAGATGCGACAGGCTGTCGATCCGGGCGCGGTTGGCCCGGCGCATCGGCGTGGATAGACTAAGCGCAGACCAGGGGGCCGGACGCCGTGCTCGAAAACATGCGGGCCTTCACCCAGGCGGTGGAGAGCGACAGCTTCTCGGAAGCCGCCCGGCGGTTGCGGGTTTCGCCCAATGTGGTGAGCCACCGCATCCAGGTGCTGGAAAAGCATCTGGGCTGCCGCTTGTTCAACCGCACCACCCGCCGCATGAGCCTGACCGAGCAGGGCCGGGTGTTCTATGAGACCGTGACCGAGGCGCTGCGCCTGATCGAGGCGGCGGAGCTGAACATTTCCGAACTGGGCGCCCTGCCCCGCGGCACGCTGCGGGTGGCGGGGCCGCTGCACCTGGGCCGGCGCCTGCTGGCGCCCATGGCGGCGCGCTATCAGGAGGCGCATCCGCAGATCGACGTGCGCCTGCGCCTGTCCGAACACGCGCTGGACCTGATCGCGGATTCCATCGACATCGAGTTGCGGCTGGCGGCATTCGAGGATTCCAGCACCATCATGCGCAAGATCGCGCAGGCCGAGCGCATGCTGTGCGCCGCCCCCGCCTATCTGGAGCGCAACGGCACGCCTGAGAAACCCGCCGACCTCCTGCGCCATCAATGCCTGCTCCTTCGTTTCGCCGGCCTGCGTGAATATCGCTGGATGCTCACCGACAAAGGCAAGGATCTTGCCGTTCCGGTCACCGGCCATCTGGAGGCCGACGACGCCGATGTTCTGACCCTCTGGGCCCTGGAAGGGCGGGGCATCGTGGTGAAGCCCCGCTTCGAAGTGGCGGACGCCCTCGCCGATGGGCGCCTGGTGCCGGTGCTGGAGCGCCACCCGCCCCGGCCCCTGACCCTGGCGGTGCTCTATCCCGCCCGCCAATTGGTGCCGCTGAAGGTGAAGGCCTTCGCCGACATGCTGGTGGACGAAGGCCGGCGCTATCTCGCCACCGAACTGGGCAAGCTGGGCGAGACGCCGCGGCCCTAACTGCCCGCGGATGGCGCCGTGCCCCTGCACAGATCCCCCCTCAATGGGCATCGGCCTGCTTGGCGGCCGCCACCACCTCATCGACGCTCGCGCCCTTGATGCCATTGAAGAACACGTTGAGCGCCACCGCCACGATGGCGGACAGCAGGATGCCGGATTCCAGCAGCGGATGCAGTTCGTGCGGCAGCGCCTTGAAGAAGTTGGGCGCCACCAGCGGGATCAGGCCGAAGCCCACCGCAATGGCCACGATGAACAGATTGTAGCGGTTGGTCTTGAAATCCACATGGGTCAGGATGCGCGCGCCGGTGGCCGCCACCATGCCGAACATCACCAGCCCGGCGCCGCCCAGCACCACCAGGGGCACCGCCTCCACCAATGCCGCCATCTTAGGCAAAAGCCCCAGCAGAAGCATGATGACGCCGCCGGCCACCGTCACCCAGCGCGAGCGCACCCCGGTCACGCCCACCAGCCCCACATTCTGCGAGAAGGAGGTGTAGGGGAAGGTGTTGAACAGGCCGCCAAGCAGCGTGCCGACCCCGTCCGCCCGCAGGCCGCGCGCCAGATCCTTCTGATCCACCGCCTTGCCGGTCATGTCGGAGAGCGCCAGGAACATGCCCAGGCTCTCGATCATCACCACCACCATGACGATGCACATGGTCACCACCGGCACCAGGTGGAAGGTGGGCATGCCGAAATGCAGCGGCAGCACCACATCCACCCAGCGGGCGGAGGCCACCTTCTCGAAATGCATGATCCCGAGCCCGGCGGCGACCACGGCCCCGGCCACGATGCCCAGCAGCACCGCCACATTGGCCAGGAACCCCTTGCCCCATTTGATCAGCGCCAGGATCACCAGCATCACGAACAGCGACAGTGCCAGCCCCGGCAGCGCGCCGTAATTGGGATTGGCCACCTGGACCACCTCGCCATTCACCACCTTGGTGAGCATGGGTAAGCCGCCCCCGGCCCAGTTGATGCCCACCCGCATCAATGAGATGCCGATCACCAGGATGATGGTGCCCGTCACCACCGGCGGGAACAGCGGCAGCATGCGCGAGATGAACGGCGCGACGATGATGGAGAAGATGCCCGCCGCGATCACGGAGCCATAGATGCCCAACAGGCCGATGTCCGGCGACGCCGCCATGGACAGCATGGGACCGACCGAAGCGAAGGTGACGCCCATCATCACCGGCAGGCGGATGCCGACGCCGGGAAAGCCCAGGCACTGCACCAGCGTGGCAAGGCCGCAGGCGAACAGATCCGCGCTGATGAGGAAGGCCACATCCTCCGGCGGCAGCTTGAGGGCGCGGCCGATGATGAGGGGCACCGCCACGGCGCCCGCATACATCACCAGCACATGCTGGAGGCCGAGCGCGACCAGCTTCGGCGCCGGCAGGACTTCGTCCACCGGGTTCACGGTTACGGTCATAAGTTCCCCCTGAATGCAGGCAGGCTAACGGGAAGGGCGTTTTTGGTCGTCGGGGACGTGCGCTTTGCGCTTACGTTGCAAGGCATCAGACGCCATTTTGCCAGCTTACGGAATGGCCGTGGAATGAGAAGATCTTCCGATTTTTTCGGAAAATGAACCGCCCCGAAGCCAGCTATGCTGTCGGCCCGGCAACGCAGGAGATGTGCCCATGGGGCGGCTCTCGACCCACGTTCTCGACACGGTGGCCGGCGTTCCGGCGGCAGGGGTGCCGCTGGAGCTGTACGCGATCGGCCCTGATGGCAGCCGGCACCTCTTGACCCATCGCACCACCAATGCGGACGGGCGCACCGATACGCCCCTGCTGGCGGGCGACGCCTTCAAGGCCGGCACCTATGAACTGGTGTTCCAGGTGGGCGACTATTTCCGCGCCGGCGGCGCCAAGGTCTCCGACCCGCCGTTCCTGGACCACATCCCGCTGCGCTTCACCATCGCCGGCGAGGGGCATTATCATGTGCCGCTGCTGTGCTCCCCGTGGAGCTATTCCACCTATCGCGGCTCCTGAGGCCCCATGACCAGCACCCTTTCGCACGCCCTCCCGCCTTATCCCCGCGACATGGTGGGCTACGGCCGCACCCCGCCCCATCCCCACTGGCCGGGCAAGGCGCGGATCTGCGTGCAGTTCGTCATCAATTATGAGGAGGGCGGCGAGCGCTCCATGCTGCATGGGGACGGCGAATCCGAAGCCTTCCTGTCGGAGATTTCCGGCGCCGAGCCCTGGCCCGGCCAGCGGCACATGAACATGGAGTCGCTGTACGAATTCGGCTCCCGCGCCGGCTTCTGGCGCCTGCACCGTCTGTTCACCGCCCGCAACATGCCGGTGACGGTGTTCGCCGTGGCCAAGGCGCTGTCGCACAATCCCGAGGCGGTGGCCGCCATGGGCGAGGCCGGCTGGGAGATCGCCAGCCATGGCCTGCGCTGGCTGGACTATCGCCACATCCCGGTGGAGACCGAGCGCGCCCATATCGCCGAGGCGGTGCGCCTGCAGACCGAGCTGACGGGCGAACGCCCGCTGGGCTTCTACCAGGGCCGCACCAGCGAACAGACCCTGGATCTGACCTTTGCGGAAGGCGGCTTCCTTTATTCCGCCGACACCTATGCGGACGAGTTGCCCTATTGGCTGGACAGCGCCTATGGGCCGCAACTCATGGTGCCCTATACGCTGGACGCCAATGACATGCGCTTCTCCATCCCCGCCGGCTTTGCCACGGGCGATGAGTTCTTCGCCTATCTGAAGGACAGCTTCGACCAGCTCTATGCGGAAGGCGCCACCGCCCCGCGTATGCTGTCCATCGGCCTGCATTGCCGGCTGGTGGGGCGGCCGGGCCGGGCCGCCGCTCTGGCCCGCTTCCTCGACTATATCCAGAGCCACAGCCATGTGTGGGTGGCCCGGCGCCTGGACGTGGCACGCCACTGGGTGGCCCACCATCCCCCGCCGGGCGGATATGTGCCCAGCCGCCTGTCGCGCGCTGTGTTCGTGGAGCGCTTCGGCGGTGTGATCGAGCATTCTCCCTGGATCGCCGAGGCGGTCCATGACGCCGGCCTCACCGCCGCGCATGACACCGCCGCGGGCCTGCATGAGGCCTTGGTGGCGGTGCTGCGGGCCGCGCCGCTGGAGCGGCAGATGGCGGTGATCCACGCCCATCCCGATCTGGCCGGCAAGCTGCTGGCGGCGAAGCTCCTGACCGCGGCCTCCACCGACGAACAGGCCTCCGCCGGCCTCGACCAGCTCACCGCCGCGGAAAAGGCCCGCTTCACCGCGCTGAACGACGCCTACATGCAGAAATTCGGCTTCGTCTTCATCATGGCCATCCGCGACCGCAGCAGGGACGACATCATCGCTGCCTTCGAGCGCCGGCTCACCCATGACGTGGCGCAGGAGCGGGCGGAAGCCCTGGCGCAGATCGAGCGCATCTCCCGCCTGCGGCTGGACCTGATCCTGCCGGGCACGGCCGGATGACCGCCCCCCGTTCCGCCCCGGCGTCAGGCGCCGATCCCTGCGACGGGGATGCCATCCTGGCCCGCCTGCGGGCGCTGGCGGCTTTCACCGACGTGCCCGGCGAGATGACCCGCCTCACCTTGTCCCCCGCCCACAAGGCCGCAGCGGCGCAAGTGGCGCAGTGGTTCGCGGCGGCGGGCATGGCGGTGCATCTGGATGCCACCGGCTCGGTGGTCGGCCGCTATGACGGGCTGGATCCGCACGCCCCCGCGCTCCTGCTGGGCTCGCATATCGACACCGTGCGCAATGCCGGCATCTTCGACGGCAATCTCGGCGTGATGCTGGGCTTGGCGGTGGTCGAGCAACTGGCCACCACGGGCCGGCGCCTGCCCTTTCCCATCGAGGTCCTGGCGTTTGCCGACGAGGAGGGCGTGCGGTTTCCCTCCACCCTCACCTCGTCGCGCGCCGTGGCCGGGCGCTTCGACCCCACCGCGCTGGACGATGTGGACGCGGACGGCATCACCCGCCGCGCCGCCTTGCAAGCCTTCGGCGTGATGGCCGACGCCACCGCGGCCTGCGATCGCACCCGCACGGCGCGGGCCTATGTGGAAGCCCATATCGAGCAAGGCCCGGTGCTGGAGCGCCTCGGCCTGCCGCTGGGCGTGGTGACCGCCATCGCCGGCGCGTCGCGCGGGCGGGTGGCGGTGCGCGGCCAGGCGGGCCATTCCGGCACCTTGCCCATGGAGATGCGCAATGACGCCCTGACGGCCGCCGCCGAGATGATCCTCGCCGTCGAAGCCCGTGGGCGGCAGGAGCCGAGCCTGGTGGCCACGGTCGGCACCCTGACCATTCCCGGCGCCGCGGTGAATGTGGTGCCGGGCACAGTGTCCTTCTCCCTGGACGTGCGGGCGCCGGACGACCATCAGCGGCTCGCCGCCTTGGCCGATATCCTCGCCGGCCTTGATACCATCGCCGCCCGCCGCGGCGTCTCCGTCGCGTTCGAGCGAACCTATGAGGAAGCGGCCGCCCCCTGCGATCCCGCCCTTCAGGCGGCGCTGGCGGCGGCGGTGGCGCGCACCGGGGTTCCGGTACACCATCTGCCCTCCGGTGCCGGGCATGATGGCCTGTCCTTGAACGGCGCGCTGCCCATCGCCATGCTGTTCGTGCGCTCCCGCAACGGCAGCCATAACCCGCGCGAGGACGCCAGCGCGGCGGACATCGGGCTTGCGGCGCGGACGCTGTGCGCCTTCGTCGAGGAATTGGCCCGCATCACCGAATAGGCCGGGATGCCGCCATCCGGTTTTTGCCGCCCGCACGCGCGTCGGCAGCGGAGTACGGCATTTTTCGCCCTCCATCCCCCTCGACACATTTTCGCCAAGCTGCCAGTTTGCCGCCCGATTGGACACGAGCTGTGCCGCGGGGGCGGCCCATCGCCAGCTGCCCCAGCCAGACAGCGCGGACCCGATGCGTCGTGCCACCTGCAATTCCGGGGCAAGGCGTCGATGCCAAACCTTGAGGCGCAGGCCCCGCCGCACGGCGGACAGGCGGATATTCGGAGCGGGGAACGCATGGGTAAACATCGCCTGACGCTGGTCATCGGCGTCGCCTTGGTCCTCGGCGTCATCGTCGGCTACATCAACCACACGCTCTGGCCCGATCCGGCCGACGCCAAGCCCATCGCCGATGGCCTGTCCATCGTCACCGAGATCTTCCTGCGGCTGATCAAGATGATCATCGGCCCGCTGGTGTTCACCTCGCTGGTGGCTGGCGTGGCGCACATGGGCGACATGAAGACCATCGGCCGCGTCGGCGGCAAGGCGATGCTGTGGTTCATCTCCGCCTCGCTGGTGTCGCTGTTCATAGGCCTGTTCATGGTCAACCTGCTGCATCCGGGCAAGGACCTGAACATGCCGCTGCCCGCGGCCAGCGCCAGCACCGGCCTGTCCTCCACCGGCTTCTCGCTCCAGGCCTTCATCAAGCATGCGGTGCCGGACAGCGCGGTGGGGGCGCTCGCCAACAATGAGATCCTCCAGATCGTCATCATCTCGATCCTGTTCGGCCTCGCGGCGGCGGCGGTAGGCCACCGGGCGCGCATCCTGGTGTCGCTGATCGAGGAAGTGTCCCATGTGGTGCTGAAGGTGACCGGCTTCGTCATGGCGCTGGCCCCACTGGCGGTGTTCGCCGCCATGGCCGCCATCGTCACCGAGCACGGGCCGGGCATCCTCATCACCTATGGCAAATACATCGGCTCGTTCTATCTCAGCCTGGTGGTGCTGTGGCTGGTGATCTTCGGCGCCGGCTATCTGGTGCTGGGCAAGACAGCGGTGCGCGTCATCTCCCTGGTGCGGGCGCCCTTCATCGTGGCGCTGACCACCGCCTCCAGCGAGGCGGCCTATCCCAGCATGATGCGGCAATTGGAGAAGGTGCCGGTGAGCGAGAAGCTGGTCAGCTTCGTGCTGCCGCTGGGCTATTCGTTCAATCTCGACGGCTCGATGATGTATTGCACCTTCGCGACGCTGTTCATCGCCCAGGCCTATGGCATCGAGATCGGGCTCGGGCAGCAGGTGATCATGCTGCTGGTGCTGCTCATTACCTCCAAGGGCATGGGCGCGGTGCCGCGCGGCTCGCTGGTGGTGGTGGCCGCGACCCTGGACATGTTCCATTTGCCCTCCGCCGGCCTCTTGCTGGTGCTGGGCGTGGACCAGTTCCTGGACATGGGCCGCTCCGCCACCAATGTGGTGGGCAACGGCATCGCCACCGTGGTGGTGGCCCATTGGGAGGGCGAGAATGTCCACGTCGGCGGCCCCGACGCGGACGAGGATGTGGCCATCGCCGCGGCGGTGTAAGCGCCGCGAAGACCGGCGGCGCCGCCGTCAGGCCGGCGCCCCCACCAGGCGGTTGTTGCGGTCGAAGAACGGATACGGCCCGTCATAGGGGCCGATGAAGCTGGTGTGGGTCACCAGCCGCCCATCGGTGAATAGATGCAGGTGCAGGCTGGGGGGCTCCATGTGGAAGCTCGGCGGCGCGCCTGGGTGCAGCGCCAGGCTGACCGCATGGGCCGGCGCGGGGCCAATACTGGCGGGCAGCCCGGCAAAGCGGGTGGTGACAGCGCGGTGCACATGGCCGCACACCAGCGCCTGCACCTGGGAATGGCGCTGCAACACCGCCTCGAGCCCGTCCGCATCGCGCAAATTCTGCACGTCCATATGCCCGATGCCGGTGAGGAACGGCGGGTGATGCAGCGCCACCAGGGTGGGACGCTCCGGCGCCGCAGCCAGTTGCGCTTCCAGCCAGGCAAGGCCCTCACGCCCCAGTTCGCCATGCGGCTTTCCGGGCACGGAGGAATCCAGCATCACCACGCGCACCGGATGCCCCTCCAGCACGTAATTGAGCTTGTCGCCCGCAGCCCCCGCGGCACGGACCGCCAGTTCGGGGAAGGCCGCGCGCAGGCCGGCGGAAGAATCATGGTTGCCGGGCACCGCGAACATCGGCATGGGCAGGCCGGCCAGCAGGGCGCGGAAGCGGGCATATTCCTCCGGCTGGTCGAAGTCGGTCAGATCGCCGGTGACGATCACCAGATCCGGCTGGGGCGACAGCGCCCGCAGATGGGCCACCGCCCGCTCCAGGAAAGCCGCCGTATCCACGACGCCATAGGCCAGACTGCCGGGGACGCGGATGTGGGTATCGGTAAGCTGAGCAATGAGCATGGAGTGATCAGACCAGAGCAAGACGGGAGGGATCCAGAGCAACACCCACGGTGTCGCCGGCAACAAGCGGCAGATCGGGCGAGGCCTCGACGGTGATTCGCGCGCCATCGCCTGCCGAAAGCAGGACGCGCTGGCGCGCCCCCTGGAAATGCACCTGTTCGACCTTGAAGTGAAGGCTACTCTCCGCAACGCCGCACAGCCGGGCGCCTTCCGGCCGGAACGCCAAGGTCGCGTGCGCGCGATCCGGACCCGTCACCGGAACCCGTCCCGCCGCGCCCTCGAAGCTGCCGTTGCGCACCATACCGTCCAGGCGATTGGTGATGCCCACGAAAGAGGCCACGAAATCGTTAGCCGGCTGGAAGTAGATCTCCCGCGGCGTGCCGATCTGGGCGATGGCGCCCTGGCGCATGACCACGATGCGGTCCCCCAGCGCCAGCGCTTCCGCCTGGTCATGGGTCACATAGATGGCGGTGATGGCGAGGCGCCGCAGCAGAGCGTCGATCTCCGCGCGCAGATGCTCGCGCAAGGCGGCGTCCAGCGCGGTCAAAGGCTCATCCAGCAGGATGGCGCGGGGCCGCACCGCCAGCGCGCGCGCCAGGGCCACCCGCTGGCGCTGGCCGCCGGAAAGCTGGTCGATGCCGCGGTTGGCCAAGGCGTCGATGCGCATCATCTCCAGCACTTCAGCGGCGCGGGCGAGGCGCTCGGCCTTGGCCACGCCGCGCACCCGCAGGCCATAGGCGACGTTTTCCACCACCGTCATGTTGGGGAACAGGGCGTAGGACTGGAACACCATGCCCACGTTGCGCTTCTCGATCGGCTTGGCGGTGACGTCCTCCGCATCGAAGCGCACCACGCCGCCGGCGTCGGGGGCTTCCAGCCCGGCGATGATGCGCAAGGTGGTGGTCTTGCCGCAGCCGGAGGGGCCGAGCAGCACCACGGTCTCGCCGGCGGCGATGGCGAGGTCCACCGGCTCCAGGGCGCGGGTGCCATCGGCGAAGGTCTTGGCGCAGGCGGTCAAGGTGATGGCGGCGCCGTGGGCGGCCAAGGGGGCGGTTTCGGTCACGGGCGGGACTTCCGGGCTTTGGCCTTCCGCTCGCCGGCCAGCATCTGGATGGCGATCAGCAACGGCACGATCATGATGAAGAACACCAAGGTGTAGGCACTGGCGATTTCCAGGCGCATGGAGGCGTAGCTGTCCGCCAGCCCCACGGGCAGGGTCTGGGTGAGCGGGGTGTGCAGCATCCAGGTGAGGTTGAACTCGCCGATGGACAGCGTCACCACCATCAGCGCCCCGGCCAGAATGCCCGGCCGCGCATTGGGCACCACCACCTGGATGAAGCGCTGCCAGGGCGAGGCGCCAAGGCTGGCCGCGCCCACTTCCAACGTGCGCACATCCACGGCGGCCAGCACCGCCATCACCGAGCGCAGCATGAAGGGCAAGGTGTAGAGCACATGCCCCACCAATATGAACAGCACGCTGGCGCGGAACTCCCGCACCCCGCCATAGGTGAGGATCAGGGCCAGCGCCAAGGCGAGGCCGGGGATGGCGACGGGCAGCGTCACCACTTCCTCCACCAGCCGCGACATGCGGCCCGGCTTGCGCACCAGCGCCCAGGCGGCGGGCACGCCGATGACCAGGGTCACCGCCAGGGTGCCGAGCGCCAGGCCAATGGAGCGGAAGATGGTGGGGGCATAAAGGCCCCACACCTGCGCCACCCACTCCAGCGTCAGGCCGGAGCGCACGCCCTGGAAATAGTTCACGGTGAGGCCGGCGAGGATGGAGGTGGCCGCCGGCACCACCAGAAAGGCGGCCGCCAGCAAGGTGATGAGCAGTTGCAAAGCAAACACGAGGGGATGGCTGCGCATGGTCTCAGCCCGCCGCCGCGACGCGGTCGCCGGAGAGGTTGCGCGTCGCCGCCAGCACACCCCAGGTGATGAGGCCGAGCGACAGCGACAGCGCGGCGGCGCTGGCGAAATTCGCGTTCAAGGTGAACTCCGTATAGATGCTCATGGCCAGCACATCGATGCGCGTGGCGAGCGTAAAGGCGGTGCCGAAGGCGCCCATGGCGGTGGCAAAGGCGATGGCGCCGGACGCCATCAGCGAGGGCGCGATGCCCGGCAGCGTCACGTCGCGCAGCACCTGCATCCGGCTGGCCCCCAACGAGCGGGCGGCCTCTTCCAGTGCCGGATCCAACTTCTCCACCGCCGCCATCAGCGTCACCAGCACGCGGGGCAAGGAAAAATAGACATAGCCCGCGAACAGCCCGGCCATGGAATAAGCGAACACCAGCCGCCCCATGCCCAGCGCCTGGGTGGCGCTGCCGATCAGGCCCTGGCGCCCGGCCAGCAGGATGACCATGAAGCCCACCACCACGCCGGGAAAGGCCAGCGGCAAGGTGAGCAAAGAGATCAGCACCACCCGTCCGGGGAAGCGGTTGCGGCCCAGGAACAGGGCCACCACCACGCCGATGGCCAATGTCGCCAGCGTCACCGCGATGGACAGAACGAGGGTGGCCACCAGCGTGCCCAGATGGCGGGCATTGGTGAGGATGCTGAGATATTCCCACGCCCCGTTCGGCCCCTGCCCGGCCACCAGGACCAGCCGCACCAGCGGCAGCAGGAAGAAGGCCAGGACGAACACGCCCAAG
Source organism: Azorhizobium sp. AG788 (assembly GCF_943371865.1). Taxonomy (GTDB): domain Bacteria; phylum Pseudomonadota; class Alphaproteobacteria; order Rhizobiales; family Xanthobacteraceae; genus Azorhizobium. The sequence goes on along the minus strand of NZ_CALRWL010000049.1, from coordinate 273 downwards.
GGCAGGAGAAACAGGCGGGCCAGACGGTCGGCGCTATTCATGGCTTTCACTTCGGAGCGAGGACCACCGCGCGGACGCGGTGTGTATTGATCATCGGCTAACTGGTCGCCTCCCCCCCCGCGCAGCGCGCCCCCTCCCCCCTTGCGGGGGAGGGTTGGGGAGGGGGGTGAAACGGCTGCCCACGGGCACCCGGCAAGATGGAGGCATAAAGATCCCAGTGCGGGACCCGTCCCGGCACACGCGCCGGCGACCGGCCACAGAAGGAGAGCGTTT
>NZ_CALRWL010000048.1:0-48760 GCF_943371865.1 Azorhizobium sp. AG788 | reverse complement strand
TCTGGGTCCGCGCCGGATCGAGGATACGTTGGAAATGGTTCACCACATCGTGCGCGGTATAGGGCGCCCCGTTGGAGAATTTGAGGCCGGGCCGCAGCTTCAGCCGCCAGGTCAGTCCGTCGGGCGAGCTGTCGAGCGCGGTCGCGAGGTCCGGAACGCGTTCGCCCTTGTCGTTCCGGGTGAAGAAGTTGGAGAACACCAGCCCGCCGGCCATCGTGGTCTCGCGATTGGCGGAGCGCGTCGTCAACCCATCGAAGCCCTGGACCTGGGCGGCCGTCGCCATGACGATCGTGCCGCCGTCTCTCGGCTCAGGCTCAGCCGCGCCGCACGGCTGCAGCCCGATGAGTGCAAATGCAAATGCTCCAATGATCGGACCCGCCAGACTCTTCATGTGGCGTATCCCCCTCTATCTTATCGTTGATTGCGTCATTAACGGCAGGTTGCGAAGTATTGATGGCTCGCAATGGTGTGCCGGATTCCGTTCCAGCCACGCATGACCCTAAAGGCCTAGGACTACCGACCTGACTTCGCTCTTCATTCCTGGGCACTGGCGATTTGTAAAGTGTTCCTCGCGAGACGGCGCGATGCCACCGCATTCATTCTTATCATTTGCCGTTCACTATAGTGACCGGTCCAATGTTTGACAACTCGTCGCACTCCAAATCGGCCTCCAGAACAGCGCGATGGTCGTCAGCATTTAGTAGGGTGGGCTTTCGGTGTTCGTCGAGGGGAGCGGTTCGGCCCTCCGTCTCAGGGCGACCGCATTGCGGCTTACGAGGACAGGTGTTGATGGAGATGAGGAGGCAGGTCCATTGCCGTCGTCTCCTGCATGCGCGAGTATTCGGTTGCTGGCGCGGCATTCTCATCGTGAGCTGAGGCCACACCAGCCTCGCGACCGACCGCGCGTGCAGTCAGCGCGCCGGCAATGGGCAACGATTGGTGGGTGGCTGGCTGGGAGCGCTGCGTCGGCTTGGTGTGGCGTGATGACTCGCACTCCCCCGCGTCTCGGCGCCGGCTGACGTTGCCCCCCGGAACGATGTCCCCAGCCGCCGTACGCCTCGCTCGACAGGGTGAGGCTGAACCTTGGCTCACCAGCAGACGGCATATGCCGACGACAGACGTCCGACCCCTGCCATTTTCGAACGCATCCGACCTGGAATTGGATCTCAAAAAGGGAGGTGTCTGGTCGACGTTTGAGAGGGGGAGTGGCCGGATGCCCGACTATTTTGCTCGAAGCCGTAGAGTGCCTCGGACCAAATCCGTCAGCGATCCCTCCATGAGCAGAGCGATGCCGATGCGCGCGCCGATCACCATCCCGGCCATCGCAAGCGGCCAAGACAGGGCCAGCAGTGAACCTGCGGTCAGCCCTTGCCCGATGGTGCAGCCGCCACACAGAATGCCGCCGGCGCCCATCAAAATCGCCCCGAGCAGATGGCGCTTCATTTCGCGGGGGTCGTCGAATGCTTCCCATCGAAAACCGTCCGCAAGCCGGGCCGCGACGAACGCGCCAAGGGGCACGCCAAAGACGCTTCCTGCGCCGAATTCGGCAAGGCTCGCCTGATCGAACAGCACACCGAACATCGCCCGCGCCACAGGGGAGACGAAGGTAAGGCTTTGGGGCGCGATCGGATGGGCGAACTCGTCCACCAGCAGCGTCGTGGCAAGCCATCCCGCGACGATGCCAAAGCCGAGAAGTACTCCCGCCGTCATCAGCCGCGGCGCGCGGCGGAGGCGGCGATCCGCGCAGGCCAGTGCGACGAGGCAGAGGCCTGCGACACCGAACATGCCGCGCAGATCGCGCCCCAAGAGCCGCCCGAGAACCGAAGGTAAATCTGCCTGTAGGCCGGCGGGAAGCACCACCGCCACCCGTTCCAGCCCATCAACCCGAACTCCCGCGAAGATGCCGCGCAGGGTCGCATAGGCCACGGCCCCGAACACGATCAGCACCACCAGGCTGCGCAGATCGCCGGAACCACACCGGACCAGGGAACCGAATGCGCAGGTACCCACCAGGGCCATGCCGAGGCCGAACAACAGGCCGCCCAGGAGGATGCCGAACCACGGTACCGCCGCTGCGACATAATTGGTACGCTCGGGTGCGAGAATACCCAGCAGCGAGAGCAACTGCGCCCCCGCTATGGCGATGCCCAGCGCGAGGCCGAATACCTTCATGCGGCGCCAGTCCTGCCCGATCAGAGCATCTTCCAGCGCCCCGAAGGTGCACAGCCGTGCGCGAAACACGGCAAAGCCCACGCAAATTCCCACAAGCAGACCCGCGAGCGCGGTCCACCAGGGACTTGAAACGTCCATGCGCCCCTCCCTGAGACGGCCGACGCGAGACTTATATGTGTCTCGTCACCGACCCGGCGCCAACCGGCTACTTCTCGCCCGCTGCCGAGCCACCACAATAAATACCGTAGATCACCGAGATGACGCTGCGCACGTTGTCGTCGGCCAGACTGTAAAAGATGGCTTTTCCGTCCCGGCGGGTCGTCACCAAGCCATCCAGGCGCAGGCGCGCCAACTGCTGCGAGACGGTCGGCTGGCGGAGCGAGAGAATGTTCTCCAGTTCCGTCACCGAACGTTCGCGTTCGGCCAGAAGGCAAAGGAGCAGCAGGCGGTTCTCATGGGAGAGGGCCTTGAGGAAATCGCTCGCCTTGCGCGCATTGCGCATCAGCTGGTCGAGTTCGGCCGAAATCTCCGGGCCTTCCCGGAGTTCGTCCTCGATCCGCGTGGAGACGATGGGTGGCATAATCTCAAAACCTTTTCACGCTCGCAAACCTTCCCCGCTTGACGCGAGGTGGCCTGGCTCAGGGTCGCTCGCGCGCGAGTTTGTCCGTCAACGCACCCAGCAAGCCCCAGAAAGCTTCGTCGGAAGCATAACCGGTAATGCGTCCGATTTCGCGTCCACGATCCACGAGCACGAAGGTGGGAGTAAAGCGCACGGGCGCCGCGAGGTGAATGTCACCGGACGCCTCGCCTGACAAGGGCACCCGCCTGAGCGGTGCGAGCCGTCCTTCGTCGGTCTTCTCATATATGGGCGCGATATCCCGGTCGAACTTGGCGCAATAAACGCAGCCTGCCCGTTCAAACATCACGAGTTCGGTGGCCTGAGCCCCCGCCGTACCGGCGATGAAAGCGATGGAAAGCAGAAGGCGGCGCATGAATTGACGACCCAGATCCACATTTTCACTTCATATCATCGCATTCGCATATATCTTCAGCAAGATCATAATACGTGCGGAAAACCGCATGGGGCAAGGGGGACGGAATATGGCCATGTCGCTGGATGTCAGCCTTCCCGGCGCGTTCGTCGCCGGTCTCCTGTCGTTCGCCTCGCCATGCGTCCTCCCGATGGTCCCCGCTTATCTGGGCTTTCTCGCCGGCGGGGTTGGCATCCCGAAGATCGGCGCCAAGGCTTCGCTCGGGCGCGGGCGGGTGGTGGGCGCCGCCTTATTGTTCGTGCTTGGCTTTGCGACCGTCTTCATCCTGCTTGGTGCTACGGCCTCGAGCTTGGGGCAGGTTCTGATTCAGTATGTGGAGGCGCTGACCCTCGTTTCAGGGGCGTTCCTCATCCTCTTCGGCCTGCATCTTACCGGGCTGGTACGCATTCCTCTGCTGTACCGGCAAGCCAAGCTGGAGCCGGGCATGCACCCCTCGGGCTTGCTGGGGCCATACCTTGTCGGGCTTGCGTTCGGGTTCGGATGGTCGCCCTGCGTCGGGCCGGTGCTCGCCGGCATTCTCATTGTGGCGGGCGCCGAAGCATCGGTGGGGAAGGGCATGTTGCTGCTGGCGGTCTATGCCGCCGGAATTGGAATCCCGTTCCTCGTCGCCGCCGTCTTCACCGGTCCATTCCTCGCTTGGGTGGGATCGGTTCGGGGGCGGCTTTGGCTCGTGGAACAGATTGCGGGGGTGCTGCTGATCCTCACCGGTGTCGCCTTCGCCACCGGCTTTATGCCGCAACTGGCCCAATGGCTGCTCGAAGCGGTGCCGGCCCTTGGCACCATCGGCTGACCGGACATGGGGAGGACACGGATGACAGGCGCCACAACGAGCGCGATGACAGGCCCATCGTCACCCAGCCGCAGGCGGCTCCTTCGCAGCACAGCGGGACTTGTGATAGGGGCGCTGGCGCCAACCGGATCGAAGGCTGCAGCCCATTTGGGCGAGGACGGCCTTTATACCCAGGACTGGTATGTGGACAGTTTCCTCGATCTGCCCGAGGATCTCGCCGCCACCACGGCGCAAGGCCGGCATTTCGCCGTGCAATGGAGCCAGCGGGGCTGCGTCTATTGCAAGACGCTGCACACCAGCTATTTCGCCGACGCAGCTATTGAAGCCCCGATTAAGGCCGCGTTCGACATCGTGCACCTCGATCTGTTCGGTGCGCGCGAGGTGACTGCCCTCGACGGAACAAAGCAAACAGAAAAGGCCCTCGGCCAGCGCGAACGGGTGCGGGCAACACCCACCTTCCAATTCTTCGCGCTGAGGGAGGGCAAGGCTCGGGAAGTGGCGCGCATGCCGGGGCTGCTGCCGCGGCCGGAGTTTTCGGCCATGTTCAACTATGTGGCGGCAGGGGCCTATGACGGCGAAACCTTCGAGGCCTGGCTTGCCCGCGAAGGCCGAAAGAGCTGATACCGCACGCGCGGAAACGGCCCCGGCGAACCGGGGCCGAAGGGGTCGAAGGCATCGCGGGCGCGAATGCTTCCGGAGGCGGCTACTTGGCCGGCTTGTTCACCGGCGATTCCGGATCGAACAAATAGGCCACCACGTCCTTGATCTGCTGCTCGCTGAGTACGCCATTGTGCCCGAAGCGTGGCATTGCGGAACACGCAAGCACGGCCTGGGCATTGTAGACCTTGGCATAGGCCGTCTTGGCATCCTCGGCCGCGAACTTGCGGTCGGCGCCATAATTGGCGAGGCTCGGGCCAAGCGTGCCGTAGCTGACCTCGCGGGGATCCATCTGGTGGCAGGCATAGCAATTGCCCCCGCTCACGGTTCCGGGAGGGTCGGAGAACTGACCGCCACGCCCATTCTGCGCGACCTTCTCCCCCTCCTTCCAGCGGCCCAATAAGGCCCCGTCGGGATACTTCACCGTTACCGACTCCCGGGCCGTAATGGCTTCGGCCTGCGCGGCAGAGGGCTGATTTCGCGTAACCGAACAGATCTGCATGGTCTCGTCGGGCACGAGGCGGGGCGCCCAGCCCTCTGGAAGCTTGGTGAAGCTCCGCTTCACCACTTGCTCCACCACAGCCGGCGCGGCCGGCGGAATCTGCTGAGCAAAGGCGGAGGCGATCGAGGCTGCGGCGGCGATACCGGCTGCAGCGATAAGGAATTTTCGCATGTCGATTCTCCCCGTCAGCGCTTGATGGAGGGCACGTTGAGCTCGCCCCCCGCGGCCTGCGCGTCCAGGAAGACGGTCAGTGCGGTGACAACCTCGGAGGCGTAGTCCGGCGCCGGCATGCGCATCTGCCGATAGCAGTCCCAGATTCGATGTTGAAAGGTGCGCAGCGCGCTTTGGGAGACCCGGTAGGTGGGCCAGGAAGCCATGGTCGCCTGCGCATCCTTGCCGGGGATGTCGAGTTGCGGCAGGCCCTGCAGGCGGATGCGTCGGCCCGGTTCTCCGTGGCAGGTGGAGCACGAGAAGTCGTTGATGGACGAGCGCCGATAGAACAGGGACTCGCCGATCGCGTAGGCCTCCTGCTCCTTGGGATGGACGAGTGGGACCGCGAGCTTCATGCCGTTGGACTTGTTGGCGATGAAGGCGACGAGATCCTCCATGTCCGAGCCGCGCCCTGGTCCTGAAAAGGGACGGGCCATGATCGGCTTGATATCGACGCCCTGGATCTTCTCCATGCACCACAAGAGCCGCTGCTCGAGGTCCATCACCTTGTCCGCATCGGCGAAATAGCGCGGAAGGGCCGCAAATGCCCCCTCCAGCTTGCCGGGACCTTGGCCCAGATCGCAGGTCTCCAGGGACACGTTCTTCGTGCCTCTCGGATCGGCCCAGATCGCCTCGCCGCGGTCTACGGCGAGATAGCCGGGATTGGCCATGGGATCGTTGATCATGGCACGGTAGCGCTCGACCTCCTTCTCGCTGGCATCCTCCTGCGCCATGAGCGGCAGGAGGGGAACGAGGGTCAGAACGAAGGCGCAAAGGCACCTGCTGAGTGTGGCGTTGGGTTTCATATGTCCTCCCGAACGTGACAGCCCGCGCGATGGGCTTTCTAGATGAAACCTTTGAAGGCGCGCGGGATCCGACCATCATGCCGCCGCTCAATAGGCGGAGCCGATCACCGGATAGGCTACTTTACATTCAAAAAAATCTATATCACAATATGTGAAATTGACTGATGACGGCGCCCCGCGCTTCGTCTCCATCATCAAATAAAAATAATGACTTACGAGCCGACGTTGCGCGTCGGCCGCAGGAGGAAACGGATGACTCTTCACGTTGACGCCACCCTTGCGCCCTCACGCCGTCGTGCGCTGCAGCTGGCCGGATTTGCCGCCTTCGCCGCGGTGCTTGCACCACGCATGAGCCTTGCCACAGAGGCGGATGTGGCGGACGAGATGAAGAAGCTGTTCTCGGGCAAGAAGATCGGCGAAGGAAAGATCAAGCTGGACCTGCCAGAGATCGCCGAGAATGGCCTCGTCGTCCCCATTAACATCGACGTGGATAGCCCCATGACCGAGGCGGACTTCGTGAAGTCAGTCCATGTGTTCGCCGATGGCAATCCTCTTCCGCAGGTCGTCACCTATCATTTCACGCCGCAGAGCGGGAAGGCCGCGGCCTCGACGCGGATGCGGCTGGCGCAGACCCAGAATGTGATTGCGGTGGCGGAGATGTCCTCCGGCGCGCTCTTTTCCGCCAAGGCGCAGGTGAAGGTGACCATCGGCGGCTGCGGCGGCTGAGTGCAGCCAGAAGCAGACCAAAATAATTGTGGGCAAGAATAGCCCCTTGAACGTGTTGGAGGACACCATGGCCATTAAATCCGCGCCCCGCGTGCGCGTTCCCGCACAAGCAAAAGCCGGCGAGCTTATCGAGATCAAGACTCTGATCTCCCACGAAATGGAAAGCGGTCAGCGCAAGGATGCTGCGGGCAAGACGGTGCCGCGCGATATCATCAATACGTTCGAGGCCTCCTTCAATGGCCGCCCCTTCTTCAAGGCGGAATGGTTTCCCTCGATCTCCGCCAATCCTTACCAGTCGTTCTTTTACAAAGCCACTGAGAGTGGTGAATTCACCTTCTCCTGGAAGGACGATGCCGGGGCAGAGCAAAAGTCCACCGCAAAGCTGACCGTGGCCTGACGTCGAGATAAATCGCCGCCACCTATCTGCCTTTCGGGCCTGTTGTGCTGCCGGATCACGCCCTGATCCGGAGAGCGCGCCCCCATGACTTTTGGAAAGTGCGATCACCATGATATCAAGGCGCGATTTTCTCTCGGCCGGAACGGCGCTTGCCGGCCTCCTCGCGACCTCGGGCACGGGGGTGGCGCAGGCGATCGGCGGGCAACTGTCGCAAGACGACCTTCTGAAGTTCGGCAAAAGCGGCACGTTCACGCTTCTGCACGTCACCGATATTCATGCGCAACTGCGTCCCCTCTACTTCCGCGAACCGTCCGTCAACCTGGGGGTTGGAGACGCGCGGGGCGTGCCACCGCATCTCACGGACATGGCGTTCCTCGACTATTTCAAAATGAAGCCCGGCACGCGCGATGCCTATGCAATGACCTCGGAGGACTTTACCGCGCTTGCCCGCAGCTATGGCCGTATGGGCGGCGCGGATCGCCTTGCGACCCTGATCAAGGCCATCCGCGCCGAGCGGGGCGCCGACAAGGTGCTGCTGCTGGACGGAGGCGACGGGCTGCAGGGCTCGTGGTCATCTCTGAAGACCCAGGGCGAAGATATGGTGCGGGTGTTCTCTGCCCTCGGGCTCGACGCCATGGTGGGCCATTGGGAGTTCACCTATGGCGCCGACCGGGTCACCCAGATCAAGGAGACGGCTCCCTTCGCCTTCCTGGCCCAGAATGTCCGCTCGGTCGAATGGCAGGAACCGGTCTTCGACGCGGTGAAGACCTTCGAGAAGGGGGGCGCCAGGATCGCGGTCATCGGCCAGGCCTTTCCCCGCACCCCCATCGCCAACCCCCGCTGGATGATCCCGGACTGGGAGTTCGGCATTCGCGAGGAGGAGATGCAGAAGCAGGTGGACGCCGCCCGTGCGGAGGGGGCGGACGTGGTGGTCCTGCTTTCCCACAACGGCTTCGACGTGGACCGCAAGATGGCCTCGCGGGTGAAGGGCATCGACGTGGTGCTCACCGCCCATACGCACGATGCCATGCCCGCGGCGACCCACGTGGGCAAGACGCTCCTGATCGCCACCGGCTCTCACGGCAAATTTCTCTCGCGCCTCGATCTGGATGTGCAGGACAAGAAAGTCACCGGATACAGGTTCCAGTTGATCCCGGTATTTTCGGATGTGATCGCGCCGGACCCGGACATGGCCAAGCTGGTGGCGGATATCCGCGCCCCTTATGCCAAGGACCTCGCCCGCGAGGTGGGGCGCGCCGACAGTCTGCTTTACCGGCGCGGCAACTTCAACGGCACCTTCGACGACATGATCTGCGATGCGCTCATGCAGGAACGTGACGCGGAGATCGCTCTCTCCCCTGGCTTTCGCTGGGGCGGAACACTGCTTCCGGGCGACCCGATCACCTTCGAGACCATCTCCAATGCCACCGCCATCACCTATCCCGCCTGCTACCGCAACACCATGACGGGAAAGCAACTGAAAGACGTATTGGAAGATGTTGCTGACAACATCTTCCATCCCGATCCCTATTTCCAGGGCGGCGGCGACATGGTGCGGGTGGGTGGGGTCGGCTATGCCATCGACGTCGGCAAGGGCGTGGGCCAACGCATTTCGGATCTCACCTTGCTGAAGACGGGCACGCCGCTCGAGGCTGACAAGGCCTATACGGTCGCCGGCTGGGCCTCGGTCGCCCAGAACGTGGAAGGTCCGCCGGTCTGGGAGATGGTGGAACGCTATGTGGCGGGCGCAAAGACGGTGAAGATCATGCCCAATGCCTCGGTAAAGGTGACCGGGGCCTGAGGCCGATGCCTCGGGGGCTTCCCGTCGCGTCTCGCGCGGGGCTTTAACAAACACATTCAAACAGTCGAATAATAGAATATCAAGGAGGGCGCCATGTCCGACACTGAAGGATCCTCCACTCGCCGTTCTGCCGAAGACGGTCCCGCGACGGCTCTGTCGCGACGCCGGTTCCTCTCCGTGGCGGGGGCGGGCGCGGGCGCTGCGGCGGCGGGCGCCGGCTCCCTTTTCGCCGGCTCAGCCGCTGCTGCCGAGCCTGATCCCAACATCGTGCCGGTGCCCGACTGGTCGAAAACACTGGGCGCCGGGGTCAATGTCAACCCGTACGGCAAGCCGTCCAAGTTTGAGAAGGACGTGGTGCGGCGTGAGGTGGACTGGCTCACCGCCAGCCATGAAAGCTCGGTGAGCTTCACCCCGCTCTATGCCCTTGATGGCGTCATCACGCCCAGCGGCCTGTGCTTTGTGCGCCATCACGGCGGCGAGGCGGAGATCGAGCCGGACAAGTATCGCCTGATGATCCACGGCATGGTGGACAAGCCGCTGGTGTTCACGCTGGAGGATATCAAGCGCATGCCTGGCCGGGTCAACCGCGCCTATTTTTTGGAGTGTGCAGCGAATTCCGGCATGGAATGGCGTGGCGCACAACTGAACGGCTGCCAGTTCACCCACGGCATGATCCACAATGTGTATTACACCGGCATCCCGCTGCGCAGCCTTCTGGACATGGCCGGCGTGAAGCCGAAGGGCAAATGGGTGCTGGCCGAGGGCGCTGATGCCGCGGTGATGACCCGCTCAATACCCATCGAAAAGGCCCTGGACGATTGCCTGGTCGCCTTCGCCATGAATGGCGAGGCGCTGCGGCCGGAGCAGGGCTACCCGGTGCGCCTGGTGGTGCCGGGCTGGGAAGGCAACATGTGGGTCAAGTGGCTGCGCCGGCTCAAGGTGGGCGACCAGCCGTGGCAGCAGCGCGAAGAAACCTCGAAATATACCGATCTCCTTGCCGATGGTCGCTCGCGCCGCTTCACCTTCATCATGGATGCCAAATCCGTCGTCACCACCCCCAGCCCGCAGGCGCCCCTGAGGATGAAGGGGCCGAATGTGCTGTCCGGTATCGCATGGTCCGGGCGTGGCGCCATCCGGCGGGTGGATGTCTCTCTGGACGGCGGGCGGAATTGGACCACCGCACGCATCGAGGGGCCGAACACCCCCATGTCCATGGTGCGCTTCTATCTCGACTTCGACTGGGGTGGGGAGGAACTGATGGTGCAGTCGCGCGCCATGGACGACACCGGCTATGTGCAGCCGACCAAGCAAGAGCTTCGCGCCATTCGCGGCACCAACTCCATCTATCACAACAACGGCATCCAGACATGGCTGGTGCGCTCCAATGGGGAGACGGAAAATGTGGAAGTCGGCTGAGGCCCTGATCATCGCCGTGGTCCTGGCCGGTAGCCTCGCCATCGCTTCCGTTTCTGTCGTCGCCGATCCCGCAACGCCCCAGGCCAAGGGCGAACCGGCAAAGAAGGGGACGCAGGCCAAAGGCGAGACAGTCCAGACCAAGGGCCAGCAGGCGGTTCATATGCCGGCCGGCGCTGGGGCGCCCGCGGCTCGCGCGAAAGACGTTCTTCTTGGCCGGCCCGCCTTGCCTGAGGAAATCGCGGCCTGGAACATCGACGTGCGCCCGGATGGCGAGGGGCTTCCCGAGGGCAAGGGCTCGGTCAAGCAAGGCGAGGAGATCTTCTTGCAGAGCTGCGCCGCCTGCCATGGCGAGTTCGGCGAGGGCGCCGGCCGCTGGCCGGTCCTCGCGGGTGGCAAAGGGACGTTGAAATCCGATCGGCCGGACAAGACGATCGGCTCTTTCTGGCCCTATGCGTCCACCGTATTCGACTATGTCCATCGGGCCATGCCGTTCGGTAATAGCCAGTCGCTCACTGCGGACGAGACCTACGCACTGGTCGCCTATCTCCTCAACCTCAACGAGGTGGTGCCGGACGATTTCGTGCTGTCCAAGGAGAATTTTCCCAAAGTGAACCTCCCCAATGAGGCGGCCTTCTATGATGACGACCGGGAGACGACGGAAAAGTCGTTCTGGAAGCCCGCTCCCTGCATGAAGGACTGCTCCGGCGAGATGCATGTGACCGCCCGCGCCCAGATCCTCAACGTGACGCCGGACAGCGATCCCCCGAAGGGCAATCTGGAGTGAGCGTGCCCCACACGCCGCTCGCCAACCCAGTCTGTCACCATCCCGGAAAGGAAACTCGGGTGCGAAACATCTTCCTGCTTGCGACCCTCATCGTGCTTGCCGCAGGCACCCGGGCCATGGCGGAACCGGATGCCGCTGTAGGCGAGGGGGTCTTCAAGAAGTGCATGGCATGCCACGCCGTCGGGCCGGACGCCAAGCCGAAGGTCGGCCCGCCCTTGAACGGCATCGTCGGGGCGAAATGGGCGCATTTCGAAGGCTATTCCTATTCCCAGGACCTCAAGGAGGGTGCCGCCGCGGGAAAAGTCTGGGACGCTGCAACGCTCAGCGCGTATCTTGAAAATCCGAAGGCGCTCGCCCCCAAGGGCAAGATGGGGTTTGCGGGCCTGAAGAAGGACACCGAGCGCGCGGACCTCATCGCATACCTCGCCCAGTTCGATGCCAATGGTGTGAAGAAATGAGCGCTGGTACTAGCGAGATTTGCACCGCACGAACTGTCGTCCTGCCAGGTGCGTGTCGATGGTTGGCATGCCTGCCCAAGTCCTGAATTTGGCGCGTGTGTCCCTCCGGTAGGCCGGCGCTCGAAACCACACCAAGGCGCGTCAAGCGCCGCATGACGGGAGGGAGACGATGCCCCATTTCGACCGCCGGGCTTTTCTCGGCACCATGGCGCTTGCGGGCACATTTCCGGTCGCGGCGCACGCCGCGCAGGATGTTCAACTGGCGGATATTTCAAAGGAGGCCGATAGCGCCTGCCTCTATCACTGCGACTATGGCGACCCCGAGCGCTTCGCGCAGACGTTGAACAACATCTCGAACCACTATGCAGCCTACGGCGCCGACCCCTTCGCTATCCAACTGGTGCTCGTGGTTCATGCGGGGGGCGTGAAGTTCTTTCTCGACAGCCTGTCCGGTACCATGTGGGCGAAGGAGACGCTCGATCCGCAACTGACGGAAAAGGCCAATTCTCTCGCCAAGAACGGCCTCAAGGTCTATTTGTGCTCCTTGACCTTCGAGCGGAACAACCTTGATAAGGAGAGGGCTCGCAAGGCGCCCTATATCAGCTTCGTGCCGTCCGGAGTCGCCACCGTCGGGGCGCTCCAGAGCAAGGGTTTTGCCTATCTCAAGGTCGGATGACCCGATGGCTACTGGTCCTGTGGCCAACAGCGCCCGGGCCGATCCGGGGGCGATCTCCCGCCGCGCCTTTCTGGGAGGGGCGGCATGGGCTGCCGGCGCCGTGGCGTCACCCAGCGTGCGGGCGCAGGCGAGGCCCCGTCTGGTCATCGTCGGCGGCGGCGCGGGCGGCGCATCTCTCGCCCGTGCCGTGGTCTCCGACAGCGCCGGCGCGATCGCCGTGACGCTCGTAGAACCCAATGCGCGCTACTTCGCCTGCTTCCAGTCCAATTACACGCTCGGCGGCCTGAGCGATTTCGACAGCCTGCTGTTCTCGTATGATGCACTGGCGAGGGTGGGCGTGGAGGTGGTGCCCGCCATGGCATCCGCCATCGACCGCGATCGCCGCGAAGTCCGGCTCGATGATGGTCGGCGCCTGCGCTATGATCGCCTGGCGCTGTCGCCGGGCATCGACTTGAAATACGACAGTGTCCCCGGCTGGAGCCGTGAGGGCGCGGACGCAATGCCCCACGCCTGGGCCGGCGAACGGCAATTCCAGATTCTCAAGGCGCAATTCGATGCGGTGCCGGACGGCGGGCTGATCGTCATAATCGCACCGCCCAATCCTGCTCGCTGTCCACCTGCTCCTTATGAGCGCGCGTCCATGATGGCGCATGCACTGAAGAGCTCCGGCCGGGGGCGGACGAAGATCATCATCCTGGATCCCAAGCCGAAGTTCCCCAAGCAGGGCCTTTTCCAGGAGGGCTGGGAAGTCCGTTACCCTGGCATGATCGAATGGATGGCGCCGGACATTTCGGACGGTATCCAGTCGGTAGATCCCAAGACCGGCACCGTGGTCACCGGGTTCGAGACCTACGCCCGTGCCGACCTCGTGAATGTCATTCCCGCCCAGTGGGCGGGCACGATCGCGCGGGCGGCCGGGCTCGCGGACGCCGTCGGATGGTGCCCGGTCGAGCCTCGCACGTTCGCGTCGCGCATGGACCGGAACCTCTTCGTCATCGGCGATGCCGCCTTCGCCGGCGACATGCCGAAATCCGCCTTCGCCGCCCATAACCAAGCCCAAGCCGTTGCCGCCGCGCTGCGCACCGAGTGGCTGGGTCGCGATGATCGCCCATCCGGCTATGCGAATGTGTGCTGGAGCGCTATCGCGGGTGATGACGTGGTGAAGGAAAGTAGCCGCTATGCCATTTCGGACGGCAAGATCCGCGAAACCGAAATCCAGCTCTCGCAGACCGGCGAGCCCGCGGATCTGCGCCGCCAGCAGCGCGCGGAGCAGGCCGCCTGGTATGCGGCAATGACGGGCGGCGTCTTTCGTTGACGGGGCCAGGCGCGACGGTGGACCGACGTCCGGTGGGGTGAGCAACCGTCATGATCGGCATACGGCGGCAAGGCGCGCGGTCCGGTTCGCAGGATGCCTTCGAACCCTGTTTCGTGGATTGAGAGCGCCAGCTCTTCGGCGCGAGCGCAACCGCAGCGATGGCGCCGCCGTCCTGTGTTCAGTCGGAGGCGGGGGCGCAGTAGAGCCCATAGAGGGTTTCCAGCACCGCGCGCACCTCGCGGCTGGCGAGGCTGTAATAGATGGTCTGGGCCTCGCGCCGCGTGGTGACGAGGCCTTGCAGGCGCATCTTGCCCAGATGCTGCGATAGAGCGGATTGGCTGAGCCCGGCCAAGGCGGCAAGGTCGCCCACCGAGCGCTCTCCCTCCACCAGATGACACAGCACCAGCAGCCGCTTGGCGTTGGCCATGGAGGTCAGAAGCGCCGCCGCTTCTTCCGCGCGGGCCTCCAGCACGGCAAAGGCGGGCTTGGAAGGTCCGGGCCGTGAAGAGGTGGCCTCAGGTTGCGCGATGGCTGATGGGATGCTTGACATATTAGAAACTTCGCATATACGTTATTTATAACCTACATGAGGAGGTCGCCATGGTCAATGTCGGAACCGCGGATCGCGCGGTGCGTGCAGTTTTGGGCCTTATTCTGCTTGCGGTCCCCTTTGTGCCGGCGGCGGCTGCGGCTCTCGCCGGCATGGGGGCCTGGATCTGGCTCTTGCCGGCTGTGGGCGTGGTGTTGCTGCTCACCGCGCTGTTCCGTTTCTGCCCGGCTTATACGCTGCTGGGCATTCGGACCTGCGCGCTGAAGTGAGGGAGCCGGAGCGTTATGACCACCTTCACACCTGTCGCCTCGCTGTTGGGGGGGCTGCTCATCGGCCTCTCCGCGGTGCTGCTGATGGCGGCGCAGGGCCGCATCGCCGGTATCAGCGGCATCGTCTCCCGTCTTCTGCCGCCCGCTGAGCGCGGCGGTTTCGCCGGCGGGCTGGCCTTCGTGGCCGGTCTGGTGGCGGCGCCGTTGATCGTGGTCGCGGTCACCGGCACGCCGGTGGTCCAGGCGGTGTCGGGCAATCTCGCGCTGATGGTCGCGGCGGGGCTGCTGGTGGGCTTCGGTTCGGTGTGGGGCAGCGGCTGCACCAGCGGTCACGGGGTGTGCGGCATCGCCCGGCTCTCGCCCCGCTCCCTGGTGGCCACCCTGGTCTTCATGGCCGTGGCGGGGATCACCGTGTTTGTGATGCGCCACGGAATGGGAGGTTGAGATGGGCATTGCCGTGCAAGCGCTCGCGGGACTGATCTTCGGCCTTGGCCTGGTCGTGTCCGGCATGGCCAATCCCGCGAAAGTGTTGAACTTTCTTGATGTCGCCGGAACTTGGGACCCGAGCCTTGCCTTCGTCATGGGCGGGGCCGTTGCGGTGGTTTGGGTCGGATATCGCTGGGTTCTGGCGTGGCCGAAGCCGCTGTTCGCGGCGCAGTTCCAGGTGCCCAGCCGGCGCGACATCGACCTGCGCCTGCTAGTGGGCCCGGCGATCTTCGGGCTCGGCTGGGGGCTATCCGGCTTGTGCCCCGGCCCGGCCCTGACGTCGATCGGGCTCGCAGCCCCCGGAGTCCTGGTGTTCGTGCCCGCCATGTTGGCGGGAATGGCCGCCGCCCGCTGGCTCGCCCGCTGGCTCGCCCGGCGGCAAGACGCGCGTCCGTCCGGGCGCCCGGCCGAATCCGTGCCGCAGAACCCCTCACCACAGACCTGAAGGGAAGTCTCCATGTCCCCCATTCCCCATGCCGTGGATCTGACCGTGACGCCCGAGGTCACGGCCTTCTTCGACGCCCCCACCAATACGGTCAGCTATGTGGTGAAAGATCCACATTCGGTCGCCTGCGCGGTGGTCGACAGCGTCATGGACATCGACTATGCCGCCGGCCGCATCTCCTATGGGTCCGCGGACGCCATCATCGCCTTCATCCAGGCCCATGGGCTCAAGCTGGAGTGGCTGATCGAAACCCATGTCCATGCCGATCACCTGTCGGCGGCGCCCTACATTCAGGGCAAGCTGGGCGGCAAGCTGGGCATCGGCGACCAGATCACCGTGGTGCAGGAGACGTTCGGCAAAGTCTTCAACGAAGGCACCGAGTTCCAGCGCGACGGCAGCCAGTTCGATCAGTTGTTCGCCGATGGCGACAGCTATCAGATCGGCACCATGACCGCCTTCGCCATGCACACCCCCGGCCACACCCCGGCCTGCATGACCCATGTGATCGGCAATGCCGCCTTCGTGGGCGATACCCTGTTCATGCCCGATGGCGGCACGGCGCGGGCCGACTTTCCCGGCGGCGATCCCGCCGTGCTCTATCGCTCCATCCGGCGCGTGCTGGCCCTGCCGCCGCAAACCCGCCTGTTCATGTGCCACGATTACGGTCCCAATGGCCGCCAGATCCAGTGGGAGACCAGCGTCGCGGAGGAGCGCGCCCACAATATCCATGTGCGCGACGGCGTGAGCGAGGCGGAGTTCGTCGCCCTGCGCACGGCCCGCGACGCGACGCTGGACATGCCCCGCCTCATCATCCCGTCGATCCAGGTGAACATGCGCGCCGGCGATCTTCCGCCGCCCGACGCGGCGGGAAAACGCTTCTTGAAGGTGCCGATCAACGGGCTCTAAGCGCCGGCAGGATTGTGCCCGCCGAATTTGGCGATGGCGGCAAGCCGCTGCCACGTTTCCCCGAGTGGTTCATTGACGGTACCACGCCCAGCCCCATCGCCTGGATGTTAAAGGCGCGCATGCTGCCTCCGGTGTCCTGGAAGGCGATGCTCAAGGGCCGGGAATGGATGGCCGAGCCGGAGTTTACCGCGTGATCACGCTCACCGACACATTGGCCAGCGGCTCGGGCATGCTGGTCGGCTTCGTACTCGGCCTGATCGGCGGCGGCGGCTCGGTGCTCGCGGTGCCGCTGCTGGTCTATCTCGTGGGCGTGCCCTCGCCGCATGTGGCCATCGGCACCAGTGCGGTGGCGGTGGCGATCAGTGCGCTCGCCAACCTTGCCGGGCATGCGCGGGCCGGTAATGTGAAGTGGCCTTGCGCGTTGGTCTTCGCCGCGGCGGGCGTGGTCGGGGCCGCCATCGGCTCGACCATCGGCAAGGCCATGGACGGGCAGAAACTGCTGCTGCTGTTCGGCCTGCTCATGGTGGTCATCGCCATCACCATGCTGCGGCGCAAGTCGGATGCGGACGATGCCGGCGTGCGGCTGACGTCCACCTCCGCGCCCACCTTGCTGCCGCGGCTCCTGGCCTACGGCTCCGGCGTGGGAGCGCTGTCGGGTTTCTTTGGCATTGGCGGCGGGTTCCTCGTGGTGCCGGGCCTGCTCGCCGCCACGCGCATGCCGCTGCTGTTTGCCATCGGCTCGTCCTTGGTGGCGGTGACCGCCTTCGGCGTGACCACGGCGGTCAATTACGCGCTTTCGGGCTTCATCGATTGGCGCCTTGTCGCCTTCTTCATTGGGGGCGGGATCGTCGGTGGCCTGTTCGGCGGCCGCCTCGCCGGGGTTCTGGCGCCCCGAAAGGCCGTGCTGTCCCAGGTGTTCGCGGTGATCGTCGCGGCGGTTGGCATCTATGTCATCGTCCGCGGGGCGATGGCGCTTCTGGCCTAGGACCGAGCCAGAGGCAGCGGCGTGCACCAGTGCGCGGCCTTGGGGCAGCTCTGCAGGTCATGCGGCATATCCACACCCTCCATGTATGACCAAAGGTCAGTTGCGGGACATCAACGCGGCGGGCGCATGGCTTCCTATGGTTCCGCTCACAGGACGAGTCGCGGCGGGGGCGTGGGACCGTCACCCCATGGTGCGTTGCGACCTGGAAGGCGTGTGGCGGTCGCTTTTGCCCGTCCCTCGGCTTCGTCCGTGAAGAGGAGTCCATTCGATGCACGACGGCGCTCCGGCTATTCGCAAATCGAGGTGGAGAGGTCTATTCGCGGCGGCAATGGTTGCTGCGGCGGCGGGCGGCGGCGTGTTCTGGTGGATCGTGACGCCGCCACCGGTGAAGGACCTGACTCCGCCCGCAATGGCGAGCGATGAGGCGGGCCTGATCGACCGGGGCCGGTATGTCGCGGAACTGGGTGATTGCATCGCCTGCCACACCGCCAGCGGGCAGGCCTCCATGGCCGGGGGGCGTCCGCTCGAAACGCCGTTCGGCGTCCTGTATTCGACGAACATCACGCCCGACCCCGCCACCGGCATCGGAGGCTACAGCTTCGGCGCCTTCGATCGGGCCATGCGCCAGGGCGTCAAGGCGGACGGCGCGCACATGTATCCGGCCATGCCGTATCCGTCCTACGCCAAGATCTCGCCGGAGGACATGTATGCGCTCTACACCTACATGATGAAGGGCGTCGCGCCGGTGGCGCATACGAATTTGCCGTCTGGCATGGGCTTCCCCTTCAACCAACGCTGGGCGCTGGCGTTCTGGAATTTCGTCTTCCACGCGGATCGCCCCTTCGTCGCGGATGCGAGCCAGGATGAGGCCTGGAACCGCGGAGCCTATCTTGTGGAAGGACTGGGACATTGCGGCGCGTGCCACACACCGCGCGGCATCGGCTTCCAGGAAGTTGCCCTGTCCGACAAGGGCAGCAATGGCGACCGCTTCCTTTCCGGCTCCAAGGTCGAGGAGTGGACTGCCATCAACCTGCGCAACCTGTGGACGGTCGCCGACACCGTCGAGTTGCTGAAGACCGGCCAGAACCGTCACGCCACGGTGTCCGGCTCGATGACGGAAGTGATCCACAACTCGACCCAGCACTTCACCGATGCCGACCTCGTCGCCATCGCCACCTACCTGAAGTCGCTGCCCTCGGACCATCCCTACGCGGGCAACCCGCCGCCGGAGCCGCAGGAGGTGCCCGCCGCCATGTTCTCCACCCGCGGGGGATTGGCCTATGCGCAGTTCTGCGCCGACTGCCACCGCCTGAACGGGGCGGGCGTGGCCGGCATTTTCCCGCCGCTCGCAGGCAATCCGACGGTGGCCGCCAAAGATCCGTCCACGCTCATGCACATCACCCTGACCGGGTGGGCCACGGCGGAGACCGCGACCCACACGCGTGTCTTCACAATGCCGGGCTTCGCCCGTCTCGGGGACGATGAGATTGCAGAAGTCCTGTCCTTCGTCCGGAGCAATTGGGGGGCCAACGCGCCTGCCGTGACGACCGCACAGGTGAAGACGGCTCGGGCGACCCTCGACCCCAAGGTGGACGTGCGGCCCTTCGAGACGCCGCGCGTCGCCGATATCCTGCGCGAGCCCAACGCGAGCCAGGTGGTCATGGGAATGCGCTTGAACACCGAGACTCACACGTTGCTGCCGAACAATGTCGGCAATGTGCTGAACTGCTCGTCCTGCCATCTCAATGCCGGCACGGTGGCAGATGGATCGCCCTATGTCGGGGTCTCGGCCTTCTTCCCGAGCTATGCCCCGCGGGCGGGTCGCGTCATCACGCTTGAAGACCGCATCAACGGATGCTTCTTCCGCTCGATGAACGGCAAGCCGCTGGGAAAGGATAGCGAAGAGATGAAGGCGATGGTCGCCTATTTCGACTGGATGAAGCGGGAAACGAAGCCCGAGGACAAGGTCGAGGGACGCGGCGTCGGCAAAATCTCCGCGAGCATCAAGCCGGACACCGAGAACGGACGCAAAGTCTATGCGGAGCAATGCGCCGCCTGCCACGGTGCGAAGGGCGAAGGGCTCAAGGATGCGCGCGGGCAGTCGGTCTATCCCCCGCTGTGGGGAGAGGAGTCCTTCAACATCGGTGCTGGCATGGCGCGGACCTATACCGCGGCAGCCTTCGTCAAGCGCAACATGCCCATCGGCTTCCACTCCGGATTCCCGCTCGGCCAAGGTGGGTTGTCGGACCAGGATGCGGTGGATGTGGCGGAATATTTCACCCACATGCCGCGTCCGGACTTCGCGGCCAAGGTGAATGACTGGCCGAAGGACAAGAGGCCGGCGGATGCGCGCTACTGATCTCTGACACATCAGAGGAGATGTGCGCCCGGGCAGGAGCGCCCAGGCGCACATCCATCCCCTCGGTCACGGGATGATCGGACAAGCCGGGATCGGCGTCAGCCGGGCAGGACCACCACCTTCGCCGCGTCCGGGACGCGGCCATACAGGTCGATGATGTCCTGGTTCATCATGCGGATGCAGCCCGAGGAAACCGCCTCGCCGATCGACCACGGCTCATTGGTCCCGTGGATGCGGTAGAGCGTGTCCTTGCCATCCTTGAAGAGGTAGAGGGCGCGTGCGCCCAGCGGATTCTCGGCGCCGCCGGCCATGCCGTTTCGCCAGGGGCGGTACTTGTCCGGCTGGCGCGCGATCATCGCGTCGGTGGGACGCCAACTCGGCCAGGAGCGCTTGTAGCCCACATTGGCCGTGCCAGAGAATTCGAGGCCTTCGCGTCCGACGCCGACACCATATCGCAGTGCCATGCCGTTTTCCCTCACCAGGTAGAGGAAGCGGTGCTTGGGGTCGACCACAAGGGTTCCGGGCGCCTGGCCCGTGGGGTCGCGGACCAGCTGGCGCACGTTTTGCGGCTTCATCTCCGTCGGATCCACGCCGGGGATGCTGAAGCCTCCATCTTCGACCGCGCCGTAGCGCGCGGCGTCCGCTGGTGCAATCGTCGGAGCGGGGACGGCAGGTGCTTGCGGCGCGTTCGTCACGCATGCGGCGAGGGCGAGCGGCGTCGCGAGGACGCAGAGCAAAGCGCGGCGCGACAGCGGCCGCGGATCGCCGGATACAGGGACCGTCATATGGGTGATTGCCTTACTTCGTGCCGGCCTGCTGGCGGCGGGCTTCGGCGATTGCGCGCTTGAAGCTCGCATAGTCGAGGGTGGAGGCGAGCAGCGGTCCCACCAGATAGGTCGGCGTTCCCTTCAGCTCGAGAGAGTTTGCCTGCGCATTGGTGCGCTTCAGCAGCGCCGCGATGTCGTTGATGTGGCGGTTCACATCTGCGGTCAGTTGGTCCATGTCCACGCTGGTCGCCTGGATGGCCTTCAACATTTCGGCCTCCGGAATCTGGCGGCCCGGAATGGCCATGAGCGCGTCGTGAACCTCCCCATATTTGCCCTGATACATGGCTGCCAGGGCGAGCTGCGCGCCATAGACCGAGGCCTTGGTAAGGATCGGCCAGTCCTTGTAGACGAGGCGGATTCGCCCATCTTCCCTCACCACGCGGGCAAGGTCCGGGGCGGACTTCTTGCAGAAGGGGCAATTGTAATCGAGGAAGGCGACGATGGTGACGTCGCCCTTCGGATTGCCGGCGGTTGGAGCCTCCGGATCGTTCAGAATGCCGTCCACGTCCACGGTCTGGACCTGCGCGTGGGCCGCGCCACGCCAGATGACCGCCATTGCAGGCGCCAGCAGGGACAAAGCGGTGAGGCGGACAAAGGTTCTGCGTCTCATGTCATCTCCGTGAGGGGGGCAACGGCGTGTCACGGGCCAGCCTTGGCGATCAGTCGCTCAATGTCCGCGCGCGCGACGGCGCCGGTCAGGCGCGAGCCGCCGCGTTCGCGGCCGTCGGCATTGATGAGGAACAGCGTGGGCGGACCGACCACCCCGAAGCGCTGCATCAGCGCTTGGGTATCGGCGCCATAGGCGGTCACATCAGCCTCGATCCGTGGCAGGCCGGCCAGGAGCGGGCGCAGGGCAGGATCGTCCATCACCTTTTCATTGGACTTGCACACCGTGCACCAGTCCGCCGTGAAGGACACCAGCACGGGCCGTCCTTCGGCGTTTGCCGTCGCCAGCGCCTGCTGGAAGGCGGCGGTCGAGGAGACCCTTGCGTCCTCTCTCGGCGTGGACGGGGGGCGGGCCGCCGGCCCAAGGAAGGCAAGGGGCCGGAGGGGATCTTCCGCGCCCCCTGCGGCCCCCACCACGAGCGTTCCGCCATAGATGACGGCGAGCAGTCCCAGAGCCTTGGCCAGCCGAGCCAGCGGCCAGCGGCCTGGCCGGTCGAAAGCGCCGAGAAAGACGCCGAGGCCAATGGCCAGCGCGCCCCACAGAGCGACCCCTGCGGCACCGCTCAGCAGTCGGCTCGCCAGCAGCACGGCGATGCCGAGAAAGAGCACGCCGCAGGCTTGGCGCACCGCCACCATCCAGGGGCCGGACCGGGGCAGCATCCGCGCGCCGAAGGCGCCGATCAGCACCAAGGGCATCGCCATCCCGAGGCCGAGCATGAACAGAGCGGCCCCCCCGCGCAGCGCATCACCGCTCTGCGCCGCATAGAGGATCGCGGCGGCAAGCGGCGGGGTTACGCAGGGACCGACCACCAGCGCGGAGGAAAATCCCAGCATCGCCGCACCGGCGACGGAGCCGCCGATCCGCCGCTCACCGGTCATGAAGGGCAGCTTCAGCCCGCCGGGCAGCGCCAGTTCAAAAACGCCGAACATGGAGAGGGAGAGGAGCAGGAAGGCGGCCGCCATGGCACCGAGCGCCCATGGCGTCTGCAGGGCCAGCTGGAGGTTGGCGCCGGACCAGCCGGCTGCAAGTCCCAGCGCGCCATAGGCGGCCGCCATGGCGAGCCCGTAGCTGGCGCAGAGCACGAAGCCCCGGACGGGGGACGGCCTCTCGCCGCCGCCCGCCAGGATGCCGGACAAGATCGGCAGCATCGGAAATACGCAGGGCGTGAAGGTCAGCAGAACGCCGAAGCCGAGGAAGGTGGCGAGCAGCATTCCCAATCCGCCGCCGAACAGGGCTGGCGTGTCCGTTTCGAAGGGGCGTTCTGCGGGGGCGGGAACGGCCTGTTCCATCGCGGCCCCCACGGCGGGAGGCGGCGATGCGCTCGACATGGGGGCGCCGGCATCCGCAAAGCGCAAGCCGGCTTTGATGGCGTCCACGCGCAATGTCGCCAGGTCGACGGTCCGCGAGAGCTCCGGATAGCAGATGCCGGCTTCGGCGCAGCCCTGGAACGCCACGCGCAGCAGGCCCTCGGCCGGCAGCCCGGGTACCGTCGCGTCCGCCTGCGCATGATAGATCTCAACGGAACCGAAGTTGGGATCGTCTTTCCTCTCGCCGGGGAGTGTGGCGAGGGCGACGGGCTGTCCGGCTCGTTCCGCCTTCAGGCTCCCGCGATAGAGATAGGTTCCGGGCGCGATCCACCAGGATAGCGTCAGCGTCCCGTCGGCTGTCCGGCTGGCGGACAGGCGGAAGGCATCGTCGGGCGCGAGCGGGTCGCGCGGCGAGGCGGCCATGGCTGTCGCCGCGATCGCTGGCAGCAGCAGGGCGCAGATCGCGACGCGCAGCGTCGATTGAAGGGTCTGGAGCGTTCTCATCACCATGAGGCGCTCCCTCGACCGCTCACCTTAAGCCAGCCTTAAGGTGAGGGGATAAGGTGATCACAGGGAGGAGAGAACCATGCGCATCCTCGTCGTCGAGGACGATCCCATCCTGATGAATGGCCTCAAGGTGGGACTCACTCTCGCGGGGGCGACCGTCGATGGGGTGTCCACCTGTTCTGATGCGCATGCCGCGCTCCTCAGCGGCCGCTTCGACGCGGTCGTATTGGATGTCATGCTGCCGGATGGGTCCGGCTTTGATGTCCTTGGCCAGTTGCGCGCGCGGCGCGACGGGACCCCGGTGCTCATGCTCACCGCCCTTGATGAGACACCGGATCGGGTGCGCGGGCTCGACGGGGGCGCTGACGACTATCTCGGCAAACCCTTCGACCTCGATGAACTGGCGGCGCGCGTGCGTGCCATAGCGCGCCGCGGCCACGGCCGTGCGGGGGCGGTCCTGCACGTCGGTGGGCTGGTGCTCGATCCGGCCAGCCTGACGGCGACCGTCGACGGCGCGCCGGTGTCCCTGTCCCGGCGCGAGTTCGCGGTGCTGACGGCGCTGATGGAACGCCCGGGCGTCATCCGTTCGAAGGGGGAGATCGAGGAGCGACTCTATGGATGGCAGGAGGAAGTGGAGAGCAATGCGGTCGAGGTTCATGTGCATAACCTGCGGGCCAAGATCGGACGCGAGGCCATCGAGACCGTACGCGGACTCGGCTATCGCGTGAGGACGGGAGAATGACATCTCTGCGTAACCGCCTGTTTCTCGTCCTGATGACTGCGACCAGCTTGATCTGGCTGTGCGCGGTGGCGTGGATCTATCTGTCGAGCCGGTCGGAGCTTGAGCATGTGCTCGACGCACGCCTTCAGGAGGCTGCGCGCATGGTCCACTCCCTCGTGGCCGGCGGCAACCTTGCCACGACGCCTTCCGTGGCATTCAACGAAACCGGCTACGAACGCCAGCTGTCATGCCAGATCTGGTCGCTCGACGGACAACTCCTGGCCCGGTCTTCCGGCGCCCCGGAAGAGGCCTTGTCGGGTTCGACGCAGGGCTTTTCCTCACGGGTCGTGAATGGGGAGGACTGGCGCGTCTTCACCATCACCGACGCGCAGAAGAACGTGCGTGTGATGGTGGGGGACCGGACGGGCTTGCGCGCCCGTCTGGTACGGGATCTGATCGCCGGACTGCTCGGACCGGCACTTCTCATGGCCCCGCTGCTGGCAGCGTTGATCTGGGCCAGTCTCGTGCGAGGACTGGAGCCGCTTTCGCGCATCGCTGCGGAAATCGCCACGCGCGATGGCGAGGACATGCGCCCTGTCGCTTCTGGTGGCGTCCCGTCGGAGGTGCTGCCGCTGCTCGGTGCGCTGAACAATCTGTTTGGCAAGGTCGAAGCTGCGCGTCGGCATGAGCGTGACGTCACCGCCTTCGCCGCCCATGAACTGCGCACACCGCTCGCCGGGCTCAAGACGCAGGCGCAGATCGCGCTTGCGGCCACCGACGATGCCATGCGCGAGGAGGCGCTCCGGCAGATCCTCGTCTCGGTGGACCGCTCTGCGCGTCTGGTGCGCCAGCTGCTCGCTCTGGCCAAATTGGAGGCGGCCCCCACCGGCAAGGCGCGAGAGGAGGAGGTGGACGTTGGCGCAATGCTGCGCGACATCGCCCAGCAGGCGCCCACCCCGGACGGCATCCATGTTCATTTCGACCGCTCGCTCGATGGTCTGACCCTCAAGACCGACCGCGAAGCGCTGCATCTGGTGCTGCGGAACCTGCATGAGAACGCGCTCCATCACATGCCGGGCGGCGGGGGGCTCTCCTGGAAGCGCGAGATGGGAGGGCTCTGTGTCGAGGACGAGGGGCCTGGTATTCCGGAGGACGAACTGGTCCGCGTCACGGAGCGCTTCTTCCGGGGGCGAAACCGGACCCTGTCAGGCAGCGGCCTCGGCCTCACGATCGCGAGCATGGCGGCCGACCGTATCGGCGCCCGGCTCGCGTTGGAGAACCGGCGGGATCGAGATGGCTTGCGGGCGCGCATCCTGTGTTCCGGCATGGACGCTCAGGTCTGAGGCATTTTCGATGGAGTTTGGCCCTTTCGATACGGGATGCGTTGCCATGCCATGCCATGCCATGCAACGGCCACGCCCGCGTCGCGGCGCGCACGACCACCGCCTCACGTCGAGTTGCGGGCACGCGGCGAAGGTGGTCGTCGGCAGGATGGTGGGGACGGTGTCGCTGGCACCGGCTCGATGCGGGTCCAGATCAGGTGGACACCGGCATCCGGCAGGCTGGAGACCACCTGAAGCGGTCCCGTCATGTCGATCTGCGTGATGCGTGGGAATACGAGCAAACCGATCTGCAACGACTTGGGCATTGTTCGAGCTTTGCAATCGCGCTTGACGAACGCACCATGCCATGGTGCCCTTTAGTCTGAAACCTTGCAGTTCCCTCATTTGCGGACATTGCCGATGATCGGCATTCTGATTTTCCCTGATTTCCAATTGCTCGATGCGTCGGGACCCGCAGCGGTGTTCGAGCTGGCCAAGCGGTTCGTTCCGACCGCGCCCAACGTCAAGATGGTGGCGATCCAGCCTGGGCCGGTGCGCAGTTCCTGCGGCGTGGAGGTGCTGGCATCCAGCCTGCGGCCGGCGAACGCCATCACCACGCTGGTGATTGCTGGGGGCCTGGGTGTCGAGGCGGCCATTGAATGTCCCAAGACGCTGGCCTTCGTGCGCCGGCTGGCCCGCTCCGGCGTGCGGGTCGCGAGCGTCTGCACGGGCGCCTATATCCTGGCGGCGGCGGGCTTGTTGGATGGCCAGATGGCTACGACACACTGGTCGTCCGCGCAGGATTTCGTCGCGCGCTATCCAAAAGTGAAGCTCGACGCGGACCGCATCTTCCTTCGGAACGGGAATGTCTGGACCTCGGCGGGCGTGACGGCCGGCATCGACCTCGCACTCGCGCTTGCCGCCGAGGACCATGGCGATGCCATCGCGAAGGATATTGCCAGTCAGCTTGTGCTGTATCATCGCCGGAGTGGGGGGCAGTCGCAGTTTTCGTCGCTGTTGGAACTGAAAACGCCCAATGGACGGTTCGGTCCCCTGCTGACCTGGGTACGCGAACATCTCGAGGGGACCCTCACGGTCGATGCCCTTGCCGACCGGGCCGGACTCAGTCCCCGCCACTTCGCCAGAGTCTTCACAGCGGAGACCGGCTCGACCCCCTCCAAGGCCATCGAGCGGATCCGCCTCGAAGTGGCGCGCGAACGGGTGCAATCGTCCAGCGAGTTGATCGAGCGCGTGGCCGAGGCGACCGGTTTCCGTGATCCGGAGCGCATGCGCAGGGCCTTTGTCCGCGCCTTCGGCCACCCGCCGCAATCATTGCGCCGAACGGCTCGGAACCGCTAAAGCCCCTCCCTGTCTGCTCGAATCGGTGAAATTCGCGATTTGTCGGTTTTATCGCGTGCTCTTCACGCTGACCGGTCTTCCCTTCGCGCGAACCCGCCCTGGAGCGATCCGCTGGGTTCTGCCTGAGCGGCGAGCGCCAGACCGCGCGGCGGCCCTGCTCAACAAACGGGGCCGGCGTCTGGCATAGACCCGAAGTGGCTCAATGATGGCTGGGGAATGGTACAGCTGGGTGGGCTCGAACCACCGACCTCCGGTGCCACAGACCGGCGCTCTAACCAACTGAGCTACAGCTGCACGACTTCACGGCGCGGAGCCACGAAGCGAGGAGCGGAACCTACGCGGGACGTTCGCGTATTTCAAGGGGGGCGAGGGGATTTCATCGCTGCCTGGGGAGAAGCCGAAAAGTGATGTGGCTTCAGTGATATAAGCGCCCTCAGACCTTGGCCGGTGCGAAGCCCTTGGCGCCGGTGGGCGGTATCTCAAACGAAAGGGGCGGCGGGAGATCGCCTCCCGCCGCCCCGTCTCCCTCAAGCCTCAGTGCGGCGATCAGGCCGGCGGCGGCGCCACGTCGGGGGCGGGATGGTAGATCTCGCCGCCGGTGTCGCGGAACTTCTGCGCCATCTGCGCCATGCCGGCTTCGGCGATGTCGCCGGCCTCGATCTTCAGCTCCTGGCTGATCTTCATGGAGCAGAATTTCGGCCCGCACATGGAGCAGAAATGCGCCACCTTGGCGCCTTCCGCCGGCAGGGTTTCGTCGTGGTAGGCTTCCGCCGTCTCGGGATCGAGAGAGAGGGCGAACTGGTCGCGCCAGCGGAACGAGAACCGCGCCCGGGACAAAGCATCGTCCCGGATGCGCGCGGCCGGATGGCCCTTGGCGATGTCGGCGGCGTGGGCGGCGATCTTGTAGGAGATGACGCCGGTCTTCACGTCGTCGCGGTTGGGCAGGCCGAGATGCTCCTTCGGCGTCACGTAGCAGAGCATGGCGGTGCCGAACCAGCCGATCATCGCCGCGCCGATGGCCGACGAGATGTGGTCGTAGCCGGGCGAGATGTCGGTGACCAACGGCCCGAGCGTATAGAACGGCGCCTCGTGGCAGATCTTGAGCTGCTTCTCCACATTCTCGCGAATGAGGTGGAGCGGCACATGGCCGGGCCCTTCGATCATCACCTGCACATCATGCTTCCAGGCGATCTCCGTGAGTTCGCCCAGGGTCTCCAGTTCGGCGAACTGGGCGGCGTCATTGGCGTCCGCGATGGAGCCGGGGCGCAGGCCGTCGCCCAGCGAGAAGGCGACGTCATACTGAGCCAGGATCTCGCACAGTTCCTCGAAATTCTCGTAGAGGAAGCTCTCCTTATGGTGGGCGAGGCACCACTTGGCCATGATCGAGCCGCCGCGCGAGACGATGCCGGTGACGCGATTGGCGGTGAGCGGAATGTAGGGCAGGCGCACGCCCGCATGGACGGTGATGTAGTCCACGCCCTGCTCGGCCTGCTCGATCACCGTGTCGCGGAAGATCTCCCAGTTGAGATCCTCCACCACGCCATTGACCTTCTCCAGCGCCTGATAGATCGGCACCGTGCCGATGGGCACCGGCGAGTTGCGGATGATCCATTCGCGGATGGTGTGGATGTTCTTGCCGGTGGACAGGTCCATCACCGTGTCGCCGCCCCAGCGGATCGACCACACCAGCTTGTCCACTTCCTCGGCGACGCCCGAGGTGACGGCGGAATTGCCGATATTGGCGTTGATCTTCACCAGGAAGTTGCGACCGATGGCCATGGGCTCGGTCTCGGGGTGGTTGATGTTGGACGGGATGATCGCCCGGCCGCGCGCCACTTCCTGGCGCACGAATTCCGCGGTGATGTCGGTGGGAATGGCCGCCCCCAGGCCCATGGCCTTGTGGTTGGGGTGGGCGCCGCCATTGGCCCTGGCGAGATTTTCGCGCGCGGCCACATATTCCATCTCGGCGGTGATGATGCCGGCGCGGGCGTAGGCCATCTGGGTCGGCCGCTTGCCGGCCTTGGCGCGCAGGGGCTTGCGGCCGGAGCGGTCGAAGGCGGGCAGATGGCTCACCTGGCCGGGCTTGAGGCCGTCGTCTTCCGGTTTCTGGGCGCGCCCGTCCACCTCTTCCACGTCGCCCCGTTCCATGATCCAGCGGCGGCGGAGATCCGGTAGCCCCTTGGTCAGATCGATGAGGGCGTTGGGGTCGGTATAGGGGCCGGAGGTGTCGTAGAGGCGCACCGGCTTTTCCGCCGGATCGGACAGCGCCACTTCGCGCATGGCCACCTGCACATCGGGGCGGGTGGCGGTGATGAACACCTTGCTGGAATGGGGCAGAGGGCCTGTGGTCACCTTCAAGGATGAGGTGGAGGCTTCGTCGAGCATACGGATCTCCTTCAAGCTCGCGCTTCAAATGAGATCCGGGATGAGCTTCAGGAGACGGTTTGCGCCTGAAAGAATCCCAGTGCGGGATTGCGGGCAGGCTGATTCCGATCCCTTCGCCGGCATGACCCGGATCAGGTTCGAAGGGTCATCGCGGCGCCGGTGGCCATGATGACCGAGCCGGAAGGCGATATCTCAGCCCCCTCGCGGGGCCCCCCTTGGAATAAGTTCACTGTGGGAGCGAAAGGCCGCTCCTGTCAACGCTGCGCTGCAACATGGGTTGCGGCAGTGCTCCCATCACCGACACCCCTTTGCCGCTTGACCCAGCTTCGGGAATATATTTTAAATATAAAATGATTGATGGGCCCGAGGGTGGCGCCAGATCGGGACGGGGAGGACGCGATGCGTATCGTCTGTATCGGCGGCGGGCCTGCGGGCCTTTATTTCGGCCTCCTGATGAAAAAGCTGCATCCGGCGCACCGCATCACCGTGGTGGAGCGCAACCGCGCCTATGACACCTTCGGCTGGGGCGTGGTGTTCTCCGATGCCACCATGGCCGCCATGAAGGTGTGGGACCCGGAGAGCGCCGCCGAGATCGAGGATGCGTTCAACCATTGGGATGACATCGAGGTCTGGTTCAAAGGCACCCGCCAGCGCACCTCCGGCCACGGCTTCGTCGGCATCGGTCGCAAGAAGCTCCTGAACATCCTGCAGACCCGCTGCGAAGCGCTGGGCGTGGAACTGCTGTTCGAGACCGACGTGGACAGCGATCTCGACTTTGCCGATGCCGATCTCATCATCGCCTCGGACGGCTTCAACTCCAAGATCCGCAACCGCTATGAAGAGGTGTTCCAGCCCGATCTGGTGACCCGGCCCAATCGCTACATCTGGCTCGGCACCAAGAAGCTCTACGACGCCTTCACCTTCGATTTCCGCAAGTCCGAGCACGGCTGGTTCCAGGCCCATATCTACAAGTTCGATGCGGAAACCTCGACCTTCATCGTCGAGACCACGGAAGAGGCCTATCAAGCCCACCGCCTGGGCGATCTGGACCAGCAGGGCTCCATCGATTTCTGCGAAAACCTGTTCTCCGAAGTGCTGGACGGCGCTGAGCTGATGACCAATGCGCGCCATCTGCGCGGCTCGGCCTGGCTGAATTTCAACCGCCTGATCTGCGGCCGCTGGAGCCACTTCAACGGCAAATCCCATGTGGTGCTGATGGGCGATGCCGCCCACACCGCCCATTTCGCCATCGGCTCCGGCACCAAGCTGGCCATCGATGACGCCATCGAATTGACCCGCCAGTTCCAGGAGCATGGGCATCAGGCGGACAAGATCCCCGCCGTGCTGGAGGTCTATGAGCAGGTGCGCCGGGTGGATGTGGCCCGTATCCAGAATGCCGCCCGCAATGCCATGGAATGGTTCGAGGTGGTGGGCCGGCGCTATGCGGATACGCTGGAGCCGGAGCAGTTCATGTATTCCATGCTGACGCGCTCCCAGCGCATCAGCCACGAAAACCTGCGCCTGCGCGACAAGGCATGGCTGGAGGGCTATGAGCGCTGGTTCGCGCGCAAGTCCGACCTGACCATCAGCGACAATGGCCGCTGCCTGCCGCCCATGTTCACCCCCTACACCCTGCGCGGCACCACTTTGCCCAACCGCGTGGTGGTTTCGCCCATGGCCATGTACAGCGCCACCGACGGGCTGCTGGGGGATTTCCATCTGGTGCATCTGGGCGCCCGCGCCATGGGCGGGGCGGGGCTGGTGTTTGGGGAGATGACCTGTGTGTCGCCCGATGCCCGCATCACGCCGGGGTGCCTCGGCCTGTGGAACGAGGATCAGGCGGCGGGCTGGCGCCGGCTGGTGCAGTTTGTCCATGGCAACAGCGCCGCCAAGGTGGGCATCCAGATCGGCCATGCGGGCCGCAAGGGCGCCACCAAGCTGGCCTGGGACGGCATCGATCAGCCGCTGCAAGAGGGCGGCTGGCCGCTTCTGTCGGCCTCGGCGCTGCCGTACCTGAAGAACAGCCAGGTGCCGAAGGCCATGGACCGGGCCGACATGGACCGGGTGTTGGCCGACTTCGTCCGCACCACCGAGCTGGCGGCCAGCACCGGCGCCGATTGGCTGGAGCTGCACTGCGCCCACGGTTATCTGCTCTCCAGCTTCCTCTCGCCGCTGACCAACCAGCGCACGGATGAGTATGGCGGCAGCCATGAGGCCCGCGCCCGCTATCCGCTGGAAGTGTTCGCGGCGGTGCGCGCCGCCTGGCCGCAGGACAAGCCGATCTCGGTGCGCCTGTCGTGCAACGACTGGACCGAGGGCGGCAACACGCCTGAGGACGCGGCCATCTTCGCCGGGATGTTCAAGGCGGCGGGGGCCGATCTGATCGATTGCTCATCGGGGCAGGTGTCCAAGGAAGAGAAGCCGGTCTATGGCCGGCTGTTCCAGACCCCGTTCTCCGACAAGATCCGCAATGAGATCGGCATCGCCACCATCGCGGTGGGGGCGATTTCGGAAGCCGACCACGCCAATTCCATCATCGCCGCCGGCCGCGCCGATCTGTGCGCCGTGGCTCGCCCGCATCTGGCGGACCCGGCCTGGGCGCTGCATGAGGCCGGCAAGATCGGGCTGACCTCCATCCCCTGGCCGAAGCCTTATCTCTCCGCCAAGTCGCAGTTCGAGGCCAATCTGGCCCGCGCCGGCGGGGCGGGCTGAGGGGCATGGACACGCCCCTTCCCTCGGGTGGCCTGCCTTTGGCCGGCCGCCATGCCCTGGTGACCGGCGCCGGCAGCGGCATCGGCGCTGCCATCGCCGCGGCGCTTGTGAGCCAAGGCGCCCACGTCACGCTGGCCGGTCGCCGCGCGGCGCCGTTGCAAGAGCTGGCCGCGACCTTGCCGCCGGACGCCACTTTGGTGGCCGATGGCTTCGACGTCACCGATCCCGCCGCCATCGCGGCGGGCTTCGCGCGGGCCAAGGCGCGGTTCGGGCCGGTGGATATCCTGGTCAACAATGCCGGCGAGGCGCCCAGCGCCGCGTTCGAGAAGACCAGCCTGGAAATGTGGGCCGGGGTGCTGAATGTGGATCTCACCGGCGTGTTCCTGGTCACTCAGGCGGCGCTGCCGGACCTGCGGACCTACGGCACTGGTGCGCGGGTGATCAACATCGCCTCCACGGCAGGGCTGACCGGCTATAGCTATGTCTCGGCCTATTGCGCCGCCAAGCATGGGGTGATCGGCCTCACCCGCGCGCTGGCGCTGGAGCTGGCGCGCACCGGCATCACGGTGAATGCGGTGTGCCCCGGCTTTACCGACACGCCGATCATTGCCCGCTCGGTGGCGACCATCATGGAAAAGACCGGGCGCAGCGCCGAAGACGCGCTGGCCAATTTCACCAAATCCAATCCGCAGGGCCGGCTGGTGCAGCCGCAGGAGGTGGCCGACACCGTCCTGTGGCTGGCGGCACCGGGCTCTGCGGCCATCACAGGACAGGCGATTGCCATCGCCGGCGGGGAGGTCATGACGGGATGAGCCAGATCGACACCACCATGCAGGGCCATCTGCGCCCGTTCAAGGATTACGCCGCCCGCACCTTCCTGTGGGAGGTGAGCGAAGATGGCCGGGTGGCGACGCTGCGCCTCAACCGCCCGGAGCGGAAAAACCCGCTCACCTTCGACAGCTATGCCGAGATGCGCGATCTGTTCCGCGCGCTCAGCTACGCCAGCGACGTGCGCGCCGTGGTGCTGGCGGGAGCGGGGGGCAATTTCTCTTCCGGCGGCGACGTGTTCGAGATCATCGAGCCGCTCACCCGCATGTCCATGCCGGACCTGATCGCCTTCACCCGCATGACCGGCGATCTGGTCAAGGCCATGCGCAAGTGCCCGCAGCCGATCATCTCCGCCGTCGACGGCATCTGCGCGGGCGCCGGAGCGATCCTGGCCATGGCTTCGGACCTGCGGCTGGCGACGCCGGAGGCGCGCACCGCCTTCTTGTTCACCCGCGTGGGTTTGGCGGGGGCGGATATGGGCGCCTGCGGGATCCTGCCGCGCATCATCGGCCAGGGCCGGGCCTCGGAACTGCTCTATACCGGCCGCGCCATGAGCGCGGCGGAAGGCGCGGCCTGGGGCTTCTACAATGCCCTCCATGCCGCCGATGCGGTGGAAGCCGAGGCGCAGAAGCTGGCGCGCATGCTGGCGGATGGGCCGTGGTTCGCCCATGGCATGACCAAGACCATGATGAACCAGGAATGGGCCATGGGCCTGGACGAGATGATCGAATCCGAAGCCCAGGCGCAGGCCATCTGCATGGCCACCGGCGATTTCCGCGAGGCGTTCGAAGCCTTCGCCGGCAAGCGCAAGCCCAACTTCAAGGGCGCCTGAGATGAGCGCCCGCGCACCCACTCTCGCCGGCCCCACCCGCGACCATCTGGACTGGCCGTTCTTCGCCCCCGAGCAGCGCGCCTATGTGGAGAAGCTCGATGCCTTCGCCGCCTCCGGCGCGCTGGCGGGCATCGACCATCACGACGTGGATACGTCCTGCCGCGCTTTGGTGCGGCAGCTGGGCGCCGCCGGGCTGCTGGCGGCGGCGGTGCCGGAGGGGGACGCCACGGCGGAGACGCTGCAATCGCGCGCCATCTGCCTCGCCCGCGAGACGCTGGCCTGGCATGACGGGCTGGCGGATTTCGCCTTCGCCATGCAGGGGCTGGGCACCGGCGCCATCGCCTTGTCCGGCGCGCCGGACTTGCGCCGGGCCGTGCTGCCCAAGGTGCGTTCGGGGCAATGGCTGGCCGCCTTCGCGCTCTCCGAGCAGGAGGCGGGGTCCGACGTGGCCGCCATGGCCTGCGCCGCCCGCGCCGAGGGCGAGCATTATGTGCTGGACGGTGAGAAGACCTGGATCTCCAATGGCGGCATCGCCGATGTCTACACCGTGTTCGCCCGCACCGGCGAGGCGCCGGGCACGCGGGGCATTTCCGCCTTCGTGGTGTTTGCGGACGATCCCGGCTTCTCCATCGTCCGTCGCATCGAGGTGATGGCGCCGCATCCTTTGGCCACCATCCGCTTCGAGAATTGCCGCATTCCCGCCAGCCGCCGCCTCGGCGCACCGGGGGAGGGGTTCAAGATTGCCATGCGGACGCTGGACATCTTCCGCGCTTCGGTGGCCGCAGCTGCCCTGGGCTTTGCCCGCCGGGCGCTGGATGAATCCATCGCCCATGCCAAGTCCCGCCGCATGTTCGGCGCCACTTTGGGCGATCTGCAATTGACCCAGGCCGCTCTCGGCGACATGGCCACCGGCATCGACGGCGCAGCTCTCCTGACCTATCGCGCCGCCTGGCGCCGCGACGTGCAGAAGCTGCCCACCACGCGGGAAGCGGCCATGGCCAAGATGACCGCCACCGAGACCGCGCAGCAGGTGATCGACCGCGCGGTGCAGATGTTCGGCGGCCGCGGCGTCACCTGCGGCGAGATCACCGAGCGGCTCTATCGGGAAATCCGCGCCCTGCGGATTTACGAGGGCGCCACCGAGGTGCAGAAGCTGATCGTGGCGCGCGAATTGCTCAAGGGGTGAGATCGGTCCATGGCGTTTGAGGTCTCCCGCCCGCTGCGGTTCGGCGATTGCGATCCCGCCGGCATCGCCTATTTCCCCGCCTATCTGGATATCCTGGTGGGGGTGGTGGAGGAGTTCTTCGCCGCCGTCGGCGCGCCTTGGCCGACCCTGCATCACGAGCGGGGCATGGCGGTGCCGACCGTGCGGCTGGACCTCACCTTCGTGCGCCCGGGCCTCCATGGCGACGTGATGGACTTCTCCCTCCGCGTGGCGGCGGTCGGTGGCAGTTCGCTGGATCTGGTGCATGAGGTGCGGGTGGGCGAGACGCTGATCTGGAGCGCCACCCAGCGTCTGGTCGCCACCTCCACCACCAGCAAGAAGGCCATGCGCTGGCCCGACGACATCCGCGCCGGCCTGATGGCCCATCTGGAGCCCGCGGCGGTTTAGCTCCTGGCGCCGCGCGCGGTGGCGGAGGGCAAGACGCCGAAGCGCGCCCGATAGGCGGCGGCGAACAGCCCCAGATGGTTGAAGCCGAACGCCAACGCGAGGCGGGCAATGTCGCCTTGGCCCGCCCGTCCGGCCGCCAGTTCCCCATGCACCCGCTCCAGCCGCAGCGCCTTGAGCACGCCCAGCGGCGTCTCGCCCCGCGCGCTGCGAAACACCCGGTGCAGGGTGCGGGCGCTGGTGCCGGCAGCGGCGGCGATGTCGTCCAACGTGATCGGCTGGTCGAGATTGTCGGCCATGAAGCGCTCCGCCCGCTGCACATAATGCGGGATGGCGGACGCGGACGGCGCGATCGCCGGCGCCGCTGCGGGCCGGGACGGCGACAGCGCGTCGGCGAGCGCGGTGAGCAGGCAGTCCTCCAGCCGGTCGGCGAAGGCGCTGGACTGAAGGCCGTGCGGATCGGCTTCGATCTCGCCCACCAGAAAGCCCGCCAGCCGGGACAGGGCGCCGCCCGCCGACCCGGCCAAGGACAGGCCGCCCTCTCGCGCCCGCGCGGTCTCGAACGCGCTGCTGAGGCCGGGCACAGCGGCGGCGGCGCCGGCGCGCAGATCCAGGATCAGCATGCGGGTGGCAGGGGCAAATTCCAGATCCAGGGCGCAGCTGGGGGCCACCAGTTCCGCCGCCTTGCCTGCGGCATAGACCCGGCTTTCGCCGCGCGGGGCGTGGGAGGCGAAGCTGCCGGCCAAGGGAATTTGCAGCAGGGCAAGGCTGCCATGCCGCTCCACCTGCACCCGTGCCCGCCCGCCCAGGCGCACCAGGGTCAGGCCCAGGCGGCGCATGCGGACATGGCGGATCTCGGTGCGATAGCTCTCCCGCGGCTGCCCGGCGATGCGGCAGGGGCGCAGCAGGTCGGACATGGTGGCCTCGAACTCGTCCAGCGAAGACGATCGGCGCCACAGGTTGCCGCACACCGCAGTCATCCCCGATCCCCTCCGCTGTTTTATTTGAGAGTTAAAGTATCACCCGGCGCGGAAGCCGCAAGACCGGCGAAAAGCCGAGCGCGGCGCCGATGTTTCTGGCGCTGGGGCGACACGGCGGCGCTGGGGCGATAGCGCCCCCTTGCATCGTCGCTAGAGTCGCAGGATACGGACGGCCCGAAGGGTGACCGCCGAACAACCAGAGGTCGGACATGAAAGTCATCGTCATTGGCGGCGGCATCGGCGGCTTGACCACCGCGCTCATGCTGCATGCCCGCGGCATTCCCTGCGAGGTGTTCGAGGCCGCCGTGCAGGTGCGCGAGCTGGGCGTCGGCATCAACGTGCTGCCCCATGCCATTCGCGAATTGGCCGGTCTCGGCCTGCTGCCGGAACTGGATCGGGTGGCAATCCGCACCCACGAACTGTTCTATATGACCCGCGCCGGCCAGGAGATCTGGCGTGAGCCGCGCGGGGTGGATGCGGGCTATGACGTGCCGCAATTCTCCATCCATCGCGGCTATCTGCAGAAGCTGCTGCTGGAGGCGGTGCTGGAGCGCCTCGGCCCCCAGGCGGTGCACATGGGGCAGCCCTGCACCGGCTTTTCCCAGGATGAAGGCGGCGTCACCGCGCATTTCGCCCCCGGCGCGGCGCTGGCGCAGGCGCGTGGTGACGTGCTGATCGCCGCCGACGGCATCCATTCCGCTGTGCGCCGCCAGATGTTCCCCAATGAGCCGGGCCTGAAATGGAACGGCGTGATGATGTGGCGCGGCGCGGTGGAGACCGATCCGTTCCTGGATGGCCGCTCCATGGTGGTGGCTGGCGGCTTCACCTACAAATTGGTGCTCTATCCCATCGCGCCCGGCCGCACGCCGGGGAAAGTGCTGACCAATTGGGTCGTGACCCATCGGGTGGACCCCGAAACCACCGCGCCCCCGCGCCGCGAGGACTGGAACCGGCGCGGCACCCATGACGAACTCATGCCCCACGTGGAGAAATTCGGCGTCGCGGTGATCGACCTGCCGGCTTTGGTGCGGGCGACGCCGGACTTCTATGAATATCCCATGTGTGACCGCGACCCGCTGCCCTGGTGGACCGAAGGCCGGGTGACATTGCTGGGGGATGCGGCCCATCCCATGTATCCGGTGGGCTCCAATGGTGCCAGCCAGGCCATCATCGATGCCCGCGCGCTGGCGGATGCGCTGGCCAGCAGCGAGCACGGCCGCGCGGCGCTGGCCGCCTATGCGGCGCAGCGGCTACCGGCCACGGCGGAAATCGTGCGGCTCAACCGCCAGGGTGGCCCGGAAGGGGTGATCGACGAAGTGGAGCGCCGCGCCCCGGAGGGTTGCGCGGATCTCGATGCGGTGATCTCGTTCGAGGAACGCCGCGCCATCGTTCGCGGCTATGCCGCCGCCGCCGGCTTCACCCAGGATCAGGTCAACCGGCCGAGCGCCTGATACGCGATCATCGAACACCCGAACATCGAACACAAGGAGAGTGAGCCCATGACCATCATGCATCCCGGCATCACCAAGGCCGGCGAGTCGGTGGAGAACATTGTCTGGAACATTCTCGGCCAGACCTATGTGCCCAAGCACGTGTGCGAAAGCTCCATGTCCTGGCACGCCACCTTCCCGCCCGGCACCTTCGTGCCGCCGCACATCCACACCACCCAGGACGAGTTCATCTACATGCTGGAAGGCCGCTTCGACCTGCTGCTGGACGGCAAGGACGTGGTGGCGACCGCCGGCGACCTGATCCGCCTGCCGCGCAACATTCCCCACGGCATTTTCAACAAGTCCGACCAGCCGGTGAAGTGCGTGTTCTGGGTCTCGCCCACCGCCAAGCTGTGGGAGCTGTTCACCAAGATCGACGGCGTGCCTGACCCCGCCGAAGTGGTGCGCCTGGCAGCTTTGTGCGACGTGGATTTCCTGCCGCCGCCCGGCGCCTGAGACCATCGTCTGAAAACAGAAAACCGGCGGCAGGGCCCCCCTGCCGCCGTTTTTTTTAATCCCCGTGAAGCGGACGCTTGGCGTCTCCCTCTCCGTTCGTCATGCGCGGGCTTGTCCCGCGCATCCGCGCCGAGCCGACGGCGCGGACCTCTCCGGATTGCACCAAGCGGCGCCGCGTGGATCCCCGGATCAAGTCCGGGGATGACGGTGCTCTGTGGGAAGAGCGGTCGCGCGAGAGGCGAGAGAGGCGCGGAAGTCGTGGTCCCCGCTCACGCCTCGGCGGTGGGCGGCGCGCTTTCGGCTTTCTGGCGCAGGGCGAAGCGTTGCAGCTTGCCGGATTCCGTGCGGGGCAGGGCGTCCATCCATTCGATGGCGCGGGGATATTTATAGGGCGCCAGATCCGCCTTCACATGCTCCTGCAAGGCTTTCAGCGTGGCGGGATCGTGGGGCACGCCCTCGTGCAGCACCACATAGGCCTTGACGATGCTGCCGCGCTCGGGATCGGGGGCGGCCACCACGCCGCATTCCGCCACCGCCGGATGGGCCAGCAGGCTCGCCTCCACTTCAGGCCCGGCGATGTTGTAGCCAGCGGAGACGATCATGTCGTCATTGCGGGCCTGGTACCAGAAGTAGCCGTCGGCATCCATCAGGTAGGTGTCGCCGGTGATGTTCCAGCGGTCCTGCACATAGACGGCCTGGCGGGCATCGGCCAGGTAGCGGCAGCCGATGGGGCCGCGCACGGCGAGGCGGCCGGGCGTGCCCGGCGGACAGGGCGCGCCGGTCTCGTCGATCACCTTGGCCTCATAGCCCGGCACCGGCTTGCCGGTGGCGCCGGGGCGGATGTCCTCCTCGCGGGCGGAAATGAAGATGTGCAGCAGTTCGGTGGCGCCGATGCCGTCCAGCAGCTTCAGGCCGGTGGCGGCTTCCCAGGCATGGAAGGTGGGCACGGGCAACTTCTCGCCCGCCGACACGCACTTGCGCAAAGAGGAGAGGTCATAATCGGCGATGCGCGCCAGCATGGCGCGATAGGCGGTGGGGGCGGTGAAGCAGATGGTGGGGCGGAAGGTGCCGATGGCGCGGGCCAGATCGTCCGGCCCGGTCTTGGCCGGCAGCACGGCGGAGGCGCCGATGCGGAACGGGAACAGCACCAGCCCGCCAAGGCCGAAGGTGAAGGCCAAAGGCGGCGAGCCGATGAAGATGTCGTCGGGGCTCGCGCGCAGGATTTCCTTGGCGTAGCAGTCGCAGATGATCAGCAGATCACGCTGATAATGGATGGTGGCCTTGGGCAGGCCGGTGGTGCCCGAGGTGAAGCCCAGCAGGCAGGGATCATCGGACCGTGTGGGGGCGGCCTCGAACACATCCGGCAGGCCCTCCAGCAACGGGGCAAGCTCGCCCTGCGCGGTGCCGCTCCAGGTGACCACCCGGCGCAGATAGGCATTGCCCGCCGCCGCCTTCTCCATTTCCTCGGCCAGAGCGGCATCGCACAAGGCGAGGCTGATCTCAGCCTTGTCGATGATCTGGACCAATTCCTTGGCCCGCAACAACGGCATGGTGGCCACCACGATGCCGCCGGCCTTGATGATCGCCAGATAGAGCGCGACCATGGTGGGGGTGTTGGCGGCGCGCAGCAGCACCCTATTGCCCGGCACCAGGCCAAGGCGCGACACCAGCATGTGGGCCATGCGGTCGATCACGCGGGAGAGGTCGGCATAGGTCCAGGTGAGGTCCGGGGCGCGCAGCGCCACCCGGTCGCCGCGGCCCTCCCGCACATGCCGGTCCACCAGCTCGACGGTGGCGTTCAGCGTTTCGGGATAGCCCAGCGCCTCCAGATTGATGAAGTCCGGCTGCATCTCCACGGGGGGCAAATTGTCGAGGACGAAGGTGTCCAAATGGGCGGTGGGGCGCATGGGAGGTGTCTCGCTCTGGATCTTGGCTTGATGGCCGGCGCCGCTCTGGCGGGGCGCTCGGTCGGCTGTGCGCGGTTTCGTCAGGGTGTTCAGTCGGCGGCGGGCGGCTGGTCCTTGCCGGGCGGCTCCGGCCGGTCGCGGGCGGCGCCCACGGAGCCCTTGAGGCGGCCGAGGCGCATCCACAGTTCCTCCTGCTCGCGGGCATTGAGCCCGCCCAGCAGTTCGCCGATCCATTCGCTGTGCTGCTTGGCCATGACAGTGAAATCCGCCCGCCCGCGCGGGGTCAGGCGCACGAAGGCGGCGCGGCGATCGGTCTCGCTGACCTGCCGCTCAACCAGGCCCTCCTGCACCAGGCGTTCCACCAGCCCGGTGAGATTGCCGTTGGAAACCATCATGCGGCGGGAGAGTTCGCCCAGCAGCATGCCGTCCGGGGCGCGCTCCAATTGGGCCATGAGGTCGAAGCGGGGCAGGGTGGTGTCGAATTCCTCGCGCAGCCGCTTGCGGATTTCGGCCTCGATCATGTTGGAACAGGTGAGCAGCCGCAGCCACAGCCGCAATTCGGTGCGGTGATCCTCGGGATTCTCGCGGACCTTGAATTCGGCATCGATGTAATCGACGGTCTTGTTCATGGCTTGGCTCACATCTGGCGTCCCGCCCGGGGCGGATCGCGTCCCATCGACTTAACTATTTTACGCATAAACTAAATGGACGGAGATCCCCCCGCCACAGCCGCTCCCGCCCGTTCACACGTGCAGGAACCGCTCCTTGATCTCCGGCGTGCTGCGCAGGGCTTCGCTGGTGCCGGACCACACCACGCGCCCCTTCTCGATCACCACATGGCGATCGGCGAAGCGGGCCAGCGCCTCCACATTCTTGTCGATCACCAGGATCGCCTCGCCCTCGGCCTTGATGGCGCGCAGGCAGGCCCAGATCTCCTCGCGGATGAGCGGGGCCAGCCCCTCCGTGGCCTCGTCCAGCACCACCAGGCGCGGATTGGTGAGCAGGGCGCGGCCGATGGCCAGCATCTGCTGTTCGCCGCCGGACAATTGGTTGCCCATATTGCGGCGGCGTTCCTTCAGGCGCGGGAACAGCTTGTAGACGCTCTCCAG
This sequence comes from Azorhizobium sp. AG788, assembly GCF_943371865.1. Classification (GTDB taxonomy): domain Bacteria; phylum Pseudomonadota; class Alphaproteobacteria; order Rhizobiales; family Xanthobacteraceae; genus Azorhizobium. The sequence continues at coordinate 7,980 of NZ_CALRWL010000048.1, read as the reverse complement.
GGTCCAGCGCGCGGCGCCGCCGCCGGCGCGGCCGGTGGCGATGAGGTTTTCCTCCACGCTCAAGGTGGGGAAGATCTGGCGGCCTTCCGGCACCAGCCCCAGGCCGCTGCGGGCGATGAGATGGGGGGATTTGCCCGCCATGTCCTGGCCGTCGATCAGTACCCGCCCGGCGCGCGGGCGCAGCAGGCCGAAGATGGACTTGATGGTGGTGGTCTTGCCCATGCCGTTGCGGCCCAGCAGCGTCACCACCTCGCCGGCACCCACCGAAAAATCGATGCCGAACAGGATGCGGGAATCCCCATAGGCGCTTTCCAGGCCTTCGACCTTCAGCATCACGCCGCCTCCTCTTCGCCCAGATAGGCCGCGCGCACGGCAGGATCGGCGCGCACCTCCGCCGGGGTGCCGGTGGCGATCAGCCGGCCATAGACCAGCACGCTGACGCGGTCCGCCAGCGCGAACACCGCTTCCATGTCGTGCTCGATCAGCACCAAGGTATGGGTGGTGCGCAATTCCTGCATCAGGGCCACCAGCCGTTCGGATTCCTCGTGGCCGGTGCCGGCCAGCGGCTCGTCCAGCAGCAGCATGCGGGCGCCGGTGGCCAGCGCGATGGCCAGTTCCAATTGGCGTTTCTCGCCATGGGACAGGCTGCCGGCCCGGCGCTGGGCGCGATCTTCCAGGCCGAAGCGGGTGAGCACCGCCATGGCCTCGTCAATGAGGCGCTTCTCATGGGCGGCGGGGGCAAAGAAGCGGAAGCTGGAGCCGGAGCGGGCCTGCACCGCCATGGCGGCATTTTCCAGCACCGAGAAGCCGTCCAGCAGCGAGGTGATCTGGAACGAGCGCGCCAGCCCGCGCTTGACCCGCTGCACCATGTCGAGGCGCGAGATGTCCTCGCCGGCAAAGGTGACGCTGCCGCTGTCGCTGCGCAGGCTGCCGGCCAATTGGTGGATCAGCGTGGTCTTGCCGGCGCCGTTGGGGCCGATGATGGCGTGCAGTTCGCCCGCGCCCACCTCCAGGCTGACGCCATCGGTGACGGTGAGGGCGCCATAGGCCTTGTGCAGGCCCTCCACCTTCAGCAGCGGCCCGGTGTGGGGGCGATGGGCTGAGGACAGGATCATGAGCGCTCTCCCCCGCTGAGCCGCTTGGCGAGGCCGCTGATGCCGCCCTTGCTGAACAGCACCACCAGCACCAGCAAGAGGCCGAGGCCCAGCTTCCAATGCTCGGAGAAGCCGGCGAGGATTTCCTCCAGCAGCAGCAGAGCGGCGGCACCGGCGATGGGGCCGGCCAGCGTGCCCATGCCCCCCAGCACCACCATGACGATGAGTTCGCCCGAGCGCTGCCAGCTCATATAGGCCGGGGCGACGAATTCCACCTGATTGGCCAGGAACACCCCGGCGAGCGAGGCCACGGCGCCTGCGATGACATAAGTGGTGAGCTGATAGGGGAAGGGGGCAAAGCCGATGGCGCGCATGCGCACCGCATTGTCCCGCGTGCCCCGCAGCACCCGCCCGAAGCGCGAGCCCACCAATTGGCGCAGCAGCACGAACACCGCCACCAGCGTGCCGAGGATGAGATAGAACAGCACCTGGTTGTTCACCAGCAGCGGGGCGCCGAACAGAGTGGAGCGGCTCTTCAGGGTGATGCCGTCATCCCCGCCTAAGGCCGAGAGCGACACCATGAAGAAGAACGCCATCTGCCCGAAGGCCAGCGTGATCATGATGAAATAGATGCCCCGCGTGCGCAGGCAGATGGCGCCGGTCACGAACGCGAACGCCGCCGCCGCCAGGATCGCCACGACGACATGGGCCATGAGATCGTGGATGCCGTAGAGCGAAAGGATCGCCACCGCATAGGCGCCGATGCCGATATAGGCCGCATGGCCGAACGAGACCATGGCGCCATAGCCCAGCACCAGATCCAGCGATAGCGCGGCGATGGCGAAGATCATGATGCGCATGGCGATCACGAGCAGGAAGCTGTCCCCGGTCGCCCCGGCCACCACCGGCACCAGCGCGAGAATGAGGAACATGGCGAGCGCCGCCGCACCGGCGCCGAAGCGCCGCGCCGGGGCAGCGGGGGTGCCGGGCAGGATGTCAGCCTCGGCGGGGGGCGGGAGCTGCGCGTTCAATGCGTGCCTCCCGGTGCGGGGAACAGGCCGCCGGGGCGCACGGCCAGGATCAGCGCCATGAGGATGTAGATGAGCATGGGAGCAAGGGTGCGTCCGGTCTGCGAGGCGGCGGAGGCATCCATCAGCGATCGCAGCAGGATGGGGCCGAAGGTGCGGCCCAGCGTATCCACCAGCCCCACCAGGATGGCGGCCACGAAGGCGCCGCGCACCGAGCCGACGCCGCCGATGACGATGACCACGAAGGTCAGGATGAGCACCTGATCGCCCATGCCCGGATCCACCGACAGCAGGGGCGCGACCATGGCACCGGCAAAGCCGGCCAGCATGGCGCCGAGGCCGAACACCAGCAGGAACAGCCGGCGGATGTCCACGCCCAGCGCCGAGACCATGGCGCGGTTGGTGGCCCCCGCCCGCAGCAGCATGCCGATGCGGGTGCGGTTGACCAGGAGATAGAGCCCGGCGGCGGTGGCAAGGCCGGCGGCGATGATCAGCACGCGGATCATGGGATATTGCATGTTGCCGATCAGCGGCACCGAGCCGGAGAGGATGTCCGGGATCGGCACGCTCAAGGGGGCGGCGCCCCAGATCATCTTCACGCTCTCATTGACGATCATGATGATGCCGAAGGTGGCCAGCACCTGATCAAGATGGTCCCGGTCATAGAGGCGGCGGAACACCAGCATCTCCAGCGCCAGCCCCAGCAGCAAGGTGGCGGGCAGGGCCAAGGCGAGGCCGAAGAAGAAGTCGCCGGTCAGCGCGGTGAAGGTGGCGCAGAGATAGGCGCCGATCATGTATTGCGCGCCGTGGGCGAGGTTGATGAGGTTCATCACCCCGAACACCAGCGTCAGGCCGGCCGCCACCAGGAACAGCAGAATGCCGAACTGGATGCCGTTGAGGGCTTGGAGGAGGAAGAGATTAAACATCGCGGGGCATCAACCGTCCGTCTTCGCCGTGGGTCTTCGCTGGTTACGCAGGTCCGACGCAATGCTGCTGCGGCCTATGACGTCGCAGCGTGCTGTCGGCGGGCATGGCTCCGCCGTGTCCGCGGGGGCGGACCCTGGTGGCCGCCCGGTCGGGGGGCCACAGGCTGTCGTCGAGATGCGGGCGTTCTCCTCCCGCACCGCCGAGGACGGCCCGCACCGAAACCGGCGCGGGCCGCAGCGCCTCACATCTTGCAGGCGGAGACGTAGTTGTCGCGATAGTCGGAGAAGATCTTCTTCACGACGCTGGTGGCATACTTGCCATCGGGCCGCTTCACCGCCTTCACCAGGTAGAAGTCCTGGACCGGATAGTGATTGGGGCCGAAGCTGAAGGTGCCGCGCAGGGACTGGAAGTCCGCCTTTTCCAGCGCTTTGCGCAGGGCATTCTTGTCGGTGATGTTGCCCTTGGTGGCGGTCACCGCGCTGTTGATCAGCAGCGCCGCGTCATAAGCCTGGGCGCCGTAGCTGCCGGGGACGCGGTTGAACTTGGCCACGAACGCATCGGTGAAGGTCTTGGACTGGGCGTTGTCGAAGTCGGGCGCCCAGGTGGCGCCGCCGAGGAAGCCGATGGCGGCGTCCTGTTGCGCGGGCAAGGTGGTCTCGTCCACGGTGAAGGCGGACAGGAACGGGATCTTGCTCAGGCCCGCCTGGCGATACTGCTTCACCAGATTGACGCCCATGCCGCCGGGCATGAAGGCATAGACCGCATCCGGCTGGGCGGCGGCGATCTGCGCCAGCTCGGCGGAAAAATCCAGCTGGCCGAGCGGGGTGAAGATCTCGTTGACCACTTCACCCTTGTAGGAATGCTTGAAGCCGGCCAGCGCATCCTTGCCCGCCTGGTAATTGGGGGCGATCAGGAACACCTTCTTGTAGCCCTGGTCCTGGGCATATTTGCCGGAGACCTCGTGCACCTGGTCGTTCTGGTAGGAAGTGACGAACAGGTTCGGGTTGCAGTCGGCGCCGGCGAGATTCGAGGTGCCGGCATTGGTGCTGATGAGGAAGGCACCGGACGCCGTCACCGGCTTGACGATGGCCGCGAGCACGTTGGAGAAGATCGGCCCGACCACGAAGGTCACGCCGTCGCGCTCCACCATTTCCTTGGCCTTGTTCACCGCCACGTCGGGCTTCTGCTCGTCATCGGCGATGATGATCTCGGCGTCGAGGCCGCCGATCTTGTTGCCGAGCTTCTGCATCGCCAGCAGGAAGCCGTCGCGGGACTGTTCGCCAAGCACCGCGGCCGGGCCGCTGAGCGTGTAGAGCAGCCCGATCTTGATCTTGCCGTCCGCCGCCTGCGCGCCGAAGGCGGTGCAGGCCAGTGCCGCGGCGGTCACCGCCGCCAGAATCCGTTTCACCCGCATTTTGACTCCCCTCAAACAAGCTGCTGGAATGGCTTTGAGCGTTCTTCAGCCGCCCTTCTGAAAATTATTTTACACATAAAATATACGGTCGCAACCGGGATTTGCCCGGAAATCTCCCGGGCCCCTTTTTTGTGCAATGCGGGAGAAATGCGGCGCCGCAGCGCTCGCGATGCGGGCAATCGGATGGTGGCGCCTGCGTCGGAATCAGCCCAAACGGGTCCGGCTTGCCGGCTATAAGTTTAAGCTTGAAATATATTCGGCGGGAGTCCACTGTCGGCCCATGCGCTTGCAGAGGGGCGGGCGGATCGGCGCGCCCCCTCGAATCACATGGGATCCTCATGCCCCTCGCCCCACTGTCCGACGAAATTCCGGCCGGAACCCCGCCTGCGGCCTCCAACCGCGTGCTGCAGCCCGCGGGCTGGGCCAAGCCGCGGGGCTATGCCAATGGGGTGGAGGCGCGCGGGCGCATGGTGTTCGTGGGCGGGCAGATTGGCTGGAACGCGCAATGCGTGTTCGAGGCCAAGGATCTGGCCGGCCAGGTGCGCCAGACTTTGGCGAACATCGTCGCCGTGCTGGCGGAAGGCGGCGCCGGGCCGGAGCACATCACCACCATGACCTGGTACGTGCTGGACCGCAAAGCCTACAGCGCTGCGCTCAAAGACATCGGCGCCGCCTACAAGGCCACCATCGGCCGGCATTTCCCGGCCATGGCCGTGGTTGAGGTGTCCGGGCTGGTGGAAGACGAAGCGCTGGTGGAAATCCAGGCCACCGCGGTGGTGCCGGACTGAGGCGTGCCCGACTGAGGCAAGCCGCGGCCTGAACGGTCAGGCCAGCGCCAAAGCCGCAAGGCCCGCATCTTCCGGAAAACAGGTGCGGAAATGCCCGAGGCTGCCCTTGGCGGCCATGCCCGACAGCAGCCGCGACGCCGGCGTCGGGTCATTGTCCTCGGTGCGCAGGGTGGACAGGAACCAGCTGCGCGAATCCGCCCCCAAAGCAGCGGCGAAATCCCGGCGCCGGCGCGGGGCAGCCAGCAGTTCGTCATAGGTTCTCGCGAAGCCGCGCAAGGTGCCGGCGGCGGTGCGGCCATGCTCCATGTCATAGATCGCCTTCGCCCCCATGCGGGCCACCCGGCGCGGGTTGCGGCGGCTCCAGTCGATCAAAGCGGCGCATTGGTCGGTGGAGCGCACCACGAAGCCGTTGCGGCCATCGCGCACGATGCTGGTCTCGGCCCGATTGTCCCACACGATGGGGGTGGCGCCCACCGACATGGCTTCCACCAGCACATTCTCCGCCGTGCCGTAATGGCCGGGGGTGAGCAGATAGATGAACACGTCCAGTTCGCTGAGCACCGCGCGCGGATCGCTGGCAAAGCCCTCGAAGCGGATGCGCTCGGGATGGCGCATGGCGGCGGCGCGCACCGCCACTTCGCCGAGCGAATCGTGCTGGCCCCAGAGCGAGACCCGCACGTCCTCCTCCACCGCATCGATGGCATCGAAGAAGCCGGGATGCAGCTTGATGAAATCCAGCGTGCCCATATAGCCGAAGCGCAGCGGCTGCACCGGGCAGGCCGGGCGCTGGGGCGGGGCGAAGCCGAAGCCGGAATTGGCCACTCCGAAGGCTTCGGGGCGCGCCCGCACCAGCGGCGCCAGATTGGGCGCCTCCAGGGAGCAGGGCGAGGTGAACAGGGTCTTGTCCGCCAGCTCCACCAGCCGCGCCGGCACCAATGGCGGCGCCAGTCCGGAAATGTGCACCCACAGCGCCAGGCGCATGGCGGGCAGGGAGGTGGTGGCGAGCAAGCCATAGAGGCGGGGATGGTTCCACCACTCCACCTGCACGATATCGGCCGCCTCCACCAAAGCCGACAGCTGGTCCGCATCCGGGCAGATCACCGCGCGATTTCCGGCGGCCACGATCCGGTCCAGATAGGACACGTCCCGGGGCGCCTCCAGCAGGGCATAGGTGCGGGCGATCTTGGCCGCCCGGCCGCGCGCGAACGGCGCAGCCTCGGCCACCGCCGAATGGGCCTTGCCCACGCCGCCGCCGAGATGGGTGGTGATATGCAGGATATTCATGCTGCGGCCATCCGGATGCGGCGGACATCGCCGGGGGCGGGACGTTGGGAGCGAGGGGCGGAAGGGCGAAGCGGCCAGTGAAAGTCCACGGCCATGCGGCCTTCGCGGTCTTTGCCCGGCTTGGTCCGTGCCTTCATGTGACGAGGCCCCACCTTCGACTTCAGCGCGGCGCGCCCGCACCGTGTTCACGCCACCTGAGCAAATCTTGATTGCGCCAAGCTGTGCTGCGCGAGCGCAGCGTCCAGATCCCGCGACGCCAAGTGAATCCGGCCCGCGCCATCAGGTGGGAGTGTCGTTAGGGAAGATGATCTGCGCACTGTCCGCCCCGCCCCGCCCCGCGCCGGCCCGACCCGCCGGACCGGCGGTGCGTTCAGCCGCGATAGCGCGCGAACAGGAGCAGCCCCTCGCCGAACAGCGAGTAGGAGCGCAGGAACAGATCATGCCGGCCCAGGGCGCCCAGCATGGCGGGCACCTCCAGGAACGAGGCCTCGTCGTGGGACAGGCTGATCAACAGATCGCACTGATAGGCCTCCAGCAACGGCATGGCGCCGCGCAGGGCCGGCACTTCCTCGCCCTCCACATGCAGCTTGATGAGCATGCGTGTGGTGGGGGAACAGGCATCGCCGAAGGCGCTTTCGTGGTCATCGCTCAAGGCGCAGGTCTGGCAGGCGATGACCGCGGCACGATCCAGCGCGTCCACGCCCACCAGCCGGGCCGACATCAGGCCATTGGCCACGAACGGCTTGAGGCCGGCACTGTCGCTCAGGGCGCGCGGGTCGATGCGCACGGTGGCATTCATCGTCTCGCCCCAGGCGTCCGCCTTCGCGTGGCAGAGGGCAATGCTCTGCGGGTCCGGCTCGAAGGCGACGATATGAGCGGCGCTGATGCCGGCCTTCTTCAGGCTGTCCAGCAGGCTCAGATTGTAGGCGCCGCAGTCATAAATATAGTCGTATCGCATGCCGGCACGGCCGTACTGGCTGAGGTCATACTTGGTCGGGTCCGGCCGCAGCGGATAATCGTCGCGCAGCTCGCGCCCATAGCGCCAGGCCGCGGCGGCTTCGTAGGTCTGCACCGATTCCGCGTCCGCAAACACCTTCCGCATGCCGCGGATGTGGTCCTGGGTGATTTCGGACGGAGTGAGGCGCCGCCAGCCGTTGGAGAAGACGTCGGGGATCTGCTGGTCGAAGAAGTCATAGACGGTGATGACGTCCGCATGGCCGAGGGTGGCAAGCACCTCCTTGGCAAACGGCGCCGTCACCCGAAAGGCGCTCAGCAGATAGGTCACGCCCGGAACCGGCGCGTGGGTCTTCAGATCGCGGATCTCCACCCCGGACAGGGTGCCGGTGCGGTTGGAGTCCAGCAGAAATTCCGGCGTGGCGACCGTTTCGGGCCACAGGCGGAGGGCCATCTCGCCCAATTGCCCGGCGCCGATCAGCGCAAAGCGC